>DBTN01000033.1:0-56928 GCA_002307065.1 Akkermansiaceae bacterium UBA1315 | reverse complement strand
TTCATTTCCATGAAATAGAAATTTTCCGCCGCTTCATCGACGAGATATTCGATCGTCCCGGCGTTTTGATAGCCGATGTTTTTGATCAAGTTCACCGACGCCTCGCCCATCCGTGCGCGGAGCTCGGGGGTCAAAAGCGGCGACGGGCATTCTTCGATGATCTTTTGGTTCCGGCGCTGCATCGAGCAATCGCGTTCGCCAAGATGGATGAAATTCCCATGGGAATCGGCAATGACCTGGAACTCGACGTGATGCGGATTGATCACGAGCTTTTCCAAATAGCAGTCGCCATTTCCGAAGGCAGCCAGCGCTTCATTCGACGCGGCGCGGAACAGGGCGATGAATTCTTCCTCTTTAAAGCACGGACGCATCCCGCGGCCACCACCACCGGCGGTCGCTTTGATCATGACCGGGAACCCCATTTTTTTCGCTTCGATCAGCGCGGCTTCCGGGCTGTCCATCAGACCGGTTCCAGGCGTGATCGGCACACCGTTGGCAACAGCGGTCGCACGAGCGGTCGCCTTATCACCCATCAGGGAAATGATCTTCGCGGAAGGTCCGATGAACGTGATCCCCGAAGTTGCGCAAATTTCCGCAAAGCGGGCGTTTTCGGAAAGGAAACCGTAGCCCGGGTGAATCGCGTCCGCACCCGTGATCTCCGCCGCGGCGATGATCCGGTCGGCCTTCAGATACGATTCCTTGCTGGACGCAGGTCCGATGCAAACCGCCTCATCAGCGAGTTGAACGTGCATCGAATCGACATCCGCTTCGGAATAAACCGCAACGGATTCGACATCCAACTCGCGGCAGGCGCGGATGATGCGGAGAGCAATTTCGCCGCGATTGGCGACCAGGACACGCTTGAACATGGAAAAGTTTGCTAGTTTTCAGTCTTCAGTTTTCAGGACGAAAACCGGTCACTTGATGCGGAAAAGGACATCACCGAATTGCACCGGATTGCCATCGACGGCGATCGTGGCGCAAATCGTGCCGGAACGCTCGGCTTTGATTTCGTTCATGACCTTCATCGCTTCGATGATGCAAAGCGTCTGGCCTTCGGAAACGGTGCTGCCGACATCCACGAATGGAGGTGCGTCGGGAGCGGATTTCCGATAGAAGGTTCCGACCATCGGCGAGGTGATCTCTGCACCTTCGGCGGCGGGAGCGGCCGGAGTCGCTGGCGCTCCACCGGAAACAGCCGGCGCGGCTGCGGCTTGAACGGGCGCGGCGGCCGGGGCAGTCGGCAGGCTGGCGAGGAGTCCACGGATATCGTCGAAATCCGGGCCTTTTTTCAGCTTCAGGTGAAAGTCCTTTTTGGTGAGGTCGAAATGAGTGAGCCCGTGCTCGTTCATGAGTTCGACGATTCGACGGATTTCCTGGAGGTCCACGGTGGCGAGAGATTCGGAGTTTAAATTGAGAGGCGGTCAAACGAGACGCGCGTCAGGACTTCAAGCTAGGAGTGCGGAGGAAACAGCGTCAAGCGGGAACCCAACAATTGGACCCCGGACTTTCGTTTCGAAGGAAATCGATTCTTTCCTCACAGACTCTGTCCCGCCTCGAATTTGAGATTGCCCAGCGCCGCGCAAACCGGTTGATAACGCCGGTGACCGCGTCGCAGCCTCTTAATATCCTCCCTCGTCCAGCCATGGCGGGGGAATTCGTGCCAGCCCACTATTTCCAAAAAATCGACCGGTCGGAAATCTGTTCGGACGATCGTCCGCTGGAAATTGACCTCGGGTGCGGCGATGGATTGTTCCTTCTCGGCATGGCAAAAGAGTTTCCCGAGCGCGATTTCCTCGGAGTCGAGAGACTGCTTGGCCGCGTCCGAAAAGTTTGTAAAAAGCTGACCCGCAATGGTTTAAAAAATGCGCGAGTCCTCCGCCTCGAAAGCCGCTACACCGTCGAGTGGTTATTGCCCGATGCCTGCGTGTCCCGGCTTCACCTGCTGTGCCCCGATCCATGGCCGAAACTTCGCCACCATCGCCGACGCCTCGTGCAGACCGGTTTTCTCGATGCCGTTTGGAATTCCCTCCTGCCCGGCGGAGAATTTCTCTTCATGACCGATCATGATGAATATTTCGAATGGGCCAGCGAGGTCGTGAAAAACCACAACCGGTTTGAGATCCTCGAATGGACCGAAGACTCGTTTTTTTATCCGAAAACCGATTTCCAGATCCAATGGGAAGCTGAAGGAAAATCGATGTTCCGGTTGAGGTGTCGGAAACCGGTTTTGCTGCAGAGCGAGGGTTGACCGTTTCATTTCCGTCCCGATCCGTGGCCATGTGGGGGCTTGAAAAGGCTCTTATCTCCCCAGTTCCACCACTGTCCCATCCACAAAACCTTCCAGGCGCAGCGTTTCCCCGACCACCCGGATCGTCACGCCGCCGGTTTGCTTTTGATTCATCACCTGAATCCCGCGCGATTTCCAATATTCCACCTGCCGGGACGACAGCCGTTCTTCGATCGGAAAATCGGCATGAGAGGCGACAATGACCTGTGGTTTCACCGCGTCCAAAAATTCATCCCCCAAGGCCAGATCCCGCGTATGCCGACCGGCGACGATCACGTCAGCATCCAGATTTTTTCCGGAATCGAGCAGCTTTCGCTCTGTCAGAAGGCCTGCGTCACTGGTGAACAAAATTTTCCATCCGTTCCAATGCAGTCGAAAAATCGCCACTCGCTCATCCGCCGAGGCATTTTGCGAGTCCGTTTCCGGCGCGTGCAAAACTTCCAGCCACGCTCCGAGCGGCAATGGAACCCCTTGGAAACCTGACGCTTGCAACACCTTAACGCCTGCTTCCGGCGCATCTTCCAGCCACGACCGGTAATTCGGGCTGCGTGATTTACCCACCGGGAGAAGCGCCTGTTTCACCGGAAACCCCTCCCACACCTGACTCGCACCACCGAGGTGATTTCCGTCAGCGTGACTTAAAACGACCGAATCGGGCTCCACTCCTCGTTTGCGCAACGATGGAAGAATTTTTCGTTTAAATCCCCGTGGATCTCCGCAATCGATCATCACCCCTCCCGCATTTCCGCCAGAAAAACACGCCGCTCCCGCCCCGTATTCCAGATCGTAAATCAACAAAAATGGTTCGCTGTCTCGGCGCACCTGAAAATGCGAACCGGGGATTTCCGAAAATCGTTTCGCCGTCCAGACGCAACCATTTGCCCATTTTCCGTTCGCTCGGTTCACGAATTTCGCGCCCTCCGGCCAAACCGGATACACCGCTGCGGAAACCAGCGCCGCGCTCAACAATCCAAAAACGATCGGCACCAAGATCACCGAAGAAATGACCGCGACCGGCGTCACGAGACCAAAATGGAAAACCGTCAACGGCGTCGATCCCGCCCACGCTGCCGAGGAAACGGCGAGCGACTGAGCCGTTTGATGTCGCAGATTTTGCCAGAACGATTGCCACCCGCTCCGCAAATCCTGCGGCAGATACTCCTCCGGTTTTTCCAACCAAACGAACGCCCGAGTCGCCCACGCGGTGCCCACCGCGATCGCGGCGACGACCCCATAGGAAAGCTGAACCCCTGCCTGAAATAACAGATTTCCGTTCCAAAGCATCGCCCCGAGCAACACCGCGCCCAGAGCATTAAGCAAATCCGGTCGCCGCTGAAAAACGAACGCCAAGAGGAAAACCGCCATCATCCAAGCCGAGCGCAACGCCGGCGGACTGTTTCCGCAAATCCATGCGTAACCAAAAATCAACGGGATCAGGCCGATGATCGCCCACTTTCTCGGCACACCCAAAAACCGCAAAACCAGCCACGCGATGCTGCCAAGCATCGCGACGTGCATGCCGCTGACGGAAAAAATATGCAGCGTCCCACTGTTGCGGAACGCGGCGATCAGCTCGTCCGAGTCCGGCGGAATCTCACCCATCACGATCGCCCGGATCACCCGTGCCGACTCGGAATCTTCCTCCAATCCGATGGTCACCGCCGTGCGAAATCCGGCACGCAGTCGTGCTCCGAATGCCGGCCACCCAGGAGTCTCGACCCGTCCCTCGCTTGCTTGAAAAACTGCCGAAATCCCTTTTCGGCGCAGCCATTCCGCTTCGTCGAATTCTCCGGGATTCCGAGGTTCCGGCAGGGGTTGAAAATTCCCTGAAGCCGACACTCGCGCCCCTGAAACCGGTCCGACGCCGCGACCTTCCCACCAAACTTTCGCGCCGCGGTGCTTCCCGAGCAACTCAACGGGTGCCGACCAAAGCCCGCCGCCGCCTTTCGAATCCGCCGATAAAACCGCCTCGACCGGACCGCCGCCGGATTTCAGGAGCTTCGATCCGATTTCATCGCGCTGATGATTCCGCAGCGAAAAAACCGTGACCGCCACCAACCCGCAAATCACCCACGCGATCGCCAGGCGACTTTTTCCCAAAACCGCACCGATCCCGCCGATCAGACCGATCCCGACCCAACCGACAACGGGATGAAAATTCGCCAGCAAAATGCAGGCGACCGCCGCCATCGCAGCACCGAACAACGGATGGCGATCGAAAAACGCCGCCAGCCGCTCGACCCATTTCATGCAAGGCCCCACTCGTTTAGCTTATGCCGGGCATTCGCGGAATGTCGAGTCTCTGGAAACTGCTCGATCACCTGCCGCAGCGTGACCGCCGCCGAGTTTTCATCACCGCTTTCGTGATACAGCTCGGAAAGGCGGAACATCAAAAACGCCGCATCATCGATTTCCCAATCCTGGCTCTGCACCGCATCGCGGATTGTCTGAATCGCCGCCGGAGTGTTTTCCAGATGGTTCTTCTGCAGCTTGGCGATTTCCACCCACGGATACCGGTTCGTCGGATCCGCCGCCGCAGCGACTTTCAGCGCCTCGATCGCACCTTCATATTCGCCCTGAGCGATCAGCGAACGCGCTTCGTGCAGCGGATCATTTTCCACTTCCTCACCGCTATCGTAAACCGCGTGCGTCACCCGATGCGCGATCGCTGGCAGCACAAAAATCACAAATAAAATTCCGACGATGCCAGCCGATAGAAACGCCAGCAGAATTCCATTAAACGTCTTCTGACCTTCCAATCCCTGCTTCTCGCTTTCCAGTTTCGGCACCATCCCATCGGGATCGCCAATCTCTTCATACTCAGCGATTTTTTGATCAATCAACGCCATTTCCGAACCGGTCCGGGAGTAAAGAAACCAGCTTCCGATCAAAATGACCAACAGGGCGATGACTCCATAAATTTTCATTTCGACGATGCTGAGATAAGCCGATCGAAGAAGCAAGAGGCCAGATTTAAGAATCAAGAATCACTCGGTTCTGGTGTGCCTCAACGTGCGTCGGTCTTTGATCGCCGCAGATTTTTCAATGCCGAAATTCTCCATTTTCTAATCCACGGAATCGGCGTTTAGAAAAAAGCTTCGAAGTCTCTCAAAGCGCCCGCGCGTTCCGGCCTTCGTCGATGAGTTTCCAGAAATGCTTGGAGTTCGCGAGCGCCTCATCTTCGCCGCCGGTTGGCATTGCCGAACGGAAAAGAAAATCGGAAAACGTTCCCTTGTGCAAAACGCGGTGGACGACCACCGAAGCGTCTTTCACTTCAAAATAAAACCGGTAGTCTTTTGCGCGAAACCGGTAGAGCACCTTGCCATCCCGCTCGATCTTTCCAAACCGGTCGCCGTTGATCGCTTCCAGATCCTTTTCCGAAACACGGAATTCATCCAGCAATTCCAGTTGGTCGAGCGTCCCCAAACTGGAAATTTCCGCAGCACTGATTTCGTTAAAAACAATCTGAAACACGGGGGGAGAGTTGAGAATCCAGATTCAAGAATCAAGACACAAGAATCCGACTGCCGACGCGTCTCGTTTCACGCGCTCTTTCATTCTGGGTTCTGGCTCTGGTTTCCAGATTCTTAGCCCATTTTTCCCTCTTTCTTGATTCTTTCCTTTAGATTCGAGAGTCTCTCACTCATGCGCTGCTTTTATTCTCAGGACCTCGAACTTGCGTTGCCGTCAGGACATCCGTTCCCGATGGACAAGTTTCGTGTCTCAAAAGACATGCTGCTGGATGGCGGGATTTTGAAACCGGAGGAAATCATCGAAGTCCGCGCCGCCGATCTCCATCTTCTGCAAGCGGTGCATGATCGCGACTACATCCGGAAAATCGAGTCCGGCGCGCTTGATCGGAAAGAACAAATCCTCCTCGGATTGCCAGCGTCTCCCCACCTTTTCAGCCGCAGCGCCACCGAGGTCGAAGCCACCCGCCTCGCCTGCCACGCCGCGCTCACCGAAGGCGTCGGCGTTTGCCTCGCGGGCGGCACCCACCACGCGTTCAGCGAACACGGCGAGGGGTATTGCGTTTTTAACGACATCGCCATCGCCATCCGCGATCTTCAGAATAAGCAGCCGAACATCAAAATCATGGTCGTCGATACCGATGCCCATCAGGGAAATGGCACCGCGGCGATTCTCGGAAATGATCCGCGCGTTTTCACCTACTCGATCCACGTCGGGAAAAATTACCCAACTCGGAAAATCGGCGGGACCCTCGATGTCGAAACCGTCCGCTACGTCGAAGGCGAAATGTATCTTCAGCAACTTTTCGCCACGCTCGCCGGGGCGCTCGACGCCTTTTCCCCCGATCTCGTGATCTGGATTTCCGGCGCCGACAATCACCGGAACGACCGGTTTGGCCAAATGCACCTCTCGCTCAAAGACATCCAACGTCGCGACGAAGTTCTGCTCGGTGCCTTCATCAAAAACCGGATCCCCGTCGCGATTCTTTACGGCGGCGGCTACAATCGCCAGCCCGAGTTCACCGCCAAGCTTCACCGGAACACCATCGCCACCGCGAAACGCCTCGCCACCGAGTTCCGCGGCCTGTAGGAAAATCAAATTTCCGACCGGTTTCTCAAAACCTCACCCGCAGCGCCAGCGATCCGAAATTCGCGGCTTGGGCTTGTTCCCGATATTCCTGAGATCGCAAGGTGTGGACGTAGCTGAGCTCCACGTCCCGATGCCGGATAGCCAGGCCACCGTAAATTTCAGCGAAGAACGGCTCACGACGATTTCCCGTTTCAAAATGGCGAAATAACGGCCCGTCCAACGTCGCATCATGCAGCACGCCGGTCGCGCCGACACCGGCAGTAAAATAGACCGACCAGTCGCCCTCATCTTTTGCATCCGCGCCGAAATACCGGTGCGAGTAGGCGGTCGATGAAAGCCTCGCATCGGAAAACTCCCCCGGGAGATTGTAACCTATCCGGATCGAACCGCCGACGTGCGCGTCCGTCCGGAACGTTCCGAGACGAGTCCCCCATTCCGTCAGTCCGTCCATGCGGAATTTCCCATCGCCCATTTCCAAAAATCCGGTCCGGCGTTTTTGGACGTAGCTCACATCAAAAGTGATCTCGTTCGGGATCTGATTTTCCCAGCCATTGAATTTTTCGATGTCGCGGACGCTGTGAATGAAATCCTGGCTATTTTCCGCGAGCGAATTTTTCCCGGTCGTTCCCAACGTCATTTCCATCGAGTTCAAAATCCGGTCATCCTTGACGTGGAGAGAAAATCCGAGCCCCAGCCAGCCCGCATATCGGCGTTGACCGACCGGTTGGGTATAGGACCGGAAATCCTCCGGCGTGTACATCAACTGCGTCAGCGCGAAACCGAAGTTGTAGCGGATTTTTTCCGGATCTTGGAAACCAGTGATCTTGCGGAAAGGTTCCAAGCTGTCCGGATCTCCGGAAAACGGCCGTAAAAACCGCTGCACCGAACCGAGTTGCGAAATTTTCCGATCGTCGGAAATCCACGACAGCCGCGCACCATTCGTGTAATCCCGGTCCTCACCACCGAACAAATCATTGTCCAAATAGAACGTCAGATAACCGCCGCGCATGTCTGGCAGAGGACTATTCCGATCCGCTTTGGCGATCCCGCTGACGGCGAGCAACAGAAACACGGCGGTCTTAAATTTCATTTCCGGAGAGAAGGCCTTCACGTTGAGGTTCAGCAGACCGGTTTCCCCGGTGATTCGCCGAACCTCTAATCCAGTCATCTTCCGATTGCGAATTTCTTTTTTCCTCCCGCCCGAGCTTAAATTCCGGACGATTCGGCACTGCCATTGCTTTCATACTCAGTAGGATCATCCCGTCCCCGCTCTCATGGAATTACCCACTCGCCGCAAAGGCATCGCAATCATGACATCCGGCGGAGACTCGGCCGGAATGAACCCCGCCGTAAAATGCGCGGTCGAATATGCCGCCCAACGCGGACACGAACCCTACCTCGTCTACGATGGCCTCCGCGGACTGATCGACGACAACATCGTGCTGGCCACTCGCGAATTGGTTTCTGGCATTCTTCACCGCGGCGGAACCATCCTCCGCTCGTCGCGCTCCAAACGCTTTTTCGACATCGAATATCGCCGCCAGGCCTACGAAAACCTGAAAAAACGCGGCATTGAAAAACTCATCGTCATCGGTGGCGACGGCTCATTCCGCGCCCTGAACCAGTTTTACGCGGACTTCGGTGTGCCTTTCGCTGGCATCCCGGCGACCATCGATAACGACATCGCGGGCACCGATTATTGCCTCGGCGTGGATACCGCGCTCAACGTGATCCGCCAATCGATCGACTCGATCCGAGACACCGCCAGCTCGTTTTCCCGCGCCTTTGTCGTCGAAGTCATGGGCCGGCACTGCGGTTATCTCGCCCTCGTCAGCGCACTTTCCTGCGGCGCGGAAATCTGCCTCGTGCCCGAAGTGCCCTACAACCTGGAAAGCATCGGCGCGCGCATCAAACACGAGATCGCGAACGGTCGCCGCTACGTTCTCGCCATCACCGCGGAGGGCACGAAAATGAGTGACTACCTCACTCGCTGGATCAACGATTCCATCGGCATGGAAGCCAGACTCACCGTTCTCGGCCACGTCCAGCGCGGCGGTTCACCCACCGTTCACGACCGCGTGATGGCTTATAAATTCGCCGTCGCCGCCGTCGATTCGCTCGATGCCGGACAAACGAATACGATCATGGTTTTCCGCGATGGAACTTACGGCCACCTTCCGATCGAAGCCGTCGCCCATCAGAAATACCAACTGGACTCGACGCTGATCAAACTCGCCGGTCCGCTCGCATCGTAACCGGTTGATTCAGCATTTGCGGTTCACCGAAACCGGTTGGATAATCGTTTTACGATGAACCGGTTTTGTTTTTTATTCTCGCTGATTTTCGCATTCAGCATCGCGGAAAGTTCCGCCGCGGAACCGGTTGTGAAAGAGGCACCGGAGCTCGCGGAACTTTTCGAAACGGAAAACGTGACCGGTACGTTTGTGCTCTTTGATGTCTCGGCAAATGTGCGCCACGTTTACAATCTCGAACGTGCTGCGAAACGTTTCCTGCCCGCTTCGACTTTTAAAATTCCCAACACACTCATCGGTCTCACAACCGGTGCGGTGAAAAATGTCGACGAAGTTTTGCCCTACGGCGGCAAGCCACAATTCCTGCCGCAATTCGAACAGGACCTCTCACTCCGCGACGCGATCCGCATTTCCAGCGTCCCAATTTATCAGGAACTCGCTCGCCGCATCACGCTCGAAAAAATGGCCGAGTCGGTGAAAAAACTCGATTATGGCAACAGGGAAATTGGCACAAAAGTCGACCAGTTCTGGCTTGAAGGTCCGCTCAGAATTTCCCCAATCGAACAAACCGGTTTCCTCGTTCGCCTTGCGAAAAGCGATCTCCCATTTCCCGCCGAAGCGATCAGTGCCACGCACGAGATCACACTGCTCGAAAAAACGCCGACCACCAAACTTCACGGAAAAACCGGTTGGGCTGGATCCGTTGAGCCAACCGGTTGGTTCGTCGGCTGGGTCGAGAAAAATGACAACGTTTACGCCTTCGCGCTGAACATCGACATGGACAAAATGGAAACCGCACCAAAGCGGATTTCTCTCACAAAAGCCTGCCTGAAAAAATTCGGCGTTCTCGAGTAAACCGGTTACTTTTCCACCACCGGCGGCGCGAAAGGCTGCTCGGAAATGATCCAGTCTTCGTTTTTGTCGGAGAACGTTTTCAGCGCCCATTCGCTCGGCAAAAGTGCGACGAGCCAGCCGTTCGAATCGCGAGCCAGCGCCGTGCCCAGTGAAAGCGCAGGCCGCGCTTCCGGGGCCAACGGATCGCCTTCTTTCGGCTTCATCCACCGCGCGAGCGACCAGTTCGCCTGCTCGATCCGCGTCTCCGCCGCGTATTCTCCTTCCAACCGGTATTGCAAAACTTCGAATTGCAACGGACCGACAGCGCCCAACAACGGAACCGATGAACCACCGGTATCCAACAACTGAAATTCACTGGCGACGCCTTCTTTCAAAAGCTGCTGCAAACCATCGCGGAACCGCTTGTATTTCGCCGTGCTCTTGTTGTGCAGGAACGAAAAACATTCCGGCGCAAATCGCGGAATTTCATCAAAAGCCACACCCGGCTTGGACGAAAGCGTATCGCCGATCAGCAAATCGTAGTTACCGACCAATCCGACCACATCCCCGGCAAACGCGTCGTCCACCGTTTCCCGTTCACGGGCGAAAAGCCGCTGCGAGTTTGCCAGACGAACCTTTTCACCGGTTCGTCCATTGATCACATCCATGTCGCGCTTGAACTGACCGGAAACGATCCGCACGAACGCAATCCGGTCGCGGTGTTTCGGGTTCATGTTCGCCTGAATCTTGAAAACAAATGCCGAAAATTCCTCCGACGACGGCTCGATTTTCATGCCGCAGCTTTCCCGAGCTTCCGGCGGAGGAGCGAGCTCAAGGAACCGGTCTAACAAAAGCTGAACCCCGAAGTTATTCGCCGCACTGCCGAAGAAAACCGGCGTCAGCTCACCCGCTAACACTTTTTTCAGATCGAAATCCGCACCCGCACCTTCCAGCAGTTCCAACTCATCACAAACCTGCGAATAAGTCGCCTCCTCCATCGCTGCTTTCACACTCTCATCTTCGATCCCCTTCACGCTGACCGGTGCCCGATATGCTCCGTGAACGGTTCTCTCGAAAAGATGAACCTGCTTTTTTTCACGATCGTAAACGCCTTTAAACCGCGGCCCGTCACCGAGCGGCCAGTTGATCGGAAACGCGTGGATTCCCAGCACCGATTCCAGCTCATCCAGCAAATCCATCGACGGACGCGCTGGACGATCCAGCTTGTTCATGAACGTGAAAATCGGCACGCCGCGGCGCCGACAAACCTCGAACAATTTCCGCGTCTGGCTTTCGATCCCTTTACCGGCATCGACCACCATCACCGCCGCGTCGACCGCAGTGAGAACGCGATACGTATCTTCCGAGAAATCTTTGTGCCCGGGCGTGTCGAGAATGTTGACCACGCAGTCCTTGTATTCGAACTGCAGCACGGTCGAACTCACGGAAATCCCCCGCTGCTTTTCCAAATCCATCCAGTCCGAAGTCGTCGCCCGCTGATTTTTCCGGGCCGTCACGCTTCCCGCCAAATTCAGCGCACCGCCATAGAGCAAAAATTTCTCCGTCAGCGTCGTTTTTCCGGCGTCCGGGTGAGAAATGATCGCGAAAGAACGACGGCGTTTCACCTCACGTTGCAGCGCGGGTGAAGGAGTGGCGTAAGAAGAAATCGACATAACAAAACCCGAAACCGGGCCGCTCGAAATAGCCGCCGCAACCGGTCGCATCAAGTCAAACCGCCCAGCAGACTTGAGAGACCAGAATCAAGAATCAAGAGAATGCGAAGATTCGCCGCTGCGATTCTAACTCTTCATTCTGGATTCTTGATTCTGGATTCTCAAATCTCCCGCCAATGCGCGACGACACCCGCCACTGGATCGAGGCCGATCAAACTCATTGCTGGCACCCCTTTACCCGGCAATCGGAGTGGTGCGCCCGCAGCCATCAACCGGTTGTCATCGTCCGCGGCGAAGGCTGCTGGCTTTATGATTCGGAAGGAAACCGGTATTTCGACGGAAATTCCTCGATCTGGACAAACCTCCACGGCCACGCCCATCCGGCCATCAACGCGGCGATTTCCCATCAACTCGAAAAATTCGCCCACACCTCGTTTCTCGGTTTCACCCACCCCGGCGCGGTCGAACTGGCCGAACGTCTCTGCGCGTTTTTCCCGCCGCACACCTTGGAGCGCGTTTTCTTTTCCGACAACGGATCGACCGCGATCGAATGCGCCTTAAAAATGGCCGTGCAATACCGCCAGCAAACCGGTCAGGCACAGCGAAATGGCTTCATCGCCTTCGCAAATGGCTATCACGGCGACACGCTCGGCGCGGCATCGCTCGGCGGAGTCGGCCGGTTTTTCGACCGGTTCCGCGGCATGGGCTTCCCCGTTCAGCAAGCATCCTCCATGGCCGATCTGGAAAATTTCCCTCCGGAAATTCTGTCGAACGTCGCCGGTGTCGTCATCGAACCGGTCATCCAAGGCGTCAACGAAATGCGCCCATGGCCCACCGGCATGCTGGCCGAACTCCGCGCATGGTGCGATTCGAAGGGCCTCCACCTCATCCTCGACGAAGTCATGACTGGTTTCGGTCGGACCGGCTCCATGTTCGCCTGCCAGCAAGAAAACGTGATCCCGGATTTCCTCTGCCTCGCCAAAGGAATCACCGGCGGCTACCTGCCCCTCGCCGCCACCCTGACCACCGGAAAAATCTACGACGCCTTTCTCGGCACCGCAGATCGCGCCTTTTACTACGGCCACAGCTACACCGCCAACCCCCTCGGCTGCGCCGCCGCGCTCGCCAGCCTCGATCTTTTCGAAACGGAAAAAACGCTCGAAAAACTGCCCGCGAAAATTTCCCATTTGGAGAAACTTCTAACCGGTTTGCAAACCCGCCAGCCGCTCGTCCACGAAATCCGCCAAGCCGGTTTCGTCGCCGGAATTTCCCTCCGCCGCCCCGATGGCGAACCGTTTCCGCCCGGCGAACGTTTCGGCGAATCCATCTGTCAGGCAGCCCGCGCGCATGGCCTGCTCACCCGCCCCATCCTCGACACCATCGTTCTGATGCCACCACTTTCCGCGACAACCGGCGAGCTCGACCACGCCATCCGCGCCCTCGACGCCGCATTATCCGAACAAAATCCAACCGGTTTGTAATCCCGGGATTGACACCCGCCCCGCCGCAGCGTAATCAATCGCCCCCGCGCCGGAAACGGCGGAGTAGCCAAGTGGTAAGGCAATGGTTTGCAAAACCGTCATTCGAGGGTTCGATTCCCTCCTCCGCCTCCATCGTTTTTTGAACGAGTGAGCGCCCCAGCAGATCCAATCTGCCAGATGAATCCGTCGATTAATCGATTTCATCAGATCTTAGCGCTCGTCTGCGTCATGGCTTCATTTTAGCGCCCATGCTGATTTTTCTCTTTCTCGGAAAGGAGACGATCCGGCTTTTTGTGAAATCTCAGCTTGGATCTTCCTCTGCGCCCGACGGGCGATCTGGGTCATCGGCGTCTTCTTGGTCACTTCCGGGCGGTGGCGTGGAAACATCTTTTTCCACGGGAAATCCGTCGCCGACCGGTTCGTCGATGGGCAGCTTGGCAGAGGATTTGGCTTTCTCGTTGAAAATCGGTTTTTTGGACATGCTTCAGGATCGTCCGCAACCACTGCTTTTCAACCGGTCATCCTCACCGTTTCTCCGGATGCGGTTTCTCAACTTCGGTGAGCTGAATGCGCAGCGGGCCCGGCCGATTGGTCGCGAGGGTATCGACGCCGAAGGAAATCATTTTCCGCGCCAGCGTCGCGTCATCGGCCGTCCAGGCCGTCAGGCTGAGCCCGGAAGCTTTGAGCTGATTCAACCAATCCGGCGTGACCTCGGATCGGGCATCGAAATGCAATCCCTGAGCTCCGCATTCTTTCAGCACCGCCGCGTAAACCTCCGGTTTCCCCGAAAGATCAAAATCCTTCAGCGAGGAAATCAGGTGCGCCTGAAACGCCGGGATTTTTTTGCGACATTCGGAGATCACTTGGGGATCGAAGGAAATAAGAATCACTTGCGCCGGATCCACCTTTTTTTCGGCAAGGATCCGCGCGATCGGCTCGACGATCAATGGGCTGCTTTTGATCTCGAGATAGAAAAATTTCCCAGGCGCTAGAACATCCAAAACGTCTGCCAGTTGAGGAATCCGTTCGTCGGAAAATTCCGCACCCTTCCACGATCCGACATCGAGCGTTTTTAAATCGTCCCAGGCCGTTTCGGCGATGACGTGTCGGATGCCGGCGGTTCTTTTCGTATCGGCGTCATGAATGCAGACGACTTTTCCGTCGGCGGTGAGGTGAAAATCGCCCTCGATCGCGTCCGCCCCCTCCTGCCAAGCGAGTTGGAACGCGGCGAGCGTGTTCTCTGGAGCCGCGTGCGAGGCCCCCCGATGCGCACTGATCCTCGGTAAAATCGGGATATCGGCGGCGATGGCAGCGGGCATCAAAAGCGCAAAAAAAGCAGCGAACGATTTCATGGATTTACCAACCCGTAACCGGAATCCGACAAAAAGAAAACTCTGAAAGAGCCGACGGTTTTCGCGAAATTCTCGCCGTGCAATGCGCGTCGCTCTCGGCCACGCTTCGCCAACCGGCTAACCCAATCCACTTGTGAATTCCTCCAACGTCAGTCGGAACATCCCGCTTTTTATCGCTTTCCGGGTGCTTTTCAACGCTCGCTGGTATTACCCGGTGATGTCGGTTTTGTTCCTCGATTTCGGCCTGACGGTTGAACAATACGCGCTGCTAAATGTCGTGTGGGCTGCCGCGATTGTAGGACTGGAAGTTCCTTCCGGTGCCCTGGCGGATTTCCTCGGGCGGAAACGCATGGTCGTTTTCGCAGCGGTGCTGATGCTGATCGAAATGGCGGTTTTCGCTTTCGCTCCACGTGAAAACCCGGCGCTGCTTTTCGCGCTGTTTCTCGTCAACCGGTTGCTGAGCGGCGCAGCGGAAGCGAGTGCGAGCGGGGCCGACGAAGCATTGGCCTACGATTCGCTCGTCGCCGATGGCCGAGAGTCCGAATGGCCGAACGTTTTGGAAAAACTGATGCGCTGGCAATCGGCCGCATTTTTCGCCGCCATGATGCTCGGCGCTGCGTTTTACGACGCTGGATTTGTGCAATCGGCGCTGAACCGGTTTGGCATCGAAAATCCGGTGACGCAGGAAATGACGATGCGTTTTCCGATTTATCTCACATTGATCAATGCCGTCCTCGCGCTGATCGTGACGCTGAATCTGCGAGAACCTCCCGTTTCAAAAACCGCCGAAATCGCAGTGGACTCAACGCCAGTTCCACCGGCGGAAAATCCGTGGCGGGCGACACTCGCCGCCGGCCGCTGGATTTTGGCAACACCGCTGGCACTCTCGATCATCCTCGCCGGGCTCTGCTTTGACAGCATCGTCCGCCTCTTTTTGACGTTCGGCAGTAATTATTACCGTGCGATCGAATTGCCCGCGGCGACGTTCGGGCTGATCGGTTCCGGTTTTGCGCTGTTCGGATTTTTTGTTCCGAGATTCGCCCGAAAACTGACGCTGATCGGTTCAATGCAGCGGAATTTTTGGATCGTCGCCGCGCTGATCTTTACCGGTTTAGTCGGGATTTCATGGGCGCTACCGGTTTACGGACTGTTGTGGCTGGTGCCGCTCGGCGTGGCGATGTCGATGACCCAGTTTTTTGTTTCACATTATTTAAATGAACAGGTCACCGATTCCCGAAAACGGGCAACGGTGCTGAGCTTCCGTGGATTGGCTTTTAACTTGGGCTACGGCGGGGTGGGTCTGCTTTTCGCCGGACTGACTCGGTTTTTACGGGAAAAAAATCCGGGCACGGCCAGTGAGGACCAGCTTTTTGTCGAAGCGCTCGGCTGGCTGCCTTGGTATTTTTTGGCGACGATCGCTCTCTTCACTTGGATCTCCATCCGGACCCAACGGTCGATTTTGCAAAAATCCAGCGATTCAATGGGGTGATTGAGCCGATCGATCGGATCCAGAAAATCTGGCGAACGAAGTCTCCCCGGGTCATTTCCAGAGGATAAGGATCTCCCCATATCGGATCCAACCCGGACGATCGCGTACCTTAAAGAGCAACCCGATCGATCGCAAATCGCTCACTCTGAATCTGATGTGACAACCACTTAAAACACTCTTCGAATATCCTCGAACCCCTTTCAGCTATGTAGAAACCGAATAGCAACCAAACAAAACTCGCATTGGTCTTTTACAGGGTGATGACACTATGATCACTACGTTTTCGGATCAATCCCCCCCTTGAGCCAAAAACCAACTCCCCCCACGTTTCGCTGTGGGGGCATCGGCTGTCTTCAAAAGCAGCAGATGCCTCCGCAACCGCACAAAATTTTCTGGACGCTCCACCCCCACGGTCCTCATTGTTTAAAGCATTCTAAGCCCTTTGGATTCCCCCATCCCGGACGCCCCCGATCATGAGCTGCCCCCCAGCCACTGCCGTTCATTTTTTCCATTTTTGGATGGAATTGCACTCTTTTTGCTATCTGCCCCCTTGTGCGATCCTCCCCACTTCCGAGAAGGATCTCTCTGTGGCCCCATCGATTCCCGCCTGCTAATTTGTTGCCTGAATCATCCTGATTCTCCCCCCACCCACTGATGTAAATCATCCTCCCAACCCCCCACCCACATCCATGGATAGCTCAAGAATCGATCTCCCAAAAATCCGGGAGTTTCTCACCCTCGCAGACACCCTGAATTTCTCCCGCGCCGCCGACATCCTCGGCCTCTCCCAGCCGGCCCTGAGTCGCCACGTTCAGGAGCTGGAACAGGATTTCGGAACGCAATTGCTGCTGCGAGGAACCAACCCGATGTCCCTCACCGAGGCCGGGCGAAAGCTTCAAAAAGAAGGCCATATCTTAGTCGAAATGGCGAACCGGTTAGGCTCGATCATGGCCCCGTTGAGCCATGCGAGAAACCAGACGCTTCGCATCGGATTTGTCGCCGGGATGATGGGGCCGGATATCGCAGAGTCTCTCCACGGATTTCAAAGAGCCCATCCAGAAATCTCAGCCCATTGTTACGAACTGTGTCCGTCCCAGCAGGTGCAAGCCCTGCGCGAGGGCCAACTCGATATGGCTTTCGTCGGCAGCGCCACCCCACAGATGGAACTCTCTTGGGATTTTTTCGAAATTGAAAGCCATCCTTTCCGGTTGGTCATGGCTGCGGATTCGCCGCTCGCGGCCCAACCCCATCGCTCGGTCGAAGACTTGCGGGAGCTACCTTTCATCGGTCTCGATGAATCAAAATACCCGGGATTTAACCATCAGATCGAATCGGTTTGTCGAAAAGCCGGCTTCAACCCGCATTTTGTCGCTCAAGCCGACGGCTTCAGCTCACTGATGGTGATGATCGCGGTTTCCGGTCGAGTCACGTTGATGCCCGATTCTCTGCGCGTCACGCGCCAGCCGGGTATCGTGTTCCGGGAGCTCGACACTCACGAGATCTGGAAATCCCAAGTGCTGGTTGCCCGGGGCGAAGCGAGACCTTCCGTCCGCCGATTTTTGCAACACACCCGGGAGACACGAATGGCTTCCCTGAAGATTAAAAAAAAAGCGGCCCACGTGGCAGCTTGATCTATTAAAAAGTCCGCCGTCTGAAACCGGTTCAGCGACCGGTTTCACTCGGCGGGCTCAACCTTCGGTTGGGGTGCACGAAGGTTCGCGCCTTTGAGCAGCCGGCAAAATTCCTTTTTCACCAAGATCTCGGACTCGCCGCCAGCCGTCAGGTATTTGAATTCCACCTCATGCCGCTCCAAGCGGGTGATGCGAAGTGCCGTTTCACCTTTTTCCCAAACCTGATCCTGCTGAAGCCTCATGGTCCCAGCCTGCTCCCGGCAGACACCCGTTGCAAGCCCGGCGGTGATTTGAGATGGAAGCAAGTGACCGCTTGCTTCCACCTCACGCGGATTTATGCTAACGCATGATTCCTTTTTCGGTCCTCGATCTCGCTCCGATCCTTCAGGGCGGCGACGCTGCGGCAGCCTTCCGAAATACCCTTGATCTCGCTCAACACGCGGAGCGTTGGGGTTACCACCGGTATTGGCTCGCGGAACACCACAACATCCCCGGCATCGCCAGTGCGGCCACTTCGGTCGTCATCGGTTATGTCGCAGCCGGCACATCGACCATTCGGGTCGGATCCGGCGGAATCATGCTGCCCAATCACGCGCCGCTGGTGATCGCTGAACAATTCGGAACGCTGGAATCACTCTACCCCGGCCGGATCGATCTCGGCCTCGGCCGCGCCCCTGGCGGCGACCAACTGACCGCCCGCGCTCTGCGGCGGAATCTTGGCAGCGACGGTGATAGTTTTCCCCAGGATCTGGCGGAACTCCGCGCTTATTTCCATCCAGCCTTCGACGGACAAAAACTGCGAGCCGTCCCCGGTGCAGGTTTAAAAATCCCGATTTATCTCCTCGGATCGAGCGATTTCAGCGCCGCGCTCGCCGCCGAACTCGGGCTTCCATTCGCCTTCGCTTCCCACTTCGCTCCGGATTACGTCAACATCGCCCTCAGCGGTTACCGCAAACATTTCCAGCCATCCTCGGTTCTGGCAAAACCGCACGCGATGATCGGTGTGAATGTCATCGCCGCCGACACCGACGAACAAGCCGCCCGACTTTTCACCTCGCTCCAGCAGCAATTTCTCAATCTGATCCGCGGCCATCCCGGCCCGCTTCGCCCGCCGGTCGACCGGTTGGACTGGACTCCAAACGAACAATCCCACGTCAACCGAATGACCCACTACAGCGTCGTCGGCTCTCCCGAAACGGTGAAACGCCAGCTTGGCGAGCTCATCGACGACATCCGGCCGGATGAAATCATCGCCACCGCCCAGATTTTCGATCACGCCGCACGGTTGCGTTCATTCGAAATTCTCGCCGACGTTCACCGGCAGATGGAAGTTTGACTCGGGAAAAATCTCCGCTTTGTTCACCGGTGATGAAACCTGCCTTTCTTTCCCTGCTCGCCGCGATCCTCGTCAGCCATGCGAACGCCGCGCTCGTCGAAAAAACCGTTCCTTACGAAAAAGACGGCGTAAAACTTGAAGGTTTCCACGTTTACGATGACGCAGAGAGCGGCAAACGCCCCGCCGTTTTGGTGATCCATCAGTGGACCGGCTTGACCGACTACGAAAAAGCCCGCAGCCGCCAACTTGCGGAACTCGGTTACAACGTTTTCGCCCTCGATATCTACGGCGCTGGCATCCGCCCGCAGCCCCCGGAAGCCGGAAAAGAAGCAGGAAAATACAAATCCGATCGATCCCTTTTCCGCTCACGGCTCAACGCCGGTCTTGAGATTCTAAAAAACGACGAACGCACGGATCCCTCGAAAATCGCCGCCATCGGATATTGCTTCGGTGGAACCGGGGCGCTCGAACTCGCCCGCGACGGAGCGGAAATCGCGGGGGTCGTTTCGTTTCACGGAGGGCTGTCCGCCGGAGACGGAATGGCTGCAGAAGCAGGCAACGTTCCCGCCAAAGTTCTCGTGCTCCACGGAGCCATCGATCCCATGGTTCCCGCCGACGAAGTGAATGCCTTCGTCAAGGAATTCAACCAAGCAGAAGCCGACTGGCAATTTGTCGCCTACAGCGGCGCAGTTCACGCCTTCACCCAGAAAATGGCCGGCGATGACCCGTCCAAAGGGGTCGCCTACAACGAAAAAGCCGACAAGCGTTCTTGGGAAGCGATGAAGACCTTCTTCGCCGAAATTTTCGCCAAAGATTCCTGAATGGATCTGCCCGACGCCATCGAGCTGTGTTTGTCCTTTCCCGGCGCGGAAGAAACCACGCCCTTTGGTCCGGAAAATCTCGTCTACAAAGTCGGCGGAAAAATTTTCGCGATCACGGATCCCGGGGAATTTCCGCCGCGCATGAATCTCAAATGTGACCCAAACCGGTCGATCACGTTACGTGAAGAATATGAATCGATCACGCCCGGTTACCACATGAACAAGCAACATTGGAATACCGTGATTTTCGACCGGTCGATTCCAAACAAACTCGCCGCCGAATTGATCCGTCATTCCTACGATCTCATCGTCGCGTCCTTGCCGAAATCAAAGCGACCGGTTTAAACAATCAGCAATGTCTTAATTTTGAATACCAACGGTCATATCCTTAGGGATCAGATCTATTTCAAATATTTCTCCCAGAGGTAAGTTGCGCCGATTGAGCCCCCAACACCTACAATCAGCCCTGAAAGATTACGTTGAGCCCAACCAATAATTCCCCGCCTTTTGGCCCAACTGACATTTTCATTGAAATAATAATTATCTTCAATACCTACGCAATCAATCCACACTTCTTCCCACAAAATAAAGCTGGGGACGCTTAGATTTGAATCAGGAAGGCCCTCTTGTTGCCGTGCCTTCTTTGCTTTCTTCTTAATGTCGCTATGACATTTGTTCAGTTGTTTTTTGAAATTACCGTTATCAATCAGCTTAATATCGTCACATTTTCTGAGTTCCTGAATTTGATCAATGGCAGTACGTAGCCGGATTTTGAAAATGTCCAAGCATGCTCTTTTCATGTGGCCGTAGGCCTTACGAACTACTTCTTCCTCCGGTTCGTTATGAATCCAGTGTCTCGAAAGATGATCGAGAGCAGCATTTAATTCAAAGAGAACCTCTTGAGGAATTATATTCTCCGTCTGAACATCAGCATAAAGGAGTTTTACATACTCATTATAGAACGTAAATAACTCCTGTAAAGTTGAGGGACGGCCTCGTTTCCAAGGTATACACTTATCTCCCACTTCAGCTTCTTCCATCTGAGAAGATACTATTTTGAGAAGATTCGAGTGACGAAACTAAAAATACGTTTTACTCCCGTTGGAGTATCCAATATTTCATCAAGCATCTCATTGAGGCCTCTTTTGCTTATTGTTCGCCCGTGTAACACGTTTCCCCGTCCAACAAGAGGATGATAAGACTTAAATTTTGTGGATTTCCCCCATTTTGCTTCCACAGACTTTCGTCTCTGATCAATCGGGGTGTTTCTCAAAGAGTGCGCAGTCTCCCCGGTTCGCTTCTCTAAAGTTTCAAGAAACTTGGGAGCGAATGATCGAGTGTTAGGATCTAACGTCACGGGTAAAAGCGATTCAGAGGTTGATTCTCTGGGGAAATCGATGGGGCCGTCAAGAGCGTTTTCTTTCGTCAAGAAATACTCGTTTTGTTGCTGGCAGGTTACGCAGGGCTTTTTCCAATGCCAATGCGAAAAGCTAAAAATCCTTATTTTGTGTTCTTTGACTATCGCGCTTTTCCCAGATCTAGGCGGAACGTCAAACCATCTTCGGCCAACGATCAATCTAGATATTTAGATGCAAACCCCGTCGTGGCATTTCCAAAAACCGGCTTTGCGCTGACGATAAAAATGCAGCACGCTTTTCCCGATGAGCGACGCGTTTCACTGGGCCGAATTTCTTTCCGATTTCACTCGGGAAGCAGTCGCTCGTGGGTTCGTTTCGACGCACATTCATGAAACCCAAACCGGTCCGGTTCTGGCTTGGGAACGGAAAGCAAATGGCCCTCTGGTTTATCTGTCCGCAGGAATCCACGGCGACGAACCGGCCGGTCCGCTCGCGGCTTTGGAATTGATGCGTTCGGACTTTTTCTGCCAATCGATCCACTGGATCATTTGCCCCGCGCTGAATCCGGATGGACTGGCCGAACACCTGCGCGAAAACGCAGACGGAGTGGACCTGAATCGTGATTACTTCGTTCGCTCGTCAAAAGAAGTCGATCGCCACGCGGCATGGCTCGACACCATCGGCACGCCGAAGCTTTTCATTTCGCTCCACGAAGATTGGGAAACTTCCGGTTTCTATCTGTACGAATTGAACATGACCGGTGCGCCAACCACCCACGCCCATCGTATCCTCGAAGCGGTCGATCCTTGGTTCAAACCCGAACCCGGCCCGGAAATTGACGGCCACCTGTCCTACGAACCGGGCTGGATTTATCATCCGTCCGAACCGGACATCCCCACCGGTTGGCCAGAGGCGATCTATGTGATTAAAAAAGGCTGTCCGCTGTCCTTTACTTTCGAATCCCCCAGCAGCAGCCCACTTCCAGATCGAGTCGCCGCCCTCGCCGCCGCCGTGCGTGCCGCCTGTCATGAATCGTGCCTCGCATTCTGCGAAAACGCGTCTTCGTGATTGACAGAAATTTTTCCAAGCAACTGCGGGCTTGACCCGGCGTTTTCCGCTGCGCAGCTTGTCCCCCCGCCTCGGCCCCGATGGTCGCGGCGTGCCCAAATCGAACATACTCCTACGCTCCGCCATGGCCGCGAAGATCTACACCAACAAGGACGCATCGCTCGTTCCACTGAAGAAGAAAACCCTCGCTGTGATCGGCTTTGGCTCCCAAGGCCACGCCCACGCGCTGAACCTGAAGGACAGTGGCCTCAAGGTCATCATCGGTCTCTACAAGAAATCGAAGTCCCGCGAAGTCGCCAAAAAATTGGGCTTCGAGGTTTATGACACTGCAGAAGCCGTCAAGCTGGCCGACGTGATCTTCATCGCCGTCCCGGACACCGCGATCCCTGATGTTTATGAAAAAGACATCGCTGCCAATCTCACCAAAGGCAAAACCCTTCTTTTCTCCCACGGTTTCGCCGTGCTGTTCGGCGGCTTGAAATTGCCGAAAGACATCGACGTCATCCTCGTCGCCCCGAAAGGCCCTGGCCACACCGTGCGCTCTCAGTTCGTCGATGGCAAAGGCGTTCCCGGCCTCATCGCTGTTGAGCAAGACGCCTCGGGCAAAGCGAAAGACAAAGCCCTCGCATGGGCACGCGGCGTCGGCTGCACCCGTGCCGGCGTGTTCGAAACGAATTTCCGCGAAGAAACCGTCACCGACCTTTTCGGCGAACAAACCGTTCTCTGCGGTGGCGCTTCCGCCCTCGTCAAAGCCGGTTTCGAAGTGCTCGTCGAAGCAGGCTACCAGCCTGAGATGGCCTACTTCGAGTGCCTTCACGAGCTCAAGCTGATCGTCGACCTGATGAACGAATCCGGTCTCGCCGGCATGCGCTTCTCGATCTCCGAAACCGCCGAGTGGGGCGACGTCTCGGTCGGACCGAAAATCATCGACGCTTCCGTGAAAAAGCGGATGGCCAAACAGCTCAAGGACATCGAAAACGGCAAGTTCGCCAAAGACTGGATCGCTGAATACAAAAACGGCTACCCACGTTTCAACCAAATCCGCAAGGACGAGGCTGCTCACCCGATCGAAAAAGTCGGCGAAAAACTCCGCTCGACCATGAGTTGGATCAAGCAGAAGAAACTGGTCAAAGGCGCTTCCCAAGCCAGCTACGTTTCCTCTTCGAAATAAACCGGTTTCACTTCCACCGACGCCCGCTTCCTTCACCGGTTGCGGGCGTTTTGCTAGGCACCCGGACCATCCTTCGCAAGATGAACCCGGAAACGCCGTATAAGATTTCCTTCCATTCCGTGCCGGAATGCTTGCCATCATCAAAATCTATCGATAATCCCCACTAAACATTACCAACCCATGACACACGCTGACGCATCCATTGTACCAAACGCCAAGCGGCTCCTCTGGGCCGGCTTTACCGCCATTCTAGCCGCAGGGGTAGGATTCGGAATTCGGGGCGGAATTTTCGCAAACTGGGCCGCTGAATTTGGCTTCACCGGTGCGCAGCTCGGCGCGATCGGCGGCGCCGGTTTCACCAGCTTCTGTTTCGGCATCATGATCGGCGGCGTGCTCGTCGATAAAATCGGCTACGGAAAACTCGTTCTGGTTGCGTTCCTGTTGCACATCATTTCAGCATTTGTCACCACCGCCGCGACACCAGGTACCGGTGCGACCGCTTACCAACTGCTTTTCTGGGGCACTTTCCTTTTCGGCCTTGCGAACGGAACTCTTGAAGCCGTCGCGAACCCATTGGTCGCTACTCTTTTCCCAAATGCGCGGACTCACTACCTGAACATTCTCCACGCAAGCTGGCCATTCGGCATGGTCCTCGGTGGACTCATCGGCTGGACGGTTGGCAGCGGTGCCAACGCTTGGAGCTGGAAAGCCCAGCTGTTCCTCTATCTCGTTCCGACCCTCGCCTACGGTGTGATGTTCTTCCGCCAAAAATTCCCACGCTCGGAAGCGGTCGACAAAGGCCTCAAGTTCGGCGAAATGCTGAAAGACGTCGGCATCCTCGGCGGCCTCGTGGTCAGCGGCATGCTGTTCCTTTTCTTCAACAGCCTTCTTTCACCTCTTTTCCCAGGTGCCGCGACCGGCACGATCCTCGCATCCCTCATCGCTCTGGTCGTCCTCGGCGCGATTGCAAAAGTCACTTCGTTCTCGATCGGCCACTGGCTGCTGTTTGTCCTTTTCATCATCCACGTCTTCGTCGGCGCCGTTGAACTTGGCACCGACGGTTGGATTCAAAACATCACCGGCGCGATTCTCACTCCGGATCAAGGCAAGATCCTCTTCGTCTTCACTTCGTTGATGATGTTCATTCTTCGCTTCAGCGCTCACTTCATCGAAACCCGCCTCGGCCTCAAACCCATCGGCATTCTTTTCGTCTGCGCCATCATTGCCTGCCTCGGCCTTAACCTTGTCAGCGCGATTCACTCCTTCGGTCCAGCACTCGGCGCATTGCTTGTTTACGCGCTTGGAAAAACCTTCTTCTGGCCAACCATGCTCGCCGTCGTCGGCGACCGTTTCCCACGGACCGGTGGTATCGCCATGAGCTTGATGGGTGGCGTCGGCATGATGTCCGCCGGCTTGATCGGAACTCCAGGTCTGGGTTATTTCAAAGACCGCTTCGCCGGTGAAGAACTCGCCAAGGCAGACAGCGCTCTCTATCAAGAATGGAAAAGCACCGGTGCACCGAGTGAGTTCCTCTTCTTCGAAAAAGCAACCGCGATCGATCCAGGCCGCCTTGAGGCCGCCAAAGCGGTCCCTGCCGTCGAGCGCACTCCTGCTCAATCCACCGTGGTGGCTGCCGACATCCAAGGAAACCGCAAAACGCTCAAGGTTGACTCGTTCATCCCTGCCTCCCTGGCCGTCGCCTATCTTCTGCTCCTGCTCTACTTCAAAGCGATCGGTGGCTACCGTCCGCTTAAGGTGGAAGAGCAAGTCTGATCCGACAAAATCCCTTCCAAGCGGCGGCTCCTTTTGGGGTCGTCGCTTTTTTTGCACTTGCGGCTAAGCTTCCCCGCGAGTGGAGTGTTTGTGATGACCCATGGTGGTAAAATTTCTCTCAGACCTCTTTTTCATATCGTGTGGATCGCATGGGTTTGCCTGACCAGTTGGTCACAGGCTCAGCAAGTTGTACGGGTCAATCTGGCCGATGGATTTGACTATCCGGTTGGAAAACCGGACGCGGCCGGTTACTACAAAGCACGCGGCCTGCGCCTGCGCTCCCCTCAACATTTCGGCGAAGATTGGAACGGACGCAGCGGCGGTGACAGCGATCTCGGAGATCCCGTTTACAACATTGGCGAAGGGATCGTCACCTGGGCCTACGACGTCAAGGCAGGATGGGGAAATGTCGTCATCATTCGCCACGCCTACCGCGACACTTCAACCGGTCAGGTGAAATACTGCGACTCCCTCTACGGCCACCTCGATAAAATCCTCGTCCGTACTGGCCAGCAGGTGAAACGCGGCCAGCAGGTCGGCACCATCGGCACGAACCGCGGCATGTATGCCGCTCACCTGCATTTTGAGATCCGGCACAACATCAACATCGGCATGCTACGCAATAACGTACCGTCGACCATGGAGCATTGGGCAGACCCCACCCAATTCATCAACAAATACCGAAAGCTGAATCGTGAATTCAAACCGGTCTCCGTGCCTTGTGGCACCTATCCGGAATATCAAGGTTTCAAAGGCCTCTGAACCCCATGCACCGCCCGCGCGCTCGTAAACCGGCCTGGCTTTCGCTGCTGATCCTTTTCGCCTCGATCATCGTCTGGTTTCTCAACCACTCAACAGAAACCGGAAAAAGCGAAGACTCGCCAAAGCCAAAAACCGAGCAAAACCGGTCCGCTTCCGCACCTCGCACCGATTCGCCGTCACCGGAAAAAGTCGGCAGCTACGAGATCTATCGTAATTGCCAGTTGGTCAAAAACCGCAGCAACGACGGCGACAGTTTTCTCGTCCGGCTGCCGGACGATCGCGAAGTAATGGTTCGCCTGTATTTCGTCGATGCTCCGGAAAGCGCGTTCAAACGTTACGGCGGCGGAGAAACCAACTTCAAACGCATCAGCGACCAAGCTGCCGATCTGGGAAACATCACTCCAGAACAAGCCGTCGAGATCGGAGTGAAGGCGAAAAACTACTCTCTCCAGCAGCTCTCCGCCCGTCCTTTTACCATCCACACCGCCTGGGACAGTCCGTTCAAAGACAACCGGTTTCACGCGTTTGTCGAAATCCAGGAAAACGGAAAGCCGCGCTGGTTGCACGAACGTCTGATCGAACTGGGCCTTGCCCGCATCAAAACCAAACCCGCCGATTTGCCTGACGGCACCCCTGCCGAAAAACAGCGCGAACATTTGCGATCGCTCGAACGCAAGTCCCGCAAAAGCGAATCCGGCGTTTGGGGACTTTAAAACCGACAGGATGTCGAAAATGAATCGTCGATCGAATATCGACGCTCCGTTTTCAGACTCCCCGGTTACATCCGGAAATCTTCACCAAGGTAATGTTTCCGAGCGATCGGGTCATTGACGAGCTCCTGCGAAGCGCCTTCAAGAATGACGCGACCGTCATGAATCAGGAACGCCCGATCGGTGATGCTCAGCGTTTCCCGGACCGAGTGGTCAGTGATGAGAATCGCCAAACCGTCGCGGTCACGAAGTTCCCGCACAATCCGTTGGATATCCTCCACCGCGATCGGATCGATCCCCGCGAAGGGCTCATCGAGCATCAGCAATTTCGGATCGGAACACAGCGCGCGGGCAATCGCGAGACGACGTTTTTCGCCGCCGGAAAGCGTGATGGCCAGCGACTTGCTGAGCTTGGAAATTTTAAACCGGTCGAGCAAATCGTTCGCCCGCTCGATCCGTTCTTTGCGATTCAGATGAGGCCGTGTTTCGAGAATGGCCAGCAAGTTATCGATTACCGAAAGTTTCCGGAAAATCGATTCCTCCTGCGGCAAATACCCCAGCCCGAGTCGCGCGCGACGATGCATCGGCATGTGGGAAATGTCGTGCCCATTAAAACTGACCGCACCTGCGTCCTGAGGGACCAAACCAGCGATCATGTAAAACGACGTCGTCTTGCCGGCACCATTGGGTCCGAGCAGACCGACGATTTCGCGTGGTTGGACGCTGATCGAAACGCCATCGACCACCGCTCGGCCACTGTAAGTTTTCCGCAGGCCGGAAGCGAAAAGCACGGCCGTTTCGGCATGAGAGCAGGTCGAACCGGGTTTGTGCGTGGGCAGAATTTCGGGAGCAGGCATGCTGAAAAAATGGGCGATCTTAGCGCCCGCTTTGATTGAGTTTGCCACCGGAACTCCAGAATCCTTCGGTGACAAATGTCCCCGAGGTGCGGATCCGAAGCCTTTGGTTTGGCTTATTGGAACGGAAAAACATGTCGCCTTGAGTCACCCATGGATAACCGCCGCTGAGAATGATTTCGCCCTCTTTCACGTTGTAACTGAAAATCGCACCGCTCGCCTGGATCGGCGCCTTGTCATCGACCGCTTTCTGCTTAAACACCACCGCACCGGTCGCGACGATGCGTTTGACGTCGCCAAAATTCATTTTTGACCCGATTCCCAGACGGGTGTTTTTCGCGCTCTCTTTCGGTGCGCTTTGATCCGAACCGACTTTTCCTTCCTTCGGTTTTTCCGCTCCTTGAGCGGCGGGTTTCGCAGACTCCGGCGCTTTTTTATCGAAGAAAATTTTCAGTTCGTTCGCACCAGTCAAAGTGAAACGCGGATCGGTCACGCTGACATTTTTCAGGTAAACCAGCACTCCTTCGTCCGAATCGAAATACATCCCGCCTTCACAATCGACGATCGTGTCATCAGGTCCCGGTTTGATTTCCAACGGTTTGGCCTCGGCAACCTCCGAAGATGCGATGGGCGGCAGCGAGGCTTGTTCGAGAAATTCTCCAGCGGCTTTCGAAGCGGCATCCCCGGCGGCGCTGGCGATTTCCAATTCTTTCGTCGTGGCGGCGGAGGCAGCGGCAGCGGCGGGCTCACGAGACACGGCGGCAGCTTCGAAGTCAGAAACCTCTGCTGCCGTGAGATTCGGGGGTGGAGCAGCGATGAGCGGCAGCAAGGATGCGCCGAAAAACGCGGTGGCGCGAAGGGCGGGATGGCGGGATTTCATGGTCGTCGCGGGTAGAGGTTTGATCCAAGTGCTGGCCGGGCCGATGAGAAACCCTTCGCCCTGGTCAAACCCATAAACGAGGCCCTGTCCCTTGGCAATGAGACGGTCGGAATGGATTTCGACCGGTTCCTTCGCTTCGAGCGTGCCTTTTTCTTGATTAAAAAACGCTTTGTTCAAGTTGATCCGGCCGCGTGGGACGCGATCGGCATCATAAAAATCAATCGTGACATCTTTTCCCTCGACCCGTTCGGAATCAATCAGCGTCATTTCCCGAGCCCGCATCACTCCGACCAAGTTTCGATCTTTATCGTAACGAGGAAGCATCACTTTTTGCAAAATGCTGCCTTCTGGAAGGAGCGAAACGGCGGGCACCTTACGGGGCGGAGGCGCAATGATCTCCGAACCCTGCGCGTGAACGAACGGTGTCAGAAATAGGAAAAATGGAAGAACGCGCAGCAAAAGATCCTAGGGATTCAATGGATAGTGATGATTTTCAGTGCGATGCATGATGGATCGCGATCAGTTTGACGAGAAGATCTTCGATAAACTCCAGAGGAATTTGATTCGGTCCATCGGAAAGTGCGTTCGCCGGATCGGAATGCACTTCCATGAAAAGCCCGTCGACACCCGTTGCGACCGCCGCGCGAGCGAGGACGGGCGCCAGTTCACCGTCACCACCGGTCGCACCGCCGAGGCCACCTGGACGCTGAACCGAGTGAGTCGCGTCGAAAATAATCGGCAGGCCTTCTTTTCGCATCCAGTAGAGCGAGCGCATGTCGACGACCAGATTGTTATACCCAAAAGTCGTTCCCCGTTCGGTGATCAGAAACCGGTCGCAATCGAAGGACCGCATTTTGTTCGCGATGTTCACGGTGTCGAGCGGCGCCAGGAACTGGCCTTTTTTCACGTTCACTGCGCGGCCGGTTTTGGCGGCGGCTTCGAGAAGATCCGTCTGACGGCAGAGAAATGCCGGGATTTGCAAGAGATCGACATGCTCCGCGGCGATGTCTGCCTGCTCAGCCGTGTGAATGTCGGTCGTGACCGGCACGCCGAGTTCTTTCCCGATTTCGCCAAGAATTCGGCAACCTTCAGCCGGACCCGGACCGCGAAACGAGCCGATGGAGGTGCGGTTTGCTTTGTCGAACGATGCTTTGAAAATGAAATGAATGCCGGTTCGGTCGGCGATCTCCTTCAGAGACCGCGCCATTTCCCAAGCGAACGCTTCGGTTTCCAGCGCGCATGGGCCAAGGATGAAAAAAGGGGCCGGGCCGCCTACGGGAACACTACCGATGTTAAAGGGATCGAATGACATTTTGAGAAAGAGGAAAGAAGGGAGAAGCCAGAATCAAGAAAGACCGGATCAGGAATCGTCGGCGGCGAGGTAGAGCGGGCGGAGGTTGGTGAGGGCCATCGAAAGGAGTTTTTCCTCGTTCGCGGTGAGATTCCCACGAGTTTTCGCCTCAAGCATCTCAAGCGAATCGATGACGGATTTCGCCGCACGCAGGTTGATTTCCTTCTCGCCGCTGAGCGGATTCGGGATTTGACCTAGGAACAGTCCAGCGTTCTGCGCTTGGAGAATGACGAACTCATTGAAGCGAAGATCGGCTTCGGGCGTGGCGGGCATGACCGAAACTCTAGCGGCTGGCGATGAATCGCAAGCCAGAACGCGAGTGCCGCTGCCACGACCCAAAAATCCTTTTCCTCAAACTGCCAGAAGAAAGGGAAATTCAGGTGAAACCGTCTCCGATTCGAATGGTCGAATCAGAGGTCATTTTCCGGCAGCACGATCACTTGAGTGGAAGGCGTTTGGAAAATCCGATGGGCAATGGTGCGAACCTTTTCCGGAGTGAGGGATTGATAAACGGACACCTGGGTGCGGAATTGATCCACAGGGTGACCGAACAAGAGATCCAGAGCGACATGCCTTGCGACGGATGCCGGAGATTGTTGTTGAATCGCCAGACCGCTGAGGACCGTCGAGCGAACGCGATCAAACACGTCATCCGGAATCCCGTTCGCCGCGATTTTTTCGATTTCCGCCAGCAATTCGCGTTTGGCCTGGTCCGCCTGATCGGGCGAAGTCGCCATGTAAAACGTGAACAACCCGGTATCAAATCCGAGAAATTGCGTCGCTCCGACTTGGTAGGCCAGGCCGAGTTCCTCGCGAATGCGGGTGAATAGCGGACCGGCCATATCGGAGGAATATTCCTGAACCATCGCCAGCGCGTGGCGATCAATCCCACTGACACCGGCCCCGGGAAACCCGATGGTGAGCACGGCCTGTTTTTTCGGCAAGTGAGCCGTTACGGTCGCGCCGGGGACCAGACGGGTCGCGGGTGGGGTCCATGCCTCGCCTGCGGGAAGATGGGAAAATTTTTCGGTCAGAAGTGCTCGTGCAGCCGCCGAATCAAAATCGCCCGCGATGACGATCGTCATATTTTTCGCGGTGAAATGAGCGGCATGATGCTGCACGAGAACCGTCCGGTCGAGCTTCGTCAGGCTTTCGACGGAGCCGAGGGCATCCAGGCCGTAACCGGTTCCTCCGAAGATCGTTTTCCGCAGCGAACGAAAACCGGTATGCAGCGGATCTTGGAGTGCTTCCTCCAACGCTGCGAGCTGGCTGGCTTTTTCACGTTCGATCGCATCCACCGGCAGCGACGGGGAAAGGATCACTTCTGAGAAAACATCCGCAATCGTTTCCAAGTCCGGAGCAAGCCCGGCAGCTTGTACCAGGAGGGCATTGTTCCCAACGCTCGCGCCGATGGACGCGCCGATGGACTCCAGCGTCAGGGCGAGCTGATTGGCGCTGCGGGTGGCGGTGCCTTTCGGTAAGGTCGAGGCGAGGAGCTGATTCAGCCCGTTGTTTTCCGGAGTTTCCGAAGGAAGGCCCGCACGCACGGCGGCTTGAAGATGGACCAGTGGGACGCGACGATCGGGAACGAGCGCGATCGTCAGGCCATTTGGCAGCGTGAAACTTTCGATTTCCTCCAGCTTGCGCGGGGCTTTCGCGATGCTGGCAGGCGCTGGCGCGTCAAGGGGATCGAGAACGGTGAGATTCAGGCGGTCGCGCGTCAAACGGTTGGCGGCTTTCCGAACATCGTCGGGGGTGACAGCGTGAATCGCGGCAAGATAACGCCGGGTGTAATCGAGATCGCGGGCTTCGTGCCAGTTCGACGCAAGGTCGGCGGCGCGACCGGACGCAGTGGTCAGACTGCGAAACTGCGAGGCGGCGATCTGGCGTTTCGCTTTGGCCAAATCGTCCTCAAGATCGGTGTGAGAAAGATCGGAGATTTCGGTGAGGATCGCTTCGATCAGCACGTCGCGTTTTTCTGGAAGCGCATCGGCATTGGCGGCGAAGATTCCCGCGCGGCCGGGACCGGTCCAGGAAAAGGCGGAAATTTCCAGAGCGAGCTCTTGTTCTTCACGGAGCTTGCGATTCAGACGTGACGCGCGCCCCCGACCGAGAATCGCGGCGAGAACGTCGAAGGCGGGCGCTTCCGGTTCGTCGAGCGACGGGGATTTCCATGCGAGCGCGATCCGGCTGGTGGGGATGGCAAATGTTTCGCGGCCACGACGCGGGCCGAGTTGCGACGAATCAACCGGCACCAGCGGGTCGCGGCCACCACCGGTCTGGCGATCCGCCGTGAAATGCTGGGTCAGCTCGCGGGCTTTTTGCGGATCAAAATCCCCGGAAATCACCACAAAACAACGATCCGGCGTATAGCGTTTCTGATGATAGGCGATCAGGTCATCGTAGCGGATCGCATCGAACAAATGCCGGTGCCCGATGACCGGATGACGCCGCGGATCGTGAGTGAAAACCGTGGAAAAAAGCAACCGCGTGGACGCATTGTCCGGATCGTCGAGGCCCATGTCGATCTCACGACGGATGACGTCTTTTTCCTTTTCAAATTCCGACTGAGGAAGCGTGGGGAAAAACACCAGTCCGGTCAGGGTTTTCAAAAACACTTCGAGCGAATCCGCCGGGCCATCAATGTAATAAACCGTGCGATCAAAACTGGTGTAAGCATTCCAATGGCCACCGGCCGCTTGGACGGTATCGGCCAATGCGTCGCCATCGAAGTCCCGGGTACCTTTAAAAACCATGTGCTCCAGGAAGTGGGAAATTCCGGCACCGAGATGTTCATCTTCGTGCATGCTACCCGTTCCAACCCAAATCTGCGCGCTGACCACAGGTGCGGCGGGATCAGGATCGAGGATCAGGGTGAGCCCGTTCGGGAGGGATTCGACGGTGGCGGTGGTGGTAGGATATTCCATGGATTTCTGGCTTGGAGTGGGGAGGAAAGTCTTTAAGAATTTGGGCAATGAGACGTTGGATCGTTATCGGTGCGGTGTGTGCGTTTGTCTTAGCAATCGCCGCAGGGGCCGGGCTATATACTTGGCGGCAAAATCGGATGACGAAAGTTTGGGTGCCACTGCCCCTGAACGCGGAGGTTACCGAAGAACAACGTCAGGGAGTGACCGCCGACCTCGAAAGAAAAATCCGCGATCACGAGCTGATGTTGGAAATCGCAAAGGAAACGGATTTAGCTTCAAAGCTGAAATTGCCTTCGGACGAAGCCGCCGCCCAACGAATTGAGCAACAATTGTTTGTGGAACTCGGCGAAGCCGACACCCCCATCGGACGCGTTCCTTCGATCAATGTGGGAATGAATTGTAAGGTCAAACATTTCAAGTTGATGGGAGAAGTTTCCACCAAGATCATGGAACACGTCTGGAAGATGCTTGGGATCAAAGCGCCGGAAAAACAACCGTTTTAGATGCGCTCGACGAGCCGCGCGGCGTCGAAGCGGACTTTCGGCAACTTCGCGTATTTATCCTCCTCCGACCGGTAACCGACCGCGCAAGCCACGGTCGTCGCGTAACCGGTTCCCTCGAGACCTAAAATTTCATCATACGCGCGGGGATTCATCCCTTCCAGCGGACAGGTGTCGAGGCCGAGGAGAGCCGCTCCGGTCATGAGCTGACCGAGGGCGATATAAACTTGCCGAGCATTCCACGCGTAAAGCGATTCCGGAGTCATCGGCTTGATAAAACCATCGATGACGTTTCGCAAAGGTTGCAATCCCTCGATCGGTGATCCTTGGACTTCCGCGATCCGCTCAATCCAAGCAGACACGTCGGCATCGCCGAGATCCGTACGAGCGGCAAAAACGACCAGCTGGGAAGCTTCGGTCACCTGCGACTGCCCCCACGAGGCGGCGCGGAGTTTTTCCCGGGTTTCCGGATGGTTAACGATCAGAAATTTCCACGGCTGCAATCCAAACGACGAAGGAGTAAGGATCAGCGATGTTTCCAAATCCGCCCAAGTTTCCGCCGGAATGACACGGCTTGGGTCGAATTGTTTGGTGGCGTAGCGGCGTTCGAGAGCTTCGAGAAGTTGTTTAGAGGGCAGGTTCACGTGACAGGATTATTCCGCATCAAGGCTGAAAGGCAAGGAGGCCGCAGGAAAATCCTTCAAGGTGAGGCTAAACATCACGCCAAGCTCTTCCCGCAAGCGGTTGTCCCGGTGGGTGATCCCGACGCCACCGACCCAACTGCCAAAATCCCGGTGCAGCATGTATTGTTGAGATTCCAAAACGCCGTCGTCCGTTTCAAGAACGTGCCGCGTGCCCAAACCCCAGTTTTCCTGAAGCCGGGTGTAGGTCCGCAAGTCGATCCGATTGGAATCGACCAAAACCGGATGATCGTCGAGGACTCGGTACCCGACCGAAAACTCAAAATTCTCCGTCGGCATCAACGTAAGACGACCGCTGAACTCGCTGAAATCATCTCCTCCTCCGAAGACCGGGAGCTGCGTTTCCACATCGATCGACATCCACGGTAATGGCCTGAAACGCAGATCATTGTAGAGATTTGAAAACGTCCGATCCAGCTCCGAGTCTTCCAAATAGCCGTCCATGTAGGTGTCGAGAAACAACCATTCGTGGGTTTGACCATCGCGTTTCGTCAGCAACCGGTTGCGGGTGCCGAGGCGTAGCGTGTTCCAGCTTTGAAGGTCGTCGATCGCGGTGTAGCGCGAAGGAGAAAGCGGGCGTGGACGCGTGCTGAAAGTCAATCGGTCGATCCGAGGATCATCTTCCCCCGCCGAATCGGCCGACAAGAGCGACCAATTCGCGTATGGCTGAAGCACGTGGCGCAGACCATTCAAGCCCCAGCCATGATCTTGGAAATCGCCAAAATCTTTCGAAAATTTCAGCGAAACCTCCGTACCCGCGTGCAGCAACGTGCGATCGATCGAACTGGAGGGGCCATCCGCCGACCAGTAGCGCGTGTGACCGACTCCGGCCTGCGGTGTGACGCTCAGCCAACCGCCCAACATCATCGGCAGGGAGAAATCCTGATACGTGTGGAATCGGGTGAAATCCGAATCCAAAAGCTGGGCACGCAGACCTTCGATGCGCGGATCATCCGGCGAGAGCGCGCGGATTCGCAGCGCAAGTTCGCGTTCGTAACCTTGCAACTGATCCAGCAAATCGTTCGCCCTCGGATCGCCCGGAGGCAATGAAAGCAACGGATCGATCACCGAGCTGCGTTTGAAATCTGCCGCCTCGACACCGATCACCCCGACCGAAGTCGTTCCTTCATGCAAGATCGGCAGTCCGAACAACGGCCGCCGTGCCTGATCGAAGGCGATCTCTGGAAGGCGGGTATCACTTCGATAAAAATCGTTGATTCGAAACCGCCCATACAACGACAGCAACGAGGTCTGATCTCGGCGAAAAATCCCGGCGGTGTTATCTGGATACGGATCGTCCTGATAGAGTTCCGGTTCGTAGTCCTCACGATAATACCGGTCACTGAGGAAATTCAAATTCACGTCCGCCCGCCATTCGGCATCGTCCGGCATGTCGAACAGTTGGCGCTGCTGCAGTTTGATTCCGTACCGGTCATTGCTAATACTTTCCCGAGTCACCCCCGAGCGCGAAATCGTCGGGTCAGCATCCTTGAGATAATAAAGGCTCAAGCCTTTTATCTCATCTCCCTGATCCTCCAACCGCTTATCCTGCAAATCCAAACCGGTTCCGACTCCCCGGCGCGTCAGGATATCGAAGCGAAATGTCGTGAGCAGCCACGCGTCCTTGTTTTCACCGGTTTCCGCATTGCGTTCGCCGCCGAGCATGATGCCGTAGTAGTTCAGCAAATACGGTCCCCAACTCGACTTTCCGCCAGGCTCGAAATGATAGCCCAGTTCGGAATCCAGCGGCTGGCTCAAATACGGCAGCCAAAAAATCGGCACCTCACCCGCATACAGCCGCATGTTTTTGAAGGTGACCTTATCGTTCGGATAAACGCGCGTTTCCTTCGCCCTCAGCCAAAAGTCCGGCTTCTCGACGTCATGGGTGGTGATTCCCGCGTCCTCGCCCACTAAAACCTGCCGCCCATCCTCCTCGTATTCCGTCCGGAATTTCCCCGATTCCAGAAACATCGGATCGACCGAAGCCCGCAAGCCAGTGGTATCGAGTTTCTTGGTGACATAATAATACACCGCCTTTTCCCCTCGATTCAGGCTATTTCCCTGATAAATCGTGACGTTACCCTCCAAAGTAACCTTTTCCTCTTTTTTGTCCCACAGCGCGGTGTCGGCGAAAATTTCCAACCCATTGTCGCCCTGCACCTTCACCGGCCCCCCAAACCGGATACCGGATTCCAAATCTCCTTCGATCGTCCCGCCCTTGTTATCGATTTTCAGGCTTTCCGGCATGGATTCCATCCCTGGCAAAGCGGCACCCAAAGGAATTTCAGGAGCTGGCACGGGCGTGATCGTATCGACCATCGGCAAGGGATCGTCACCCTGAGGAACATCTTCCGGCAAAAGAGGCGGTTCCTGGGCACAAAGCGGCAGAACCAGCAGCAGTGAAACGAGCGACCCGGCAAGTTTGAACATCGCGGCGATAAGACGAAGGCCGCCCCGCGAAGTAAAGATGGAAAGCCGCCGACCTGCGCGTATCCTATCTCTTGCACTCGCCCACCCTCCACCATGCCAGCAATCAAACGCGTCGCCATCATCGGCGTGACCGGTTTTATCGGTCGCGGACTCCCTGAACTTCTCGCGAACCGCGGAGTCGCCGTCACCGGTATCAGCCGATCCGGAAAAGGCGAATTACCGAATGTCGACCGCTGGCAAACCCCGGAATCTCTCGATCTTTCCGACCACGATGCCGTGATCAATCTCGCAGGCGAACCGATCGACCAACGCTGGACGGAGGAAAACCGGCGGAAATTTCACGAAAGCCGCGTCGGCACCACCTACCAAATCGTCGCCGCGCTCCGCCGCCTGCCTGAACACTCACGCCCGAACGTTCTCATCAATGGCTCCGCCGTCGGGATTTATGGTGATCGCTCCGACGAAATCCTCACCGAAAAATCCGCCGCCGGAACCGGTTACCTCGCCGATCTCTGCCGCGAATGGGAAGACGCCGCACTCGATGCCCAAGACCTCGGACTCCGCGTCGTCCGCCTTCGAACTGGGATCGTTTTGGGAAAAGGCGGACCCGCTTTTGAAAAGCTCTCGACCGTCTTTAAAACCGGTATCGGCGGAAAACTTGGAACCGGTCGCCAATGGATGCCGTGGATCCATGTCGAAGATCTGCGCGGTGCCATCGTCCACGCGGTTTTTTCAAAATCCCTCGACAGTCCGATCAACGGCAGCGCCCCGCACCCGGAGAGAAACGCGGATTTCACCCGAAAATTCGCCGCTGCACTCCACCGCCCTGCGCTTTTCACCGTCCCCGGTTTCGCGCTGAAAATCGCCCTCGGCGAATTCGGAGGCACCTTATTGGAAAGCCAGCGCGCGCTTCCGGCCACGCTTGAGGCGGACGGATTTGCCTTCCGGTTTCCGACACTCGAAGCCGCCTTGGAAAATCTGACCCGCTGAGAGCCCGCCGCGCACCGGCTCATCGCAAAAGACGTCTGCCGCGATCATTCTTCGTGAACGACCACCTCCACCGGTTTCAAAATCCGATGGAGAATCAGACTCGCGACGATCACCGCCGCCGCGACGATCGGTGCCGTCCGCATGGCCGGATCCGGACTGGTGATCGCTCCTTGAATCCGGCTGATGATCAAAATCGAACAAACGATCGCCCCTAAAACCGGTACGATCCACGGCACCTCAAATCCCCCGCGCGCCTCGTTTTTCCTGAATTTCAACACCAGCAGCGCGAGATTCACCACCACAAACACCGATAACAAAAGCAGCGCTGTCGCCTCCGCCAACTGCTTCACCCCGCCGATCACAATCAGCCCCGTCACAATGAGAAAAAGCACGCCGACCGCGACATGCGGCGTCCGCCGGACCGGATGGACCCTGCCCATCCATTTCGGCATCAATCCTTGGCGGCTCATCCCATAAAGCAGCCGCGAGCCCATCAGATAATTCAAAAGCGCGGTGTTCCCGATGGAAAAAATGGTGATGAACAAATACACCCGGTCGATCCCGCCGAACCACGGAGCCGCCCGCTTCGCCACTTCCATCAACGGCGCCGAACTTGTCGAAAGCTCGCTCCACGGAATCACGGAGACCGCCGTGATCGCCACCGCCATGTAAATCACCGTCGCCGCGATCATCGCCCCGACGAGCCCGAACGGAATTGATTTCCTCGGCTCCTTCACCTCCTCGCTGACGTTGAGAATATCCTCAAATCCGATGAACGAAAAAAACGTCAGCACCGCGCCCTGCAAAATCACCACCATGCTGATCCCGGCAATTCCCACGCCCGCCGCTTGGGGCGGAACCTCCCAATAATCCACTCCACCCCAAAATTTCGCGCCGACCGCGATGATAAAAAGCAGCCCACCCACTTCGACAAACGTGCAAAACAGGTTCACCCACATGCTTTCGCGAATCCCCCGGTAAATCACCGCCCCCACCATCAGCGCCAGCAAAACCGCCAGCAGTTTCACCGGCAGCGCGATCCCCGCGTGTGTCACCAAACTTTCCGCAATCGCCTGCAAACCGGTGGCCATGCTGGTCAAGCCACTCATCATCACGGCGATGCCCACCGTGTAACTCAACCACGGCTTTCGATAAGCCCGCTGTGTCACGTAAGCCGCGCCGCCCGCCTTCGGATAACGGCTGCCGACGCTCGCATAAGACAAACCGGTCAGCAGCGCCGCGATCATCGCCGCCACAAACGCCAACCAAACCGCGTTGCCCAAAACGCCCGCCGCTTTTCCGATCAACACATAAACCCCGGCCCCGAGCATCGATCCCAGACCGTAAAATAAAATCTGCCAGGGCCCGATCGTTTGGACCAGTTTCGAGGAATCATCAGAGGAATGGCCGGACATTCCCCGAGTCCTAGCGTTTTCCAAGCCTTCCCAGAAACAAATTCGATCCGTCGCGAAAACTTGCTCCTTGTCGCGGCAGGTGCGCGTTGCTTGCCTCGCCTTGCCATGGCCGCTCCCCAAAACACCATCGCGCTGGTTTACGACTACGACCAGACGCTCAGTCCCTGCTACATGCAGGACGACGTGGTTTTCCCCGAATTCGGCATCCACCCGGCGCAGTTTTGGAAAAAGTGCAACTCGCTCGTCTCCGAACAAAAGTGGGACGGAGAACTCGCTTACATGAAATGCCTGCTCGATTACCTCGGCATGGACAATGTCACCAACGCCCGCCTCAGCGAACTTGGCGCAGGCCTCAGCTTTTTCCCCGGTCTGCCCGAGCTTTTCCAAGACCTGCCAAAAAAGGCACTGCGCCCCGATCACGAAGCCGCCGGGATCAAGGTCGAGCACTACATCATTTCCTCAGGCCTGAAAGCGCTGCTCGACGGCTCGCGGTTGCAACCGTTCGTCAAAGCGATTTTCGGCTGCGAATTCGGCGAAGACGCCGAAGGCCGCATCAGCTTCCCGAAACGCGTCATTTCCCACACGACCAAAACCCAATTCCTTTTCCGCATCAACAAAGGCATGCTCGCCCACGATCAGGACGTGAACGATCACATGCCGCACGAGCAACGCCCGATCCCTTTTGAAAACATGGTCTACGTCGGCGACGGCCCGACGGACGTCCCGTGCTTCACCGTGATGAACCGCAACGGCGGCCACGGCATCGCCGTTTACAATCCCGAAGACCCGACCGGTCGCTCCTTCCGGAAATGTTTCCAGCTCTGCACGCATGCCGGCCGCGTCAAGCACATCGCCCCCGCCGATTACCGCGAAGGCTCACATTTGTGGCTGCTGCTTTCCGAAATGGTCACCGAAGTCGCCGACCGGATTCTCCGCCGCCGCGACGAGGAAAGGACGCTTTCCACCGTCCCCGCGCCGACCTTTTGACCGGTCGATTGCAGATTTCGCATGGAACTTCTTCCGGAAAAATGGAACGGATGATTGACGTGCCGCCCGACGCCGCCAGCATCGACCTCACCTCAATCGAGCCCCTTTCGAGATTTTATCATGGCTGAAAAGACCCGTTTCCACTTCACCGGTATCTGTGGCACTGCCATGGGTGCCGTCGCCGCCGCCATGAAAAATCGCGGCTTCACCGTCACCGGTTCTGACGCGAATGTTTATCCGCCGATGTCAGATTTCCTTCGTGGCCAGGGAATTACCCTGACCGAAGGCTACCGCGAGGAAAACATTCCGGCGGATACCGACGTCGTCATCATCGGCAATGCCATTTCCCGCGGAAATCCGGAGGCCGAAGCCGCACTCGATCGCAAGCTGCTCTACCATTCACTGCCGGAAGTGATGAAAGAATTTTTCCTCCGTGGAAAACGCAACTTCGTCGTCTCCGGGACGCACGGAAAAACGACGACCTCGTCCATGCTCGCCTGGCTTTTCCGCAGCGCGGGCCGTAACCCCGGTTTCATGATCGGCGGTTTGCCCAAAAATCTCGGCTGCGGCGCGTATTTCACCGACTCGGAATTCAACGTCCTCGAAGGCGACGAATACGACACGGCGTTCTTCGACAAGCGCTCGAAATTTCTCCATTACCTGCCGGAATGCGTCGTCGTGAACAACATCGAGTTCGATCACGCGGACATCTACAACTCGCTCGATGAGATCAAGCTGACGTTCAAGCGCCTGCTCAACATCGTCCCGCGAACCGGCATCGCCTTCGTCAACGGCGACGAAAAAAGCTGCCTCGAAGTTGCAACCGGCGCGCCCTGCCCGGTCACGACCATCGGCCTTTCCGCCAGCAATTCGCTTCGCATCGAAAACGTGAGCTACGAAAAAGATCGCAGCTCCTTCACCCTCGGTGGCATTTCCTACTCCCTGCGGATGACCGGCGAATTTAATGTCCGCAATGCCGCGATGGCCGTGGCCGCAGCGACCTTCGCCGGTTTGACCGTGGAAGAAATCCAAACCGGTTTGGAAACCTTCGATGGCGTTGCCCGTCGTCAGGAACTGCGCGGCGAGGTCAATGGCATCAAAATCATCGACGATTTCGCCCACCACCCGACCGCCATTCGTCTCGCCGTCCAAAGTTTGCGCCAGCGGCATCCTGATTCGCGGTTGTGGATCGTTTTTGAACCACGGTCGAACACCACACGCCGCGCCGTTTTCCAAAACGAACTGGCCGAAGCCCTCGCTCTCGCCGATTTCGCAGTCGTTTCCGCCATTCCCGATCTCCACAAAATCCCGGAAAACGACCGGCTGGATCCGGCGAAACTTTCCTCGGACATCGATCGTCTCGGTGGCAGCGCCTGGTTTTTACCGGACGTCGAAACCATCGTTGATCGCGTCACGGAAGCCGCCAAACCCGGTGATGTCATCGCGGTGCTGAGCAACGGCGGCTTCGGCGGCATCCATCAAAAGCTGCTGGACGCCCTCGCGAAAATCCCCGCTTAGTAATCCGCCCTCCAACGAGGGAAACCCAAATCCCCATGAACCGCCGCAAGCTCCTCAGCCTGATTCCCGCCGCGTCGGCCCTGCTGGCGCTCCGCGCAAAAGCCGCGCCCCTCCCGGAAATCGCCGCGACCCCCGCCGGTTTTGCCATCGCGGTCCAGCTTTGGTCATTCAAGGAATTCACGCTTTTTGAGGCCATCGAAAAAGCCGCAGCGGCCGGAGCCGGTGGAGTGGAACTTTTCCCAGATCAGAAACTCGGCGGCGATCACGGCGATCTCAAACTCAACCCGGATCTGCCAGATGACAAAATCCAGGCGCTCCTCGATCACCTGAAGAAAAACCACATCGCCGCCGTGAATTTCGGCGTCACCGCCATTTCCAAAGACGAGAACGAAGCGCGCAAAACCTTCGAATTTGCCAAAAAACTCGGACTTTATGGCGTCAGCACCGAGTCCATCAACGCCATCGACACCCTCGAAAAGCTCGCCAAAGAATACGACCTCAAGGTCTGCTTCCACAACCACCCGAGGCCGACCTCACTGTGGAACCCGGAAACGATTTCCAAGGCCATCGAAGGTCGCCACGCGAACCTCGGCTTCTGCGCCGATCTTGGCCATTGGGCGACCTCCGGCCTCAACCCTCTGGAAGTCATTCGAAAAATCGCACCTCGCGTGCTTTCCTTCCACATGAAGGACCGCGAAGTCACCGGGAAATATTCGCGCGATCAACCTTTTGGAACCGGTGTGATCGACAACTTCGCCATCCTCGACGAAGTCCGCAAACACGGCTTCGCCGGCAACGTTTCCATCGAATACGAAACCAACTGGAAAACGAACCTTCCAGAAATCGCCCAATGCGTCGGCTATCTCAACGCCTACGCCGCGACTCACAAAGACTGATCGGATCTTCCAAAAAACCACGTCCGGCGCGTGTTTTTGTCCGCCTGATCAAATCATTCCTCCCAAAGCCTCGAACGCAAAGCCTCGGCGGCGGCTCGGGCTTCGGCCTCCTTTTTGCTTTTCCCCTTACCGGTCGCTAAAACTTTATCCAGCCAGACGACTTCCGACTGGAAAACGCGGCGGTGATCCGGACCGCTTTCGCTGACGATTCGGTAAACCGGTGCCTGCGGATGGATCGCTTGCAAACATTCCTGCAACTCGCCCTTCGGATTCCGCTCTTCGGGACTGGTCACCATGTTGCCGATCTCCGCTTTAAAAAGATTCAACACCAACTCGCGCACCGGCACGGTCCCGGAATCGAGAAATACCGCGCCGAGCAGGGCTTCGAAAGCATCCGCCAACGTCGAAAGCCGACGCCGACCACCGGTTGCTTCTTCACCTTTCCCCAGCAAAACGTAGTCGCCCAAGTGGATTGCCATCGCAAACCGGGCGAGCGCACGACGGGAAACGACCCGTGAACGGAGTTTCGTCAGCTTCCCTTCGGTAAAATCCGGGAACATTTTAAAGAGCTCCTCGGTGACGATCAGTTGAAGAACGGCGTCTCCTAAAAATTCCAGCCGTTGATTATCGAAATGGGGCCGCTGCGATTCGTAAGCGAGGCTCGGATGGGTCAGCGCCTCCGCCAACAGCAGCGAATTGCGGAACTTATAATTAATCCGACTCTCAAGCGGCTGCATCTTTTATTTCTCGTGGTTTCCTTTTCTCCCGTCCAGATCCAACTCGGATCCCGGCAGGAAAAATGGGGTGATCGACGGGACTCGAACCCGCGACAACCGGAATCACAATCCGGGGCTCTACCAACTGAGCTACGACCACCATTTCATGGCGGACGGAAGGACTAAGGGGTGCCACCGGTTTTGCAAAGTGAAAAATACAAATCTTCTAAAACATCTGAAATTCATGGCCCGGATTGGCTCGGATGATTCCCATTTCAACGCCGCGATCCTTGCGGCTTGCCCGCCGCCTCCTGCTCCTCTACCGCTTGTGCCCCGTGACGCCTGAAGAACAACTCGCCCTCCTGACCGCCGGCACTGCCAAAGTCCTTTCCGAAAAGGAACTTCTCGAAAAACTCCGCCTCGGCCGCCCGCTGCGCATCAAACTCGGTGTCGATCCGACGGCACCTGACATCCATTTCGGCCACACCGTCGCGCTCGAAAAACTCCGCCAATTCCAGCTTCTCGGCCACCAAGCGGTGCTCCTGATCGGAGATTTCACCGCAACCATCGGCGACCCATCCGGCCGCTCCGCGACCCGCCCTCCGCTCACCCGCGACGAAGTGCTCCTCAACGCCGCGACCTACACGGACCAAGCGTTCAAGATCCTCGACAAATCGAAAACCGAGATCGTCTACAACGGCGACTGGTTCCGCAAAATGACCTACGAGGAAATTCTCAAGCTCAACGCCCGGGTCACGCTCCAGCAAATGCTCCAGCGCGAAGATTTCCGCACCCGCATCGAATCCGGTCAGGAAGTGCGCCTCCACGAACTCCAATACCCGATCATGCAAGGGTGGGACTCGGTGGAAATCCGCGCCGATGTCGAGCTCGGCGGAACCGATCAGCTTTTCAACATCCTCGTCGGCCGCGATTTGCAAAAAGAAGAAGGCCAGCCGCAGCAGGTCGTCATCGTCATGCCCTTGCTCGAAGGACTCGATGGAGTGAAAAAAATGTCGAAATCCTACGGCAATTACATCGGCGTCAACGATGCCCCGCAGGAGATGTTCGGCAAATTGATGAGCGTTTCCGACGAATTGATGGCGCGGTATTACATGCTGCTGCTTGGCGAAACGCTCGACCCGGCGATCCATCCGATGGACGCGAAAAAAGCATTGGCCGAAAAACTGACCGGCCGTTATCACGGGGAAGAAGCCGGAAAAGCCGCGCGAACCGATTGGGACACCCGATTTTCGAAAAAAGATCTCGCCGCCGCCGAACTGCCGGAACTCGCGCTCGCCGGTTTACCCAGCGAGCTCACCGTGATTTCCCTCACCGCACACGCCTTCAAGACGGCTTTCAACCTGGAAAAGTCCAACGGCGAACTGAAAAAACAATTCATCGTCAGCGGCTCGGTCCAGCTCAACGGCGAAAAACTCACCGATCCCGCCGCACCGGTTTCACCCGTTCCCGGCGATATTCTCAAGCTCTCGAAAAAGCACGCCGTTCGCTTCGTAGGATAAAGGCATGATCCCATCGAAACGTGGAGACCTTCATCCTGCGTTTCGCTTCATTTCATTTCCTTGCTAGCGATTGCCGAAAACCGGTCGATCATCAGCGCCAACAGCCGCTTCGATTTCTACGCGGTTGACCCCATCGGGTAACGAGCTTTCCTTTGACGCCATGACCACTCCCATTCTCTACATCAAACCCGGTTGCCCATGGTGCGAAGAAGTTCTCGATTACCTGAAGCGCAAGAACATCGAGTTCAAAAAAGTCGTCGTCTCCGGCAACCGCGAAGCGATGCAAGAAATGATCGACCTCTCCGGCCAATCCAAAGCGCCCACGATGGATTGGGACGGAGAAGTGCTCGCGGACTTCGGCGTGGATGAGCTGATCCCTTTCCTCAAAAAGCACGGACTGTAACCGGTCTTCCTGCTCCGGCGAATTACAGCTCCGCCGTTGAGCGCTATACAAGAACCGCAATACTGGAAATCACGCTTACCGAAAAAGTAAGAAAAACCTTGCCAAATCATGGCACGGGAAACGCTCCTCCCCGCTTGCTCCCCCGCCGGCGATTTCTTTTTGAACCGGCTGGGAAGACAGCTTTCCCAGCGATAGAACGACCCACAAGTCATTCCTTCGCCGTACGTTTCCCGTGGTTAGCGGATGGTCCGCGGCGGGTCCGAGTGTTCGGAAACGAACATAAAGGCCCGTCGTGGCAATCTCCTTAAACTAGCCCGTCTTTGCGAGCCTGCTTCCAATAGGCGTATTCCGACCGGTTGAAGTCGATATATTCGGGCGAAAGATCGCTGGAATACATGACATAATCCGCATTGCCCTGATTGAGATTGATCAAAATTTCAAATTCGGGTTCCGCCACCGCGGCACGCAGCTCGTCCATCGGAGTCGCGCTTTGCAAGCCTCCGACACAAGCGGCTTTCCCGCCGATATGGATATCCACCAATTCCTCGCGAATCCGCGCCCGGGAATATCCGACCGCATGCAAAATTCGACCCCAGTTCGGATCGCCGCCATTCCACGACGCCTTGACCAATGCGGATTTACAAACGGCTTCGGCCACCTTTTTCGCGTCGAGATAGGTTTTTGCACCGACGACTTTGACGGTGACGAATTTCGTACAGCGCTCCCCATCGCGGACGACCGCCTTCGCCAGCTCCAGCATCACCCAGCACAACGCTTCGCGAAACTTCCTGCACTCTTTGCTGTTGCGCTTGATCTGCGGCGCACCGGACGCCCCATTCGCCAGCACAAAAACCGTGTCGTTGGTGCTCATGTCACCATCGATCGTAATCCGGTTAAAACTTTCTTCGACACACTCGAGCACCGATTTGCGCAGCGACTCGCTCGGAATATTCGCGTCGGTCGTGATGAAACAAAGCATGGTCGCCATACTCGGCGAAATCATCCCCGCACCTTTCACACAACCGCCGATGCGAACGCGTTGCTCGCCGAGCTCGAACGAAATCGCGATCTCTTTCGGATGCGTGTCACTGGTGATGATCGCCGCCGCGACATCCGCCCCGTTTTTCGGACCCAATCCGGCGATGAGTGATTCAAATTTCGGTTCGACCCGACTCATCGGCATCGGCAGACCGATCACACCGGTCGAGCTGACGCCAATTTCCGAGCGTTTCAAGCCAAGCGGTTTCGCCACCGCATCACACATCGCATTCGCGTCGGTGATGCCCTGGACGCCGGTGCAGGCGTTCGCATTTCCGGAATTGGCAATGATCGCCCGGAGATCGCCCTTACGTAAATTCGATTGCGAAACACGGACCGGCGCGGCTTTTACCCGGTTGGTGGTAAACGTTCCTGCGGAGGAGCACGGATTTTCCGAATAAATCAGTGCAAGATCCAGCCGATCACTCGCCGGATTTTTAATGCCACAACTCACCGCGCTGGTGAGAAATCCTTGGGGCGCGCCAACGCCGCCCTTGATGCGGGAAAAGGGAAAATCCATGACCGGTAGGGAAAAGCTACAAAGACTGGTGATATTTAGAAATTTTGCAACCCGGCAGTCTCAGGAAGTTCGAACATCCCGTTAAAACTTTGCACCGCCTGGCCACCCGCCCCCTTTCCGAGGTTATCCTCGGCACTTAAAAGCAGCACGCGACCGGTCCGCGGATCAAATTGCCAACCGATATCGATGAAGTTCGTCCGCGTGACATTTTTCGTATCCGCACAACCGCCGCGACCGAGCAACCGGACAAAAGCCGCGTCGCCGTAAGCCGCATCGAGCGCCGCGCCAATCGCCTCCGGCGAAATACCGTCGCGGATTTTCGCTGTGGTCGTCGTCACGATCCCGGAGTTAACCGGTATGAGATGTGGAATGAACGAGATCACCACCGGTTTACCGGCGGCGATGGAAAGCTCCTGCTCGATTTCCGAAAGGTGCCGGTGTTTCGGAACGCCATAAGCACGCGCACTTTCATTGCACTCGACGAACAACAGCGTGAGATCCGCTTTTTTCCCCGCCCCACTGACGCCGCTCATCGAATTGGCAACGATCGTCTCAGGATCGATCAAGTTTTCCCGCAGCAACGGAAGAAGCGGCAGCAAAATGCTCGTCGGATAACAACCTGGCGAGGCAACCAAACGCGCCGCCGCGATTTCCGAAGGATAAACTTCCGGCAATCCATAAACCGCCTCCTCCAACAAATCCGGAGCCGGGTGCACATGATCGTAAAAATCCGCGTAAACCTCAGGATCACGAATCCGGAAATCCGCACTCAAATCGATCACCCGCAGCCCGCGATCCAACAGCGCCCGCGCGATTTCCGCTGCCACACCATGCGGAAGAGCCAAAAAAGCCACTTGCGCACCGGTCGCAGCGATCGCATCCGGATCCGGCTCCATGAACTTCAACTCCGCACCCGGAGCACTGCGAAATCTCGGAAAAATCTCCCCGATCGCCCGTCCCGCCTCCTGCCGTGAAGTGGCAGCGACCAATTCCACGTTCGGATGCACAAGTAAAAGACGGAGCAGCTCCATACCGGTATAACCACTGGCGCCTACGATCGCTGTCTGAATGCGTTTCACGCGCGGAATCTCACGCCATTTTCCACGCTTGCCAATCCGCAAATCCCCTGCTTCTTTCGCTCCCCGTTCAAATGACGGGCTATGGCGCAGTCTGGTAGCGCGCTTGCCTGGGGGGCAAGAGGCCGTGGGTTCGAATCCCGCTAGCCCGACCATTTCACCCCTCACTCGAAATATTCGACCGAGGATGAAGAGAGATCAACAAATCCGTTCGATTCGTTGCCCCAAAAAACCAATCCGCCCAAAAAAGCGGCGGCATCAACTTTTCCAGATCTCCAGCCCCCCCAAAAAAGAAGGCGAGCCGAAGCCCGCCTTCCAAAAAAAACTCAACGCAATCCTCGCCTCAGCGACGACGACGAAGAAGTCCAAGCGCACCCAACGCACCCAACAGCGCCGTGGATGGTTCTGGGATCGCCGCCAGCTTAAGGGTTCCATAAGTTCCTTCGCCTGCACCATAATCACCGGTTACCGAGTCGTATTCTCCGATAAGCGGGCTGTAAGGAGAAGCTAATGGATTTGCCGAATAATCAAGCTCACCCGCCTCTTCATCAACGAACACATACATGTTGAGAAGTGCAAATGAGGTCGATTCTTCTAATGTCGAAGCATTTCCAACAAAAGAGTAGAGAGTCACCCCAATAAGTGGATCCGATCCAATTAGCAGTGAACCATCCACTTCACCACCTTCGACGTATCCGGCAAAGTTGCCGCCCAACGAGACAGAATAGTTGCCCGTGAGGGCACTTGTGATAATGGTAAAATTATCAATTAGGGCAGAAATATCATTAGCCTCGACACTTGCTTGAACATCAAACCCTTCAGTAAAAATACCAAGAGTAACGATTGATCCCGTTAGAGGGGCATTTGCCGCATCCGCGTACAACACATCTCCCGGACCAGCAACAACGTTATTAATTGCATAATTAGCTCCGGAAGCAGAACACACGACATAAAGCGATGCGACCGCAGAAAATAGTAATGATTTCATTTGATTGTATTGGAATTAGAGATTTATTAAAGATTTTCGTAAGATTCAGGGACGGCGATACTGAGATTAGTCGAACCCGCCTTTTTCTTCTGAATGTAAATAGCTCCAGCCAGAGGTGGATCGATGGCAGGATCAAGAACGACGGTTGGCGCATCCACACTGCGCCAAGTCCCACCAGACGCCGAATGCCTGAAATATTTGTCGTATCCAAGGGTGCTATTTTGAACCCAAACGATATCGGCATTAGTCGTATTGAGAGCAGCGGTGAGCGAGTCTTCCAATCCTGCGGTTCTGAGAGTCATCCCTACCGGCGCCACAACACTTACTAGATTCAAACCTTGCCCAATCACCGAGTTAGTCCCAACCTCTTTGACCTCCCCAGCAACTACCAGCTCCGCCTGAGCTGGAGTCTTCTTCTGAACAAATAATCCATCGGGATAAATCAATGATACGTTAGGAGCAGCAGCATTGGTCGCAACATTCCTAAAAACCTTACTTGTATGCAGATAATATTTATCAAAAACGCCCGGGCCAGCAGACACCCAGACAATATCGGCATTTGTGGAATTAAGGGCAGCAATCAAAACGCCACCAGAAGCTAATGGTGTCGTAGTAAAAACCTCCTCAAGAGTAGGAGCCAACCTCAACCTGTAGAGATCACCATCCAAAAGACCCATTGTCTCCAGATTATCTGGAGTGGTAATTGTAGTCCCTGAAATAGCAGATGCCTCGATTTCTTGGATACTGCCAGCAAGTTGCCCAGTAACAATTTCCAAAATATATATTCTGCCCGCAATTGGAGAAATGGCCAACTCATCGTCGGTCACTGTATTACCAAAACCCGACTCAAGATCCAGCGCTCCCGTGGCAACTGCATTATTGTGAAGAGTCAGACCCACTGCGTTCAGCCCCTGCTTCAACTCTGAAGTATTATAGCCGACCGGTTTCGTTTTTACGGCACTCTGGCCAACTGCTAATCCGCTAGCAGCAACAGCGGCGAGGAAAGTGTAAGATAAGAATTTCATACGCCCATGGTTTGACTTCTAGGCCGCCTATTGTCGATGGCTTATAGGCTTTTAGCCGTGACGTTTTCGTCAAGTATCGCGCATCAAAATTCTCATTTTTATATATCAAATCATATCCATCCCTCGCGCATTCAACAGGATGCGCTGACTATCACAAACCGATGGATCAAAGATACGCCAAATCGCCCCCTCGGGAAAACCAAAGGGGACGTAGCAACGGGAAATATGGCGCCCAGGTTATCGGCAATCAGCGCTTTAGTCGTATCGATGCAGAGAAAATCTAGAACGCTGCACGCAAACCGGCGTGCCAGATCCAGGCGTCGGTTTCATACCCCGCTCCAGCATCATCCTTCATGGCGCTGTATTCCAGCCCGTTCAACATGACCAACCGGTTGCGATGGATATGCCAGTTCGCACCGAGATAGAATGAATGATATTCATCACCGACGTAAAACGGCGAATCGTCAAAAAGCGGGTCTGCGGAAACACCTCCGGTAGCAATCAATCCGCCCGCATCATCGGTATCAGCATAATGATAGCGCCCGACGATTTTCAAAACACCTGGAATCGCCCAATAAGAGGGGCTTAAGGTCAAACCCCAAACGGTCGCATCACCTCTGCCCATCATGAAATCTCCATCAAATCCATAAAGAGGTGACTCAATGCTTACGCCCGTGGTGAGCAGTTGCCGGAATTGTGGATTCTGCGAGACAAGCTGATTGCCATTTGCCGATCTCTTCCCGGCGATATCATAACGCGGAATGGCATCACCATCGGCGGGATCGAAATGATGAATATAGTCTACTGTCCATTTGGTCCGCACAGGAACTCCATTCGACATTTCGGAAAAAGTGCGGCTCAAGTTCAGCGACAAAAACCCTGGCCCCTGAACGCTTGGGATATAGGGGTCCGCATCCCCCGAAAACCAGCCCACGCCGTAATCCCATTCATTCCGTTGATGGTTTAGCATCACCCCCAACGTTCGAGATGGGGCGATCATGTTGGTCAGCATGGATCGATCAAAATAGGCCAATTCCTCCGGCTCACGCGCATACTCGGTTGTGAAATGTGGGCGGAATTTCCCGTAGGTCACAGACGTGTCAGGACGAATTTCCGTGCGGGCACTGAGACGCTCGATCCCATGATATTCGGAGTCCCCGGCAAACTCCCCTTGGGCTTCGATGTCGGTATTTCGAAACACACGCATCCTCGCTCCAAGTCGTGCCCGGCGGGTCCGAGTGCCGTCGTTTGTCACTCCCTCGTCGCCGCTGATCTCGGTTTTGCCAATGGCGGCCTGAAATTCCAGCATCCCGGTGATGGCCACTTCCTGAACGTAAGGATTTTCAGGATTGGTATAGAGGACGGATCGCTGCCAAAAAGAATCCAGCGGACCAGGAGGCCATTGTTGCTCGGGATAGATAATGTGGCGTTTGATTTTAGAAGCCGGTTCGCGGCCTTCCGAGGCGACTGGCAATGAAATGTCAGCGGCGTCCTTTCGCCCTTCGAGGATATCAAGGGCTTCGTTAGCGTGCAATGCTGTAGCTCCGCAAAGAGACAGTAACACCAGATATGAAAAAGCGGAATGTGGCATGGTCATTGAATTTTCTTTTTGTCAGCATCATTGGCCTCCGCTTCGGCGCGATCAGCAGCTTCTCGTTCTCTGCGCAGAGCATCACGATCGGCAGCGCGTTTCACTCGGCTGAGGTATTGGTCGAGACTGGTTTTGTCTCCAGTCTTGAGCGATAGTGCCTTTTCGAGATAGGTGATGCTTTCGGAATATTGTTTTTCGCGAACGAGCAGTTGACCAAGACCAAGGTTGGCTTGATAGGCGACGCTTTCTTTTTCCAGAGCGAGCTTGAAATGTACTTTTGCTTCACCGAGATGAATGGAACGTTTCGCCTCGTCCTGTTCATTTTTCGAAAGCTCATCGTAATGCCGGGCCAATTCTAGAAGGATCTCGGCATTTCCAGGGTCACGGGTAAACAGGTCTTGAAGTAGCTCGCCAACTTGAGCGTCGTTGCCCGCACTTTGGGCGATTTTGGCGCGAACGAGATCGAGGTCGAGTTGCTCCTTGAACGTCAGGGATCCCTTTGCGGCGATTTTATCCGCAAATTCTGCTGCTTTTTCGGGGAACCCATAATCATTAAGAATGCGGGCTGATCTCAAGGCGCGGGCAATGTCCAGTTTCGGAGATTTATCAATCGCCTCAAGATAGGCGTAAAGGGCCAATTGGGCCTCTCCTTGGTCCATATAAATGTTACCAAGAAGGTTGAGGTCGCCCTCGGTGGCACGGCCCTTCAAGCGTAGCGCTTCAAGAGTAATCGCGGCATCCATCTTCTTGTCCTGACTGAGCAATGCGTTGGCCTGTTGAAGCCAGAGCTGACGATCGTCGGGATATTCGTCGATGAGGGTACCGAGCATGCTGGTTGCCTCAGGGTAGCGCTCCTGTAGCAGGAGAGTCTGGGCGAGCCCCATTTTCCAGTCGCGGCTTTTGGGATCAAGAAGGTATGCTTGGCGGTAGGCATTTTCGGCAGCCAGCGCGTTTTTCTTTTGCAGATAACAATAACCGAGGAGGCCGTAGGTCCTGGCGCTCGTTTCACCGAGTTCGACCGCTTTCTGCAAAGAAGGGACAGCTTCTTCGATTTGGTTCTGGGAAACGTAAAGATAACCGAGATTGGTATGAGCCCGACGGAAACGCGGAAACCGCCGAATTGCTTCCAAGAACGCGCGTTTGGCATCTTCCGGCCGATCCGCAGAGAAATACATGTTACCAAGCACGAAAACCATTGCGGCGCTGATCTGACCCGGCGGTTTTTCTGGATCCGTCGGTGTTTCGGCTTCTTTGATATATCGAACGATTTCTTTTTCAGCAGCAGCGAACTGATTTTTCTCAAATAGCTCACGAACTGTGTTCAGCACGACCTGTTCTTCGGCGGAGACTTTCGGCTCGACCTCGGATAGAAATCCATAACTGCCGATGAATGCTCTCGCGAAGTTGGGATCGCGAAACATTTCGGGAGAAGTAACGATTTTTTCAGCCCAAGCGGAGGTGGCGCAACAGGTGACGAAGAGGATGGATATCGGAATGCGCATCAGGGTCAGTTTTTCTTAACTTCAAAATTGAACGGAACAGTGCAACTTGCCCGCACGGGTCGACCGCCTTTCATCGCGGGCTTGAACTTCCACTTAGTGACAGCGGCGATGGCGGCCTTATCCAGATCGGGATGGCCGGCGGATTGGCGAATGGTAGTTGAAGCAACCTGGCCCTTGTCATCCACAACGCAGACGATCAAGACCCGACCGCCGATCCCTTTGCTAAGCAGCGAACTTGGGTAGTTTGGCTGGATTTTACTGACAGCAGCTGGTGGTGAGCTGATGTCTTCCAGCATGCTGTCACCGCCGCCGGGGCCGCCGCGCGAGAATCGAGGAAGACTTACGGAAAAGGCGCCCCCAGGACCGGTCGCGAGATCCCCCGCATCGATCCCCAGATCAATATCCGTGGTGGGCTCACTGGAGAGATTGTCAGGGGTCTCTACATCGGAAATTTCCGGGGCCTCATCAAACGATTCTTCAGGTGGCGTGAGGTCTTCCTCCGGCACAGGCGGGGGCGGCGGGGGCGGCGGAGGGGGAAGTGAAAGGTCGACAATCACTATCTCTTCCTCGTCGTCCGTAGGGCCGCCGGAATTCAGAAGGAACGATGCAATGCCACCTCCGACGACAAGCAACAACAACGCGCCGGTGATCAGGCGCTGCCGCAACTTCGAGGGTGGTTTGGGTCCGCGATAGCTCATCTGCCTATTTCGGCTTCTGGGTGGCTAAACCAATCTTGTCGATTCCGAGACGTCCCAACACATCAAGAACGCTCATCACCTCTTTGTATTGGGAAGCGGTGTCACCACGGACGATCACCGGGATATCGGGCGTGGTCGATTTCATGGCGGTAAGCTTACTTTCCAATTCGTCGAGTGTGACTGGAGTGGTGTTAAGCTGAATGCTTCCTTCCGCATCAATGGTGATGGCTTGGATTTTCGGGACACTCAAGTTCTTCGCCGCTTTATCGCTTGCTTTGGGAAGTTCGACTTTCATCCCCTTCACCCCTGCCGCTGTCATCACGATAAAGATAAGAAGGAGCACGAGGTAGAGGTCGACCATCGGCGTCACGTTGATGTCGTCGTAGCTTTTTTCGTCTGCAGAGGCCATAGATGAATCTTTCTGTTGGGGATGGGTTACTCAGCAGTGCTGGGGGTACCATCGGAAACGGGTTTGCTATCGGATCCTTGGTAAAGCTCGGCCATCTTGGTGACGAATTCGTCGATGAACACTTGCATCTCGCCGGCGATGTTTTTGATTCGGGTATTCAGGTAGGAATAAACGAAGAGAGCGGGGATCGCCACGACCAAGCCAGCAACCGTCGCAAGGAGAGCGGATGCGATACCGGGGGCAATCGCGTTTACGTCCACTTCGCCGACTTTCGAAATAATGGCGAAGGTAATCATGACACCGACGACGGTTCCGAGCAGGCCAACATAAGGGCCGCCAGCGATGCTGATGGTTAGATAAATCAGGCCATTCGTGAGTTTGTGATTGGCGCGGACCAATCCGGCATCGAGAGCTGCGCGGATGGCCTGAATTGAACGTCCCGACAAACCTTTTTTGTGGATGCGGTCCTGCTCAAGTCGATGGCGAATCTCCTCTGATCCGATATGGTAGATTTCATAGAGCGGGGACTTCTCGATCCGTTTCTGCATCTGGGCGTCCGCCTGTCCTCCAAAGCTTTTTACACTGGCTGGGTCGCCGTGATCGATGGCGGTAAGATCTGAGGAAAGGCGATACCATTGCCGGAGAAACTCATCACTGCTTTTCTCAATGGTGTTAAGATAGAAGAATTTTTTCACCGCAACCGTCCACCCGAGAGCAATCATCAAGACGCAGACTCCGATGGCGATCCAACCGTCGAACATCATGTTTTTGGCGATATCGCCGAAGAGCATGACATGCTCCATAGCTCCGCTATGTGTGCTGCGGCTTTTCACCGCTTCCTCGATTGCACGCCCCCCTGTCCCGTCCATGGGCAGCGTGCCCTCACCGGAAGTGATAGCTTTTGAAATACCACCATTCGAGTCTTTGATCGGGATGATGGCCGGCAGGCCCGCGCCGGTGTCGGACAGGGAAGAAATGCCTTCGAAGGAATGATCCACGGAAGAGAAGAAAACAGACGGCCCGATCATAAGCAGCGTGCCTTCCATCGCCCGGCCCGCACGACCGAGGGCTTTGCCATCAAAGCGCTGTCCACCGGCAAGTTCAACGATCCGTTGAATGCCGGTATGGAGGATCTTGGAGCGCTCGGACAGTTCCAGTTTTGGATTGTCGGTAGCGGCAGTCGCTTTCTGGTCCAGGCTCTCGATCTGCTCCTTGTAGAGCTGATTTTCTGCCGGATGAAGACGCGTTACTATCGCTTTCGCATATTGGTTCAAAACACCGGATACGTAGGCGAAGTCAGCTTTGCGAGTGTCGATCTCGCGCTCAAGACTGCGAATTTTTGAAGTCCGGAGTTCCTCGTCACGCTCTAAAGCGCGAAGTTCCTTTGCGAGGGAAAGAGCCTCATCGTCGAGACGATTTACGTCACGGTAAAGCGCCAGCCGGAGGTCGGAATATTCCTTCTGGGTCGTCTGGAGTTCGGAAGCCGCTTTGCGAATGCTTTCGCGGGCAGTTTCGACAGGTGAGGCGGCGGCAAACGAGAATGCCGGGACAAGGAAAAGTAATGCGGTAAAGCTGCGAATGATCATGGCTGGAGAAAAGGAAGTTGGGTAAATGTCACGTCTTTCTCGCTAAGCGAGGAAGCGATGAGCGCTTTGATGGAAGGGGCTAGGTCGCTGCGTTCTTCGAATTTCCATCCGTCAGCTTCTGGTCGACCGATTTCCGCAAAGCTACCGTCTTCATTGACGGCGTAGGCTGCGGCGAGGCCGAAGTAGACGACATCCATTCGGAACTCCTGACCCTGCGAATTCTTGTGGAGTTCAGGATGCACATGGACGCCTTGTTGGAATTTTTCGACTTCTGAGAGCAATTCAGTGATGGCAAAAAGGCGCTTGGAAATTTCCTCGGAACGTTTTTCTACGGGAAGCAGGATGGAGGCGTTTACGCTCTCGATGCCGAGGGCGACTTTCGGCTGTTTGCGAAGGCCTTCAGGATAGAGCCGAATTTGAGCGGAGACCCCCTGCTCCATCTGCTGGACTTGCCCACTGAGCTCTTGTTGAGCCTCAATGTAACGGTCTCTTTCCGCAACTTTATCGAGTGATTGTTTATCTCCGCCTTCTTTCCGAATACGGGCGCGTTCGATTTGCTCCTTCAAATCTTCAATTTCCTTTTCGAGGCCTTCTTTATAACCGCGAAGAACTTCATCGTCTTTTTCCCACGCATTTTCTTCAGCCTGGATTTTCTGCATCGTCTCCACCCATTCACGGACGGAAACACGAAGCTCTTCAGTCGGGGTCGGTGGCGTATCTTGTGCGTGACAAGGCAGCCAGAGAGCGGAGGTGATTAGGATGAAACGACGCATGGTGGGAACGCGCACATAAAAAAGGGGCCGCCGGCATTTGCCGACGGCCCTCGTGTGACTATTTCGTCAGGGTGATTCCGATTACTCGGCGCCTTCGATTTGGATGCGGTAGAACTGCTTGTCCGTTTCCTTAGGAAGCGTGAGTTGAAGATCACCTGCTTCGATCCAGTCGTCGCCAAGTGTGTTCGATTTGAACACTGGCAGAGTGAGGTTCACCTCAGCACCGGAAGCTTCGACAATGACGTTGCCAGCGGTGGAGAGTTCCTGGATGGAGTCGGCGGTATAAAGACCGGCGAAGATCGAAGTGGTATCACTGACGAGTGGGTTGAAACCAAGCGATGCATTGGCAACTTCCACGCCATCCGAAACACCATCGGCGTCGGTATCGGCAAGATTAGGATCGGTGCCAAGCGTCGCTTCTTGTGCGTCCGTCAAACCGTCGTTGTCGGAGTCGACATCAACAGGAACATCGGCGAGATCACCGAGATAACCTTTTTTCGACAGGTAACTCCAGCCGTCGAGCCAGTTGGTCGCGCCGAAGGCACCACGGTAGGAGACGGTTTCGTAGAAGCCCGAAGGAGCGCCAGATGGGAACGCAGAAAGCGCTGCTCCGTAAAGCGGGCTGGTTCCGTTCGGACGTGGATCAAGTCCTCCGTCTGGAATGCGGCTGATGCCACCAAGATCAACGTCCACGCCGATGGCTCCGTTACCGGTTCCGGCAGGATCAGTTGCTCCTGCGCCACCAATGTTTGGCAACAGTCCGGCACCCGCGAAGGAGCCCCAGGTGTTGTTGTTAAAGGTTGGCTTCGGACTGCCGATGCCGTCACCGGTGTTGCTGAGGGCGACACCGTTGAAGTCGTGAATCACCGAGTTGGCGAGAGTACCTGCGAAGTTATCACTGACCTGGATGGCGTCATCGACACTACCGGAGGAGGAAACACCCGTGCCGATCATCGTCATGTTGTAGATGGAAGTGGTGGCGTAAGGAGTACCACTGATGGTGCTTCCAAATCCGCCGTCCCATTCGCCACCGTAGTCACCCAAGTTGCCGTTGCTCGATTGGAGAGCAAACC
>DBTN01000019.1 GCA_002307065.1 Akkermansiaceae bacterium UBA1315 | reverse complement strand
TACCTCTCTCGGTCAGCGCTATCAATTCGCAGAAGGGATGGATCAGTTTCGGACGGAAATGATGGCAGAACTCGACTTCCGACGCGAAGCGAACCACCTCGCCGAACTTGGCCGCAACACGAGCCCCTACCGCCAAATCGCATTACCTCTCGTCATTGATGAGCTGACATCCTCCCGCGTTCTCACGACAAACCGGTTGGAAGGAAGGAAAATTTCCGACCTTCCCGAGCAGACGGATTCGGAATCCGAAGGCGAGGCCGCCGCAGACGATCTGGTCGGCAGCTATACCCAGCAACTCGTGGCGGTCGGTCAATTTCACAGCAACCCTCACACGTCCAATCATTGGTTCACTCGTGATCACGCCGTCGTGATTGCCGAACTCGGTGCGATCTGTCGGCTAAGTGCTTACACAAAATCCCAGGTCGGGGTTTTCCTTTCAGCACTCTGTGAAGGCCACGCTGTCCGTGCGATGGATGCCGCGATCCGCCTCAGTAACTCGAGCCGGAACGAAATCAACCGCCCCGCGCTACTCGACGCCTTTCACTCGTCTCCCCAAAACGAACCGGTTTGCCTCGGCAGTCGCGTCCTCACCGTTTGTACGATTTTTGCACGCAGCGGCATTCTGTTGCCTCCGGAAATTGCCGCAGTAGGGAAAATGTGGATCAATCTCCAGCAGATCTGTGAAAAACTTTCACCCGGTTTTGACATGGAGTTTTCTCTTCAACGACACCTGACTGAACTGACGCGCGAGCGGGATCAAGTCATTCTCCGCTTCCCAGAGCGACTGACATCAGCCATCTGAGAAGATCGTCGAAAAAGTTCACGCTTACCCCTTTCTCACATTCGCTGAAGTATTCTGGTTTTTTAAATTCAGGCGACCGCTTCGACGTCACGGGCGATCATTTGCGAAATATCGGCCGAGTATTCTTTCAGCAAACGCGTTTCCGCTTCGGTGAACTGCCTTGGGACGGTGTCCATCAAACACAACGAGCCGATGGGCTGTCCATTCGGAGCGTGAATCGGTGCCCCCGCGTAAAATCTCAATCCTCGTTCCTTTACGAGAGGATTGTTGGCGAAACGACGATCGCGAGCCAAATCTCCAATCACCAAAAGGTTATTTGCGGCGATGGCGTGGCCGCAAATCGAAACGTCCCGCGACGTGCGCCGGGTGTCGGCAAGATCATCGGGCAAACCGGTTTGGGATTTAAAAAACTGCTGGTCGCGATCCACCAGCGTCACAAACGCCATCGGAACTCCGAAAACTCGTGCAAGTTTGTGAGTGATCGCATCCAGTTGTGGATGACTTTCGATCTCGAGAAGATTGAGTTCTCGCAGAGCTTTTAACCGGTCTTCTTCATCGTCAGGAATCGGTGCCGGGATCATCTGAGCGATCAACGGCAGCGCTAATTTCGCCATCACTTTTTGAACTTCGGCGAACGACGTCACCACTTCATCCGCCCCAGCTTCCAGCAGCGCTTTGATCCCATCCTGAGATCGCTCGGGATGACCCCAAAGTCCCACCACAATCTTCTGCTCAGGCAGCGCCTCTTTGATCTTTAAGCACAGGTAGCGGGCATGGCTCACGGTCGAGGGTGGCACCACCGAAATACAAACGACATCCGGCTTCACCCTTTTCACATCCATGATGCGCTCCGCCGCGACCCGTTTCCCGGTTCCGTTGATTACCGTGAAATCGTGCGGTTGAAGCAATTGAGCCAGCATGGATCCGGCAAGTTCATCTCGTTCCGCGCGGGCGGGAATGCTGTAGATGGAACAGCCGATCACCGGTGTTTCGACATCGATCCGATCCGCCGCCTTGCCAGGAGGGATTTTCCCAACCGGTGCCAGATGATCGTCCAGTTCGTCCAAAATTTCACTGATTCCCGCCTGAACAAATCCAAGCTGTTCTTTATCTAACAGGCCGAGACGATGATCGGTTTCCGCCGTGACGATCACTGGCATCAAGACCGAATCATAAAGATCACTCTGCGTGTGATTCTTCAAATAGGTTTCCACCAACTCCATTTCATCGTGCTCACCCGTGCGCAACAACCGATGATAACAATCCTCCGCAGGAGTCAGCGCTTCTTCATCGCTCAAGATAACACTGAGAAAGGATAACTTCGGGATATGTCTTCCCATCACGACCAAACAAACCGTGATCGGCGTCGCCAGCACGAGACCAACCGGTCCCCACAGCCAAGTCCAGAACACTGCGGCGACAATCAGGGCCAGCGAGGAAACCCCCGTGCTCGATCCATAAAGCCACGGTTCCATCACGTTGTTGCTTAACAATTCCAACACCACAAAAAGCGAAATGGTCAGAAGCGGCGTGGTCCAATCCGGCGAAACCGCGAGGGACAAAATAATCGGAAACGCAGCGGCAATCCACGGTCCAGCATAAGGGATGAATCTCAAGACCGCCGCGAACGCCCCCCAAAGAATTGCATTGGGAACGCCGATAAAATAAAGTCCGATCGCAACGGGAATGCCATACGTGACATTCACCACCAGTTGCATCAGCAAATACCGCGTCACACGCGTCGCCGCATCATCCATCGCCCGGGTCGTCGCTCCAATTCGCCCCTGTCCGATCAAGCGGATCAAGCGTCCTCGAAGATCTTCCCGCTGCAGCAGCATGAAGATCAGCAGCAGCAAAACCATCGCCGCCGTTCCCAACGGACCAAGAACCGGTGAAATCACGAGTTTCGCCATTTCAAAAGGAGTTGCGTCCGGCGTATCGACGACGCGAACCGGCGTCGCGCGCTGCGACTCCGCGCCGCCCCAAACGGGGCCCGATTCACCTTCGTCAGCGATCGGGAGTTCCTTTTTTAAATCGTCAAACGCTTCGGACAATTTGGTCAACGCACCGCCCGTCGGCAACTGCGCGGATCGGATTTTGGTCCGAATGTTTTCCTTATAATCCGGCAACCTCGCGCCGAGATCCATCAACTGAGTCGTCAATACCCAACCTCCGGAAACAGTCAGGGCGAAAATCATCGCCACCACCATCAGAACGGAAGCGATCTTTCCGACATACCTCTGCAACCGGTTTGCCAGCGGAGAGAGCAAGAAGGTCAACAACGCCGCAAGTGCGAGCGGGATGATGATTTCTTTTCCAAAATAAAGCGCTCCGATGATAAAAGTCGTGAGCGTGACATTCCAGATCCCGGCCAACGCGTCAGCGGAGGACGTTTTCGTACGTGGAGGTATGGGCATTGAGGTGATTGAGTGAAACTCACAGAGAATCTTCGAGCCGCTCCAAGGTCGAAATATTGCGTTTCACCGGTGGGACCAGCTCACGGCAAATCAGGCCTTTGACTTCGTCACTCAGACCTTCGTGAGAAAGGGCATGATGATAGTCGGCAAGCCCTTTTTTTTCACCTCGATGTAAACTTTCCACCGCAGAATCGGCTCCGAAAAAATCCGCCGTGCTCTGAACCGCTTTCGCAAAAAGCCCCCACATCCCCGAATCGTGACTCGGCTCAGCGCCCAGACCCCTCACATGTGCGGAAAGCAACGAGGAGGATTTCACATGCTCACTCCGCATGCGATGCAGCTCGGGCTGCGCCGGGTGCCCCGGAAACTTGTCGATCACCAACGTATAGGTTTCGACTGCGGAAAGTTCGCCTCTCAGCAAACTGTTGCAAATCTCAATGCAGGCATCAGACCGGTCGGCGGAAGTTGAGTTCATGATCGTGGTGGGTTTTCAAATTCCCTTGCACAACCGATGCCAAAAGATTTTCCCCGCCGTTGAGCCAGCCGAGTCGGATTTCCCGGTTTTTTTTGCACGGATTTGGGAACAAAAAATGCACGTTGCAATTCATGACCGACCCGGGCGTTCACGAAAATTTGACTCAACGTTCATTTTCCTTGGCAGGCATCGCTCCCAACGGAGATAAATGAGACGATGCGTATGTTTTCGTTACTGGCTGCAGGGGCGACCGATGTCTCCCCACTTTTCGCGGTGCTCAGCTTGATGCTGTTGCTGGCGGTACTGGTTTCTCTGGTCCTCGCTAAACTGAAACAAAATTTCCTGATCGGATATCTCATCTGCGGACTGCTCATCGCCAATACCGGTCTGTTAGGAATCATCGGTGGCGAGGGATCGGAAATGGACGGCGTCATCACTCACTTGGCGGAGCTGGGAGTCATCCTTCTGATGTTCACCCTCGGCATCGAGTTCTCGCTCGACGAACTGAAACATCTTTGGCGCGTCTCCCTTTTCGGTGGAGGGATTCAAGTCGGCACGATCTCACTGGTCGGCGGATCGATCATCTGGCTTTCCGGAAAATACCCCGGCGCGGAAATTGTGGTGCTTGCCGTATCAGTCGCTCTCAGCTCAACGGCGGTTTCCATGAAATCGTTCCAAGATATGGGACAACCGAACAATCCCAGCGCTCGAACCGCTCTGGCGATCGCACTATTCGATGACATTGTCGTCATTCTTTTCCTGCTGATTCTGCCATCGATCTACGGCCATGGCGAAGGATCGGTCGCTGGCGGCATCAGCCTCGCGATTCTCAAAGGCCTGCTTTTCCTCGGCGGCGCCCTGTTGCTCGGACGTTATGGCATCACGCCCCTTCTCCACGCGGTCGCCCGCACGCGCAGCCGCGAACTTTTCACCTTGGCGGTCGTCGCCCTTTGCGCGGGCGTCGCGGTTCTTGGCGCAGTTCTTGGACTTTCTCCCGCCCTTGGTGCCTTCGCCGCTGGTTTAGTGGTGAGTGAATCCATCTACCGGCACCGCATCATGGCGGACATCATGCCGTTCAAAGATCTCTTCCTGGCGATCTTCTTCATCTCCGTCGGCCTGCAAATCAATCTTGGTGTCGTCGTTTCCGACTGGATGAGAATCCTGGGTTTCAGCGTCCTCATTCTGATCATCAAAGGCACCGTGGCATTTAACGTCGCGCGGATTTTCAAACTCCCGCTGCGCCCGGCCTTGCTGACCGGCGCCGCCCTTTCAAGCTCGGGGGAATTTTCGTTAGTGCTGCTCGCGAAAGCCGCCGATTACCGACCCGAGGATCCAGCCACCCAGCAATTATTATTAAGTTGCGCGGCTCTGACGATGGCGACTGTTCCTTTGCTGATGCGCGGCAGTGGACCTCTCGGATTCTTCCTCGAACGCCGCGGCTGGTTCGTCCCAAAGAAAAAACCGCTCGCCGAAACCCTGTCTCACTCCCAAGGAATCAAGGAACTTTCAGACCACGCGGTCATCTGCGGCTACGGCCCGGTCGGCCGCGCCATGAACGAAGCCCTCAAACGCTCGGGCGTCGAAACACTGGTGCTCGAACTGAATTCCGACACCGTCCGCGCGCTCAAAGCCGCCGGCCAACGCGTGCTTTTCGCCGATGCTTCGCACCCAGAAGCGCTGGAGCTCGCTGGGATCGGCCGGGCACGGTTGGTGGCGTTCACCTTTCCCTCCGTCGAACTCACACGCGCCGCCGTCCCGCTCGTCCGCGAACACAACTCACGAATCGTCATTCTCGGACGGGTCAAGTTTTCCTCGGAAATCGAACAACTCCGCGATCTGGACATTGAGGTCATCCACGATGAACGGGAAAGCTCCGTCGCCATGATTCACGCCGCCCGTGAAATCTATCAGCGGGTCACCCTTTCCGATGACGACATCCGGAAAATCGCGGACGAGTGACTCCCGAGAAAACGGGTGAAATATCGAGTTGAGCAAATGCACCATTTGTGCATTAATTTCCCTTGGTCGCCATCTCCCCTCAAAATGGCATTGACACCCTGAGTTCACCTCCTTTGAATCACCGCAGGTGAGACACAATCTCAATAAGCTGGAGGGCCCACAATCATGAATCCTTTTCTCTACGCGATGAACATCGGAACGCTCGCTGCCTGGATGAGCGTTTCGAGCATCTGCGCGTTTTCCGATGAAGGAAACGGCCTCAGCCTCCTCGGCTTGGAAGACGAAGATCCGATGTCGCTCACCGATGGTGAAGTGCTCGATCTCGATTCCTTTGCCGCCGGTTCGTCCTCGATGGCGGAAATCGACACCGAAGACAATCAGGAGCAAATTCAGGATCAACAAGCGGCGGTCGCCGAAGAACTTCCCCTGATCCCCGAGGTTCCTGAAATGCCCGAAATCGCGGAAACGACGCCGCTTCCCGACGTACCGGAAATGCCCGACGCCCCACCGGAGCCCGCCAAACCCGATTCGACTGCGATCGCGGAAAAACCGAAAACTCGCTCCGCACCACGCGCCTCCACTTCCGATCGCGCGAAAGAAACCAAGCGCGGCTCGACCGGCCCCGTCGCCCGCCGAACCACTCAAGGAAACGGAACCGGTTCCGGTTCGGGCGGAACCGCTGGCTCGGGCGAAGGAAAAGTCGGCGCCGCCCGATTTGCCGGCGGCCGCATGCCGAGACCTCCCTATCCGGCAAACGCCACGAAAGAAAATATCGAAGGCTCGATCACTGTCGTCATCTCCGTGGATGAACGCGGAAACGTCGTGAACGTCTCGATTCGTAACGCCTCACATCCTTACTTTAACAATCCTTCGGTGATCAACACCTGCCGCCGTTGGAAATTCCGGCCCGGCCCTCGTGCCACCTTCTCTCGGGTCATCCGCTTTAAACTCAACTGATTTCATGTTAACCGCGAATATTGCCATCGAAACGTTCCAAGAAGGGGGCTGGGTCATGTGGCCCATCGCCGCAACCTTTTTCCTCGCACTCTGCGTTCTGTTAGAACGCTCGATCTGGTGGATCGGATTCAAAAAGAATCTCCGCCCGAAAACCCAGGACCTCGCCCGTGAAGCGGTCGGAACCGGAAACTTCCGCAGCGCTCTCGAACTCGCCGAAAATTCATCCGATCCCTATATCAAAAATCTCGGCGACGGTATCGCACACGCCCACACCTCGATGCTCGCCGCGATGCAGCTCGACGCGACCCACTGGATCGAGCGCGCCGAGGCCCGCATGTGGGTCCTCGGAACCATCATCACACTCGCTCCCCTGCTCGGTCTTTTTGGAACCGTCGTCGGACTGATGGGATCCTTCGCCTCCTTGGGCGACAGCCAACTCGCCGCTACGAAAGTGACCGGCGGTATTGCCGAAGCCTTGATCGCCACCGCCGCAGGTATCTGCATCGCCATCCTCTGCCTGCTTCCCTACAATTATTTCCGAAAACGCGTTTCGCTCCTGCGCGGATCTTTCGAGCGTTGGATCAATCATACCGAACTGCTCGTGAACTCCGCCAAAACACACGGTCACGACATCGAAGATTTCTCCACGAAACTTAACATTCAAATCGAGCGCTGAGATCCGATGCCTGTAAAACTTCAAGGCTCCGACGATCACGAGGAAGACGCCCGGATCGAAGTCGTTCCGTTGATCGACATCATGTTCTTCCTCCTCGCCAGCTTCATGCTCGTCAGCATCAGCATGACGAACATCAGCCGCGTGGATCTAAAGCTACCGACATCAACCACCTCCGTTCCGGAAATCAAAACTCCGCCGATTCATATCGCGGTCGATGCCAATGGCATCATGACCTGGGACACGCAGATCGTCACTGCCACGGAAATCACTGACCGGCTGTTGGCACTACCGCCCGATCCTGAAACCAAGGTCATGATCGCAGCAGATGAAGAATCCCGACACAAACAAGTGATCGCGTTGATGGATGCGATCAAGGCCGCGAAGATCGATCGGATCTCCTTCGAAACCAAATCCGCGAATCCATGACCATGCGCGCGATCCCCATCATCAACGCCATCGGCTGCGTGGTCCTCACCGGCTTTATCTTCTATCAATGGAACGACGGAATCGCCATCCAGCGGAAACTCGAGCACTCGAATAAAGTCGCCCGAGAAGAAGCGTCCGGTCGAATCGAAGCGGAAAAACGCAACCGTCGTCTTGAAGCAGACATCGACGGATTAAAAGCATCCATCGATTCCATCCGCGAAGCCTCCGATACCGCCACGGCCACCCTCGCCGAGCGAACCGGTCAGGCCGACGCATTGGCCACCAACCTCGCCCAAACTCAGGAACAACTCAAAACCTGGGAAGAAGCGGTCAAAGTTCGCGACGCCAAAATCACCGAACTCAATAGCAATCTCGTCGCCACTCGCAGACGCCTCGACGCTGCCGTGGAAGAGCTTAAAAAAGCCGGAGCACGCTGACAGTTCCGCAAAACCCATTTCATCAAAAAGGCTGCCCGGTTGCTCCAGGCAGCCTTTTTCGATTTCGGGAAGTTAGTGTCCCATTCCTTCCTGCTCCTTAATATATTCCTGTTTCAAGCCCAATGCTTCCGGGGCGTGCAGCACCAACATTTTCAAGCGAATATCTCCGGGCACTTTCGCTCGTGTCACTTTTGAAACCACGACCATCAACACGATCGCCAGCGGCAGCCCCCAGATCGCTGGCTGCTCCGCCAAGGTCCGAGCCAATGGATGAGCCGCATACCACGTTTTCAAACCGGTCGCCCAAGGAGACTGATCGGCGATCATCGTACTGATCACCGAAATCAAGCTGAACACACCACCCACCAGCATACCGGTTGCCGCGCCTGGCATCGTGATTCCCGGCCACCAGGTTGCTAAAAATAACAATGGAAAATAACTGGTCGCCGCGACCGCAAACGCCCAGCCAACCAACTTGTTGATCTCAAAAGCCTCAACCGTCAATCCGAGCAGCACCGCAGTGAAACCGCAAATCACCGCAAAGACCTTGAACATTTTCATCCGTTGCTCGGAGGTCGAATTCGGTCGCAAAATCCGGCCATAGATATCGTGCGCCAACGCGCCGGTGATCGAAACCAATAAGCCACTGAAGGTGCTCATGAACGCGGCAAAAGCCCCAGCACAGGTAATCCCGCTCAAAATCGAGCCCAGCATGCCGTATTTCTGATTCAGTAATTTTGGCAACTCTAACACAATTTTATCGGTCCCTTTCGCGCCGACACCTTCATAAAGTTCAGGCAAAAGATTGCGACCCAACACGCCAAAAACCGGTGGAAAAACATAAAAAACCCCGATCAAAATCATCACCCACATCGTCGTCCGTTTCGCCGCGACTCCATCTGGATTGGTATAAAATCGAACCAAGATATGCGGCAATCCTGCAGTTCCACAAACCAGTGCAATGATCAACGAGTAAGTATAAAGCAGAGAATAAGGCCGAGCTTCTTCATCCGATAGACCGGCCGCCTTCGCCGGCTTGGTGGTGAGCGAACCGAATGGAGAAATCCACGCCTCATCTTGCGGCGCTTTCGCCGGCAACTCCGCACGGACGAACTTTTCCGGCATGGCATTTGCCCCGGGGATCGCTTCACCCACGATCGCCGAGCGAGCTTCAACTCGCGTCTCGTTCGATTTCAAATGACTACCATAACTCCCATAAATACCCATTAACACGAACGCAGGAACCGAAATCGCAAACATCTTTGCCCAATATTGCACCGCCTGAACCAAGGTGATCCCTTTCATTCCGCCCAGCGCGACGTTCAACGTGATCACCGCCCCGACGAGTGCGACGCCCACCCAATAAGGCAAACCCGGAAAAATGTATGCCAAAGTCACCCCCGCGCCTTTCATCTGAGGCATCGTGTAAAAGAACCCAATAAAGAGCACAAAACACACCGCGATGCGCCGGAAAACCGGTGAGTCAAACCGCCCTTCCGCAAAATCCGGGATGGTATAAGCCCCAAATCGCCTCAGCGGACCGGCGATAAACAGCAGCAAAAATAAATACCCGCAGGCATAACAAACCGGATACCACAATGCATCGTAACCGCTGCTCATCACCATCCCGGCGACGCCCATGAAGGAAGCCGCAGAAAGATATTCGCCCGAGATGGCTGCCGAGTTCCACCCAACCGAAACCGAGCGACCTGCGACAAAAAAATCCGAAGCGGTTTTTGCGGAACCCGCAGATCGAAATCCCATATAAATCGTTCCGATCACCGTGACCGCCGCAAACCCTACAATCCAAGGATCTATGTTCATATCGATATCTCAGATGAACGTTATATCTGTCCGTGACAAACGGCTCCCTGTTTGGCTCGGATTGCTTCCTGCGCTTCCATGGCCAATGACCGGTTGATGAACACATAACTGATCACCCACACAAACGGAAAAAACAAAACTCCGAGAATCAACCAAGTCAGCGGGAAGCCACCCACTCGCATCGCCATCACATCCGGCGCAAAATAATTCAGCAACGGCAACGCCAGCAAAACAATGGCAAACGCACAGCCGCACCCCAGAGAAAGTTTCAATTGGCGGCGCATCAACTGATGCAAAAACTCCTCGCTATGGATCAATGGATCGGGCTCGACCGGATTGGGTTTCATGGTTTTTTGGGTTTAAAAACGAAAGATTCGGAAACAAAAAGCATCCAAATCCCCGCATCCGTAGCCTTAACAGACAGCCGCCCCTGTCCGCAACCCTCCTTGACGATTTCTTCGAAGAAATTGGGAAGGGCTCACACGAAAAAAGCCCGGGCAGAACGCCCGGGCTTTTCAGATTTGAATGGCTTCGACAAAATGTCGATCAGACGGCATCTTCCAAGCGCTCCAAAATCGCAATGTGTCGCTCTACTTTTGGAAGCAATTCGCTTCGAATCAGGGTTTTGCAACCCGCCATGACGTCCTTGTCATCCAGAGCGTTCTGGTAATCTTCGCGACCTTTTTCCTCGCCGCGCTGAAGCGACTCAATCGCGGAATCCGCGCCAAAAAGATTCGCGGCACCTTGGACAGCTTTCGCAAAAACGCCCCAAGCACCCGAATCGGTTTCGGGAGTTCCGCCCATGCTCCGAACATTTTCCGTCAGCCGTGAAGCGGACTCGGCGTGTTCGGTGCGGATGCGCTGAAGTTCAGCAAGCACCGGTTTGTCGGAATATTTGCTGATCGCCTGAGAGTAAGTTTCAACGGCGGAAAGCTCGCCGCGAAGCAAGCTGTTACAGACGTCGATGCAATGAGTGTTGGTTTCTTCCATGGTTTTCATATCGATTGATGGGTGGTTTGTTCAGCCCACTTCTCTTTCGCAAACCGGGTGCCAGCTAGAATTCGTTGAGATTCCAATGTTTCTTTCTCTCCGAAAACCCTTTCTGCAACGATCCATCAGGCTCTCGGATGCATCATGCACGCCAGTTTTTGATCGCGGGGCCTGATCGCAATGCTAATTTACCGGAGCAAGAAACGTTGTTATGTCCGCTGCAAATCCACCGCTATCCTCGATTCCACACGACATGGTTTCGCTCGAAGATTACGAAAAGCTGGCTCGTACCCGAATCGATCCGGCGATTTGGGCATACCTTTCCGGCGGTGCTGCGGACGAGATCACGGTCAATGAAAACCGCTCGGCCTTCGACCGAATCAAACTTTCTCCCCGACTGTTCAACGACTTTTCCGCAGCAAATACTCAGCTCACTTTTTTGGGAAACGACTACGCGCATCCGATTTTTATCGCTCCCACCGCCTCTCACCAACTCGTTCACCCGGACGGAGAATTGGCAACTGCTCTCGGAGCCGCTGCGATGCAAACGCCCTTCGTCGTCAGCACTCAAGCTAGCGTTCTGTTAGAAGATATCGCCCGCAGCACCGAAGCGCCTCTCTGGTTTCAACTCTATATCCAAGCGGATCGTGAGTTCACCTTGGACCTGGTCCGCCGCGCGGAAAATGCCGGTTTTCAAGCATTGGTCGTCACCGCTGACGCGCCGCTGAGCGGACTGCGAAATCGCGAACAACGTGCAAATTTCCGAATCCCTGCCGGAATCGAACCGGTCAATCTCCGGGGTATGAAACCGGTCCCCGCAGCGACGCAGGTTTTCGGCAGCGAACTTCTCGCCACTGCCCCAACGTGGAAAGACCTCGCTTGGTTGCAGTCCAACACACGACTACCGGTATTCGTCAAAGGCATCCTTGCTCCAGATGATGCCGTTCTCGCGATCGAACACGGCGTCTCCGGAATCGTGGTTTCCAATCATGGCGGCCGCACCCTCGACACCTTGCCCGCCACGATCGACGCCTTGCCCCGCATCGCAGATCGCGTGAACGGGCAGGTTCCGATTTTATTGGATGGAGGAATCCGTCGCGGCACCGATATTTTGAAAGCTCTCGCCCTCGGCGCAACCGGAGTGATGATCGGCCGACCGATTTTGCATGGCCTCGCTTCCGCAGGCGCGGTCGGGGTCGCTCATGTGCTCAAAATTTTGCGGATGGAATTGGAAATGGCGATGACCTTAACCGGACGTCCGACCCTCGCTGATATCGATTCTCGTGTGCTCTGGGAAAAATAAGATCGGTCTGCCACCGGGGAATTTAGTTGAGAAAGACTCTCAATAAGCTAGCGTCCTGCGGACCTATGAAGAAGACTCCCCTTTCCCCAACCTGTTTTCTCGCCTTTTTCCTCGCATTGACTATCAGTGGGTTTTCCGCAGAAAAGCCGGAAGAAAAACCTGCGAAAGAATCTGCGCCTGAAGAAAAAAAGGAAACGCCATTGACCGGCCACGTCTTTGCCTGGCCTTTCGTCGATTGGAAAAAAATGCAGCCACGAGGCGGTACGACCCAAGGCTCAGACGTGACCTTGTTGAAACAACCCAAAGAATCTTGGACCCGATTGCACGAAGCAGGTTTGACCAAATTTGAACAAGACCGGCGCGCGATTCTTGCGATGGCAGGCAGTTACCGGACGAGTTTCGATTTCGTGGAAACTTTGGGATTTGCTGAAGATTATCAGCCAAAACGCCCCTACTTTTCATGGGGGACTGAACATGTGGTCGTGCTGGAAGATCGTCCCGAATTCATCAGCCTCCAGCACACGCTGGTGATGTATTTCAAAAACGAAGAAGGCGAAACCAAGGGGCCGTTCGTCATGAAACACTGGCGCCAGGACTGGACTTATCAGGACGCCGATTTGCAAATCTACCAAGGCGATCAGACGTGGGCGAAAAGCCCCGCGCCATCCCCAAAAGGCCGGTGGTCACAAGCCGTGTTTCAGGTCGACGACTCACCACGGTATGAGGTCATGGGCGAATGGGTTCACGATGGCGGCATGTCATTGTGGCACAGCGACACATGCCCACGCCCACTGCCGCGTCGGGAATCATCCGTCAGAAAAGATTACAACATCCTCGAAGGGACTCACGAAATCACTCTCACCCCCAACGGCTGGGTCCACGTTCAAAACAATCGTAAACTCGAAGTTGCGAAGGACGGATCCCGCAAATACATCGGACAGGAACTGGGCGTGAATCGATATGAAGAAATCACCGCTCCCAACCTTGCCGACGCCTTTGACGAATACTGGGAAAAAACCGGTTCTTATTGGAAAAACGTTCGTGAAACTTGGGCCGAAGTTCTTCAGAGCAATGACCGATTCACTCTCAAGGAAACCGATGACGACGAAAAACTATTCTCAGTTCATTTCGAATGGGCGGAGAAGCTTGAAAAAGGCGAAGTCAAAGACCTAAACGAAAATCCCGTTCACGCCCGGGAAACGATCGAGCGCTTCCTCAACCCGGATGCTCCTGCGGAAATCCCGGAATAGCCGTCTCTGCAACGCTTGAATTTTGATTGAATATTTTTCTGCGGCAGCCGTTCAATGGATATCATGAAAACTCGGCTTCGCCCCATTTTCTTTCGCGGCACAGTTCTCGCAACATTGGTCGCTTCGTTGTTTTCCAGCGTCAGCTGCATGACAACGTATGACGCAAACGGCCGCCCGGTTCAGTCGGTCGATCCCGGGTTAGCCGTTGCAGGAGTCGCCGCTGCCGGTTTACTCGGCTATGCCCTGAACGACAGAGATGATCATCACCACTACCGTGGTCGCCCCGCTCCACGTCATTACGACCGCCGTCGCTATTGATCCGTCCCTTCCCTGATCAGGAAACCGGTGGCCGGTATTCGAAAAATAGCGTGAACTCCCTGCGATTGTAGGTCAGGTGAGTTCTCGCGAATAATTCGAGACCGGCCATCGACGCTTTTTGGATGACCCTTTCGTAAAGTTCCACCGCTTCCGTCACGGTCGTCACACCGGTTGCCTTAAGCGTAAAAATCGCCAACCCGCCGACTTCGAGATATTTCGAAAGCTGGGCTACCAAACGGATCGATTCTTCCGCATCGCCATTCATGTCGGAAAGAATCGCAGCATATCTCGTCTTCGATCCGGGGTCGAAACCATCCGCATCCATCTGTAAAAATCGCAGCCGCTTTTCGCCGTCCAGCCGTTTATCCAACGGTGCTCGATCGATCGCCGTGACTCGATAATCTTTCGACAACAGCTCCGACGTCATTCCGCCCGGGCTCGCGCCTAGTTCCAGCCAGTGACTGCCTTCGATCGGTTGCGGACGATAGAGTTTCAGATAGTGTAAAGCTTCGGCGATCTTTGCTCCCGCGCGGCTGATGGCAGAGGGAGAATTTTGGCTGATGTATTTCGTTCCTCCTGGATAAAACCCATTTCCTTCCCTCGGCGTCTGCATCCCACAGAAAAGCCCTTCTTTGCCAACCAAACAAAAAAGGGTCGCCTTCCCGGGCTCCTGGGATTCCGCATCACCAACCGGTAGTGCCGGAAAAAGCTGAAGCGTCCGCCCCCGCAAATTCGACGCCAGCTTTTTATAATAGGGATCGCTAGCGCTTGGCTCCAGCAGCCCTATCAAAATCGCCTGTGGATCACGTGACCCAAATTTCCGAAAAATGGCCTGCGCAGCCTTTTCGATAAATCCCTCCATTTTCTGTGGCACACATGGCCAGCTATGCTCGACCGGGAGGTTCCACTGAATGAATTTAGAAACGCTCGATGTTCTCAAATCCTCCGGGTTTCCCGGCTGAACGAGATAATATTCCTTTCCCAGCGGCGTCTCCAACGACGAACTCAGACCTTTGACAATATCCTCCGTCAAATCTCCGAAAACCTCCGGAACACGGATCAAATATTTTTTGAGAAAAGTCGTGGAAGGGATCGGTTCAGGCATAAGCAAACAGGCGTAACCCATCCAACCGGTTTATGGTCGTTCGGCGAAGTGAAATCCGCGCCAAATTTCTAAAGCGGTACGCCTGAAGAAAAACGAGACGCGTCTCGTGAAAGACACGCCTCGAATCATTCCTCTTCGCGATCGATTCCGAATCAGCGACGGCGGCGAACCACCAACAGCGTGCTGCCAAGAATTCCTAAGAAAGCGGAGGTCGGCTCGGGCACAACAGCGGCCGCGTCAAATGTGAGGCCATTGATCGTGCCACTGCTTGCGAAGGTAATTTCACGACTGTTTGTTCCTTCTCCCGTCACCGTGACAGAACCTGCGGTGAGAGTCTCGAAGATGACGCTACCTGCAGTCGGAGTCGCAGCGGTGAAAACAAAAATGAACTTATCACCCGCATTGAATGAAACCTCTCCGCCGCTATCAACAGTGGATGCAGGATAACCAGCTTTGATGACGACGACATCGCCATAACCAGCGACGGGAATCGTAATATTACCGATGCTTTGGCCTTCAAAACCGGTGAAATCGAGAGAGAAGGCATTGGAAATGGCGGTAACGCCAAGCAACATGGCCGCGATCAGCGGTGCTTTTACTTTCATAGGGGGAATTGGTGGGGGATTTCGTATACCGATAAGCTGGGATACGGGATGAGTAATTCATAATTAGTCCCCTACGGCAAGAATATTTTGCTGCAAAAAATCACATCATACATACAATCCACCGGCTTTCTCTGGGGTTTTACGTGTTAAAGAGCACTCATCCCTCGTTTTCCACCGAAATTCCCGTTGCCACAACCGCGCTGCTCCCGCAGCGTCCCGCTCACGCAAATGGACTGGACTCACATTTTAGGAACCGACCCCGCCGCCGGATTGATGGTGATCTTGATTCTGATCATCATCGAGGGAGTTCTCTCCGTGGACAACGCCGCCGTTTTGGCGACGATGGTCATGCGGCTACCCTCGGAGCAACGGGGAAAAGCGCTGAAGTACGGAATCATCGGCGCGTATCTTTTCCGCGGCATCTGCCTTTTCCTCGTCGCTTGGTTGATGAGTATCTGGTGGCTGGAGCCGATCGGCGGAATGTATCTTCTCTATCTTTGCTGGAAACATTTCGCCCATCACGAATCGGCCATCGAAGAAGGCTCCGAGGCCGTTGCTAAAGAGGGCAATTGGCTCTACCGCCACACCATCGCCCGACTCGGCCCGTTCTGGGCAACAGTTGTTGCCGTCGAGGTGATGGATCTCGCTTTCTCGCTCGACAACGTTTTCGCCGCAGTCGCGTTTACGAAAAACAAAGATCTCTATCCGCCACCATCCGATATGATTCTGGTCTGCATCGGCGTTTTCATCGGTATCCTCGCGATGCGCTTCGCAGCTCAAGGGTTCGTCAAATTGATGCAACGTTATCCGTTTCTCGAAAAATGCGCTTACATCGTGATCGGTGTGCTCGGTGTGAAGCTACTTCTCAGTGTGCCACGGCATTTTTTGCATGAGGGAAATCCGTTCCACGACTTCCTCGCCAGCAAATATTTCGACTTGGGCACGTCCGTGATTACCTTGCTGATCTTCATCGTTCCGGTGATCGTCTATCGCCTGCAAAACCGGTCAACCGACGTATGAAAATCAAGTCCGCCACCTTCTCCATCAGCGCGAAAAATCTCGAAGACTGCCCCGTATGGGAACCGACCGAAGTCGCATTCATCGGACGCTCAAATGTTGGCAAGTCCTCGATGATCAACATGTTGACGAATAAAGATGGCTTGGCGAAAGTCTCCGCCACACCGGGAAAAACCCGACTGCTCAATTTCTTCCTGATCAACGAATCCTGGATCCTCGTCGACCTTCCGGGCTACGGCTACGCGAAAGTTTCCAAGGACAGTAAAATCGATTTTAATGAATCGGTGGGCGATTACCTCGAACATCGTGAAAATCTGGCGCACGTGTTCGTACTGATCGACTCAAGGCTCACGCCACAAAAAATCGACGTCGACTTCGTGCATTGGCTGAGCGGCTGCCCGGTTCCGTTCACGCTGGTATTTACTAAAGCTGACAAACAGTCGCTGAAAAAAACCACGACGACCGTGGATCTGTTTCTTCAGGCGATTGATGGATTCCGCGCGGAACCTCCGCCGGTCATTGTCAGTTCTTCAAAAGACCGCACCGGCCGAGTGGAAATTCTCCAATCCGTCGAACGCGCGATTTCCAGCCGCTGATTCTCAGGCTTCGGACGCTTCCCGAGCGGTAGGGAAATTCCCTAGAACCGGTATCCAGATCGCGACCCAGTGGAAAATGAATTCCGATTGCCCCGTGAGCGCGAACACGTTCGACCGGTCGAATAAAATCCCAACCAGCACGGCGACGAGAAAAATCAGCGGCCACCGCACTCCCTTTCGGAAATGTCCGAACGCAGCCCATAGCGAGGTGCCGATGATCAGCAGGTGCCCAGCGATCCCGATAAAACCGCTACACCGGAACGTCGCAAGATAGCTGGAGTGTTCATGCGTCAGTTGCCGCATCTTTTTCCCGGCTGCGCTTAAACCGGTGCCAAAAATCCGGGAATCGGCCAGTTCGTCCCACAGAAATCGATAGGCGTCCAGCCGGCCGGCACTTCCCCGTTCCAATAATGCTCCCACGTTATGCTCGGAATTCGTGGCGGGGGCTGGTGCAGCGAAACTTCCGCCCGTCACTTGCGGATCGATCTGGATTTTCGTCTCCAGCGACAAGGTCCCCAGTGCATAAGACATGAAAATCAAAACTGCGCTTTTCAGCCAAAATCTCCAATTTCGACCGATCAAAACAAGCGGCAACGCCACTCCCAGCATCAACCAAGCCCCTCTCGAACCGGTCAGAAACAGTGAAACGCCCAACATCACGGCAAACAACCACCACGCCCACGCAAAGCGCAGACCATTGGCCAAGCCGTTTAAAATCAATAAAATCCCCACCGCAAAATAGAATCCACCGAGATTCGTGTGCTCCCATCCAATCTGCCCAAATGGCTCCATCAGAATTCTCGTCGGCCAAATAAGGGCAATCCGAACGGAGGATAAATACTCGGGATAGCCCCCAATCTTGATGTGCTTTTCGATCGAAAACAAATATCCCAGATACGAGGAGATCACTAAAAACGCCAACAACCCGACGGCGGTGAGAACGACGGATCTCTTTTTGGAAGAACACAGAAAAAGATCGGTCGCCACCGCGATGCCCAAAATCCCAACCACTCCGCAAAGTGTCAGCTTTACGGTTTCCCACGCGGGCTCGCCACTCAGAACGCCACCGATCACCGACGCTTGAAAGCAGACAGCCAGCCCCGTGAAACAAAGCAAAACCGGTCGCGTCAGCGGTCGGTGCCTTTTCCAAGCCCACGCTCCCGCAGTTCCCAACGAAATGACCATCGCCACCAACAACCCAAACTGACGATATTCCGGCGAAGAAAAAAGCAACCACGGTGCCAACACCCCCAGCGCGATCACCCCTTTCAAAAATGTCGCCCTGCCCTCAGATCGTTCTTCGCTCATAGATCAAAACTCACTCGCCGATCTCGTTCAACAGATCGAGATAACCGTTGTAGAAACCGAGGATTTTCCAAACGACGAAGATCAGCACCAGTCCGTACAAAATTTTGGGCAACACGACCGAGAGCGTCCGAATCGACTGGGTTGCTTCCTCTTGAAAATAAATCGCCCACTTTGCCAAATCTTTGTCCAGCGTCCCAGCCTCTTCACCGGTCGCATAAGAACGCGAAAATACCTTCGGAAATCCTTCCAAGTTGATCAGTCCAGGACCCAACTTTTCGCCTGCTTTCACCCGCACCATCAGAGCTGTTCCGTGCTCGCGCAACACTCCGCTTTGCGATGCCTTCATCGATGTCTCAAGCGTTTCTTCCATGGAAAGGCCGGCGAGCAATCCGATGTGGTAAACTTTCGTGAAACGGGACATCGCCATGGATCGACGAGCTTTCCCCACCCACGGGATCGAATTGAGGAAACGATCCACAACCGGTTTTTCCGGCGCGACTTTCAGCAACGCAACGGCTCCTGCGACGATCAACAAACCGATGGAATAGACGATCAGCAACGTCAGCAGCAATTCCAGCAAAATATCGCCGACACTCGCCCGTCCGCCCATCACCGCTTTTGGGACGATTCCTACAAAAATCCCCATGTGTAAAAGCACCAGCGGATAGATCAGAGCTTTCAGCATCTCACGCCGAGAAGCGGCCACCAGCCCGAAGTAGTCGGCGAGATGGTCGAACGCGATCGCAAGCCGCCCACCCCGTTCACCGGCTCGGATGATTCCGCGTTCCAAATCGGAAATACTCGAGGTGTCGCCACCAAAGGAAGCGGCGATTGTTTGGCCTTCATCGAGCCCGGAATTCATCTGCTCCAATACCCGAGCTTGGGCTTGGGGCAGTTTTCCCTCCAGCATGATGGCCGCAGCCTCTCGAATTCCAAAACCGGCGGCCAATAACTTGGCGAGTTCGGTATAGAATAGATGCTTTTGGGCAGGACTCATTTTCACCTACCCAAAAGGTAGCGGGCAATTGGCCCGCACCAATCACTTTTTCTCGAAGTCCTTGGGGAAGATCACATTTCCAACCACACCGGTCTTTTTCGTGATCAATCCGTCGCCCGCTCGTTGTTGAAACAACAGGAAATGCGGAGTCAACCGGTGTGCCTCAAGCGCCGCCATGTCATCGTAAAACTCGGCCAGTGTGAACACATGGCACGATTCGTCACTTTGACTGATGGTGAATCCCCGGCAGCCCGGTTCATCTTTCAAAGCGTCCGCCGCCTCTTCGGTGATATAAGAAATGAATTCGTCCACGCGACTCGGATCCACTTCCACGGTGATCAGTAAGGAAATCATTCCTGATGGCATCCGACATCGAGGACGCTGCCAAGCCTCAAATGGTTTCTTACAACACCACGATCAATGCGTGGATCACGCCAGGAACCCACATAAACAAGGTGAGGATCACATTGATCATAAAAGACTTTCCAATACCGTCCTTCAACGCCACAGCAGCAGGAGGGAAAAGGATCGCCAAGATAATTAATAACAACTTATTCACAAATGAATCGGATGTTTGAGGTGAATCGAGCTACCCTGACACACGCCAAGGCAGCTCTGAAACGGTCCAAATTAGAAGAAGTAAGAAACGATTGCCAAGACGATGAAGACCACGAGAAGGATCTTCGCGATGCCTGCGAATTGGCTAGCGATCCCACCGAAGCCGAGGACAGCGGCGATTAAGGCGAGAACAGCGAAGGTGATGACAAGAGGTATCATAATGTTAGGTAGTTGGTTTTTCCCTCCGATCTTTTGAAGGGTCGGATCCTCTTTCGCATTTGCAGTGCCGAACCAACGGACCGCCTCGAATCCCTTTAACTACGGCGATTTCCGTTCCCGCTTCGATTTTAAGTCTCGGCCAGACTGATCAGATATGCCTGATGCAATTGCAAATTGCATCCTATACCCCCACTTGCCACGAACTTTTTGAATAAGCCAAAGAACCCCAAGCACCACCGCAGCGATCCAGATCACCAAATCGATAGGAGTGACGATATCCCTCATTTATTGATCTCACGGCTTCTCCCGCTTCAATGGATTTGCAATTCATTCGGAAAAATCGATTGCAAGATGCATAAGGGAAGGACGACTTCGACCACAGTCGCTCATCCGAAAAAATCGTACCCATCGCCTTTGGATAAAGGATGAAAGCACGTCACAAGCCGACTTTCTCGATCTGGCATGTTCCCTGTTAGAAAGGATATCATCGGAATCCGATGAACGGAATCCACCCTAACCCAAATCTTATCCAATGAATACTCTCGAATTCAAAGGTGACTGGAACATCGCAAAAGGAAAACTGAAGCAAAAGTGGGCGGATCTCACGGACGACGATCTGAAATACGTCGACGGAAAACAGGACGAACTGGTGGGCCGGATTCAAAAACGCACAGGCCAGACACGTGAAGCCGTCGAAGAGGCAATCCGTGACTCCGATCGCCGTGCCGTTCTGGGTGCGGATTGATCGACTCTCGCCCCGCTTTCAAAAACGCTCCGTCCTTTCGAGGCCGGAGCGTTTTTCTTTTCGTCGCCGGACTGGCTGGATACGCTCCCTTCCATGCGTAGATGGCCATACCTCTTGTTTGTCTTTCCCCTCGTCTCGCTTTTCGGCCTTTCGGGATGCAATCCTCGACCGGATTCGCCCTCCGAACTCCGCGTCGGCATGGACCTCAGCTACCCGCCTTTCGAAATGCAAAACGACAAAGGCGAACCCGACGGCGTCAGCGTAAAAATCGCCGAAGCACTTGCCGCTCATCTAGGCCGACCGTTGAAAATCGTTCCCATGGAGTTCTCTGGACTCGTTCCCGCCCTTAAAACGAACCATATTGATCTGATCCTTTCGTCAATGACCGCCACTGACGAAAGGCGAGAATCCATCGATTTCTCGGAGCCATACGCCTTCACCGGTCTGGCCCTCCTTGTCCGAAAGGATTCGAATCTTCATTCGATCGAAGATTTAAAAAACGCCACTCTCCCGATTGTCGCGAAAACCGGTACCACCGGCGATATCTGGTTGGAAAACCATTTGCCCGGGGTGAAAAAAATCGTTTTCGAAGACCCAAACGCGTGCGTGCTTGAAGTGGCTCAAGGAAGGGCGGACGCGTTTATCTACGATCAGCTTAGTATCTATAACTATTCTTCCCGGTTCCCTGATCGCACGCGTGCATTGCTGAAACCGTTTGTCGAAGAAGCTTGGGCGATCGGCCTGAAACAAGGAAACGCTTCATTACGAGAAGACATCAATCGATTTCTAAACGATTTCCGCGCCGACGGTGGGTTCAACAAACTCGGCGACCTCTATCTCAAAGCAGAAAAGAACCGCCTCGAAGAGCTGGGCATTCCTTTTCTTTTGAGGTAAATCGCTTCCGCCCACCGCATGAACCGCCGCCAGCAAACCGCTAATTTCCTCGTTGCGATCGCATTGGCGGGCTCCGTCGCTTGGATCTGCATCAGCGTCTTTTCTTCATTGGGTGGCCAGACCGATTGGACCAAAGCATGGGAATATCGCGGCGCGTTGTGGACCGGTTGGAAAATCACTTTGATGATCTCGCTTGCCGCGCTCTTTGGCAGCATGATCTTCGGCCTGCTCTTCCTGCTGGGCCAGCGTTCATCCTTACCAGTTGTGCGTTGGAGCTGCCGCGCGTTTCTTGAATTTGTCCGGGACACGCCTTTACTGGTGCATCTGCTTTTTGGATATTTTGTAATCTTTGCGCCCCTGATATCCAGGCCTCTTAGCGAAGCAGGTTGGAACGATAAACTGCTAATCGGAATCTTACTGTTGTCGATTTTCGAAGGGGCCTACCTCGGTGAAATTCTTCGTGGGGGTGTGGAAAGCATCCCCCGCGCGCAATGGGAATCGGCCCGTGCCGTCGGCTTCGACCGGTTCCAAATCTACCGGTATGTCATTTTCCCCCAAGCCCTGCGCCGCGTCCTCCCCGCCGTCGCCGGACTGTTTGTTTCTCTGATCAAAGATTCATCGTTATTAAGTGTCATCGGAGTGACCGAATATTTCTATAATACGAAAAATTTCATCTCCCGTTCTTATGCCGGACTCGAAGGATATATCCCGCTCGCCCTCGGCTATCTGATTCTCACCTTACCGGTCGCGTGGCTTTCCCACGTATTGGAAAAACGCTTTCGCCATGAGACTTGAGGTCGAACATCTTTCGAAAACCTACGGAAGCACCCGTGCCACGGATGATCTAACCCTTCATCTCGGTGACACTCGCGTCCTCGTCCTGATCGGCCCCTCGGGCGGCGGCAAAAGCACGCTGCTGCGCTTGCTCGGCGGATTGGAAACGCCCGATCACGGCCGGCTCGTGATCAACGGACGGACCTTGGATTCCGCCCCCGCATCCCTTTTGTCCTACCGACGAAAAAACGGATTTCTATTTCAACAATTCAACTTGTTCCCCCATCTCAGCGCTCGTGAAAACATCGCGCTGCCGTTGGAAAAAGTGCACCTTCACTCTCGTCCCTCCGCGCTGGAGATCGCCGATGCCGCCCTCGATCGGTTTTCGCTACTAGATCATTCCTCCAAACTCCCCTCCCAACTTTCTGGCGGACAACAGCAACGCGTCGGCATCGCACGCGCGATCGCCCACAGTCCTGAAATTCTCTTCCTCGATGAACCGACCTCTGCCCTCGATCCAGAGATGACTGCGGAGGTCCTCGAACTGATTCAGGAACTCGCAGAAACCGGCCAAGACATCATTTTAAGCACTCACGAGATGGGCTTCGCGCGTGCCGTGGCGGACCAAGTCGCATTCATCGCCTCCGGAAAAATCGCAGAACTCGCTCCGCCGCTTCGCCTTTTTGAAAATCCGGAGTCAGGAGTCTGCCAACGGTTTTTATCAAAAATCATGCGATATTGATCCCGCAAATCACGGCGATCTACCCGAAAATCGCGCGGATTAATCTCATGGAATTTCTGGAAATTTCCCCCTTTACCGCGAAGATGATTCGGATCGCCAATGGGCGACCTCATCCTACGAACCTACCTATGAAACAAGCACTCCTGCTCTCCCTCTGCCTGATTCCATTCATCGCTCCGTTGACATCTTGCGAACGCAAAGGTCCTGCGGAAACAACGGGTGAAAAAATCGACAATGCCGCCGAAGAAATCAAAGACGCCGTCGAGCCGAAAGGCCCGGTTGAAAAAGCCGGCGAAAAAGTCGACGACGCATTAAACCATTGATCTTCCTCCCCGAGGCGGAACCCGGGTTCCGCCTCGGTTTTGCTAATCCATTGACTTTCTCCGCTGCGGAAGAGTTGATGACCCGCAGGTGTTTTTCGAACTTTTCCTCAACGTCTGCGCTCCGATTTTCCTGATTGTCGGATTGGGCTGGTTGCTAGATCGCAAGTTTCACTTGCATCTGGAGACACTGGTAAAACTGAACATTTATCTGTTCGTTCCGGCTTTTATCTTTTTCCATATTTTGGAAACTGAGCTCGCCAGCAGCGAGGCTTTACGAATCATTGCGTTTACCCTTTCCACCATCGTCTTGATGTATGTGGGAAGCCGGTTCGCCGCACGTTGGTTCAACATGCCGCTAAAACAAAGGCAGTCGCTTGCCTTATCGACGATGTTTTACAATTGCGGCAATTACGGCCTGCCATTGGTCACCTTGGCTTTCGGACGTGAGGCGGCAGCCATCCAGATCTATGTCTTGGCGACGATGAATGTGTCGACCTACACCATTGGTCTGTTCCTTGCTCAGTCCCATGGAGAAAGGGTTGGCGGACATCGGCAAACCTTGGGGAAAGTTCTTCGTCAACCGACATTGTACGCGCTGATCGCCGGAATTTTTTGCAAAACCCTGTCTCTCCCGATATCCGAAATGATTTGGTTTTGGCAGCCACTGGATCTCGTTCAATCCGGCTTAATCGGATTTGCACTCATCACGCTCGGAGTCCAAATGTCCCAGACCAAGCCCGCCCCTTTCCGTGCTCCCCTCTGGTCCTCCATCGCCCTGCGGCTGATCATCGCACCACTACTCGCAATTCCCCTGGTCTATGCCCTGGGGTTCAGTCGGGAAGCATCCGCATCCCTGATCCTTGCCGCCGCCGCTCCGACGGCCGTCAACACCGCCTTGCTGGCGCATGAGTTTAAAGGAGACGTCTCTTTTTCCACATCCGCCGTCTACTACAGCACGCTATTCAGCATGCTTACCACGACCTTGCTGGTTTACCTCCTCAAAGCCTGGTTATGACCGTGCATTTTGCATCTAGCCGACCACAGCTCAGGCACGGATGGAGCGTTTTGCAAAGAATTTGAGACCCACCAAGAATCGACTAACTCGCTCTACAAAAGCGAGTTAAATGACATCAAAGGCAAACGGCATGCCATCCGCTTAAAGGAAGGCATGAAGACGACCTCCACCTTCAGCAGACTCAGCAAAAAAATCGCTCTGGCCGGTTTCGCGATCACGGCCCTTCTCACCCAAGCCGCAACTGCAGACATCCCGGATCGCCATCGGCCGATGCCTGCATTTTCGGGAATGTATAAAGTCGTCGCCAGCAGCGACCCGATGTTCCCCGCCACCGGAAACAAGGAATGGTTTCTCGATTTCGGGCTGGAAGCGGGCAAAAGCAGCGGCACGGTCGCCGTCTCGCTTCGCGAAAACCCACGCGTCCGAGTTCGCATCATGGTCTGGCAGGCCTTCCCCGAGCAAAACAGCTTGGTTTTAGGAAATCAGACTCACGAAGGCTCGAAAAGCGCGGTGGCGATGGCAAACTGGACGGTCCAAAACAGCCCGCAAGGCTTGGTATTCAATCGCGGAACCTACCAAGTCGTCCTGCACCAGGCTGACGCTTCCGACTACTAAGTCTCACCGGGTTTCCACAAATGAAACGCCAAGTTCTTGTTCGAGCTTGGTGATTTTCGTTCGTTCCCTCGGTTCGACGAATGCGATAGAAAGTCCTTTTTTCCCCGCGCGAGCCGTCCGACCGCTACGGTGGGTGTAGTATTCCACCTGCTCCGGAAGTTGGTGATGGATGACAAACGCCAGACTGTCCACATCGATGCCACGAGCTGCGACATCGGTCGCGATAAGAATCTGAACTTTTTCATTTTTGAACGCCCGCATCACCTTGTCGCGTTCTTTTTGCAACAGATCGCCGTGAATCACATCCACCGCGAAGCCGCGGGTCGTGAGCTGCTTGGAAAGCTGGATGGCTCCCGCTCGGGTTCGACAAAAGATGATTCCGCGATCCCCGCCTTGCCTTCTGAGAAAATCGGTTACCGCGTCGGTGCGTTCATCCTTCGCACAAATGATATACCGGTGAGTGATATCCCGGTTTACCACGTGGGACTTATCGATTTTCACCGAGTGGGGCTGGCCCGCCATGCAATCTTTGATTAGCGCGCGGATTTCATCCGGAAACGTTGCTGAAAAAAGCCAAGTGCTTTTCCGGCTGCGGGTGTGAGCAAAGATTTTCTGCAACTCTTTCTTGAAGCCCATGCTGAGCATTTCGTCCGCCTCATCCAGCACGAGGAACTTCACAGAAGCAAGGTCCAGCGCTTTCCGTTTCAGAAGATCCAGCAAGCGACCCGGTGTCACCACCACGATATGGGTCGGGCGTTGCAGCGCGCTTACCTGGCGCTCCATATCCTCCCCACCACACAGAACTTCCGTGAAAACTTTGTCGAAATGCTTGGTATAGCGAAAAAGCTGCTTGCCGATCTGCTTCGCCAGCTCCCGCGTCGGAGACACCACCACGGCTTGGATCTCCTTCGATTTCGGATTCAGCAACTGCAGCAGAGGCAATCCGAACGCGGCGGTTTTTCCGGTTCCCGTCTGCGCCTGGGCAATAAAATCCCCACCGTTTTCCAAAAGAAACGGGATCGACTCCTCCTGAACGCGGGTCGGTGTTTCGATACCGAGCTCAAGGAGGCCTTTGATGAGATTGGGAGCGACCCCGAGTTCTGAAAATGTTTTCAAGGTGATGTGATTTGGCCTGATGCGGCTTTGATTTTGTCTTGGAGCGAATCCGTCCGATCGATCCAGAATCGAAATGCGGATACCCGGCCACAGAATGCCCGGTTTCCCTGCGTTGGCAACCCCTCGGGTTGACCAACCGAACGCCGATTTCCCCCTAGCGTTGACATCTCCGTCCAATCGGAAACATTCGGGCATGTACGAGGTCGCAGGAAAAATCAAACTGATCAACGAAACCCAAACGTTCCCAAGCGGTTTCACCAAACGCGAATTCGTGGTGACCACTCACCACGACAAATACCCGCAGGATCTGAAATTTGAAATCGTGAAAGACAAATGCTCGCTGCTCGATGATTTCGAACCCGAACAGGATGTGCAAGTCAGCTTCGACATCCGGGGTAACGAGTTTAATGGCAAATACTTCGTGAATCTTTCCTGCTGGAAAATCCAACTCGCCCATACCGGAGAAAACTCGTCCGAGCCCGGATTCTCCAAAACCCCGCCCCGCAGCAAGCCAGCATTCAATCCAGCATCCTCGAACGTCGAGCCGTCACCCGCCGATCTCCGGAAGGAAGATGATTTCGACGACGACGATATTCCGTTTTAATCCAACGGTTTCACCCCATCTCTCATGGACTTGTCAACTTACCTCCAGATGGATCCCCATCTGCTCGTCGGTTTGGTCAACACCGAGCTGCGAAATCATTGCGACTCGCTTGACGACCTCGTGAAGACCCATCATCTGGATCCAGAAGCGTTGACTGAAAAGCTCGGAAACGCGGACTATCATTACCAGCCCGCGCAAAACCAGTTCCGCTGAAGCTCAGACCCGCGGCTGGACGTTAGGCACCGAAGGCCCCGTCGCCTGAGCGAAATGCGTCTTCGCCCGTAACATCAAAGTGCCGAGGCAAAGGTCGGCAAGGGGCAGCACCACGTTGAAATTTTTATGCATATATCGATGATGCAGAAGGTGATGACCATTGAGCCGGCGGAACAACCAAGGCTTCTCAACCCGGCGCGCCTTCGGCAAATGCATGCACCAGTGAATGTATTCATAAGTGCCGTAATAAGAAGCAAAGGCAATCAAACCGCCTAACGCGAAAGCCCATTGCCCGGTTGCCCAGGAAAGAAGCGCAAAGGGAATCACCCCGATCGCGATCAAAACCGGCCCGTTCCACCAAGCCATCGGAATGGTCTCCTTATCTTTTTCATCATGCAGATGGTAAGTATGATCCGCTTTGAACGTTTTATGGTGGACGACCGCGTGGGCTTGGAACGCATACCGGAAATTCCAAACCGGTCGATGCATGACATACTTGTGGAGCACCCATTCGAAGAAAGAAGCAAACACGATGCCGACTAAAAGACCGGCAACACACCACAAGATAAACAGAATCATTTGAAGAATTTGGAAAACAGGGCCTAAATGCCCGCAAACGGCTACGGCGCTTTCTGCCAAATAACAAGCTCTATCCGGAAAAGTGACCGATTCCCTTTCGAACCCGCCGCGCCAAAGGACGCAGCGGATTGAGGGAAACGCTTAAGCAGCAACAGCTGTTTTCGGCCGTTTGCGTCTGCGGATCGCGAGCAACGGGAAAGCTCCCGTCGCCAAAAGAATCACAGCCCCGGGCTCAGGTACTACGCGAATCGTATTACCATCCAGCGAAACGGCTCCGTTTAGGGCAAATACCGCACCGTCGGCAATCGAGGCACCCGTGGCCAAGGTGACACTCTGATTCGCGAGAATCGTCCCGGCAAACTGAGAATTCGTTCCCAAGGTCGCAGAACTCCCCACTTGAAAATAAATGTTATCTCCCGAAGCCCCATTCAGCAACGCGACCAACGAACTGGTAAAAGTCGTTAACGTGCTGCCGATTTGAAAAACAAACATCGGATCGCTGATCCCAGTGCCATCTAATGTAAGCGTCCCGGTAAGGGTCGCACTGGAAGCCAGAGTGTAAACTCCAGGGGTCAACGTCAGCCCACCCAACTCTCCAGTCAGTGACTGGGTCGTCGTCATGCCAGCCAGCGAATTATAAGCGACCAAAGCCGCCGCTTTCGCCTCAATCGCCGCCTGATCATTGATTCGGATGGTTCCGGTGACCATGGCTGGAGTTAATCCGGTGATCGAACTTCCCGGCACGAGACCGACATCTCCGAAAATCGCACTTGTCCCGGCATCGGTGATCGTGGTGGCCCCTAGAACGGCGAAATCATCGGCCACTCCCAGAAGACTCGCCCCTTTAGCTTCTTCTATCACGACTGATATCAACATGACCGATAACAATGTCGTCCTGCGGTCGATCCTTACGAACTGATGGATTTGTTTCATAATTTATTCATGATCCAGCTCTACTTTTTTGGGTTTAAGGCAGTCGGCAGCTCCGTGTTGGAAGTTTCTACTTGCCCAACCGACCGGTATAAACCGATCGCCATCAATAAATAGAACCAAATCGAATAACCTGATAAATGACCGATAATAAGGAATCTATCCCATGAAGAGAACTAACGATCTTCCTTGACCAATCGCACCAAACGCCTGACTCCTCCATATTCCTCAATGCCGCCACTCGGACGAATGGCGTTCCAGCCAGCCGGCCAGATCTCCCACGGTCTTTAATCGTTTCGCATCCGCGTCTGGAATCGTGATACCAAACGTTTTGCCCGTCACTTTTAGCAACCTCATCACCTCTTGTTCGTCTGCTCGGAAATCTTCCTCAAAACGCGAATCCGACCGGATCGATGCGGCATTGGCTCCAAGCTGACCCACCACCAAACTCATCACCCGGGAAAGCACATCCAGCTCAGGTGGCACCGGTTCTAGATCTACAGGAATGCCAACGCCGACTTCACTGCTTTCCAAAATAGCCATCAACAAAGGAAACATCTTGGCCTCCCGAGACGGAGAGGTCCACGCAAGAACCTGATAATAACATTCCGAAGACTCGATCGAGACGCGATGATAAACGATCCTCGTCAGATCGGTCGTCCCGGCGATTCTTCGATAAATCGCGGGCAATCCTCCAATCAACCGGTTTTCAGGACCAGAGATCGACGGCTCATCCAATGCGTTCTTCATCCCCTCAACCGTCAGATCGTCAAATTCTTCAAGAGTCCCGAGAAAGTCTTCCTTCGCGTCCACCAGCACCATCACACAGGTCTGCTCCAGCAAATCGGTCGCCTCGATCACCGAGCTTTCATGCCGACGACCGGTTGATTTCCATAACTCCGGCACCTCGATGGAAATCCGTTTATCTTCCGATTCCAAACGCTTTTTCAAAGTAAACGCTGGATCATATCTTTCAACCCATCCCACCGCCGCCCGAGTCGCCATTCCCAAAGAACCGAATAATCCAAAACTGCAGAACACTCCGGAAATCACACAACACAAGATCCAACCGATCGTCTTCAACCGAATCGCCTTGATAAGTGAAACGATAAAAAGCAATCCGCCGCCGAATGTCATCCCCGTCACGAGCACGACCACCAAGATCTTGCCCACTGCCAAGCCCGCTTCATACGCGGAGGCCGACGAAAGAAAATCCATATCCCAATTTACCGGTAAGGACGAATCCCGCCAAGTTCAAAGGTCTGGATTTGATCAGGCAGATCGTTTCGAAATCGCCACCGCCGCCAAATGAGCGGTGGTCCATGCCGCCTGAAAGTTGAAGCCACCGGTGATGCCATCCATATCGATGCATTCTCCGGCAAAATACAAACCCTTCACCAAACGGCTTTCCATGGTTTTGAAATCAATGGCATGTCTTTCAATCCCCCCCGCCGTGACGAACTCGTCTTTATTCGTCGTCTTTCCTTCCGCTTGGAACTTCGCGGATTTCAACTCTTCCTTCAGCCTCCGCATCGCCGGTTTTGAAATCTGTCCCCACGTCACATCGCCGATCTCACAGGACAAAACGATACGCTCCCACAACCGTCGCGGAATGGGAGAAATCGGCGTGTTCTTGATCAGCTTCGCTCCCTGATGTTTTCGATCATCCGCGAATCGCCCGTCGATTTCTTCGAATGAACAGTCCGGCAGCCAATCGATGACAAAGGAAAAATGATGATTCGTTTCCGCCAACGCCCGCGCTTCCCATGCAGAAAGCCGCAACACCGCCGGGCCGCTGAAACCCCGGTGAGTGATGAGCAAAGGACCCTGCCGCGCCGGATGCGGACCGTCCCGACGCACGGAAACTTTCGGATGCGACACTCCCGCCAGATCCGAAATGCGCGCATCGTTCACGTTGAAAGCAAACAAAGACGGAACCAACGGCACGATCGTCTGCTCCAGTTTTTTCAACTGCTCTAACAGTGGACTGTTTTTTAACGAACCGGCCGCCACACAAACCGAGCGCGCCTCAACCGGTTCTGCTAGACCCTCAAATCGCAATAAAAAATTCTCATTCTCCAATCGCTCGATCCCCGTCAACGGACGCTTCGGGTAAAGGGGGATCTGAAATTCGCGGGCGCGGTCCAGAAAACAATCGATGATCGTTTCCGAAGAATCCGTCACCGGAAACATCCTCCCATCCGCTTCGGTCTTTAATTCGACACCGAATCGTCCAAACCATTCGATCGTGTCGGACGGTTGCCATTGATGAAAAGCCGCGCGGAGCTCCCGCGAACCGCGCGGATAATTTTCCGCCAGCCGCCGGGGATCAAAACACGCGTGAGTGACATTGCAGCGCCCACCTCCGGAAATACGGACTTTCTGCAAAAAATGCGGGCTCTTTTCAAAAACCGCCACCCGCTTTCCGGCCGCCATTTCGGCATACCGCAATGCCGTGAAAATACCTGAAGCCCCTCCGCCAATCACGGCAAGATCCAGCACCGACCGTGCGGAATCGGTCTGCGGAAAAGAAGGCGGTTCGATGATCACGACGCCTTGGTTAGTGACCCGCCGCGATCGGAGAAAGCACAAACTTTTCCCCTCTTCAGACGGATCTTCGACTTGAGAAAACGATCAACCGATCCTCGGGGAAGCCTAGCAGCCGCTTCACGAGTCCAATGCGGATTCAAAATGCTCAATCGCCATTTCGACTTCCGTCGCGGCATCGTGCAAAATCTGAGTGACCTCCTCCGAGTTTTCGCCGGACTCCAACGCCTTTTGCAGCGATTCCAAAAGCACCTTTTCTCCCCGGATGCACTCGACCAAAATCGCCTGCAACTCTTCTGCGGCGACCTTTTCCCGCAAACGAATCCACCACCGATGGATCGCGCCCTCGACACTGCCCTCCGACTCCGCTTCCTCACCTTTTCGTTCGAGGAGCTTGGCGATCCTCTCGCCCACTGCATGACGCCGCGCCGCCACTTCGCGAAATGCCGAAGCCAAATCCTCCCGCTCCATCAGCTCTGCCGCCTGGTGATAGCCTTCCTGAGAATCCACGTATCGAATCAGCACTCGCTGAAGTTCCAGCACATCAGAAGAATCGGGTAAGGCATCGGGCGGCATCGCCATCTGATATAGTCGTAGAAACGCGGATGCGCGACCTAATTTCTCCGTTCGGAAAAGTGATCCGAGCGCTCGCGAAAGCCCGCTCCGCACTTGCGATTTTGCCCGTTCGCATCTATGGCGACGGCAGCTCTCATGAAACGACTCGAAACAATTGCGGAACCGGACGTCATCCTCATTGGTGGCGGAATCATGAGCGCCACGCTCGGCGTCCTCCTTCATCAGCTCGATCCGTCGCTGAAAATCCAGATCGTCGAAGCTCTGGCAGAAGTCGCGGAAGAAAGCTCCAACCCCTGGAACAACGCCGGAACCGGTCACGCCGCGCTTTGTGAGCTCAACTACACCAAGGAAAAACCGGATGGCTCGGTCGACATTTCAAAAGCGATCGAGATCAACGAAGCGTTCGAGATTTCGAAACAATTCTGGTCCTACCTGGTCGCCCAAGGCATCCTTCCCGAACCGGGACAATTCATCACCCGGGTCCCTCACATGAGTTTCGTCCGCGGACGGGAAGATCAGGCATTTCTCAAGCGCCGCCACCAAACGATGAGCGGTCATCCGTTTTTCGAGGAAATGGAATTTTCCACCGATCCGGAAACGATCGCCCGCTGGGCACCGCTCCTGTTGGACGGTCGACCTGTGGACGAACCGATCGCGGCGACCCGTGCCGAAGGTGGCACGGACGTGAATTTCGGCGCACTCACCCGCAGTTTGGTCGAATATCTCGCCTCGAAGGAAAACGTCAAAATCGCGACCCACCACCAGGTGCGCGACGTGAAACGCAAACGCGATGGCCGTTGGGAACTTTCGGTTCGCAATCTCGAACAAGGCATCAATCGCAAAATCACCGCCCCTTTCGTTTTCGTCGGAGCCGGCGGAGCATCGCTTCCGCTGTTGCAAAAATCGGCGATCTCCGAAGGAAAAGGGTTCGGCGGATTTCCCGTCAGCGGGCAGTTTCTCGTCTGCGACGATCCTGAAATTGTGAAACGCCACCATGCGAAAGTTTATGGAAAAGCCGCGGTCGGCGCGCCACCGATGTCCGTGCCTCACCTCGACACTCGGATCATCGATGGAAAGCCATCCCTGCTTTTCGGCCCCTTCGCCGGGTTTTCTCCAAAATTTTTGAAATCCGGATCATTGCTCGACCTCCCCGGTTCGGTGAAAATTTCCAACCTGATTCCGATGCTCGCCGTCGGAAAGGACAACATTGATCTGACCCGCTATCTCATCGAACAGGTCATCCAGCATCCCGAAGATCGGCTGGACGCACTTCGCGAATTTTTCCCGGAAGCGGAACTCAAGGATTGGCGCCTGCTCACCGCCGGACAACGCGTCCAAATCATCAAACAAGATTCCGAAAAAGGTGGCGTCCTCCAATTCGGAACTGAAGTGGTCGCCGCCGGTGACGGCTCGATCGCCGCGCTTTTGGGAGCTTCTCCCGGTGCCTCTACCGCCGTGGAAGTGATGTTGGATATTTTGGAAAAATGTTTCCCAAAACGCCTCTCCGACTGGAAACCGGTTCTGAAAGAAATGATCCCATCTTACGGCCAAAAACTCGCCGCCGATCCGGAATTCTATCGCTCGCTGCGAGCAAAGGTCGATCGGTCGCTGGGTCTCTGAAAATCCCGCCAGCCAATCCTTCCTTCCACGCCACCGCTCGAAATTCGAGCTCGGTGTCGCGGGCGATGATCGGTTTTTCCGCGAGCGGAAATTGGAAAACCGCTACGGATCCAGACTACCGGTTTTTATCTTCGATTTTCAAAAGCATATCTTCGGAATTGGCGCGAAGTTCCGGCGCATACATCCCCTCGGCGACCGCCGGCAAGGCTTTGAATGACCCCGGCGCTTCGGCGCGAAGTTGGTAACGCAAGGAATGCGTCCCGCGTGGCAACGAACGGATAAAGAAATCCACCGTTTGATCTCGCGGTTCCATATATACCGGAAACGAAGCGCCACGGAGATAACCGCTCAGCGCGTCGACCGCTTCAAACCCGGCAGCTTTCACATCGGAAAACAAAAGATATTCGTAGTCATTTTTACTCTCCAAAATCAGTTCGATTTCCACCCGATCTCCGGAAACCAGTTTCGCTCCATCCTCAAGCAATTCTCGGCGAAAACGTTTTTCCGTCTGACGTGAAATCAAACCGGTCGAATCCGGAACCGCGTTGTCTTTTTCCAACTCGATCAGTTTGTAAGCTTTTCGCTCAACCTTCACTTCCAACCCTGCGGCCCGCAGGCGATCTTCCAACGTGAAGACTTCGAGATAAGCATTCGCATACACTGGGCCTTCGCCGGTTCGGCGGAATTCGATCGTGTGCTTTCCACCAGATACCTGATCTCCCCGCAACGTGACGGAGTTATCAAAACTGAATAAATTCTCCCGGTTCACCGCGACCTTCCGCAGCGGTTTCCCATCGAACAGGACTTCCAACTCCATCTCCGGCGCAAGCTCACCGCTCGCCTTCAGATACCCGGCGATGGCTTCGATGACAAAGGCGCTGTCCCGTGTCGATTTCCAGCAACCCGAATGCTGCCGATGATTCACCAAATATTTTACCAACCCCCGCGTTTCCTCGTCTTGGGGTTTTACGGCGGAAAGGAGCTTCAAATACCAAGCGTGCGCTTCGATATCGTCGCCATACCAATACCACCAATGATTCTGATTTTTAAGATCGAGATAAGCCGTTTGGTTTTCCGCGTCCTTGACCACCCACTGCGAAAGAGTCGCCATCACTTCGTCTCGCCGCGCCTCGTCCCCTTTGCGCTGATGTTCCAGCCCCAAAAGAACCTGCGCGTAAACCGGCAGCTTCAACCGATCGCGATGAAGGAACGCGACCATCGGCTCGGAATCGCGCTTCGCTTCACCCAGCACGACCCGGACGAAGGCGTCCAACGAATCCGTAACCGGTTTTTCCAAACGGTTAAGATCCGCCACTTTTCCACCCTCTCGCCGGATCGCTTCGTTCTCGACGAATCGTTGCAGCTTGTCGGTCTCTATTCTTTCATAAGCGGCCAGCCAACTGATTCCCGAACTGAGCAAATCGTCCGGAATCGCCGCCCCGCTTTCTTTCGCGGTCAGCAATCCGTGAACGATCACCGCCGTGGTATGAGGATAAGATTGTTCGCCGTAACCGGAAAACCAGCCCCAGCCGCCATCGGCGTTCCGCATTCCCGCAAGCCTTTCAATTCCTGCGTCCACCATCTTCGACATTTCGATTTCGTTGAAAACCGGGTTGTTCTGCCACAGATTCCAACGCTGGGAACGATCTTCCGCCCCGCCGAGTTCCTGCGGATTCAAATTCGTCCGTTTCGCCCGGATTTCACCCAGGTCAACGCCGAGGTTTTTCACCATCTTCTGAGCGATCACCGCGGGAACGAATCGATTCAAAGTTTGCTCAGTGCAACCATACGGGTAACCGGCAAGATACGGAATCGCATCCACCACCGCACCCGCAACGGTCGGGGAATAACGCACGGTCAATTTCGTTTGATCCACACGCCGCTTCTCCGGAACTTGGATTTCAATCGAAGCCGAGCTCGCTTCCGGAGCGATCACCTGACTCCACGCATCCTGACGAGACATGCCGTGAACTCGGATGGGCAGCTTGCGCTCCACCGCATCCCCATCGTTCCCCGCGCTCGACCGCATCCGCAAGGTCGCCTCTCCTTCCTTGAGAGCCTTTACCCGCCAATCGACCCGCGCTTCCGCATGCGCCGCGATCTTCACCGACCGGGTTTTCCCCTGCGTGGTTTTCAAAACCCCGCCTTCAAGCTCCAGGGAAACCTCCACGGTTTTTGCCGAAGAATGTTCGTTGTGAACCACCGCGCTGACGATGGATTCGTCTCTCTCGACGAGAAAACGTGGCGCTTGCAAGCGAACCAGCAGTTCCTTCGAGGTCACGATCTCCGCCGTCCCTTCACCTACCCGAGTCCCTTGGTCGAGAACCCACACCCGGGCTTTCCAAGTCGTGAGGTTATCAGGAAACGTCAGCGGAATCTTCGCCTGACCGTTCTCGTCCGTCCGCACCGAGCCCGACCATTTTAACAAATCCGCAAAATCCTTTCGCACCAAAATCGGCGCGGGTTCCGGAGCGGTCGCCTCCTGCGATGCCGCCATCTTATCCATCCGGTTTTTCATCGGGGCTGCCATCGCCATTTCAGCGGACTCACCATAACCCATCGCGCCGAATGAATCGAAATTCTGGACACTGGCCATATCGAACATGCCCAAGCCCTGCATTCCGACCACCTTCGGCCTCAGCAGATTCCCGCTGGCTGTCGGAATCGAAAACCCACTACGGTGCTCATAGTAAAAATTCTTCCAACTCCAGAAGTGCTCACGAATCGATGGGACATTCGAGCCCCCGGTGATCGCTTCGAGCGCCTTGTCATAAATCGCGAGCACTGCCGAACCGACAACCGGTTTCCCTTCGGCATCGCGCAGCGTCACCCGCAACGCCGATTCCTCCTTGGGTTTTACCTTCGTCTTTTCCGGTTCAAGCGTCACTTCGATCAGCTTGTTTTCCGGAGGAAGTAAAATTTGCCGAACCGCTTGATACATCTTCGCATCCCGGATTGTCACCGCTTCGATAAACATGTTTGGCATATCTCGCCGGTCCAGCGGAACTTCAACTTCCAGACTCTTTCCCTCCAATTGAACGCGCCGCGCCTCGCGACCGCTGGATCCACTGATGTGCAGGAAAAGCCAGACATGCGCATCGACATGATCGCTGTTCACCCGCAGCCGCAACGTTTCATCCGGACCATAGGTCGCACGATCCGTAAGCAGTTCGAGATTCCCAAATCGCCAATCAGCCGGCTCACTTCGGCCCGGTCCATGGATATTCAAAATCGTTGCCCCTTCGACCGGTTCGCCTGCTTCATCCGCAAGCGCCGCCGCCAAGCGAAACTGCCCGGTCTCCGGAACCGAAAAGCGATGGGAAATTCTTCCTTCAGCGTCCGTCTCGACGGGCCACGAGTTCACTTCCAGCTCTTCGATCGATCCGTTTTCACCACTGGAAAGTTTGAGCAACCGCAGCACACCTTTCGCTGCCACGACCGGCTTGCCCGCAAGCGTCGCCGCAGAAACGTTCGCTTCGACTTCGTCACCCGCTCGTGCATATCCCCGATCCGCCCACACCACCACTTCGAACGATTTCCGAGCGGCGATCACTTCGCCACTCCCGCGTTCTTCACGTCGTGAGGCATCGACCACCCGCGCTTCTATGACATATCTCGCATCCAGATCGCCGTGAATTTCCCGCGCCGATGCCGTGTCAATTTCGACCTTCAACGTGCCATTTTCACCGATCGGCATCTCTTTTTCCAAAATCAGCTCATCGGGTGTCCACCGTCCGCCCCCCCACCACGGCGGCGGCGGCGGCATGCAACCCCAGGATTTCCAATCAGGATGCCACGTCGCCTCGACTCCCGGCCACCAAGTGCCACGGCCATAAAGCCAATCCCACCGCCCCCGGGGAAACCATCGCTCGCCCAAACTTGCACGCTTCACCGTCACCTGAACGGTCGCGCTGCGAACCGGTGCCCCATGAAAATAATTTGCCCTCACGGTCGCGGTGAACTTACCGCCAAGCCGGACCGGCTCCGACGGTGCTTCCACCGTCACCTCATACTCCGGTTTGCGATATTCTTCCATTCGGAACGGCACCGAAGCCGCGATGACATTCTTGATTTCATAAACCGCGCGCCATTCGCCTAACGCAGCGTCTTTCGGCAACACCGCTTCCGCTTCCACCGCCCCGAGCTCATCGGTCATCAAGTTCGTCAGGGTCACCGCTTCTTCCCCGCGCGGATTGATCAGCTTAAACGTCCCACCTTTTTTCGAATATTTTCCGAGATCCGGTTCGAAATAGCCGACGTTTCTCAGGAAAAACTTCGCATGCACCGTATCGCCCGGTTGATACAGCGGCCTGTCGGTAATGGCGTAACTGATATCACGATTGCCATTTTCCAGCCGCGCCTCGTCCAAGCCCAGATGAGTGAATCCGAAAAACGCAGAGGCCAAGCCTTCTTTCCGCGCGATCGCCATCCATTGATAATCTTCCTTCCAATCACCCGGTTTCAGCAAAACCTTGCCGTCCGCGTCCGTCGTTTTGGTAAAACTTTCGGTGACCGTTTCGATTTTCCGATCCAGAATCCCCTTTGGCTCGAACTGTGTGATTTTATAACCGAAAAACTCAACCTCCGCCGCCTCGACCGGCGCACCGGTTTTCGCATCCGCCACCCACCACTGTTTTTGTCCCGCCACGTCGCGCTGGGCGATCACCGTATCAACGATCCAAATCAGGGAATGAAACGTCGATCCGCCTTCCATTTCCCCAGAAATCCACCAAGCCCCGGGCTGATCCAACGGAATCTCCAAGTCGACCCGCGTGTCGCGATGAGATTCCGCCGGCGTCAACGGTTGCTCCCAAGTCGCGATCGGATCGGAAAGGTATTTGGAATTTTTCTCCCGAATCAACCGGGTCGCAATGCTCGAAGGATTGATGCGATCCCACGAAATGATCTTCGGATTGCCATTCAGATAGGCCGTCGTGTCGCGCAGCAACGCCTCCATATCGACCGGTGCCGCTTTCAGTTTGATCGATTTCGCATTGCGGAAAACGAGCGGCAACTTCGGCCGAGTGTGCGCGGGAACAGTTTCCGCCACTTCGAAGCGACCCCAGTTTCCGACGATCTGATCCAGCAGCGCCTGCCGCGAATCCTGCGGCCCGGTGCCGAACTTTTCGATCCGCTGCTCAAGAACGGTTTTCGCTTTGTCGAATTGCCGACGGTTTAAAAACACATCCACCAACGCATCCGCCGCCTGCGCGCCCAGATCGGCATCCTCGACTACGGCCCGATACAGAGCGATGAAATGATGTTCCGCAGGGAGCTTGAACCGCCGGACACCGTCCGACGTTTTTGCCAAGCACTCGTCTTCCTCCAACGTGTCCATTTCTAGCAAACCCTTCGCAGTGTCTGGATCGATCTCACGCCACCAGCCAAAGTTCGCCATCGTTTCCGTCCCGAACTGCGAGTGGGAAAAGCGCGCCCGTTCCAGCATGACCGCGGCCGCTGCCCCCGGATCGAGCCGCACCCGTTCCGAAAGGGCGAAACGCCAGCGTTCCCCATCATTTTTCGCGTCCTCCCAAGTCGCCGGCACCTCATAAACCACCGGCCGGTCATCTTTCCAAGGCGCGCCCTCCGTGCCACCCTCGGGACCGGTTTCTCCCCACTCGGGCAAAATCTCCAAAGAAGTCAGCACCTGAAATTTCCAAACCTCTCTCCGCCGAAGTTGAACGGAGATTTCTCGCCACACTCCCGCCGTTTCCGACGCCGTCTTGGAATGGATAAGCGCCTGACGCAGAAGCTGGAGGGATCGAACATAGTCCCGCTCTTCGCTGTTCACGATCTCGCCTGCCGAAGCGACCGGTTCGCCACCGGGGGTATCCCGCCTCCCGCCGAATCGCCCCTGCAAACCTCGCTCAAAATCCCCTCCAATCCGCCTGCCGGAATGCGGTGCTCCCTGATACGCACTCGCCGCCGCCATCTGCACCGAGGCGTTTTCCGGATGCCCCGCGATGACATTTTCAATCCAGGCGTCGAATTCCGCCCAGCCGTCGAGCCTGGCGATCGCGCTCACGGCGATGGTCAGGTCTTTCCCAGATTCTTCATCGGAAATCGGCTGGAGGTTTTCTCCGTAAAACGTCAACGCGTCGCGCCACAGCCCCTTCTCCACGAGTTTATCCCGTTCCTCGCGCCACTCGGCCACCGTCTCTGCCCGAGCGGAAAGATGCAGGAAAAAAACAAGAAGGGCCATCCAGAGTCCGGGTTTCATCACGGGAGTATGACACGCGACAGGCGTTTTTCTTGGAAGAAAATTTCGCCCAAACCGTTCGGGCAGTGGTGCGTGTAAATATCGCCCACCGCCGATTCTTCACGTCGGGTGTAAAAAGATGCCCCGTTCCCCGTTCGCTTTTCGCGAGGACTGGCCAGACGTTTAAATACCCCAGCCGTCCCGGCAATCGAGCTTTTGGTTCATTTCGATCGCCGGATTTTCCTCCTTGGACTCGCCGACGATGACCGCCGGCACACCGGCCACCGTTTTGTGCGCGGGAACGTCGGACAACACCACGCTGCCCGCTCCCACCTTCGCTCCGGTGCCGATTTCCACTCGTCCCAAAATCTTCGCTCCCGCTCCAATCAATACGCCCGAACGCACAATCGGATGCCGGTCTCCCATATCCTTTCCAGTCCCACCCAGCGTCACCTCATGCAAAATCGACACATTGTCTTCCACCACCGCCGTTTCCCCGACGACAAACGACGTCGCGTGATCCAGCAAAATCCCGCATCCGATCCGTGCCGCCGGATGGATATCCACCGCAAACGCCTCACTCGCAAGGCTCTGCAAATACAACGCCAACCAGCGCCGACCGTCCTGCCACAACTGGTGGGAAACCCGGTAGGTGCTCAGCGCGAGGAACCCCTTGAAAAACAACAGCGGCTCCAGTGGAGAAAAACACGCCGGATCCCGCTCATACATCGCCAGCAAATCCTTCGCCGCGCTCGCCACCGTCCCCGGATGCGCTTCAAACACCCCGGTCAGCAGCGGCTCCATGCTCTGCCGCGGCATGTCTTCACGCGCCAGCCGTCTCGCCAACCGGGCCCCCAACGCCGCAGCCAAGGAGTCCCGACTCAAAATCACATCGTCCACCAGATGTTCCATCGTTGGCTCCTCCGCCGCCACCCGTTCAGCCTCGGATCGTAAATCTTGCCACACACTGGAGAGGCACACGTTTTGTGCCGCGCAAACGTTGGCCTCGATCTTGCTCGCCGTGACGGGAAGGGTATGGTGGGATTTGCTCATGAAAATTTCTCAGAAATTGGAATACGCGTGTCGGGCCATGGCCCAGCTCGCGAAGTGCCATGACGGCCGGACTCTTACACGGCTTGAGGAGATGGCGCAACGCGAAGCCGTATCCGCTAACTTTCTGGTGCAGATTCTCAACGACCTCCGCCGCGCCGGCTTGGTCGAATCCCGCCGCGGAAAAGCCGGTGGGTATCTCCTCCCTCGCTCAGCCGATACGATCACCCTGCGACAAATCGTCGAAGCGGTCGACCCCGTATTGCTCCAATGTTCCGTCTCCCACGACGGCGAATCCGGCCAAGCGGTCCGCATCGCCTGGGAACAAATTTCCGCCAAACTCCACGACGCCCTCGGCCAGATCACGCTGGAGAGTCTCGCCAGCGGCCAAGGTGCCCCGATGTTTTACATTTAAAGAAGTTAGCCTTTAAGGAGACCGAATTATTCACTGGTCGAAACCTCGGACTTTGGTTAAAGAGTTCTCTGTCCATTTTACCTCCTTCCGCCCATGGCAACTCCCGTCGATCACACGCACCACATCAAGATCCGTTCCACCCAGATGGAAATGCAAGCGGGTGGCAGCTCACGCGTCGACGACTACGACGATAAGCTCAAAGCCGCTCAGGAAGAACTCAATCGGATCCAACTCCAACGCGAGGAGCTCGAAAAGAAAAAGCAAGAGCTTGAGGAACTTACCGCTCGCAAACGCAGTTTCATCAACCAGCAGGTCGAGCTCACCGAGAAACTTTCCTCTTCCCTCACGCTTATCGACCGCGAGCTTTTCGAAATCCGCCAAGAAGCCGAAGACCTCGAACAGTGCCGCGTTTGCTTCGCCGCCCACCTCGATAAACTCCAAAAATTCACTCCAGAAAATTGGACACGCGATAACCTTCTGGAAAAACTCGAGCGCGCCACCATGGCCATCGACATCGCCGCGGACGAATACGATCAGGCAGCGGCCCATTTCGAACACAGCCGCAGCGGAACAATTTTCGGACGCCCTTCCAAACGAAACCGGGCCCACGGAAAAAATGCAATGGGGGCCGATTTCGTCACGAATCTTCGCAACGGACTCGCCTTCAATCTGCCAATTGTCGTCCTCGGCGCGATCGCCCTCGTGGCCTATCTCGCCAAATAACGCTCCTTGAAAAATGCGCCCGTCACCCTTGTCTCAGGACGATCTGGAATTGGCGAAACTCCGTGAAGAGGAGCGGCGCCTTCTTCAGCAGCAAAAAGAAATCACCGAGCTCCCCAAAAAGCTCGAACGCGAACGTAACGAGCGCGATCGCACGATGCCCCCGCTCGAAAGCCTGAAGGAACGCGAACGCGCACGGAAACACGAACAAGCCCTCGCGACCCGCGGCGGCTTGCGAAATCTCCAAAAAGCCCAAAACCGCAGCATCCTCCTGCTGATCATGCTGGTGCTCGCGACCTGCTCGCTCGTCGCCTGGGGCATTAAGCTGATGAACGGCTGACCGGTTTTCCGGAAATACTCCGCACGATTCGCTGACCCATCCGCTCTGAAATGGCGGGGCTTGCGCAACCCGGACAAATCCGTCAGAAACTGTCGCATGATCTCACGCCCCGTTGCCCTTCTGGCTTCCCTCGCCTGCATCTCCACCGTTCACGCCCAAGTCGGCGGACCTGGTTTGGAATACACCCGTTTTTCCGCCGGTTACTCCGGTGGCATGGACCTCGACGACAGCGAGGGAGATCTCGAGGTCTACCACGCCGACATGCGGACCCGCCTCAGCGATCCGATCACCGCGTTCGACCATCTCACGATCACCCCAGCGCTCCACTACCGCGCGACCCGTCTGAATTTCAGCGATACCGGTGCCGATTTCCCCATCGGTGACGAAGATCTTCATTCGATCGCTCTCAGCGCCTCCCTCACTTACAACGAAACCGGCAGCCCATGGATCTACAACGGCTGGACTCGCGCAAAAATGGCGTCCGATTTCCAAGACATCGACGCGGACGATTTCACCTTCGATGTCCTCGCCGGGGTTGGCTACCGCTTCAGCGAAAGCTTCACCCTCGGATTTGGCATCGTCGCTCTCGACCTGAACGGCGACGAAAGCATCTTCCCAGGCATCAACTTCGATTGGAAAGCGACGGAAACCCTCCGCGTCGGTCTCTACGGATTGAATTTCGTCACCGCTTACACGCCGACCGAAGACTGGATTTTCAGCTTCGTCATCGATTCCGCCAGCGAACAATGGAACATCCGCGCCGACAATGGTCGTTCCCGCAATATCGATTTCACCTCCTACCGTGCAGGTCTGTTTGTTGACCGCCGCTTGACCGAACAAGTTTGGGTGCGCGCGGGTGCCGGTATGACCGCAGGAAACGAAATCGAACTGGAATCCCCAAATGGCGACCGCGACTACAAAAGCGATCTCGATGAAGGCATCTTCGGCGAAATCAGCCTGCGCGTCTTAAGCTGGTAATCACTTCTTCGTTTTCAGCGGGACACGCACTTCCTTGCCGCGTTTTTCCAAGCGTTCTTTTAACTCGGGCCATTGTTGGCGGCTGACGATATAGCCGACACATTGGTCCGAGCCGCATCGGCAAGGATGATCCTCATAACAATCGACATCGAACCCGTAGTCGAAAGACAACTCTTCCCCCTCTTGGATGTCCCGCAGCGAGTAGATCATGATCTTCCGCCCGACGATCCACGCTTCACAATTCGGATCACACGAATGATTGATCAGCCGCGCCGTATTCCACGGCACGTCCCCATCAATGTCGTACGTTTTCGACAGCGTGAAAATATAAACCGCCGCCCCACCGGTTTTTAACGACTTCGCGTGCAGCGCCAACGCGCGGCGTTCGCTTTCCTTTTTATCAATCAGCTCACCGACATATTCGATGATCTGCGTTTCCTTCGGGATAAATTCCGTCGCATAAACTCCGCGACCGTGAATCTCGGAACCTCGTACTTCACATAACTTGCTCTGCCCGCGTTTCCATAACTTCAACAGTTTGCGGTGAAGAATCGTCTCCTCCGGAATGCGTTTCTTCTTCGTAGCCATAGAAATCGTTTCAGCGTGCCTCGCGTTTCTCAGTCGGCGGAAGCTCCAGGTCCTGCGGCAAATTGATATACAATCGACGAAGGTCGTTCACGCTCAAACCGGAGCCATCAATAAACGTCCAATCATTTTTGCCCTTGTCGGAAACCGCCACTTGAAAACCGGTGCTCTCGATCACCAGCGGCTTCGGATCGCCCTGACGAATCACTCGGAATTTCGTCACGGTCGGAACAAGCACCAGCCACTTCGTGTAAATCAGCACTTCTTGTTCGACGCCGCCCACCTTCTCGACCTTTTTGCCCGGCCAAACCTCAAAGGAACGCGGCACGCCCTCAGAGCGAAAGGAAATCATGCTGATCCCTTGCTGCACCATTTGCCGCGCCACCCCTGACAATTGTTTTTCCAAAGCCTCCATGCCCCCTAAGCGCGCCGCAGTCCGCTCTTTCCACAAGGGATTCATCCGCTCAACCGCCATCTGATAACGCCCTCGCACCACCTCATCTCCCAATTGGTTGACCGCAGCGACCGCTGCCGCCACCACTTCCGGCGGCGCGACCGATGTCCCGGAGGCGACCGAATTGCCCCCAGCCTCCGATAATGCCGGCGCGCTTCCCGGCTGAGCAAGCGCGGTACCGCTGGCGATGACCGCAAGCGCGAGCAGGTTTTTCAAATTGGATTTCACGCCTTCATGGATGGCCCCGCACCACCGGCCCGTCAAGCACGCGCCTTTTCTTAAATCCCTTCATTCACGCAAAACCCCCTTTCCTCCCTTCAAAAGCCCAACCTTCGACGTCCAACCTTCGACGTCCGATGTTCTCGTTCCCCCCTCTCCAATTTCCAAAGGCCCAACACAAAAAACGCCCCGCAGCCACGGGAGAGAGATGGCCACGGAGCGCGAGGGTGAAGGAGGATTATTTCACCAATGAAACCGTCACCGTTTCATTCGACTTCCCTTCCAAAGCGGCGACCGCCTTTTCAAGCGCTTCCATCTTCGCAAGAGCAGCGGTGAGTTTGGCGTTCTCAGCTTCAAGTGCAGTCACCTTCTTCGCGAGCTCTTGAGTCGCGCTGACATTGAGCATCGAGATGGCGTCGTAGTCGACGGCACGAAAGTCATCGACTTGCTTGCCGTAGACAAAGACTTTTTCACCCGCCTTCACATTCGTGAGTTTAGCGATCATATTTTTCCCGTCGACGGCTGAGATTTCCACTTCCTCTTTAGAACCTTGCTCGCTGATAAATCGAACAAGATCGCCCGCCTTCAGATCCGAAGCTTCGGGCAGAACCACCAGAGCACCTGCATCCTCCTGTGAGGCCACCTCTGCAACCTTGAGCACGTTCGGAATGAAGTCTCTCGACTTGCTCACCGCTTGCGGAAACACCGATTCTACTTGCTGAGCGATTACCTTTTTGAATTTCCGGCCACCGAACAGGCATTTATCTTTCATCGTATAATCTGCAATCTCAATTTTACTCAAAGTATCCAAGTCTGCAGAAGTATCAGATCCGACGATATTTTCTTTAATTCGAATATCCGAATAGGTGATAGTTTGTACCGCCGCTATGTTATCGCCTGATACAATCCCTCCACTGGTGATAATCGGCCCGTCAGCGAGAAGGCTAGGAGCCATATTCCAAGTCCCAGTGTTGGTGGTGTTCACCACTGAAGTCGTGTTATGAAGCCACCGAAACCTTCCTGATGCCGTAGTCGCTCCCGCAGTTCCTGCTATATGCAAGAGAGCATTTGGACTCGAGGTACCGATGCCGACTCGTCCTCCTGACTGGGTTAAGATCAGGTTGTTTGCACCTTGAGCGATCGTAGTCGCCGCCGTCAACGTCCCGCCCAACTTCACATCTGAACCCGAAAGCGTCAGACCATTGCTCGCCGTCTGGATCACGCCATCCGCACCGGCTGCGCCGGTGGCTCCTGTCGCGCCAGTTGCTCCGGTCGCGCCGGTTGCACCCGTGTCACCTTTTTCCCCTTGAGGACCGGTGGCGCCTGTCGCACCAGTGGCTCCCGTTGCCCCGGTTTCACCGGTGTCGCCTTTTTCTCCTTGCGGACC
>DBTN01000040.1:163395-186363 GCA_002307065.1 Akkermansiaceae bacterium UBA1315 | reverse complement strand
GCGAAAGACCAAGCCGCAGATCAAAGCCGCCTGAAATTTTCATAGTCGGCATAAACCGATGACTATGACGACAACGATACGGCAGTTGCAACGAAACCCATACGGTGCTTCGGACTACGCTTACGTTATCGACACGGGAGGCCACGGATTTCTTTGAGTCTTTCCAGCACACGGATGAGGCGTTCGGTGGGTAATGGGGTGTCAATTTCAATGGCCAATGCTTCGCGCACACCTTCGTCAAAAACGTTGAGGGTGCGGAAGCGTTTGCCGTAATGAAGTGAGTCATGCATGAAATCCATCGACCACAAGCGGCCCGGTGTGTTAGGCACATCGAGCGGCTGCTTGATGCGAACCGGGAATCGTTTTTGATACTTCCCGGGGGAGCTTCGATCCCCATTCGCGACAAAAACTATCTTGTTTTTGTCGCAAAGCTCAAGAAGCTCACTAATCACAGGTAAGTTACTATGAAATTGTAAAAATCATTCCTAATAGATCCATAAGAGTCTCTCTCAAACATAGGGCCGATAAAGAAACCGGAACTAATGGGCCTGCCGAAAAGGCAGCCGCTAGTCCCATCTTTTTGGTTCACGATCAAGTGTAGGCTTCCGGACCAGCCCTCCCGCAGTTCAGGCCTCTTCTTGACTGAGCTCACCTGGGACAGGGTATCTTTGAAACTTGCGATCTGGATCTGATCTGTAATCCAAATTGTAGAAACATTTTCCTTCCAATTAGGAATGGGGTAGAAAGTCTTCTGGGAACTTTTAAAAATGCCAATCGAAACTATATCCGTGCTATTGAAATCGCCGACAAAAATCTTATGAGACGTGTCTGAATCACATCCATAAATGACCTTTTTATTAGGATGGCACGAAACCCCAACAAAAGCTAATACTAAAGCAGCGATTGCTGTCTTATTCATAAAAAATCGAGAATTGGCCAGAAGTTGTAAAGACAGAGGCTATGCCAGCAGCTTGGAGGTTGTGAAATGCGACAATAGCGTTTATATTACTATTGGGATCGAAGTCATAAATATCGTCAAAAGAATAGTCCACGTTGTATTCATATCCGCTTTCATTTGTTTGGACAGAAATATCAAATCCGAACGTGACATGGCCGTAAGCGAGCCCTAGATCCGAAATAACACCAAAATTCACGAGGTGTTCATAACTATATGAACCACTACCCTGTAAGCCGTAATGAGTATCAAGCCATCCTTTATTGAACTGGTTCGTGAAAGCTGATGAAGCCTTAATCGCGTCTATTTCGCCAGAGGTGGCCGTTCTGTCGGCTCCTCCATTCATAGAGTGTTGACCGAGATTGGCAGCCATATCAAATCCCACCGATTGCCACCCGGAAATAACTGCGGCGACTACCCTTATATCGCTTGCGTGCACCTCTAAACCGCAGAAGTCGAACTGGCTGGTCGGGACCGGCGCGTACCTGATATTATTCGCCCCGTCAGGATATCCGCTAGGGTCCTCAGAAGTCCATCGGAGGATTCCAGCATTGTAACTTCTGTACTTGAATACATACGCATTCGTGGATGGCAGATAGGGCCTGCCTGTATAGAATGGGCTAATTTCTCCTCCTGATTGCGAATCGAAAGAAGAAAGTTTTTCGGCACGCCAGCGGGTTAGCTGCTTCTCACTTCTGAATTCAGGTAATGCCGATGGAATCGCGGCCAAGAGACTCCCGCACAACAATATTAACAGCGTCAGAGAAGTTATATGTTTTTTCAATGTTTTATTTTATTGTGTATGGTGAACGAAAAAGCCCCTTTGTCAAATAGTGCGCAACTGCTAAACCATTTTTAAGCGATACTGATATAGTGTAAAGCATTAAGTGTAAAGCATTATTCTGCTTAACTTAATGGTGATCGATCTTCTGAACTGCTTGAATCACCTGGTCCCACGCCCAATCGACGCGGTTGCCGACGCCGGTTAGTGTTATTTTGTGAAACCGTGCGGCTTGTTCTCCTTCGGTCATTTCCTCCCAGAAATCGACGCGACCATCCTCATCAATTTCGGAAAGCATGATATGCACCGATTCTCTTTCCGCCAGTAATGCCGCGACTTCACCTTCCTCCATTTTTTCGGGCGCCAAGAGATACAGATGCTTTGATGGATAATCGCGCCATGAATGCACTGCTTTTCCAATATAAAGCATCCGCTCGGCTTGCTTCGCGTGATCATCCAAGATCAGTTTCACATCGGCTTTGAGTGCCAGTTCCCTCAAAAGCTTTGCATACTGATCTCCCAAAACGGCTTCATCAACCACACAGCCAAACACCCGGGCCGTTGGACTTTTCGATCCCACGGCGGTGACTGTTCGAAAACCATCCATTATCCCGAATTCGCGCCGCAACCGGTCATTGGCGCTCTTAATCGCACCGGTAATCCCTATAGTGCCACATGCCATCAAAAGAGGCAAGCCGGCCAAAACCAGCTTCTTTCTGCTGAACAGTGCCTTCTTCCAAACGGAGACGCCCAACAAGACTGCCGTACAAACCGCCGGCAAAATCCATAACCGGTAATCTTCCATCGTCGTGCTGAAGACCCCCGCCACTAAAAAGCCCAAAATCGAGGCTCTTAAAGCAACGCGGAATGGCGAACCCGCAGGTGGATTTGTCCAAGTCCAGAAAATCACAAATACTGTCATGCACAGGCCGAACCACAACCACCCCTGCTCCACCATAAAAGTCAGGTAACTGTTGACCAAGGTCCGATAACCTTCGCTTCGATCGATCGGCTGATACCATTGCATGTATTGGTCACCGGATTTTCCGGTTCCGAATCCCTGCGGGTTGTCCACGGCCATTTGCAAGGCGCTGCCCCAGAGTTCGAACCGGTTGCCCACCGAGGCGTCGCTTCCGAACGCTTCGCCGGAGCGCTGTGCCATACCGGTCCAGGCGATGATTCCAGCCATGACGCCCAGCAACAAAATCGAAAGCCAGAATGGCGGGCTTGTTGACCACCTTCGCCCCTTCCGTTGATTCCAAACCTGCAAACCTATGACATATCCCAAGGCGCAAATCGTGGCGACCAATCCGCCTCGGGAAAATGTCATGATCAGACAATACCACGCGCCGAGAATTGCCCCCGCTGAAATCAAAAGCGCGGGCAGCCGCAGCCAGCCGTTTTTGATTTGCCATGCCATCTGCCACAGACCCCACAACAACGGAATCGCGCACACAAACAGTACCGCCGCCTTGTTGGGATTTTCAAAGCCAAAACTCCACCGCAGAGTGTCGCCATAAAAATATTCGATTGGAGTTTCCATATTCATTCTTCTTCTCCTTTTACTCCCCACACCTTGGCAACCTCTTCATTCGGTAAATAGATCATCGACTCCTTGGCAATTCCCTCCCGCGCATAAGCGGTATTGGGCCAATATTTCCAATCTTGGCTGTCGCCGACAAATGGCATTTTATCTCCCTGTAGGGACAAACGTTCCTTTTCTGAAATAAACGACGGCCGTTTTTCGCCGAGATCCTTTTTTGTATGATCGTCGTAAAACTGAAGGAAATTCATGTTTAAAGTTATCACCTCGCTGTTGATTTCGTGGGACAATCCCGGATAAGATCGAAACAAGGGAAAGGCCCCTACCGCTTTCAATTGATCCACCACTTCCAGAGAATTGTTATAGGCACCATCTGATTCACCGACAGTGACGAACCACGCGACCTGATTGCATCCTTTGCTCGGTTTATCGAACCAACTGCATGAATTGACCGCAACCGCCGAAACTCGTTCCGGTGCCCACATCGCAAACCGGTGAACAAATTGCCCGCCGCCGGAAAGACCTTGCATTAACAACCGTTCCGTATCGATGGGATATTTTTTAGAAACCTGATCAAGCGCCTCGAGCATTGCTTTCCCGGAAAAAGAAGTATCGGGATAATAATAAGAAAATCGCCGATTGTGAGCATCTTCAACTTTTTGAGTGAAAGTGCAGGTCATCACAAACCATTGCCTCTCGTCGGCAATTTTGTACCAACTGGCAGAATTGTTCATGTGCTCAAGGCCGTCATGATTCAACACGGGACAGAGAAATAGCATCCGATAAGTCTTTCCACGCAGACCAGGTTGGTAATTCTTCGGCACTCTCACATAAAAAGGAATCCGCCGGTTGAGTTCGGCGTCGGTTCTTATCGTGAAAACTTCCACCCCTTCCGGCAATGGGGGTGGAACGGGAGGCACTTCCGGCGACTGTGCCGATCCTATAAGAACAGATACGATCCAGGAAATCACCCCAAACAGATTCGCCGATCGATTAAAAATCAGATTCATTCTTTTCCAGATTATTATTTTCGGAGGTAATTTCAATGATTCCACCGCACGTGGTTTTTCGGCAGATATTGCGACGGCAACCGATGAATTCCGAGCGACACCTTCTAAAACTATAATGCTTTAATCTTCTTTTCTGTGAGTAAAATCTCACTTAAACCATTCACATTTAATCTCAATAGAGCAATTTATACCCATTAGGAATAGTACATTTCAGCAACAGGAAACATAAAAATCACACCATTAAACACCAGTCACAAAATTATATACCAACCCATCCTAATTAAGGTAACTAATCTTGCAACAAATTAACTAAAAATCAATATTGAAGTATCGAACATCACATGATTTTTCATAGAAGTTTTCGGGTGGAAAATTCCACTTTTCTTGCGAATCAACGTGAAAGAAATTACCTGCCCTCATCTTACTATCCAGATGAGAGGCCAAGCAAAAAATCAATTCTGCTATTTCACAGTGATTAACATTTCAACGCCATCAAAAGGGTATAGCTCTTTGTAATTTTTCTTATTTAAAACTATAATTTTTTCCCATGATTTACTGGGGTTATTTTTTTGTTTGAATATAAATTTTATTACCATTTCATATACTCCAGAACCCGATTTATTAAATCGATAATTTTTTTCAATTGTTATTTTTTCCTTTCCATACTCAAAAACGGATTCCCCAATATTCGCTTCTGTATTACTGGAAGATAGATGATCGATGGTTCCATTACCGCCACAACTTAATTTGACCTCAACCTTGATAGGATCAGCGGCGTCCGACTTGGAATTAGCCAATAACGAAATACAGATTGACAACAAAAAAGTTATTATCCATTTGTTAAATTTCATAGCTATTCTACTGCTTGAAAGGTCATTGAAGCATATGCAGTCTGCTGACCACCACCGGAACTCCAACTTATACTAGATCCAGCGATACCGGCCCCCGTCAAACCCGTGCCGTTATAAATCGAAGAAACCGTGAGAGTCAATTTATATTTATTATCTCCAAGATCTTGGGTGGCGTAGGTCATAGCGGTTTGCAAATCGTTATCTGTATTGTGCCAGCTACCACTCGCCGGAGATATTGAGATACTCCCTGTCGAAGTTGCGCCAATATTAAATCCAGCGATTACCGTCGTGGTAAAGTCGCTGTGTGGCGAAATCGATCCTAAGCCCACCCCCGTAACAATTCCAGAGGTATCTCCGCTCGCCGAATAATGCAGGCTTACGGATGCCAAGATAGCTTCGTTTCCATTGATCCAGCCGGTATTAACCGTTCCGGTATCAGACGCCATTCTGTTGGAATCGTCTATCAAAGATAGTGTCCATAAACCATTTGCATCAATCTCACTTGTTGGGATCGGAGCGTATATACTGCTATTTGCACCGTCAGGAAATCCACTGGGATCTTCCGAGGTCCAACGCGACAAGGCCGAGTCGTAACTTCTGAATTTGAATGAGTAAGAATCCGCCCCGTTCAACTTCGGTTTACCGGTATAAAATATTTGCTCATCTTGTGCTTCTGGTGTAGCTTCTGATCTTTTCTCGGCCCGCCATTGTTGCAGTTGCTTTTCATTTTTAAACTCTGGCAAAGCGGAGGGCATCACGGCCAAGGCAGTGCTTATCGAGATTGCCATGAAGGCGATTGGTAACGTGTATTTTTTCATTTTATTATTTTGTTTGTGGGGAGAGAAGCATCACCGTCTTGTGGGCGGAAGTTGATTAGGTTGTGGCATTCGGCTTTCGGGTGCCACGGGCGCAGGCGGCGACATTGCACCGTCGGTAGTAGGGGCTTTGAGCGACTGCCCAAAAGAGGTTAGGCGGGAGAAACGCAATTCGTCCGAGCTAAGCGTGGCCAATGTAGTTCCCAGCATATCGTTCAGATGATAAGTGATTTGATCCGTCCGACCGATCGGATGCGAAGCGATAGGAACTCCGCCGCTTAGGTGGGGCTCGATCAGATAAATGGTGTCATTCCGGCGGATGAGCGCGAGGCCATCCCAGAGGAAAGTTTCCTCCGGCAGAGGTGGTAATGTGGCAGTCGGTTGTTCCTTTTCAAGTGGAGTAACCACGGGTTCTGGTTGGGCGACCGGGGCAGGCGCCACTTTCTTCGACTCGGACGGAGCAGGGGTTTGCCGGTTAGACTGGATTGGTGTGCCGAAAGGGTTGTCTTCAATGGCGACTCCAAATGGATTGCCATCTCCAGAATTATCCTCTTCTGGTGTGGGAATTGCGGCACCCTGGGCAGCCGGTGCCACCGGTTTGACTTGCGGTTTTGGTATTTCAACACGAACCGGAACATTGGCTACACCGCCAATACTAGCGAGTTGCCCGTCCGGCCAATAGCGATAATTGGCCTTTCCTACATCAGGCAATGTCACTTCCGTGACCTTATCCAACCACCCGTAGCGACTCAGAGCTTTCTGGTCGGTGCCCAGCATTCTTCCCGCTCGGTCGTAGTGGTATGAAAGCGCGTCTTTCGAATTTGCATTCGTCTTAGCAAATGCTTTTAAAATATTTGCCACCTGATCCGGTGCCACAGTGCCAATATCCATGGATTTGACCAATTGATTGCCCTTGTTGTAAGTCATGGCTGTCAGATTGCCGTGAATTAATTTAGTAAGCATATTGCCAGCCTGATCATAGGTATAGGCTTCAAGTACAGACTGATCCTTGTCATCAATGACTTTGAGCAATTGACCGCTAGGATCATATTCGTAGCGCAGCGTCTGACCGTTCCAAGTGCGACGATTGAGTTGGTTCCCTTCGTCCCATTCATAAGCAAGAAGCAAAGGTGAAGGGAGCCCGCCCCCTTTGAATTCCATGCGGGCTAGATTCCCCATCGAATCATATCCAATATCGACCGTCAGGGCAGACTTGCCATCCTTGGCCTCGCCATAAACTTTTTGCGATGGCCGACCGGCAAGATCATAGCTATAACGGATAACCGGTACCCCGTTCGAAAAAATAGCGGCGAGGTTTCCCGCATCATCATAACTTTGCTCGGTTTGTTGTAACGCTTCATAGGCAGCCTCCTTTTCTGACTCACTGTCTTGGGAAGGGGGCCGCACCGCTTGCGAAATTAACATTCCTGTCCGTTGACCACGCCGGTTATAGCGGTAGGCCAGTAACTGATCGTCTTCCCCACAAACCGCACGGGTGGCGGTCAAGCGTCCTTCTTCATCGTAAGCATATTCGAAGGTCGTATCAGGCCCGGTAATCGAAACCGGTCGGCCTTTTTGATCATAGGAATAATCTAGTTTCTGACCATTTCCATAATCTAGAGAAATGAGTTCCCGATTCTTACCATAACTATGGGCGATTACCTGCTCGCCATTCTGGCGTTCCACCAACTGACTGGTCTTCGGATCGTATTTCCAACGTTGAATGTTTCCCAATGCATTTACTTGTTCGATCAAGCGACCATCTGGATCATATCTGAATGAGATTTTGTTGCCGTTGCCATCGATTTGAGACTTGCGTCGGTCGAATTCGTCATATTCGTATCGGGTGATGGAGCCATTGGGAGCATGTTGAGCGAGAAGGTTTCCACGAGCGTCACGTTCAATCCGTGAGCTCCGGTTGAGCGCATCCTTCTCACCGATGACCCGTTTGAACTCGTCAAGAAGTAGCTCCTTCGTGAGCTTGCCATTGCGTTTTATCTGAACCAAAATGCCGTCAGCATCGTAAATCAATTCAGTTTTCAAACCATCGGGCCCAGTCTGGGCCGTGACCTTGCCGTTTTCGTTGTATTCCAAACTTTGTGTCCGTCCTGATGTATTCACCAAGGTGCATCTGCCGAAATCATCATAGGTGAAGGATCGCACGTCTCCCGCAGGCGTCGTCACGGATGCAACTTCTCCCCGGGCAGTATATGTGTATTTTGTAAGGTGACCGTGGCCATCCTTGGCAGCGATGAGTTTACCATCCTCGCTATATGCATACTCGGCGATCAGATCCCATTTCCGTCGACTTCCACTTCGGATGCGTACGGGCTTCGGTTCCCATTCCTTGAGTTTTGATGGCCGGAATTTCGGATCGTAATCGTAAAAGGTGATTAACCCCTTGGCATCGTGAGACTCGATCAACAGACCAGTTTTCCTATCGTAGCGGTATTCCAGAACCACTTTGCCATTTTCTTCAATCCGCCGCAGCTTCCCATCGTACTTCTGCCCCGGTGAACGGTAGTAAAAATCCCTCCGCTCCTTCCCATCCTGCGAGTTGGTCACCACACCCCGCGACTCGACATAAGTGGAACTCAAGGTCTGTCCCGAACGCCTCTTAAGCGTCACGTCACCGGAACTCCAATCTTTCCCGCCTTCCCCTTTTCGGCCATACGTATAAACACCCAAAGTGTCTTGGATCATCCAATAGTTTGCGATCAGTTTCTTGGATGCATTCTCCTCCGAATCAGATGGCTTTACAAATTCGGTTTTAAATTCCTCTATTCGACTGGGATCTGTGGTATTTCCAACGCCGACCTTCGCAAGCACTCCGCTATCCGGACTATAAAGAAATTTTACATCCTCCCCTATTGGTGGAGACCACGCCGACAGGCGCTCCTGAATACCGTCTTTTACATAAATAAATTGGTGAAGCTGGCCATGGAGCTTGAAACTCGAAAGACGTTTATCGTCATTATAAAGAGCCTGAAAAATGGTGCGGCGAAAATTGCTCTTGAGGTCGCATAAGCGGATGATGTTCAGCTGATTATTTCGCCATTCCAGTTCCATTACTCTGCGGCTAGGAGATAGCACCGAGATGAGCTTCCCTTTCGAGAATTGATAAACCCACCCGTCTATGTGGTTAATTTCCTGCTTGGTCGGGGAAGAAGTGGCCCGCCACGCCTTGTCCGAAATCGCAATATATTCGCCTTTTCGATCTTCATCCTCGCGAAATGCCATTTGTTCTCCGGAAGGCATGTTCCATAGAATATAACCTCTTCCTGCCGGTATAACAGAAGACTCCAACTGAGGACAGAACCACTGGCTGCCGAAAAATCCCTGCTGCGTACGACTCGTTAAATACACCAGCTGCAAAGGAAAACTGAACTCGGGGGATGCGCTCACCTCTCCCATCGGATATTCCAGCATCCATCCTCCGGTGTACAAAGCACGTCCAGTTGTTGGAGGGTTGAATTTTGAAAAACCAGGTATAGCCCAAAGCTGAGTAATACAAAATATTGAACAACATATACCCCAAATCTGCATCAGACTTTTTCTTGCCATATCGATCATATCAAAATTCGTACCGCTTCAGATTAACGAGCACATCAAACAAAAATTCATACAAAAATTCATACAAAAACCGCTTTTATAAAGGCAATTTGGGATTCTTTTAAGACTCTTAACTTAAATGGTTTTATAGATTTATTTTCAGCGACTTATAGGTTAAAATCCTACAAATCCATGCTCTCCACCATTGTCCTCACCCCATTTTTGATTTCTTCGATTTTTCCATGGCTTGACGCGCGCTTTTGAAAAGTCATGATTTCATGGTGAAATTTACTCTGATCTCAATACTTTTCCCATTCATTTTGGCCATGGCCGAAGCGGAGGTTCTAGATTGGAACGGAAGTCCACTCAGAAAGGTAAAAATTAATACCGTAGCTTTCAGAGGCTGGATTCCGGATGAAGCGATGCAACTGAAGGGAACTTTAGTGCTGATTCCTGGTCGCCATGGTGATGGCCGGGGAATGGCGGAGGAGAAACAATGGCAGGATCTTGCCAAGCAGGTAGGCTTCGCTCTGATCGGCTGCCAGTTCACGAATGGCGAGCCCTTCTTATATCAGCAGGATCCAGATGGAGAAGTCGCAAAAGCGATTGATAACGCTGTAACGGCGCTGTCTGTTCGAAGTAAACATCCCGAACTGGAAAAAGGCCCACTGGCCTTCTGGGGAACATCAGCGGGCTCAAATGTCTCCTCCCGCTACTGCACGCAGCACCCGGAAAGGGTAGCTGCCTTTGGAAGTTCCAAAGGTACTTTCGGTCCCGGAGTTGAAACATCGGCAGCCACCCGGGAGATTCCTATGTTTTTTGCTTTAGGTGCACGAGATAACCCTGAGTGGCTGGAATTTTCACAAAGGAATATTGAGAAAGGAATAGGTCAGAACGCTCCATGGATTTTGGCAGTGAGTGACCACGAAGGGCATGAGGTTGGGGAAAGTCTCAATGCGATCATTCCCTTTCTAAAAGCGGCGATTGAAATCAGGCTTTCGCCTTCCAAACAACAAAAGACTTCCCGTTCGTTGAGCAGTAAAAAGGTATCACCTTTCACCAAACTTCAGAAAATCGATCTGAGGGAAAGCTGGTTGGGAAATCCGGACACCTATGCGGTGGCCCCTTTTAACGAATTTAAAGACAACCGGGCAGTAGCGATTTGGCTTTGTAACGAAAGAGTAGCGACAGCGTGGAAAGATTATTTGCTATCGGGTGACAAGTCTCAATAAAAATTAACGATCTAGGCTTAAATTGACGATTTTTTTATAACTCTGACAGGCATCTGCAAACGTTGCCTCCTCTCAACGGTCGCCCAGCTTTTAATTGCAAGCATTCAGGCGTGTATTCATCGACCACCGGCAAAATGCGGAAGGATCCGAGCTTTGATTCCCGAAAAACGATCCTCTTGGAGAAAATATCTACGTCTTCCCATGGCTTTTTCAGACGAGTAATGCCTGACAATCTGGACGGGGAAAAGTGTTTCCCGCGTGGGGCTGCTGCGTGCGCCCCTCCCCATTCTCCTAGGGGTAACACCCCTAAAACCCCAAGAAATGAAAGTGCGGCCGCCGTCCATGGTCGTGGGAATACCACCACCTCGGACTTGGAAGAGGCGGCCGTAAAGGTATTGAACGCTCCGCACCGCCGCAGCGTGACGGGCTGGCCTGCGGGCCCGCCACTCGGTTCCTCGCTTGGCCGACTGTCCTCGACCACCCGCACCCTGCGCCATTTGATCCGAAGGAAAGTTTCGCTCCGCTTCTTCACCCCGCTCCCCCGCCTCCCGCAACCGGCGGGCCATCCGGCATAAACCAGCGGACGCGGGATACCGCGCCTCGCTGTCCGCAAGGGCGGCAAAGCCGCCTGCGGACTTTATTCCGGTGGGCCGCCGCTTCCCCCTCCCCTCCCCCATTCCCCCGGTCTCAGCTTGCACGCGCCCTGGCGCGTGGGATTGCCACCGCCCCGCTACTGCCAAGGGCAAGTTCCCTCCACTGCGTTCCGGTCGCTCCTATCCTCGCCGTGCTCGCTTCCGCACTATCGTTTGTGCAGCTCCGCGCGGCTCCGGTCTCCACCCTTGGCATCCGCTTCGATTGGGCGGCGGCGTTTTTTGGTCTTCATTGAATCCTGTCCTCCGACAGGGGCCCCATCAGGCCCTTGTAAATCAATCTCTCGGGACAGCATCCATCGCAGGGCGAGCTAATGATTAAAAATCCTCGTCTCAGTCACTACCTTGCAGTCGTTTTGTTTCTGCGACGAGGGTATCCGCCGTAGGGATTTTCTGTGTTCAAAACCTAAAAACTGCAGTCAACGTCAGCTTCGATCCCGGCGATAACCGGCCCAGAGAAGGAAAGTTGACTTATCGGGTATAATCGGGCACAATCGGATATCAAATCAGGTACGGCGGCGTTGATGAAAGAACCCAAAATACATCTTACACAAGAATTACTGAAGCTTGTCGGCGAAATCGATGAGTTTAAGGGCAAATGGGAAGCCCTTAAAACCATGTCCCCGGAACGGCTACGACAACTTCGAAGGGTGGCCACGATTGAAAGTGTCGGATCGAGCACTCGGATTGAAGGTGCAAAGCTGACGGACATCCAAGTGGAGACGCTGTTGTCGAACCTCACTTCCACCTCATTCAAAACCCGGGATGAGCAGGAAGTCGCGGGTTACGCAGAGACGATGGACATAGTGTTTCAGGCGTATGAGGACCTCACTATCACGGAGAACCACATCCGCCAACTTCACCAGAACCTTCTGCGCCATAGCGAAAAGGACGAACGGCACAGAGGCGATTACAAGAAGCTCGCCAACCATGTCGTCGCGATCGACGAGCACGGAAAGGAAATCGGGATCATTTTTGAAACCGCTACGCCCTTTGATACGCCCCGCGAAATGGAAGAACTGGTGCGGTGGCTCAATAAGGCCAGCATGGAGAACAGCCTTCATCCTCTTCTGATAGTCGCGGTGTTTGTCGTCGTATTTCTAGCGATCCACCCGTTTCAGGACGGAAACGGTAGGCTTTCGCGGATTTTGACCACCCTCATATTGTTGAGGATGGGTTACGCCTACGTCCCTTATGCCTCGCTTGAAAGCGTCGTGGAGGACAACAAGGATTTATACTATAAGGCCTTACGTCGAACTCAAGGCACGCTCAAATCCGATAGTCCGGACTGGGAGCCATGGCTAGGCTTTTTCCTGCGTTGTCTGAAAAAACAGAAGAGCAACCTTGCGGCTAAGGTGGAGAAGGAAAAAGCAGCCGATGAATCGCACCTTCCAACTCTTTCGGCGCAAGCGCTGGAATTACTCAGGGCGCACAAACGATTGACGATTGCCGAAATCGCTGAACTTACCGGAGCCAATCAAAATACGCTGAAAGTTCGGCTGCGGGAGCTTGTCGCTGTGGGACGCATTCAACGCCACGGGAAGGCACGTGCTACCTGGTATAGCTTACGGTGAGAACGTGGTTTGAAGGTATGCTAGCAAAACGCTGATGCATTAATGCGCGTCCGTGACAAAGAAGTCCGGTTAAGGAAGTCGTTTGAATCGTATGTCTTTGTAAGATGCATGCGCCGAATCTCATTCAAAAGACTGTAGCTGACCGCCTCCTCAAGAAGAAAGTGGTAGCCGAACGTTTGGCAGTTTCAAAGAGGACGCTAGATCGGATGGTAGCCGCGGGGAAAATCGAGAAAGTCTTTGTTGGCGCGTCCTCCCGTTTCCGAGAAAGTGACATTGATCGGATCGTTAGCGAAGGCCTTTAAAGCCACTGATTTGGGTAGACTAAGTAATAGCTTCGCTCGATCTGATAGGCCGAAAATAGTCTCCTTGATACTATCCCCCGTCCTGCCGGACTTGAAATTCTCGTACAGTGGCCCCAACAGTCGTGGACGAATTATTGGATCGGAGGCGGCTACAAGTTCAGAGTATAAAGAAGCCGCTGATCTTAATGAAATTCTGCGCTTCAACCGCGAGATTTTTGACTGACGCTCTGAGGAAGCCCCGCCCATTTAGTCATGACAGGCGTTGGTAGAAAAACGCGTTGATCAAGCCGGCTCCATCCGATGCATCGTGCATTGCTTCTCTTGCTCCCAAATGGGAACGGAATTATGAGCGCTTCAGATAAAGTGAAACCAGATATTAAAAATCCGGGTCAAAAAGAGACAAGGAACGCCATCTGAATCTGCCCAGTTTCTGCCCAGTCGCAGACCATATCATTCTTCAAACACACGAAAAAGAGAGCTTTTTTAGTTCCCTAACTCGTTTAAAATAAAATGGTGCGCACGAGAGGACTCGAACCTCCACATCCTTGCGAATACTAGAACCTGAATCTAGCGCGTCTACCAATTCCGCCACGCGCGCACATGTAATCCGGTGGTTTGGACCGGGCGGGAAAAACAGCATGCGCTCGCGGGAATTGCAATCTCGATTTTTTCCGATTTTGAAAAACATCAGACAGCCGTCTTCTTCCGCACCGCTTTCGACGTTGCAAAGCTACCCCATCAAACGCCACCATCACGCCCATGCAAAAGGCCACGCCGCTCATTCTCGTTCTTTTTCTCGCTGCGACCGCGACCTTTCTTTCGCTACGCCCCAGGACCGATCCGCCACCGGTTGCCGCTCCGCCGGCAGTCGAAACGGTCGCCACCGAGTCACCCAAGACGTCCGCCGACTCTCAACCGGTTGCCGAGAAAGCGAAAGCCCGCCCATGGCCACAGGCGTCTTCCGACATTCAACCGGACGATGGCGCGATTTTCGGCACCTTGGAGAACGGCTTCCGCTACATCATCTATCCCAACGGTGAGCCTCCGAAACGGGTTTCTCTGCGACTCCACATCGCCGCTGGATCGCTGATGGAGGCCGATGACCAACAAGGCCTTGCGCATTTCCTCGAGCACATGGTTTTTAATGGATCGAAAAATTACACGGCAGCGGAGCTGATTCCACGGATGCAGCGGCTCGGCATTTCGTTTGGTGCCCACGCCAATGCCTACACGTCCTTCGACGAAACGGTTTACATGCTTGATCTTCCGGACCTCTCCGAGGAAACGATGAAGCTCGGATTCACCGTGATGCGCGATTTCGGCGACGGCGCGCTGCTCGATGCCGATGAAGTGGAAAAAGAGCGCGGCGTGATCCTTTCAGAAAAAATGAGCCGCGACACTGTGGGCTTCCGTCTGATGGAGCAGCAATTCGCCCAATTGCTGCCCGACTCCCTCATCAGCCGCCGTTTCCCCATCGGCAAGGAAGAGGTAATCAAAGCTGCGAATCGCGATCGCTTCGTCGACTTTTACACTCGTTATTACACACCGGAACGCATGACGTTTGTGGTGGTCGGTGACGTCGATCCCGCCCAAATCCGTGAACAGATCGAAAAATCGTTCGGCTCGATGGTCAATCCAGCGAACCCGGGAAAAAATCCGGACCTCGGCTCGGTAAAAATCCCCGAAGGAGTGGAGACCGCCATTTTTGCCGACCAGGAAGTTTCTTCAACGGACGTTTCTCTGATGCTTGTGCGGCCGCATGAGGACAAGCCCGACACCGTCGCGAACCGCCTCGAACAAATGCCGCTCGATATCGCGCACGCCGTGATCGGCCGCCGGTTTGAACGGCTTTCCCAGCAAGAAAACTCGCCCATCGCATCCGGTTCCGCATCGGACCAAACGCTTTTTAACCACTTGGAAATCGGGTCGATCGACGTGACGGCAGCGGATGACCGCTGGCAGGAAGCCGTGCCGATTCTTGAACAGGAATTTCGCCGTGCGTTGGAACACGGATTTACCGAAGCCGAGATCGCCGAAGCAAAAGCGATCATCCTCAATTCTTACGAACAGGCGGTGAAACAAAAACCAACCCGGAAGTCCGAAGGCATCGCCACCGTCCTGGCCCGAACCCTCAATGACAACGTTGTCTTTTCCGCGCCGGAAACAAATCTCGAAATCGCCAAACAGGGACTGAATTCGATCGACGCTGCCGCCGCCCACCAAGCGTTGAAGAAATTCTGGGATTCCACCGGTTTGCATCTCGTTCTCACGACCAAAGAAAAACCGGAAAACGGCGAAAAAGTCCTCTCTGCACTTTATCAAGACTCCATTGGAAAACCGGTTGAAGCCCCCGCCCTTCGCGCAATTCCCGTTTTCGGTTATACCGACTTTGGCAAACCCGGCACAGTGGCGACACGAAACGAGGTGACCGATCTCGGTATCACGCAACTCATTCTCTCCAACCAGGTCCGAGTGAATCTCAAGCCAACCGAATTTGAGAAAAACCGCATCCGTCTCCTCGCCCGCATCGGTTCCGGCAAACTGTCGCAGCCGAAAGATATGCCAATGCTCGATATGTTTTCCACTGCGATCTTCGAGGGTGGTGGACTTGGAAAACATTCGAACGACGAGCTTCAACAAATCCTCGCCGGTCGCAATGTTGGCAGCACGTTGGCCATTGATGAAGATGCGTTCACGCTCAGCGGCTCGACCACGCCGGCGGATTTCACGCTGCAAACGCAACTCATGGCCGCATCGCTCACCGATCCAGGCTATCGCAACGAAGGACTCTGGCAGTTCCAAAAAGCGATCCCAATGATCTATCAGCAGCTCAAACACACGACTGCCGGTCCCGAGCAGGAAATGAACGCGTGGCTCTACGGAAACGATTCGCGGTTCACCCTCGCACCGGTTGAAAAACTTTCGTCCTACACCATCGCCGACGTCAAAAACTGGTTCACGCCCGAACTCACGAAAGGCTATCTCGAACTCACCATCGTTGGCGATTTCCAGATCGATCAAATCCTTCCCGACATTTTGGCAACCTTTGGTGCTTTGCCAAACCGTTCGAGCACTCTCCCGGCCCTCGAAGCAGAACGTAAGATCGAATTCCCCAACGCCCCGGCCGAAAAAACGTTCACCTACGATTCGAAAATTCCACAAGGCGTGGCTACGACCATCTGGAAAACGTCAGGCGTGCGTAACAACCAGAAAGAATTCCGCAGACTCAATATTCTGTCGGAAATCTATGGCGACCGGTTGCGCGAAGAGATCCGTGAAAAACTCGGGGCATCCTACAGCCCAAATGCCGGAGCAAGCGGTTCAGACGCTTTTGAAAATTTCGGATACCTGATCGGCCAAAGCGTCGGCAAACCCGAAGATGTGCAGCTCCTTCTCAACACCATGCGGGAACTCGCTGACAAACTCGCCACAACCGGCGCGACTGAGGATGACTTTGATCGTGCGATCAAACCGATCCTCGGACAGCTTGATAAAACGCTTCGCGACAACGGCTACTGGCTTTCGACCGTTATGAGCCAATCGCAACTTGACCCCAAACGCCTCGAACTCGCCCGCACTCGGGAAGCCGACTACCGATCCATCAAGGTCTCGGAAATCAACGCGCTCGCCAAAAAATATCTGGCGGCTGAAAACGCATTGCTGATTTCGATCAAACCCACCGAATAAGATCCATGGTCGCAGGAAATCCCATGATTCGGTTGATGGAATCAGCGGACCTTCCGGCGGCTGCGGCCTTGCTTTCGACGCTGAATCCGGAAGTCGCCCTGGATGAAATTCATCGGCGGCTTGCTGCGATCCTGACCGATCACCCCCACTACCATGCTTTTGTCGCCACCATCGGCGGCCGATTGATTGGGCTGGCGGGTGCATGGATCGGCACGAAAATCTGGTGCGGAAAATTTCTCGAAATCGATAATTTGGTCGTCGATGAAAACCTCCGCTCAACCGGCATCGGCAGCCTTTTGATCCAACATCTCGAAACGCTGGCTCGTCAGGAAAACTGTAAAGTGCTCACGCTCGACAGTTATACCTCCAATCACCCGTCGCACCGGTTGTATCATCGGTTGGGTTTCGAAATCTGGGGTTTTCATTTTGTGAAACCCATCGGCGATTGGCAAGGCACCGGCATCGCGTAAACCGGTTTCTTATGCGGATCGCCATCGTCCATTACCACCTTTCGCCAGGCGGCGTCACCCGACTGATCGAGTCGACATCGAAGATTCTAACCGATGCAGGGATCGATCCGATCATCCTCATCGGAACCGGATCTCGGAACCTCCCAACGGATTTGCCAATCCACGAGATTGAAGGATTAAATTATTTGAAATCACCGGGGAATCACACTGCGGAAACTCTCCTCGAATCGCTCAGAGCCGCCGCAAAAAACGCCTTTGGCTCAGGCCCGGATCTCTGGCATTTCCACAACCACTCGCTCGGAAAAAACCTCCTGCTCGACCAAGTCGTCGCACAACTTTCGGTCACCGACCGCATGGTATTACAACTCCACGACCTCGCGGAAGACGGACGACCTCAAAACGAGCACAACATTTCGGAACCCCGAACGCTTTATCCGGTCGCACCGCACATTTCCTATCTCTTTCTCAACTCAAAGGACGCCGAGGTTTTTCAATCCGCCGGATTACCCGCCAGCCAATGCCCGATCTTTCCCAATCCAATCGAACCGGTCGTATGCCATACGCCACCGAAAAACTCCCCCGCTCTCCTGCTCGCACCGATCCGAGCGATCCGTCGTAAAAACGTAGGCGAACTCATCTTGCTCGCCGCTCTCGCTCCGAGGGGCACCCGCGTGGCGATCACCCGCGCCCCGGAAAACCCCGATGCGTTACCGGTTTACCAACGTTGGAAATCCTTTGCCGAAAAACACCACATCCCCATCGAGTTCGAAGTTGTCGATCGCCTTTCACCTTCCATTTCGTCGGATTCGTCATTCCAAAGCTGGGTGGATCACGCGACGCATTTTGTGACCACTTCCGTAGCGGAGGGGTTCGGATATCCGTTTCTCGAATCGGTCGCCGCGCAAAAACCGCTGATCGGAAGAAACCTTCCCCACCTCACCCGCGATCACCCCGCGATCCCGCAAACCTATCTTTACGACCGGTTGCTGATTCCAGCGTCGATGGTCGAACGCACGGAAAATTCAGCGACGATTTCGAACGCCGAAACCTCCGATCTCACCATCGGCCAAACCCTTGAAACCGCTCAACTGGATTTCGGCAACCTCCCTGAACCCGTTCAAAAAAGCATCATCCTCCGGCTCATCGCGAATCCTCATTTCGCTTCCAACCTCAGCGCCTGGCTCGAATCCGCCATTTCCGATCGCGAGGTGCAAACCCCGCTCGCCCAGCTCGAACCCTATTCCTTCAAGGCATACGAAAAGAAACTCACCGAGCTTTACCAACATCTCATCGGCCAACCGATTTCACCGATCACCTATCTCGAACGAGAAAAAATCCTCGATCGCTATCGCACGCCGGAGAACTTCCATCACCTTCTCAACTCACCGCCTATCATTCGCTCGGTCATTTTTGATATCTACGGAACCTTGCTCATCGCTCCTTCCGGCGCGGTGAAATCCGATCCTGACTTCGATCCGACGCTTCAGAAAATCCTCAGGCACTTTGGGCACCCGCAGCTTCATGCTCCGACCGCTTTGCTCCACGCGGCGGTTTTGAAACATCACGCCGCCTCGTCGGCATCCCACCCGGAAATCGATCTGCGGCAGCTTTGGCGTGAAATCCTCTCACTCCCTCCCGAGGTAGACACCGCACCGCTCGTCCAGGCGATCGAGGACGCTTGGCACCCGTGTTCGGAAATGCCAGGCGCGGGAAAAACCCTTCGCACCCTCGCTCGTTCAGGCGTCATCCTCGGTGTGCTTTCCAACGCCCAATCCAATACGCTGCCGACGCTCGACCGGTTGCTCGGAAACATTCTTCCCGATCTAACAGAAAGCCTGACCTTGTTTTCGTATCAACACGGCGTCGCCAAGCCATCACCCGATTTTTTTCAATTGCTCGTCACTCGCCTCGCCGAACGAGGCATTTCTCCGGGCGAAACACTCTTTGTCGGAAACGACCCGCAACAAGACATCCTGCCTGCTGCCGCCCACGGTTTCCGCACCGCGCTTTTCACCGGCCACCCGAGTTCCCGACGCCCCGGCAATTGCCGCCCCGATTTCATCCTGGAAAATCTATCCGATCTCCCCGTCGCCGTTTTTTCCTGATGACCGGTTACCGAATTCCGCGGGTCGCATCGTAAACATACCAATCCTCCAACCGCTTTCGCGCCCACGGCGTTTTCCTCAGAAACGTCAGGCTCGATTTGATCGTCGGATCGAACATAAAACAGCGGATCGGAATTTGATCGGCCATCCGCACCCAACCATGCCGGTCCACCATCGTCCGCAAAACGGTTTCCAGCGTTACGCCATGCAGCGGATCATTCGGGTGGGAAGAACTCATCAAGGTCGACGATTAGCGGCCGGTTTGCGATTCGTCAAAAACCAACTTTCGCAAGCAACCTTGCACGATCGCGCCGCATCGTTCAAACCAAGCGCATGGAACGTGAGGCTCTGCCATTGGATCGCCAACTTCGTCAGGAAACTCTTTTCGCCCGAGGACGGGTTTACCGGTTCGGGCAAGCCACGCCTTTGGAAAAACTCACCCTTCCTGTTCCAGGTCCGGAAATTTGGGTAAAACGTGAGGATCTCACCGCCGTGAAATCCTACAAATGGCGCGGAGCTTGCAACCGCTTGGCGACGCTTACGGAAAACGAAGCCGCTCGCGGAGTGGTCACCGCATCCGCCGGAAATCACGCACAAGGCGTTGCCCTCGCCGCAAAAACCCTCGGCATCCACGCCCGGATTTACATGCCGCGGTCAACCCCACGGGTGAAACAATCCGCCGTCCTGCTCCACGGCGGCGAATTCGTGGAAATTTTCCTTTCCGGCGATAGTTATGACGAAGCGGTCGCCGCCGCACGCGAGGACGAACAGCGGACCGGCGCAGTGTATGTTCACGCCTATGATGACCTGCGAGTGATGGCCGGCCAAGGCACCTTGGCGGACGAGATCGTGCTTTCCGGTCACGGGCCTTTCGATGCCGCTTTCCTCCAAATCGGCGGCGGTGGCATGGCAGCAGGCGTTTCCACTTGGTTAAAAACCTACTGGCCGGAAATCGAAATCATCGGGGTCGAAGGAGACGGACAAGCCTCGATGAAAGCGGCGATCGCAGCGGGCAAACCGGTCACCTTGGAAAACGTCGATCTTTTCTGCGACGGCACCGCCGTGAGAAAAGCGGGTGAACTGCCTTTCGAAATCTGCCGGGAAACGTTGGACCGCGTCGAAACTGTCACGAATTCCGAAGTCAGCCACGCCATCCGCGCGTTGTGGGAAGGTTTGCGCTGCGTCTCCGAGCCCTCCGGCGCGATGGGTCTGGCGGCGGTCTTAAAAAATCGCGAAAAGCTCGTCGGCAAAAAAGTGCTGATCGTCGTCAGCGGATCGAACATCGATTTCCTGCAGCTCGGCCTGATCGCTCAATCGCAAGGCGCAGCGAACCAAGCCAGCCGCACCTTGCGCGTCCGCATCCCAGAACGACCCGGCGCAATGTTGGAACTGCTCGATTCGTGTTTCCAAGACCTCAACGTCGCCGATTTCCAATACGGGAAAACCGACGCCGATGAAGCATGGCCCGCCTTCACGATCAGCGCCGATGATCCGCTTCTGTTAGAAAGTGTTTCCGATAAACTCGATGCATCCGGTTTCGCCTGGGAAGATCTCACCGGTGCGGTCGATATCGCCTTCCGCGCCATCCCGCTGCGTAGCGATCTCTTGCGTTTCCCCGCATTTCTCCGTCTGGACTTCTACGAACGAAAAGGCGCGCTCCACGATTTCCTCGGCCAACGCATCCAAGGAAACGCCAACCTTTGTTATTTCAATTACCGCCAATCCGGCGAACGCATCGGCCGCGCGCTCATTGGCCTCGATTTCCCATCCTCCTACGAACGCGACGCCCTGCTCATGACCATCCCCAGCCACGGCGACGGCTACCGCCTCTGCGAACCGGTCGACGAAGCGACGATGAAGAGGCTGACGACGCAAAACCGGTCCTAAGTTCAGTCGTAGTGGGTCCAAAGTCTCAACACCTTAACCACCCGTTCAGGCTTCAGAACCTGATAGACCAGACGATGCTGAATATTGATGCGGCGAGAATAGGCTCCTTTTAAATCCCCAACCAATGCCTCGAAAGGCGGCGGATTTACAAAAGGATCCTGTTCAATAAGGGCCAGCAGTTCTTTCGCCTTCGTTGCAAGTAGTGACCCTTTTAGCTTCTCTGCATCCTTTCGTGCCTGCTTGGTATAGGCCAGCTCGTAACTCACAGATCAATCTTGGTTGAGCATTTAACAACTGGCTCAGCCATCCCGGAACGGATCGATTCGCGCATACCGGGTATACTTAATAAAAACAAAGTCTCCTGAATCGATCGCCAATCCTCTTCCGCAAGCAATACCGCATTGCCTCGCTTTCCCGTAATCTGAACCGGTTCGTGATCTGAGAGTGTTGAGTCAATCAACTGATAAAGATCAGATCTTGCTGAGGTTACCGAAACGGTCTTCATGCCGGGAACGTACGCAATCCCGCCGGAAACACAATCTCAAAGACTCACTCGCCTGACGTCACAAAAGCGGCGATTCCGTTCGTTCCGCATCTTTACTCTCAAGATCCGCTCCCAAATTCGGCAAGATAAAACGCTGAATCGACCAACGAAATGTAAAATAGGATATCGGCAACCCGATCAAAAAGCCGACAGTCGCACCAACCATCGTGATTGTTGGTAACGGAATATTTGAACCTGAGAGGACCGCACCAATTATTGCTCCAACCACTGCGCCTGCTGCTGCTCCTCCGATGGTGGCAACAAGGAAAAAGAAAAACCACGCCTTGAGATATACAGTATTTTTCATGATTTCATGATGGGAAAGTGAGATCAGAGAACTACTGCTTCGATCGCGTGGCTACCAGACCCTTTCTGAAATTGCTGCTGAAAAACTCCCGATTTCATTCCGGCTGAGTAAGACCGGTTGATCGACCTTATTGCGTTATCGTCTCATTATGCTTGTGAAACTTTTCACAAAGCACGCTTGCCGGGTCCAACATGGATTGACATATTCGGCTTCAACCGGATGCCAGGACAATTCTGTCGTCGGGTCTTACGTCTTTCACCAGCCATGAGCGACACAACTTCGGCGACCGCGGAAATCAAACTCCCCAAAGATCTTGCAGCCGAGAAGGGCATGGTCAACGTCCAGATCGACGGCGCTTGGCACCAATTTCCCAAAGGCACGCGCATCATCGAGGCATGTCGCCAGGTGCAGGTTTCGGTGCCGCATTATTGCTACCATCCAAAGCTGAGTTCGCCGGGAAATTGCCGGATGTGTCTTGTTCAAATGGGCATGGCCCCCCGCCCCACTCCCGGGGAAGAACCGAAACGCGATGAAAACGGCTACGAACCGATCGGCTGGATGCCAAGACCGGTCATCGCTTGCGCCAACACCATCGCCGAAAACATGGGCATCCGCACCCAGGGCGAACTGGTCGAAAAAGTCCGCGAAGGCGTGATGGAGTTCCTTTTAATCAATCATCCGCTCGATTGCCCGATCTGCGACC
>DBTN01000040.1:162986-163138 GCA_002307065.1 Akkermansiaceae bacterium UBA1315 | reverse complement strand
CGATCTGCGACCAGGCGGGCGAATGTCGCCTTCAGGAACACTCGGTCGATCACGGCCGCGGCATTTCCCGGTTCGTCGACATGAAGGTGAAAAAACCGAAAAACGTCGATATCGGCCCGCGCATCCGCCTCGACGACGAACGCTGCATCATG
>DBTN01000040.1:159371-162741 GCA_002307065.1 Akkermansiaceae bacterium UBA1315 | reverse complement strand
CGACGACGAACGCTGCATCATGTGCAGCCGCTGCATCCGGTTCATGGATGAAGTCGCAGGCGACCCGGTTCTCGGATTCACCCAACGCGGCACTCACACGACTCTCACCGTCCATCCAGGCCGCTTGCTGGATTCGAATTATTCGCTGAATACGGTCGATATCTGCCCAGTCGGCGCATTGACCTCAAACGATTTCCGTTTCCAGATGCGAGTTTGGTTCCTCAAGGAAACGCCGACGATCGATGTGAATTGCGGAACCGGTACCAACATCACCGTCTGGACCCGTGGCAATAAAGTTTACCGCATCACGCCGCGTCAGAACGACGAGGTGAACTCGAACTGGATGCCGGATTCCCATCGCATCAATTTCCATTATCTGGAAAGCGAAGCCCGTCTCACCGAACCGCTCGTCAAATCGGGTGGCGACCACGAGCTTGCCACTTGGCCTGAAGCGATCAAAGCCGCAGCGGCTCAGCTCAAAGCGATCCCTGCCGACCAAATTGCGATCATTGCCTCCGGCCGCATGACCAACGAGGAACTGTTTCTCACCCGCGCCCTCGCCGCCGAACTTGGAACCCGGACGCTTTCTCTTGTCCCGCGTTTCGGAGAACCGGACTCCTTGCTGATTGCTGCGGATCGCAACCCGAATACGACCGGTGCGCAGCTTGTCCTCGGCCTCGACGATCCTTACGCCAATCTTTCCCAGATCCGCGAAAGCGTCCAAAACGGTTCCATCAAAGCCTTGATCGTCCTCGGCGAAGATCTGATCACTGACGCCGGATTCACCGCCGAAGATCTCACCGGTTTGCAGTTCCTTCTTCAAACTCACATTCTCGCCAATCCGACGGCCGAACTTGCAAACGTCGTTCTTCCATCCGCAGCTTTTGCCGAAAAACGCGGATCGATGGTCAATCTCTCCGGTCGTCTTCAGCGCCTCAACCGCGCCGCCGAAGCACCCGGTTTGGCAGCCGACGATTGGGAAATCATCCGCGACCTCATTTCCGCGCTTTCCGGCGAAAAAAACGAGATTTTCCAAATTGAGGAAGTCTTCAAAGTTCTTGCCCAAACCGTGCCAGCCTTCACCGGTTTGACCCTATCAAAAATCGGCCATCAAGGCACTCCCATCCTCGAAACCGGTTACCAAATCCCACTGATGATCAACGAGCTAGCCCGCAAAGCGGCGGGGATGATCAATGGTTAAAGGTTATCAGTTAAAAGTTATCAGGAAATGAGCGAAAGCCCGATCAAAACGTTTGAGGATCTCGAGTGCTGGAAAGCATGTCGAGATGTTCGCACATTTGTGTATCGGGAAATCATTCCGCAGCTCCCTAAACAGGAGGCTTACCGACTCTCCGATCAATTGATTCGCTGTTCGCGCTCCACCACGGCGAATATCGCTGAAGGGTATGGCCGCTTTCATTACCTCGATAACGCGAAATTTTGCTCAAATTCCCGCGGTTCCTGCTGGGAAGTTCTGGATCATCTGATCACCGCGTTTGACGAAAAAATGATTTCCGAAAACCTCCTCAACCAAGGCCGAATTTTGGTAAATGCAGCGATCAAGCTGACCAACGGGTATATCACCTATCTCCAACGCGCCGCCCGTTCTCAAACGTGAGCTATTCTTTCTGATAACTTTTAACAGATAACTTTTAACCGTTTTAACAGTGTTAGATATCCTCATCATCCTCCTCAAGATCGTCGTCCTCACCTTCATGGTGGTGTTGCCGCTCGTACCGGTTTCGGTTTATTTCGAACGCCGGTTTTCGGCGATCATCCAGGACCGCGTCGGCCCGAACCGGGTTGGCATTCCGCTGACGCTGCTCGGATTTAAAAAGGACTTCCACCTTTTCGGTTTGATCCAGCCGATCGCCGACGGTTTGAAACTTTTCCTCAAGGAAGACTTCACGCCTGACCACGTTCGCAAGGCCTTCTACTGGTTGGCTCCGGCGCTGACAGTGATTCCGGCTCTTATTACGGTGTGTGTCGTACCTTTCGGGTCGCCGATCACGATTTTTGGTCACACGGAAAAACTGGTCATCGCGGACCTTGATGTCGGTCCACTGTTTGTTTTCGCGGTTGCTTCGCTCAGCGTTTACGGCATCACGATTGCCGGTTGGGCGTCGAATTCGAAATTCCCGTTCATCGGCGGCGTTCGTTCGACGGCTCAGATGATTTCCTACGAAATCGCGCTCGGCCTTTCGATCATACCGGTTTTGATGTATTTCGGTGACCTGAATCTTAGCAAAATCGTCCAACACCAAGCCGATCACGGTTGGTTGTTGCTGCCGATCTGGGATACAGATGGTTTCGGAATCACTTTGGAAAAAGCGTTGTTCTGGTTCCCGGCTGCGATCGCCTTCCTGATCTTCACCGTTTCGATTTTCGCTGAAACCAACCGGATGCCCTTCGACCTTCCCGAATGCGAAACCGAATTGGTCGGAGGTTATCACACGGAGTATTCTTCGATGAAATTCGCCATGTTCTTCATGGGCGAATACGCCGCCATGGTCATCGGCTCGGCCATGATCATCACGCTTTTCCTCGGTGGCTGGTCGATGGGTTTCACGCTCGATGCGAAAATCGCCGACTGGAATCTCTTCGGTTTCGGCCTTGCCGGTTTCATCCACCTCGGCGTGTTCATGACGAAGCTGATCGGCTTTATCCTCTTCTTCATCCTCGTCCGCTGGACCGTGCCGCGTTTCCGCTACGATCAATTGATGAAACTCGGCTGGGTCGTCTTTTTCGAAGCCGCCCTTATCAACGTCTTCCTCGCCGCCTTGATCCTCGCCGCTCCGCAACTCGCCGGAACGATCATCACCATCGGTTTCATCCTGCTCGTCGTCCTGACGCTGTCGGTGATCTGGGTCGCCAAAGTTTCCGAAGAAAAACCCAAACCTCTCCGCGCCTGATCCCTCGGGATCTTGATTCTGGACTCTCAAATCTTTCCCAAAATGGCCGTCGTCAAACTCCAGCGCCCGAAACTCGCTTTCGGTGAAAAAATCTACTTTGGTGCGCTCATCAAAGGCTTCTTCCTCACGATGAAGCACGCGCTCAAATCGCTCGGCGGCAAATCCGTCGGCGCCGACGAACTCGCTTCGTCCGGCCTCGGCGTGACCATGCAGTATCCCGAGCAAAAATGGGACGAGCACCTTCCCGAATATTACCGCGGTGCCCCGACGCTCGTCACCGACGAACAGGGCCGCGAGCGCTGCGTTTCTTGCCAGCTCTGCGAATTCATCTGCCCGCCAAAAGCGATCAAAATCACCCCCAGCGAAATCCCCGCCACCGATCCATGGGCAAAAGTCGAAAAGCGCCCGCTCGCTTTCGACATCGACATGATCCGCTGCATCTACTGCGGCATGTGCGA
>DBTN01000040.1:115630-159115 GCA_002307065.1 Akkermansiaceae bacterium UBA1315 | reverse complement strand
ATCTACTGCGGCATGTGCGAGGAAGTCTGCCCGGAACAAGCAATCTTCCTCCGCAAGGACTACGCCATCACCGGACTGACCCGCAAGGACATGGTCCACGACAAAGAAAAACTCTACGAAATCGGCGGCGTCCGCGTCGGCCTCGTGAATAAATGGAACGAGCTTAAATAAGTTAAAAGTTATCAGTGAATAGTTATCAGGAACCGCCATATCTTCTTCACTTTTAACAAATAACTTTTATCGGATAACCCCAATACTATGCCCTCCTACCTCTTCTGGCTCTTCGCAACGCTGACGCTCCTCGGCGGAACCGCTGTGATCGCATTTCGCAACCCGGTTTCCAGCGCACTTTCAGTGGTCGCTTGTTTCGTCGGGCTTGCCGGTTTGTTCATCGGACTCAGCGCCTTTTTTGTCGGAGTCATTCAAATCCTCGTCTACACCGGCGCGGTGATGGTGCTTTTCCTTTTCATCATCATGCTTCTCGATTTGAAGGACGAAGAACACCGAACTCATAAAATCGCGCCAATCGCCGCCGGTTTGGTATTAGTCGCCGCGTTCGCGATCCAACTTGTCGGAGTTTTGTCCAAACCACTGCCAAACCAAACCGCGCCGGTTCTCAACCAAAACACCCTTTCCGCCGCCTCCGCAAATCTCGTCCAAACCGGTCAGATCACCGAAACCAGTAAAATCGCCGAAGCCCTCAACGCCGGCCAGCTTCCCGATGTCCATCTGATCGGCCACACCCTCTTCACCGGTTACAATCTCCCGCTCCAAATCCTCGGCGTTCTCCTTCTCGTCGCCACCATCGGCGTCGTCACTCTCTCGAAACGACAAGCTGAATGATGTTAGAAGTTAAAAGTTATTAGTTAGACGTCATATCCCCACTCTTCCTCTTCCCAATAACTTTTAACCTATAACCCATAACCTTTAACAAAAATGGCCTCCCTCAACGACTACCTTCTCGTCTCCGGTCTGCTTTTTGCCATCGGCTTGGCAGGCGTGGTCATGCGCCGGAATATTATCATCATGTTCATGTGCCTCGAACTGATGCTGAGCGCGGCCAACCTCAGTCTCGTCGCCTTTTCCCGGTTTAATGTCACTCCAACCGGTTTGCCCGATTACAACGGCCAAATGATGGTCTTTTTTGTCATCACCGTCGCCGCCGCTGAAGTCGCCGTCGGCCTCGCGATCATCGTCGCCCTCTACCGCGCCCGTCAAACCATCCACACCGACGAGCTCACTTCGTTAAAAGGCTAGTCTTCTCTGATCACCGCCCACTGATCACTTCCCACTTTTTATGACTCTACCTTGGATCCTCCTCTTCCTGCCGCTCGTCGTCGCTGCGGCAAACCAGTTGTTGCTGAAAAAAACCGGTCTCGCTCCGATCGTGTCCGTCGCCTCGGCAGCCGCCACATTTGTCATCGCGATCCTGCTTTTGGGAACGACCGGGACTACGTCCTTCGAATGGGCGACCATCGGCGATTTCTCCATCGATATTGGCGTGAAGCTCGACCGCCTTTCGACCGGCATGATGATCGTCGTCACCGGTGTGGGTCTGTTGGTCCACATTTTCTCGCTCGCCTACATGAAGGACGATGAAGCAAAAGCGCGCTACTTCACCGGTCTGTCGCTCTTCATGTTTTCGATGACCGGTATCGTGCTGGCGTCGAATTTCATCATGACCTTTATTTTCTGGGAACTGGTCGGCGTCAGTTCCTACCTGCTCATCGGGCACTGGTATGGAAAAGACTCCGCCGCCGATGCTGCGAAAAAGGCATTTCTCTGCAACCGCGTCGGCGACTTCGGTTTCATGATCGGCATCCTCATGCTATGGGGAATCACCGGTGCCCTTTCGTTCGATGAAATGAAACCGGGTCTTGAAGCCTATCGGTCCGCCAATCCTGCGATTTTTGGCGGTGTTCTTTCCGCCGCCGTGCTCTGCATTTTCTGCGGAGCAATCGGAAAATCCGCCCAGCTTCCGCTTCACGTTTGGCTGCCCGACGCGATGGAAGGCCCTACACCGGTATCCGCGCTGATCCACGCCGCAACGATGGTCGCCGCCGGGGTTTACATGCTTTTCCGCCTGCAATTTTCGCTTGGTGCTGACGTTTTTGTCGGCCTCACCGCCAGCACCGTGATCGCCTGGACGGGAGGCATCACTTCGCTCGTCGCCGCGCTGATGGCAACGCAGCAGGACGATATCAAACGCGTCCTCGCCTACTCCACTCTTTCCCAACTCGGCTACATGGTCATGGCCGTCGGGCTCGTTTCCGGTGAAGCCGGGATGTTTCACCTTTTCACCCACGCTTGGTTTAAAGCCCTGCTCTTCCTCGGTTCCGGCGCGGTCATCTACGCCTGCCACCACGAGCAAAACATCTGGAAAATGGGCGGTTTGCTGAAAAAAATGCCGCTGACCGGTGCGACCTTCGCCATCGGAACCGCCGCATTGATCGCCGTTCCTTACGTCACCTCCGGTTTCTGGTCGAAAGAAGAAATCCTCGCCGCCGCCTTTTCCGGAAACAAAATCCTTTTCGGAATCGCCATCTTCGTTGCCTTCCTCACGACCTTTTACATGACTCGTCTGTTCGTGGTCGCGTTCCTCGGAAAACCCCGGGATCACGGAGCCGAACACGCCCACGAAGTCGGCCCGCTGATGTCCCTGCCGCTTGTTGTTCTAGCGATCATGGCGATCGTTTCCGGTTTCGCTTTCACCAGCGACAAACTTAATGCCTTCCGCCCGATCCATGAAAGCGGACACGCCGAAGGCCACGGCATCATTCTCGGCGCGTCGATTGCTTCGCTTGTCCTCGGACTGATCGCCGGATTCGTCATGTATCGAGGAAAAGAAAAAGATCCGGTCGTCATTCCGCTGCTCCAAAACCGGTTCTACATCGACCGGTTTTACGACCACTTCGTCGTCCGTTATTTCCAGGATGCGTTTTCCGCGATCATCCATTTCTTCGACGAGTTTTTCATCAACGGCATCTTCGTCGGCGGCCTGAGCCGCGCCGCCGAAAGCACCGGCAATCTTTTCCGCAAAGTCCAATCCGGCAGCCTCCAAACCTACGCCTTCGCCTTCGGCCTGGGCGTCGTCTTCCTCATCTACTTCACCGTCTTCTTCTGAAAAATTGGACCGCGGACTTTAGTCCGTTCTTCGTTTCATCTCATCTTCTTCAAACCGAAAAACAGCCACTAGCAAACTTTTCGAAATGCTCGCCCTCCTCGTTTTTCTCCCGCTCGTCGCCGTCATCGCGATTCTCTTCGGCGCACCGGCCCGACTCACCGCGATCGCAGCATCCGCGCTCAATCTGGTCGTCGGACTCGCCGCGGTCCTTTCTTGGAAAGCACCGGTTTGGACTTCTTCGCTCACGGTTCTTGAAAAACCGGCGCTGCATCTTTCCTTCGGTTTTCCCGATGGCATGAGCGTCGTGATGATCCTGCTTTCGGTGATCGTCACCCTCGCCGCCGTCCTTTCCGGAAAGGCTCCGGAAGGCCGTGAAAAACTTTACTTCACTTCGTCGCTGCTCATTTCCGCCGGTGCGCTCGGTGCGTTCGCTTCGACCGACCTGTTTTTCTTCTACGCCTTCCACGAGCTCGCGCTGATCCCCACTTTCCTGATGATCGGCATGCTCGGTCGCGGTGACCGTCGTGAAGCCGCCTGGAAAATCACCATCTACCTCGGCCTCGGTTCCATCGTTTTGCTCGCCGGCCTCGTCTGGCTCGCGAATCTAACCGGTACCTTCAACATCCAGCAAATGATCGCCAACCAAGCGCTCATCCCAGCCGATGCGCAAAAAGGCATCGCCGCTCTCTTGGTCCTCGGTTTCGGCACGCTCGTCTCCCTTTTCCCCTTCCATTCCTGGGCGGCTCCCGCCTACGCCAGCGCTCCGGCACCGGTTGCGATGCTCCACGCGGGAGTCCTGAAAAAATTCGGTCTCTACGGACTTCTTCGCATTGCGATCCCGCTCGTTCCCGATGGCCTGCAAGCGTGGCTCACTCCATTACTCGTCCTCTTGCTCGGCAACATCCTCTGGGTCGGCTGGGTCACGATTTCTCAAAAACGCCTCGATACCATGCTCGGAAATTCCTCCGTCATGCACATGGGCTACATCTTCCTCGCCATCGCCGCGTTGATTGCCTTTCCCGAAAACGACCTCGCCCTCCCTGCTGCGGTGGTACTGATGTTCGCCCACGGCATTTCGATCGCCCTGCTTTTCGCCTTGGCCGATCGCATCGAACGCAAAACCGGCTCGATCGATCTCGACGACCTCGGCGGCCTCGCCAAAGCCACCCCGCTCCTCGCATTCCTTTTCGGCATCGCCGCCATGGCATCGATCGGCCTGCCAGGCCTCGCCAACTTCTCCGGCGAGGTCCTCGTGTTCCTTTCCGCTTTCCGCAACTACGACGCCACCACCGGTTTGGGCCCGGTTCAAATCGCCTGCATCCTTTCCATCTGGGGCGTGGTCATTTCCGCCGTCTACATGCTCCGCGCTTACCGCCGGATTTTCCAAGGCCCACCGGTCAAATCCACCGAAGCTGCGATCGATCTCACCTTGGCGGAACGCGTCCCCGCGATTCTCCTGATCGTCGCTCTCCTCGCCGTCGGCCTCTACCCGAACCTCCTTCTGAATCTGCTCAAATAGGTTAAACGTTAATGGTTATAAGTTAAACGTATGAATTCCATAACTAATAACTTTTAACCAATAACCTCTAACTCCCCACTTCTTCCCGCAATGCCCGCCTACTATCTCGAAGCTCTCACCGTCGTCCTCGGCATCGTGCTGCTCATGGCCGAAGCGTTTTCCTCCGGGAAAAACAAATCCTGGCTCGGCATCGCCGCCGCCATCGGACTGACCGGTATTCTCGCCCTGACGTTTTTCGCCATCGGACCGGTTGAAAAGCCCGACTCCGCTTGGGCCAAGTGGCCGCTGTGGAATTTCTATAACTTCGATTCTCTCGCCCGGTTTTATAAAATCTTCGCGCTGGTCACCACGATCCTCGTGCTACTCCTCGCTGTCGATTACCGGAAAATCCTCGCCCGTTTCACCGAAACGCCCGACTCCGAAGCCGGAACCGGTGAGTTTTACTGCCTGCCGATCTTCGCCTGCGCCGGTATGATGTGGATCGCATCCGCGAAAGATCTCGCCGGCGCATTCGTTGCGCTCGAACTCATCACCGTCACCTTTTACATCCTCGTCGCCTTCATGCGGCGAAACGTCGGCTCGCTCGAAGCCGGTGTGAAATACCTGATCATCGGCGCGCTCAGCACCGGTTTCCTCGTTTACGGAATCGCCTGGGTTTACGGCACGCTCGGAACGATGGACCTCGGCACGATGTCCACCTTGCTCCAACAAAACTCCACACCGGTCCAGCTCACTCCGCTGCTCTTCGGCGTCGCACTCGTGCTCGTCGGACTCGGTTTCAAAATCGGCGCCGTTCCGATGCAGGTCTGGATCCCCGACGTCTATCAGGGCGCGCCCACTCCGACGACCGCTTTCCTTTCCGTCGGATCGAAAGCCGCCGGTTTCATTCTCACGATCCGTTTCCTCGAACCTTTCCTCAACAGCGAACTCACTCGCGGACCGGTCATCATCATTCTGACCATCCTTGCCGGAGCCACGTTGCTTTTCGGAAACCTCGCCGCGATCGCCCAAACGAACTTCAAGCGACTGCTCGCTTATTCCTCCATCGCCCACGCCGGTTTCCTGTTGCTCGCTCTGGCCGCTTGGAAAACAGAAACCTCCACATCGATCGGTTCTGCTCAGGTCGTTTCGGTCTATCTCGCGACTTATCTGCTGATGACGCTCGGCGTGTTTTTCATCCTCGCCCAAGTCCGCATTCAACGCGATGGCGAATCGATCGCCCATTTCAACGGCCTCGGTAAAACCAATCCGCTGCTCGCTCTTTCGCTGACTATTTTCCTCGCCGCGCTCGCAGGAGTTCCGCTGACTGCGGGTTTCTGGGGAAAATTCTTCGTTTTCTCGCTGGCCGTGGAACAACAACTTTGGGTGCCGATCATCATCGCCTGCGTTTCAGCCGCCGCCGGTTTTTACTACTATTTTAAAGTTATCCGCGCCATGTGGTGGTCGACCTCCGAGGAGGACAAACCGGTCGTCCTGCCAACGATCAGCAAAATCACCGTTGGCGTTCTGACGATTCTCGTGCTGGTGATCGGCTTCTGGCCGGAACCGATCCTCGCCCTGCTGCGCTAATCTTTCAGGCCCCGATAACGCCACGGTGTGTAGCCCTCGCGCAGCAAACGGTCTCGATCATTCCGGAACGCATGGACCCGCCAAAACGGAACCGGTCCGGCTTCGTAACCGATGACGGTTCGCCGATCAGGACTCCATTTTTCAAAAAGCAAAACGTGGCCCGGTTTCAGTAAAATATCACCGGCTCGCAGTTCGTCCCAAGATTCCAATTGATCACAAATCTGCGGCAGCTGCCGCGTGGAATACGGCCGCGGTAAATTCCAGCAGCGGGAAATAAATCCAGAGCAATCAATTCCCACCGCTTCAGTGCTTACCGCCGCGTCCCCGGTTCGCTTCTTCCACATCGTCGCCACGTCTCCGGCTTTTTTTCCTTCCTTCAAGCCAGTTAGAAAACTCTTCGGCGTATCAAAACCGCCCCATTTATAAGGCATGCTTTTCGCCGGTTCCTTCGGCGTCCACCACCCGCCGCGCTCTTCGTAATAAAGCAGCGTCCTATCTGGCGTGTGAACTTCCATTCCATTCGCATCTTTGCCGTGAAGAATGTGCCGATTTTCCGGAATCCACTCGACTTGGGTATAAGAGCGCGCCGTTTCGATCGTGCCTTCACGAGTCAAACTCGGAGCGCACGAGGAAACAACGAAAGCCAACGCAGCAAAACCAACCGGTTTCACAAACCTTAAGGCTTTTTCTCGACCGGTTTTGCTTCCGTTTCGGCAGGAACAAAAACCAGTCCGCCGCCGTTGATGCAATAGCGCTTATCCGTCGGAGTGTTGAACCCTTCGCCCTCGAAAACGTGGCCCAGATGGCCGCCGCATTTTGCGCAAACCACTTCGGTCCGCACCGAACCAAAACTGAAATCCTTTTTCAACTTCACGTTCTGAGCCTTGGCCGGATCATAAAACGATGGCCACCCGCAGCCGGAATCAAACTTTTCTTTCGAGGAAAAAAGCAACGCACCACAACCCGCACAATGATATGAGCCTTCGCCTTGATGCTTAAATTCTTTGTAAACTTCGCCATGCGCTCGCTCGGTTCCTGACTGGCGTAAAATCCGGTACTGTTCCGGAGTCAGTTCTTTTTTCCACTCTTCGTCGGATTTCACGACTTCTCCAGTGGGCTCGGCAGGGGCGGTGGTTTGGGTTTCCATAATCGGTTTATCCATTTCTTCCGCAGAGCACGAAAGGATCGCAAAGGCGAACGCTAGAGGAGTCAGACAACGGATCGATTTCATTTGCGGATGTGAGGTTTTCTCAATCAACACGCATTTCACCGGTTTGCCAGAGATTCCTCAGAAAACTCAGGCCAATTGCTCTTTGAGCACCGCTTGCGCGAAATCCCGGTTCATGCGTGCGATGTGATCGACGCTGATTTCCTTCGGACAAGCCGCCTCGCACTCATATTGGTTCGTGCAGTTGCCAAAGCCCTCGGAATCCATCTGGCGCACCATGCCCAGCACCCGCTTGTCGCGCTCCGGCTGACCTTGCGGCAAATGCCCAAGGTGGGAAACTTTCGCCGCCACGAACAACATCGCAGATGCGTTTTTGCAAGACGCCACACAGGCACCGCAACCGATACACGCCGCCGCGTCAAACGCGCTGTCCGCATCCGGTTTAGGAATCGGCACCGAATTCGCGTCGACCGCGGAACCCGTCCGAACATCCACGTAACCACCCGCCGCGACGATCCGGTCAAAGGCCGAACGGTCCACAATCAAATCGCGAATAACCGGGAACGGATTCGCACGGAAAGGCTCGATCCAAATCGTATCCCCTTCGGAAAATTTCCGCATGTGAACTTGGCAGGTCGTGATCCCACGTTCCTTGCTGTGCGGAACGCCATTGATCGTCAAAGAACAAGCTCCGCAAATTCCTTCGCGGCAGTCGTGATCAAAATGGATCGGCTCCTCGCCTTTTTCAATCAGCCGTTCATTCACGATGTCCAGCATTTCCAAGAACGAGGCTTCTTCTGGGATGGCTTTTGCCTCGTAGCTAACGATACGTCCTTGCGCCTGTGGACCAGTTTGGCGCCAAACTTTAAGCGTGAGATTCATAGAAAATGGAAAAGTTACGGGTCAAGGATGCGCCACCGGGTTCGGCGCATTGGTTTACGAACCCAAACTAAGCATCTTTCTGCCCGACTAGGAGAAAAATCGAAATTTCTCTGGAGTCCATTGAAAGATTTTTTCCATCAGAGGCTCCGCGATGGACCCCGAAAAATCCGAAAAATAACCGATTGACGCCCGACCCCCATCCTGCTTATTTTCCCGCGTCGCGACAAATGTAGGCGGCCCGATTGAACATCCCTTTGGGTTTTTGGGTTTTTCCCGGGGATCATCGATCGGGCCGCCTCAATTTTTTGCTTGCGATCCTGCTCCCAGAACATTAACAGCTATCCGGCACGTTTGTTGCTGCAGCTTTCTAACTGGATTCCCCCTCTCCCCCGAAAACGTAACGGTTCTACCGTTCGAGTCGCCGTGACCTAGAGTTGCGTCATTGCGCCCCTTCAACGTTCTACGGGTTAGCAACCGATAGATTCCCCCACACCCACCCCCCATCTCGTGAACGATCGTTTTTTTATACTGTCGACCCTTTTGTTGTGCTTTTCGAACCGTTTGCCTGCTCAGAACGCAGTCATTTTTAACGATGCTTATACCCAAGGAGGACATTCCCAAGGGGCAATTTACGTCGGTGGAAATTGGTATGGATCCAATTATGAAGCCAATCAACACGAGGTCGATGACATTGGCATTTATCTAAGCGGAAGCAACTACATCACCAATTTTCTACGAGCAAAAGGCACCTCCTTCATTGGTGGCACTTCGGGAACCTTCAGTGGCACATTGGGGTCGGTCGAAACCCCAGACTTTTCTTATTACCAAGAGCTTTCGGACAGATATAGCTCACTTGAAAATGGTATATCTCCCGATCTCAGCGCCATGAATAACATCGTCCTCACCCTTGAGGACGAAATCACGGTCTTCAATATCTCGGCGAGTGATCTGACCGGTTATAAAACTCTCGATTTCATTGGCACGGGAAACATCGTCATCAATGTCACCGGGAATTTGACCAGTTGGGGATGGTCGGTGAATTACGATCCAAACAAAATCACTTGGAATTTCGCGGATGCGACTTCCATCAATATCGATAATCGAGATTTCACCGGATCGATCATCGCGCCGAACGCGCACGTCACCCAATCCAAAAGCATCAACGGACTTTTGGTGGCAGACACCTGGACCGTCAGTGGCTCAGCCGACCTGCGCAGCTATACAGCGGTCGACATCTCCGACCTTGTACCCACAACGGCCGTTCCTGAGCCATCCTCGTGCCTACTCGGAATGGCGGCCTTCCTCCTTTTTCTCCACCGCCGGAGATAAAAAAAGCCGCTCCGGCATTTCCGAAGCGGCTTTGGATATGAAACCGTTTGTTAAACTTTTTCGGCGGCGAGTTTGGGATCCTTCCAAGTCGATTGGACATAGACCTCGCGCAAAGATTTGTAGTCAATCTGGCAAGGACTTTGCGTCATCAAGTCGGCACCCTTGTTGTTTTTCGGGAAAGCGATCACTTCACGGATGCTATCTTCGCCCGAGACCAACATCGCAATCCGATCCAGGCCAAGCGCGAGTCCACCGTGCGGTGGCGCACCGAAACGGAACGCGTCCAAAAGGTGACCAAATTTCACCTGCTGCTCTTCCGCGGTCACCCCGAGGACACTGAACATTTTGGATTGCAGGTCTTTTTCGTGGATCCGGATCGAACCGCCACCGAGCTCGTAACCATTGAGAACCACGTCGTAGGCCACCGCCCGGACGTTGGCATAATCACCTGCGTCCAGTTTTTCGATATCATCCGGATGCGGACGAGTGAACGGGTGGTGGACCGCAACCCAATGACCGCTCTCCTCATCATGGGCGAGCAACGGGAAATCGACGACCCAGAGGAAATTAAACTTCGTCGAATCCTTGTTCAGCTCCTGCATCACGGCGACTTCTGAACGGACGCGACCGAGAATCGTGCTGACGCTTTCGCGTGAGCCTGCCGCGAAGAAAACGATATCACCTTCCGCGAGGTCGAGTTTCGCAATGACTCCTTCTTTTTCCGCATCGGTGAAAATCTTCCAAAGCGGACTCTTGTATTCGCCATTTTCGAACTTCACGAACGCGAGGTTCTTCACCGGCAGACCCGCCTGAACCGCAATTTCGTTCAACCGGTTCATCTGTCCCGTGGTGATGCCCGCAAATCCTTTCGCATTGATCGCGCGAACGACGCCACCACCATCGAGTGTGCCACGGAAAATCTTGAACTCGGTCGCGGCAAAAACATCCGCCAAATCCGTGATCTTCATCTCGAAGCGCGTGTCCGGCTTATCGGAACCGTAGAGATCCATCGCATCCGCATAGGTCATGCGTGGGAAACTTTTCGGAATCTCCACGTCGAGACCGGCTTTAAACATCGAGGCCAACAATCCTTCGACCAGACCAATGATATCTTCTTGCGAAACAAAGCTCGCCTCGATGTCGATCTGAGTGAATTCCGGCTGACGATCGGCCCGCAAATCTTCATCACGGAAACAACGCGCGATTTGGAAATATTTCTCCATCCCCGCCACCATCAGCAATTGTTTGTATTGCTGCGGCGCTTGCGGAAGTGCGTAAAAACGACCCGGATTCAACCGCGACGGCACCAGGAAATCGCGCGCACCTTCCGGCGTCGGATTGGAAAGAATCGGCGTCTCGATTTCATAAAATCCGGAGTCGTCCAAATACCGGCGCGCGGCGGAAGTGATCTTGCTGCGCTGGCGGATATTCTTGCTCATGCGCGCCCGGCGAAGATCTAGATAGCGATACTTCATCCGCATATCTTCATTGGAAAGCTCCTTGTCCAATTGGAAAGGGAGGACCTCAGCCTTGTTGACCACCTTCAGTTCCTTCGCGACAATCTCGATCGAACCGGTTGGAATGCGGTTGTTCTCAGATCCCTCAAGGCGCTTTGAAACAACGCCGATCACTTGAACCACATCTTCCTCGCGCAACGTGTGCGAAAGTTGAGCGATCTCGGGGCTTTCTTCCGGACGAAACACACATTGGGTCAAACCCTCACGGTCCCGCAAATCGATAAAGATCACCCCGCCGTGGTCACGAGCGGAATTGACCCAACCGATCAAAGTTACAGATTGTCCAATATCGGATTCACGGAGTTCGTTGCAATGATGAGAGCGCATTTTAAGAAGTTGATGAGTCATGGGTCATTAGTCATGAGTTAGGCTAATAACGGTCCGTCAGGCTGATGGATACGGTCGGTGATCCATTCGACGGCGTTTTCGGCGGTTCCGGTTTCTTCGGTACGGCTGGCGAGGATTTTGAGTTTAAGCTCGGGATACTCGGCGCCGACGACGAGGGCAAATCTTGCACCGGATTGCTCCGCACGTTGAAATTGTTTCCCCACTTTGGCAGGTGCGAGGGGCAGGTCGGCGGAGATTCCGGCACGGCGTAAATCAGTCACCAGCTTGAGCGATTCGGCGCGCTTGCTGTCATCAGCAACGACGACAAACACATCACACGCAGCCGAGTTCCGCTGCAGCCAGACTTCCATCTGCATCGCCGCATGCGCGGTTTCTTCAATCAAGTTCCGGATGACATAATCGCCCATCGCAAAACCGGTCGCTGGAAGATCGACAGCCCCTTCGGAAATGGTCGAAATCAGCGTGTCATAACGGCCGCCACCAGCGACCGCCCGCATCGATTTTTTCGAGTCGAATACTTCAAACACCACGCCCGTATAATAAGCGAGACCACGCACGATGGATAAATCCAACTCCACGAAATCCGCAAATCCGCGTGCCGCAAGGTCTTCTCGGATCGCCAGATAGGCGGCGGAAGCATTCGCAGGATCAGCGATGAAAGCCCGGACGCCTTCCGGAGTCAGCGAAAATGCCGCCAGCTTTTGCGCCAGCACCTCCGGTTTTTCACGTTCGATTTTGTCGATGATCCCGAGGAATTCCGGAATACTTTCCTCCGCAATGCCATTTGCCGCAGCGAAATCGATCCACGCCATCCGGTCGGAGACTCGCACGACGAAATCTCCCGCCTCGAACCCGAACGCCAGCATCGTCTCAATCGCCAGCGCGATCAATTCCGCATCCGCAGCCGGTCCGGCTTCGCCGAAAATATCGACGTTGAACTGGTGAAACTCCCGACCGCGCCCTTTTTGCGGCTTTTCATAACGAAAACATTGCCCGATCTCGAACCACTTCAGCGGTTTGGGAAAATCGCGCTGGTGCTGAGCGATCAGACGAGCCAGCGAAGCGGTGACTTCCGGGCGCAGCGTCACATCTCTCCCTCCTTGATCTTCAAAGCGGAAGAGCTGCGAAGAAAGTTCGCCTCCCGATTTTTTCAGATACAAACCGGTATCTTCCAAAACGGGAGTCTCATACTCGACATACCCGCAACGGCGAGCAACGCCACGCCAGGTTTCGAACAAATAATTACGGACCGCGCATTCACTTGGCGTGAAATCGCGGAATCCTGGGAGAGCTTGAAAAGTAGGTCCTGCCATGGGCGGGCGGCGAGGATGCACGCCACCCCCGGCATTTCAAGGCGGGATTGCGACGAACTGTCCTAGGATCGCAAACGTTTGACCACTTCCGGGTCCGGCAGCCGACACGAATCGAGGTTTTGAACCCAACGGAAACGGTTGTCCGCCACCCATTGATACAGGCGATCCCGAACCGACCGGGGAATCCATTTCGCGAAAATTAAAAGCTTCCAAAACCCACCCAACGCCCGCGCCACCTCGATCACTGCGTCGCTTCGCAGAAAAACCCGGCCGTCCGATTCCCGAACCACCACCATCGTCCCGCCAGCCCGCGCCGCTTCGGAAAAGAAACCTTTTTCTTTCGCCCAACCCCCTTGTAGCGGAGCGAAAGAAAGCCGCTGAGACCGGTCTCGACGCGCCACAAACCGGACGGATTTTGAACAAAATCCGCAATCGCCATCAAAAAACAGAATCCAACCAGCCACCCGATCACTCTATCCGATTATTCCTCCTGCGCCAGACCGGGTTGATGTCAAAAACGCATGGAAGCATGTCACGCCGAAGCTTGAAGACCCGGCGGATGCACCTCATAACTGTTCTCGTGAGCATCATGATTCAGGACATGCCTTTTGACGAGCGACCTCGGGAAAAGCTCGCATTACTCGGGCCTGCGGCTCTGGACAGCTCAGAGCTGATGGCGCTTTTCATCTCAACCGGCACCAAAGGACGCAGCGCGATCACCATCGGCCGCGAACTGCTTCAAAAATACGGCTCGATGAGCGCTCTCGGAGGAATGCCCGTCTCCGAATTGGCAAAGGAGAAAGGCCTTAGCTTGGCAAAGGCGTCAAAACTCGCCGCCGCGTTTGAACTCGGAGCCCGCGTCGCTCGCGAACAATTAGCAAAAGTCAGCCTCAACGGTCCTGAAGAAATTTTCCAAGCCTTCGGACCGCAAATGTCCCACCTCGCCCAGGAACAAGTGGTTGTCGCCACCGTCGACACCCGGCTCCGCCACATCGGAACGACCATCGTTTCAATGGGTTCCGTCAGCGAATCCACCGCCCATCCGCGTGAAATCCTGCGACCCGTCATCACCCGTGGAGCGAACGGATTTATTCTGATCCACAATCATCCTTCCGGAGATCCCTCCCCCAGCCGGGCCGATGAAGCGGTCACTCGACGCATCGTCGACGCAGCGAATCTGATGCAGGTCCGGTTTTTAGATCATCTCATCATCGGTCGCCCATCTCCTGGCAGAAAGGCCTACTTCTCTTTCCGCGAGGCCGGAACGATTGCCTGAAAAGCCTCATCCGTGAACCCTGGGTTGATTTCCTCATCCGGAACCGGTAACTTCGGAAAAGTTTACCAAATGAGGCGCCTGCACGTTTTCCGCAATCTTCGCACCGCAGCGTTTCTGCTGATCCTGTGCGGGATCGTCGCGGCGCTCGGCTTATTGTGGTGGGCGAATCACACTGGCCTACCGGAAACGTGGCGGGCGAAAATCGAACAAGAAGCCGCCAAACAAGGCGCGCATATCCAAGTCGGCGCGCTCAGTTACATCCCCCTTAAAGGAGTGGTCGCCAGCGACGTAAGAGTCTTTTCCGATCCGGAGCGCACGCACGAGCTGTCGCGGCTTGAGCAGATTGTCCTCGATCTGGACAAAACCAAAATGGCCCGTGGAATTTTCCGGCTCCGCAAAATCGAGCTGACGGATGCGCGAGTCAGCCTGCCGGTCGATCCGCAAGATCCCAATTCGTCGACTCTAGAAATCTCGGGCGCCCGGGGCACCGTCCTGATGCCGGGCGGAAGACTGCTCGAAATTCGCAATGCCCGCGGCAAGGTCGGCGGAGTTGATATCGTCCTTTCCGCTCGTATGCTCGGATTCCAGCAAGAAGGAGGAGATCCCAAGGACGATCCAAACGAAGGTGCCCGACGGGAAATGCTCGCGCGGATTATCAAAGAACTGGAAAAATGGAAATTTTCCGAGGATCGCCCACCCACTCTGCGAATCTTCGCCGAAGGCGATCTGTCCGACCGAGGAACCGTCACCGCGCGCATGGAGCTGGAGGCTCATTCCATTGAAAAAAACGGCCATGTCATTGATGAAATGACCGCAAAGGGGGTCCTCATCGGCAATTTATTGACGGTCCACTCCCTCCACGCCAGCGACTCCCGGGGCGAATTCGACGGTCGTATCGATTACGATTTAAAAACCGGCGAAGGCCGATTTGACGTCACGTCCGGGCTGGAAGTCCCCGCTTTGTTAAAAGCGTGGCTCGGCCTGCCCCCGATTAAAGAAATATCGTTCGGCGGCGATCAATCGCTTGAGGCCGAAGGCGAATTTCAAATCGAAAAAGATCAACCCCCTCGCATCCGGATGACCGGGCACGCGCGGTGCGAATCGGTGATGCTCCGAGGACTGCCTTTTAACGCGGTTGAGACCTCCTTTTCTTGGAAAGAGGGTGACCTCTATTTGAGAGACTTGCTCTTGGAACGAAACGACGGCCAGGCAACCGGCAAGGCATTGATCCAGTGGCCCGTGGTGCGGATGGCATTGACCACGACACTCCCAGTGCCCGTCTACACGCCCTTTTTCAGAGGCCAACCGCTTGAAAAGATCTTGATGGATTTCACCGAACGCAAAGGCGCAAATCTCGAAGTGAAACTGGAAGGCGGATTTGACGCAACCGACAAAACCTCCTGGGCCTACGCCGGAAGCGGAAAAATTCACAACATGAGCTTCCGGGGCGTGCCAGTGGAATCGGCCAACTGCGCATTTTCCCTCAGCCGCCGCGAACTCGATTTTTTTGATGGAACAGTGGTGTTTGATTACGACGACTATCTCCTGCGCAAAGAACACGACGGCAACCGCCGGGGAACCGCCACCGTGGGACGCATCCGCTACGACGGACCGAAGAAGCTCGTCGAAATCGAAAACGTCCAAGGGGCAATCTGGGCGGCCCCACTGGTGAGACTGTTTGCCGCGAAGATCGCCGACTCATTGGAAGTTTACCGGTTTCACCAACCACCGATGATGAAAGGTTCCGGAGTCGTCGATGTCACGCCTCAGGGGAGAACCTCACTCGATGTATCCTTTCAATCCGATCACCCGGCAGATTACGTGTTTCTGAGAGAAAATCTCACTCTCAACGCCCCGGTCGGCCAAGTCCGACTGCGAGGATCAAACGTGATCGTCGAGCCGTTAAAATTCGATCTCTTCGGCGGACCGGTAGGTGCGAAATTCACTTATCATCAGGGTGGAAAACTGGATGGTGAACTCACTTGGACCAAACTTTCCTTGGGTGACCTGGCATCCACCTTCGATTTCCAGATCAAAGGAAAAGGCTCGGCGACCGGACGGATCGACTTTTCGATGATGTCAGGAAAAGTGGGAACGATGCATGGCGACGGTTTGCTTGCGTTGGAAAAAGCCGAACTGTTTTCCGTGCCGATGTTCGGGCCGCTGTCGCCGCTCGTCTCAAACGTCCTCGGCGATAAACGAGCCGGTTTCGAGCGTGCGAAAGACGCCTTCCTCTCATTCAAAATCCACGACGGAATTCTCAGCAGCACCGATTTCCGAACCTCCACCTCGTCATTGATTCTGACCGGCGACGGCAACATCGACCTGCAAAACCAAAACCTCGACATGACCATCCGCATGAACGCCCGCGGACTCCTCGGAATCATCACACTGCCTTTACGTCCGTTCTACGGCCTCTTCCAATTCCGGGGAACCGGTCCCTTAAAAAAACCGGAATGGGAAGGTGTGCTTTTCACCTCCCCTCCCGAAAACCAAAAAGAAATTCTGCTCGATCCTCCCAAAGCTCGGGTGATTCTCGAAAACTGATTGGTTTTATTCTCAAGTCACGCCTTGCGCCATGACGCATGCGGTGCAAGTCTATCCACGAATATGACGATCCTTTGTCGAACGTCAGAAATCTAACTTACTACCTTTATGTCCGATTCCTTTGCCAGCCCTCGCAGTCTCGATCCAGAAACCGGTTTCACTCCAAATCCCTCGGTCGCTCAAGCTGCAAACGACCTTCGCGTCGCCGCCGGAGAAAAAGCTCGTGACTTGGCCCACACCGCGAGTTCCCAAGCCGCCTCGATCAAAGAGCGCGCCGTGGAGTCCGCTCAGCACCTTCGTGAAGTCGCCACCGACAAGGCCAGCCAATTCAAATCGACCGCCGTCGAAAAAGCCGAAGCGCTGAAAATCGCCGCATCCGACAAAGCAGCGCACCTCCGCGAATCCGCCACCGAACAGTGGCAAGAAACGCGGGTCAAAGCACAGGAGCTCCATGTTTCCGCTGAAGATTACATCCGTCAGAACCCAACCAAATCGGTTCTCGGAGCTCTCGGCGTCGGCTTCTTGGTCGGCCTCCTTCTTCGTCGCTAAAACCCGATTCCTCCAACTCCCGCCGCCGACAGAATCGCTGCCAGCGGCGGGCTTTTTCCCATGAACGAACCGTCAGGAATCGATCCTAGCGTCACGGCGACCTCTGCCGCCCGACCTCCCCACCCCGCCCCACCCGATTGGAAAAATGCCATTTCGGGATTGGTGTCATCGCGGCTTGCGATTTTCCAAGTGGAATCTCAGGAAGTCGGAAAAACTGCGGTTAAAAAAGTCATCGCGCTCGTCGTCGCAGCAGTCTGTCTGCTCTTCGCATGGGGACTGATTCTGGCCGGCGGAATCGCTGCGATTGCCACGAGTCTCGTGATAGACTGGTATTGGATTGCGTTCATCGCTGCCGTCCTCCACCTGATTGTCGCCGTGATCCTCGTCACAAATGCGAAATCGTCCGCAGGGGAATTTTTCCCCGTCACCCGCTCCGAATTTAAAAAAGACCGCGAATGGATCGAAAACTTTCAAAATCGCAAGAAATAGAACATCTCACTCGACTGGCTGACGAGGCTCGCTCCGTTTTGAGTGTCCATGCGGTTTCGGTGAAACGTCGGCTCGATGTCCCGTCTCGCGTGAAGTCGTCTCTTCAAAGCCACCCGACCGGATGGATCGGCGGCGGCCTGGCATTTGGCATGTTGTTGAGCACCTTGTTCCGCCGGAAAAAGGTGAAGCCGGAAAAGAAAGTGAAACGGGGATTGTTCGGATTTCTGCTCACTTTGGTGATTGCAGCCGCCCGCCCTGCTGCTCAAGTCTGGTTCACCGGACAAGTCCGCCGTTACGTCGGAATGAAATTGGGTGGGTATCCACCTTCGCCCGACCCCGGCCGACGATTCTAAATATCTTCTTAAAAACCCACCATGACTGAACACAAGGTTCTTGATCACGTTGACGAATACCTCCGAATCGGACGGGAATACGATTGCTCTGATATCCATCTTCCCACGGCCTACCCGCCGGCATGGCGCCGCTTTGGCCAGCTTTCTCCAATCTGGGGCGACCATCCGCCACTTGCTCCAGCAGAAACCGAACGACTGGCAAAATCGTTTTTGAAAGAGCGCGAGTGGAATCGCCTCCAGTCCCACGGAGACGTCGATTTCGCCTACCAAAATGCGGACGGACGCTATCGGGCTTCAGTCATCAAACAGCGGCTGGGCTACGATATGGCCTTCCGGGTCATCACCGATAAAATCCGCACCATGGAGGAAATCGGGCTGCCGTTGGGAAGTGTCGTTCCCCTCACCCGTTACCAAAACGGACTGGTCCTCATCACCGGTGCCGTCGGATCTGGAAAATCCACGACACTCGCCGCCCTGGTCGATTTCATCAACAAAGACCGCGAAGATCACATCCTGACGCTTGAAGACCCGATCGAATACGTCTTCGAATCGAAAGGCTGCCAAGTCAACCAACGCGAAATCCATTCCCACACCGAATCCTTCGCCAAAGCCCTTCGTGGTGCCTTGCGGGAAGATCCGGACGTCATCATGGTCGGAGAAATGCGCGACTTGGAAACGATCCAGCTCGCCCTCACCGCTGCGGAAACCGGTCACTTGGTTCTTGGAACGCTCCATACCGGCAACGCTCCGCGAACCCTCGACCGGGTGCTCGACGTGTTCCCGACCGATCAACGCGATCAGATCCGAATCATGGTTTCCGAATCCCTTCGCGGCATCCTTTCCCAACAGCTCGTCCCTCGTGCAGATGGAAATGGCCGCGTGCTTGCGATGGAGCTCCTCGTCAATACCCCGGCGATCTCCAACTGCATCCGCGAGGGAAAAACCTTCATGATTCCAGGCGTGATGCAAACCGGTAAAAACGTCGGCATGGTCACCATGGATGAGTCACTCCGGAAGCTCTACGTCCAAGGCATCATCACCCGCGATGAAGCGCTCTTCCGTGCGGAAGACAAAAACCAAATGCGCATTTTCTTCGAATCCTGAAGCCATCGGAATTCCCCAAAACGCTCCTAAAAATCCTGCATATTCTTATTTTCCATGGCCAAGATTGACACTCTTTTCCGCTACCTCGTCGAGACACGGGGTTCCGACCTCCACCTCTCCGAAGGGCAACCGCCGAAAATCCGCGTGCACGGCGCCGTCGTCCCGATTCCCGATCAACCGGTTCTTTTCGGCGCGAGCTTCCGCGAAATGCTCGCCGAAATCTGCGATCCCAAAGCGTTCGAAATATATCTCGAAAAAGGCGACCTCGACTTCGCTTACGAGATGGACGAAAATTCCCGTTTCCGTTGCAACTACCTCAAGCAACAGCACGGCCTCGGCGCGGTTTTCCGGTTGATCCCGACCGAAATCGCATCCCTCGAAAGCCTCGGCGTTCCGGAAACCGTCAAGGAATTCGGTCACATCCGCTCCGGTTTGGTGCTCGTGACCGGCCCGACCGGTTCCGGAAAATCGACAACGCTCGCCGCCTTGCTCGATTACATCAACACGAATTTCAGCCGCCACATCATCACCGTGGAAGAGCCGATCGAATTCGTTCACTCGAACAAAAATTCGATCATCACTCAACGCGAAGTTCCCATCCAAACGCCATCGTTCGCGGACGGACTTCGCGCCGCACTGCGCGAAGACGCGGACATCGTCCTGGTCGGTGAGATGCGGGATTTGGAAACCATTTCCCTCGCCCTCACCGCGGCGGAAACCGGTTTGCTCGTTTTCGGAACCCTCCATACGAACAACGCCCGTAAAACCGTCGACCGGATCATCGACGTCTTCCCCGCCGATCAGCAATCGCAAGTCCGCACGATGCTCGCCGCTTCCCTGCGTGGCGTCGTCGCCCAGTTGCTTTGCAAACGCGTCGACAAACCGGGCCGCGTCGCCGTTCACGAAATCATGTTCGCCACCCCCGCTGTCGCCGCGATCATCCGCGAAGGCGCGACCCAGAAACTTTATGACGTCATCACCGGCGGAAAAAGCGAAGGCATGCAATTCATGGACGAATCGATCTGGTCGAAACTCCGCGAAGGCCTGATTTCCCCGGAAGAAGCCTACATGAAAGCGATCGACAAAACGCGTTTCAAAAAATTCCTTCCGGAAAACTCATCCCACCTCGGTGACGCTTCCGGCGAAAGCCCGCTTGCACACTGATTCCGCAAAATCATTCGCAAATCGCACATCGAGTGAACGAAAATGCCGTGCTTCGCCGCTACTTTGGCGAATGCACGGTTTTTCATTTCAAACCCCAGGTTTCCTCCGAAATCCCGCCCATTTCCACCCCCTGCCGCCGCTTTGCCGGTTGCACTCAAGCGCCTACATGCCAAGCTCCACCGTAAATCGATGACTACAGAAACCTTGCAGGAACATATCGCAGCGACCAGCGGCTGGATTCAAGCCGTGAAGGATGAAATGGGCCAGGTGCTCGTCGGACAAGACCGGTTGGTCGACCGGCTACTCATCGGCCTCCTCTGCAACGGCCACATCCTGCTCGAAGGGGTCCCCGGTTTGGCGAAAACCCTCGCGGTGAAAGCGCTTTCCGGATCCCTGCATGCCAGCTTCGCCCGTTTCCAATTCACCCCGGATCTTCTTCCCGCCGACCTCGTCGGAACGATGATCTACCACCCACAGGAAACGAAATTCGAACCGAAACTCGGCCCGATTTTCAACAACCTGATCCTCGCTGACGAAATCAACCGCGCACCGGCAAAAGTCCAGTCCGCCCTGCTCGAAGCGATGCAGGAACGCCAAGTCACCCTCGGCGACCGGTCGTATATGTTGCCTGAACCTTTCCTCGTTCTCGCGACGCAAAACCCGATCGACCAGGAAGGAACTTACCAACTTCCCGAAGCTCAGCTCGACCGGTTTTTGCTCAAAGTCACCGTCGGTTATCCCACTCAGGACGAAGAACTGACGATTCTCGACCGGATGGCGACTTCGACGACGCCTTATAAAACCAAGACCGTCGCCTCTCCCGAGCAAGTCGCCGCATCGCGCGCCTTGGTCAACCAGATCTACATCGATCCGGCGATTCGCCAATACATCGTCCAGCTCATCCACACCACCCGGTTTCCCGGAAAGGTTGACGCACCTTTGAAAAATCTCGTTCGCGCCGGAGCTTCGCCACGCGGCACCATCAACCTCGCCCTGACCGCCCGCGCCCGCGCCTTCATGCTTGGCCGCGCTTACGTGACCCCGCAGGACGTGAAGGACATGGCACTCGATGTTCTGCGTCACCGGATCCTCCTCACCTACGAAGCCGAGGCGGAGGAAATCACGACGGACGCCATCATCGAGCGCATCCTCGCCAAGGTCCCGGTTCCGTAATTTTCGAAAACCGAATGCTTACCGACGAACAGATCGAGGAAATGATGGGGCGCGTGCGCAAGCTCGAGCTCAAGGCTCGTCGCCTCGTTCGCGAATCGTTTTCCGGCGAATACCTCTCCTCCTTCCGCGGCCAAGGACTGGATTTCGATGACTTCCGCGAATATCAGCACGGCGATGAAGTGCGGTTTATCGATTGGAATGTCACCGCCCGGATGGATCAGCCGTTCGTTCGGAAATTCCGCGAAGAACGCGAGCTCGCCGTCGTCATCGCCGTCGATGTTTCCGGTTCCTCGGACTACGGCAGCCAAAATCTCAGCAAACGCGAACTCGCCGCAGAAGCCGCCGCTGTCCTCGGGTTCAGCGCGCTGCAAAATGGCGACAAAGTCGGACTACTCGTCTTCGCGGACGAACCGCTGACATTCGTTCCGCCCGCCAAGGGCAATCGCCATCTGCTCCGCATGATTCGCGAAATCCTTACGGTGAAACCGGAACATCCCGGCACTTCGATTTCCAACGCTTGCGATTTCCTCGTCCGCACCTTGCGCCGAAAATCCGTCGTTTTCCTGATCTCCGATTTCCACGCGGAATCCTTGGACAAACCTCTCGGCAAGCTCGCTTTCAAACACGAAACGGTCGCCCTCACCCTGCGCGACCCGCTTGAAGAAAAACTGCCGAAAGCCGGCAAGGTCGTCATGCTCGATCCGGAAACCGGTTTGGAAACACTCATCAACACCAGCAATCCGAATCTCCGGAAAAGCTACGAACGCCTGATGACCCGCCAGCGCGAAGGCGTCGCATCCTTGCTGAAAAAACACGGCATCGATTCGGCCGACTTGCGCACCGATCAGGATTCGCTGCCCGCCCTTCATCAGCTTTTCAAACGCCGCAGCCGCAAACGCGTGCGCTGAACACCATGGAAGAAAAGTCTCCCCAACTCCCGCTTCTCGAACCGGTCGCACCCGAGCATCTTCTGCCCGCGAACGACTGGGCGCTTTGGGGAATCGGCGCGGCGATCCTTCTCATTTTCATCGCTCTCATCATTTTCCTCGTTCGGCGGAAATCCGTCAAACGCTTCGATCCGGTGGCCGCCCGCATTTCGGCCTATCAAACCGCGCGCAAATCCCTCGACGAAGTGCCTATGGAAAACGCCCGCGACACCGCCGTAAAATCCTCGCTCATCATCCGCCGTTATCTCGTTGATGCCGCCGGCGACCCTTCGCTTTTCGAAACCCATGATGAATTTGTGATGCGGGAAAACGCCCTCGCCGCCCTGCCTCAACCGGTTCGCGCCGCGGCGGCCTCCGGGTTCACCCGCTTCGCCGCCTTAAAATACTCCGCTGAAATCTCATTGGAAAACCCCCAGGCGATCGTTGAGGAATCGAAGCGTCTGTTAGAAACTTTACACGGAGGTTTTGTCCGATGAACGAGCTCTTCGAACACTTCCGTTTCGCCCAGCCCGCTTGGTTTCTCCTCTTGATCCCGGCGCTTCTTTTGCTGGTCCTCCGTCGCGGGCGCGGCGCGGAGGCGGTCGTCAAATTCCCCAATCTGTCGATTCTCGTCAGCCTCGGCCAACGCGTTCGCCACAAGGCGTGGAGCGCCGGGGTGCCGCTCGCATTCACCGCGCTGATCCTGTCGATTTTCGCAATGGCCAGACCGGTTTGGCGAAACGAATACCAGAGCCGCATGGCCAGCGGCATCGATATCGTCATCGCCTTCGACGTTTCGCTTTCCATGGAGATCGATGATTTCCGGAAAAATGGCATGCCCATCAAACGGATCGACGCCGCGAAGGAAGTGGTGGACGCCTTCATTTCCCGCCGCCCGGACGATCGGTTGGGCCTTGTCGCTTTCGCTGGCAGACCGGTTTCGGTAAGCCCCATCACGCTGGATCACCAGTGGCTGCGCCGTGGTCTCGATCAGCTCAAACTCAACGAACGCGGCGACGGCACGGTCCAAGAACAAGGCACGGCCATCGGTTCGGCCCTTGCCGCTTCCGCCAGCCGCCTCGACTCCCGCGAAGCGAAAAGCAAAATCATCGTTCTCCTCACCGACGGCGCCAGCAACTCGGGCAAGATCTCGCCGATCGAGGCCGCTCAACATTCGAAAACACTCGGCATCAAGATCTACACCGTCGCCATCGGCACGACCGAAGGCCGCGTCTCGCGAAACATCCAGCGTTTCCCCCGTCAGGAATTCGACCTGCCGACGCTCCGCGAAATCGCCAAGCTCACCGGCGGAGAACATTTCTGGGCTCAAAACATCACCGCCCTGGAAGATACTTTCCAATCGATCGATAACCTCGAAAAGACCGAAACGAAAAGCATGCGGATCATCGATGACCGTGAGCTTTTCCCTTGGGTTCTCGGTGCCGCCGTCCTCGCGGCGATCTGGGCATCGGTCGTGCTAGCCCTCAACCCGCCGCCTTCTTCCTGATGAATCTCGAACAACCCGGTTGGCTGATTTTACTCGCCCTGTTGCCGCTCATCGCGATCGGCGCAGTGCTCGTGTCCCGGACGCGCCGCCGCCAGTGGGACGCCTTCGCCGCCGCTCGGTTGCGCGGCGCGCTCATCCGCCGCAGCAGCGCGATCCCCCGTTGGCTCGCCTTGTTTTTCCTGATGGCCGGGGCCGCCGCCTTGATCGCCGGACTCACACGCCCCCAGGGCGACGCCGGGACCAAAACGGAAAAAACGATCGGCCGCAATGTGATGATCGCCCTCGACCTTTCGCGAAGCATGCGGGTGAACGATGTGAAACCCGACCGACTGGCGCAGGCGAAAATCGTGATCTACGAATTGCTCGACGCGCTGCCGAGCGATCGCGTCGGCCTGATTGGCTTCGCTGGCTCGCCTTATCTTCACGCGCCCTTGACCGTCGATCACGCCGCCGTCCGCGAAACGGTCGAGCAAATCGACGAAACCTGGGCACCGGTGGGCGGCTCGGATCTCGGCGCGGCGATCCAGTTGGCGATCAAGACGTTGAAAGAAACCGGTCAGAAAAACAACGCGCTCGTCATCCTCAGCGACGGCGAGGAACACGAAGGCGACCTCGACCCGATGATCGCCGAAGCCGAACGATCCGGCGTTTACATTTTCGCCATCGGCGTCGGCACCGAAGACGGCGGATTTGTCCCGGACGCCGAGTTCCCGATGATGAGCGGCAAACCGGTCATCAGCCGCCTGCAACCCGGCGTGATGCAAAAACTTGCCAGCGAAACACGCGGACGATTTGCCATCGCCGGCGGCGGCACCGATATTCCTTCGATGGTGAAAAGCGCGGTGCAAGAGCTCGACGCGTTCGAAGTCCAAGGACGCGAGCGACGAATCGCCGTGGAGTTTTACCAATGGCTGGTCCTCCCGGGCATCCTTTTCCTGATGGCCTCGATCATCGCCGGAACGCGGTGGAAAGCGGTAAAAACGGCGGTGATCGTCGCGGGTTCGTTTTTCCTGATGCCACGCGCCGAAGCCAGCGACATCAGCCGCGCCCGCGATGCGCTCGTCGGCGGACAGTTCGAACAAGCCCGCGACGACTACCGCAAACTTGCGGAAAAAGCCCTGCTGCCCGGCCGGGCCTCGCGCTACCGGATCGGCGAAGGCACTGCCGCTTACCGTGCCGGAGACTTTCGCGGAGCCCGCTCAGCTTTCAGCCGCGCCCTTCTCTCGGAAAACCCCGAAGTCGCCGCAAACGCCCACCTCGGCATGGGCAACACGCTTTTCCAACTCGGCTGGCAAGGTTTGGCGGATGAAACCTATCCGCACGACACCGAAACGGTTCCGGACCTCAACCGGTTTGACACGCTGGTCCGCGAACGTCTCGCCCGCCTGAAATCCTCCGAACCCCAGGAAGGCAGCGACAACGAGGAATTCGTTCGCCTCGATTCGCTGATGACGAATTGGGCCGACGCCGTCCGCCACTACCGGTCCGCGCTGAAAAACGACCCGGCCAACGAAATCGCGACCCAAAACCAGCGGACGACATTGATTTACCTCAACCGCCTTCAGGAGTTGCTGAAGACGGAGAAAGAACAGACCGAGCAATCGATTCCACCGCCGCAGTCCGGCAAAGGCCAGCCACAAGAAGGCGAAGGCGAAGCCGGTGAAGGCGATCCGCAGGATGGCGAGGGCTCTGGCCAAGGTGACGAAAATCAAGACGGTAGCGGCGGCGAAGAAAAAGAAGACAAACCCGGCGAAAACGGCGACAAACCGGATGAGAAAAAGGACAAAGAAGGCGAAGATCAAAAGGGCGATCCAAACGAAAGCCCCGAAGAACGCGCCCGCCGACTGCTTTCCGAAAACGCCGACCTGGAACACGGCCCGCTCAACCCCGGCCGCTTCGAACCCCGAACCCCGGAAAAGGATTGGTAACATGATGAATTCACGCACACCCCGCAGCGCCGCTTTTTACCTGATCGCCGCCGCGATGTTCCTGACGCAGCTCGCCTTCGGGCAGCTCGCCCGGATGTCCACGCAGTTCGTCGCACGCGGCGAAGCGGCATTTCTCGAAATCAGCACGACCGCCGGAAGACCGGAAACCATGCCGATCGTCCCCAGCGTGCCCGGCGTGGTCATCGAACCCCAAGGCCCCCGGCTTTCCCAACGCTTCCTGCCCGGTCGCCCCGAGGAATATTCCTTCGGTTTTAACGTCGTCAGCTACGAGGTCGGACGGCATGTGATCCCACCCGTGGAAATCACGGTGCGCGGCGTGAAAATCAAAAGCTCACCCATCGAATTTGTCGTCTTCGATCCCAACGAACTTGAATGGTCGGAAATCACCGCGGGCGATCGCACCTACCGCTACGCCAGCAGCTTCCGCACCCTGAAACCCAATCCCTACGAAGGCGAAACGCTGGCGACCGAAATCAAGATCTACATCCCTCTCGAACTGGCCAGCAGTGTCCAAGACTGGGGAATCCCGGAATTCCAGCGCGACGGCGTCGCTTCATGGCGTTTTGAACCGACGGACATCAAAGGCCAGGTGAATCTCCTCGGCGGCCGCTACATTTCCCTCGGATACCCGAGCACGATGTCACCGACCCGAACCGGTAAGGTCGGCATCGGCCCCGCGACGGTCCGGCTGATCACGCTGCAGGGCATCATCGACCGGTTTCCGCGCCAGGTTTCCCAAGAAATTTTCCTGAAAGTTCCCAAGCTCGAACTCGATGCCCGACCGTTGCCAGAGGGCGCACCGGAAGGTTTCGACAATGCCATCGGACAGTTTCACATCGAAGCGACCGCTTCCGAAACGGAAATCCGCGAGGGCGATCCGATCTCGGTCGATCTCTTGATCTCCGGCAGCGGCAATCTCGACACGCTCCGCCCCCCCAAGCTGATCGATGAAAAAGGCTGGAAAGTTTATGACTCTACCCCGAGCCAACGCGGGGACGAACGCCGCGAAATGACGGGTGCCGTAACCTTCCGCCAGTTCATGCGCCCGCTCGAACCGAAGTCGATGATTCCTCCGTTCCGCTTGGTCTATTTCGACCCGACAACCGAGGAATACGAATCCGTTTCGACCGAGACGATCCCTCTTCGCGTCCTCCCTTCCATCGCTCCGCCGCTCGCGCCCGGAAGCTCCGTCGCCCAGGCACTTCCGGTTCCTCTCGAAAGAATGACAGACGTCCTCGCGGTGCTCCGCCCCGCCAGTTTGGTGACGCCAGCGCCGATTCAGATTCCTGCCTGGACCGGTCATGTTCTGGGCGGTTTGGCCGCTCTCGCGCTGATCGCGAAAGCATTCTGGATGCGAATCGCTCCTCGTCTTCGCAAAGATCCGACCCGCGAAGCGAAATCGGAGGAACTCCAAAAACTCTCCAAAATCGACCCGAACGACGACACCGGTTTCCTCCGCGCCGCCGGCAGCTTCATCGAACGCTGGAACGGCGAAAACACTTCCCCGGAGCTGCGCGAAATTCTCGCCGAACGCGATGCCGTCGCCTTCCGTGCCGAAAAAACCGCCGTCCAACTCGGCCGCAAACGCCGCGGCGACATCATGAAACTCCTCAGAACCACCGCCGTCGCGATCTTGGCCTTCATTTCCCTCGGCCTCGCGCCGACCGCCGATGCCCAAGAAGACATCGGGAAAAGCGCGCTCGAAGCTTACGACGCCGCGAAATACGACGAAGCCATCAAACTCTGGCTCAGCGCCGGGAAATACGAAGATCTCTCCCCTGACGTGCTCTACAACATCGGCAACGCCAGCTACCGCCTCGGCTCGTCCGGCCACGCCGCGTTGTATTACCGCCGCGCTCTCGCCCGCGATCCCTCCCACGAAGAATCCCTGCAAAACCTCCGTTTCCTCGAACGGAAAAACGGCTCGATCACGCTCGAACGCCAAAATTTCCAATACACCCTGGCCAAAATTCCGCTCCCGATCTGGAAAGCCGCCGCATGGACCGGTGCCTGGATCTGCGTCCTCGCGCTCCTCGTCTTTCCCGCCACTCGCTCGAGCTCGCGTTTCCGCGTCGCGGCATTCTGCGGACTGGTCGTCGGCCCCTTGCTGCTGTCCATCGGCGGACTCGGCTGGCGCTACTTCCCAGACGATTCCCAATTCGCCCCGCTCGATCGACAAGCGGTCGTCGTCTACGACGGCGTAGCCCTCCACGCCGACGCCGCCCGCACCGCCCCCGAAGTCATCGACGCCCCACCCGGTTCTCTTTGCGAAATCATCCGCCAAACCGGTCAGTGGTCTTACGTCGCCTTCTCCAACAAAGTCCGCGGCTGGGTCCAAACGTCCTCCATCGAAACCATCCTCCCCACCTCCGCCCCCAAGCCCCCCGACGTCCGCAAACCCAAAGCAGACGGCAGCAGCACCTGAGCGGTTTCGAAGTTTCTTCAACAATCGCGGCCGCAAACCCGTCGCGAAATCCGTTTCGAAAAATAGAGCGGCTGGTCCTGACGGCCGCTCGCTTTCCCAGGTGCGACCCAGGCCCCGCTTTTTCGCCGCCAACGGCGGTCATCCGGGTTCGCTTCTGATCTGATCGAGGAAACCAAACCGAAATGAATCCATTCGGGCGGAAATCACGAATTCATGTGAGTGAAACCTTTTCCCGATGCATTTCATTCCTTTCCTTCATCCGCATCTCTGCAAATTCCGAATTTCAGCGAATAATCATCCGCAAGGAAATTTGCTTTTTCCTGCGACCGCACTACCTCTGCGCGTGCCCCAACTTGGTGACTCAAACCGTTCCTCCGACTCCTTGCTCTGCCGAGTGGGGAAAGGCTGTGGGCGAGCGATGGAGGAATGCATCGAGTCCTACGGCGGCTTGGTCTGGAGCCTGATCACCCACCGGGTGAGGGACCTCGGTGCCGCCGAAGATCTTGCCCAGGAAATCTTCACCGAAATCTGGAAAAATTCCGCACGATACGATCCCGCCATTGCCAGCGAAAGCACGTTTATCGCGATGATCGCCCGCCGCCGCACGATCGATTGGCTCCGCAAACAACAGCGCCTCCCTGAGATGGAAACTTTTGCCAACTCACCCGATCTCCCCGCTCCCGATCCTTTTCCCGATCAAGGAACGGACAAGGAGTCGCTGTGGCAAGCGGTCGGCGATCTTTCTCCTTCGACCCAGCGGCTTTTCACGCTGCACTTCGAACAAGGAATGACTCACGACGAAATCTCAAACGAAACCGGTTTGCCACTCGGCAGCGTGAAAACCGGTTTGCGCCGTGGCCTCATTGAAATTCGCCGGCTCCTCAGTCGCACCGGCCTGACCATTCAAATGAAATCGGAGGTGGCCCGATGAACCGCGACGAAAACACCCACCGTTTCGACGAACTCGATGCCGGCCACGCGCTCGGCGATCTTGACCGGGCCGAATCGACGGAATGGGCCACGCTTTCTCAAAATTCCAGCAACGATCCCGCACTGGAACGTCTCGCCACGGAACTTGAACTCTCGGCCATCCCTCGGATCGAAATGCCAGCCGGTTTGGCCCAGCGCTTGAAAACCTCCATCCCGGCCGCCGAGCCCGAGGAAAAACCGGTGTCGACCATTTCCATCCTCCCTTGGCTTGGCTGGGGAATTGCCGCTTGTCTGGCAGGGGTCCTCGGCGTTTCTCATCTGAAACAAGAGCCTTCTCCCGATCTCGCCGAACAACGAGCCGACCTCCTGCAAAACGCACCGGACGTCCAAACCTCGTCGTTCGCCGGAGCCTCTCCCGCTTACGAAACGGTCTCCGGCACCGTCGTTTGGAGCGACGCCCGCCAGCAGGGTTTCATGACCCTTTCCAACCTGTCCGCGAACAATCCGGCTCAGAAACAATATCAACTCTGGATCGTCGATCCCACTCGCGACGAAATACCGGTCGATGGCGGCGTTTTTGATATCCCAACCGGTTCCCAACCGGTCGTCATCCCGGTGCATGCGAAACTCCCGGTGAACCATCCGGCCGCATTCGTCATCACCTTGGAAAAACCCGGTGGCGTCGTCCAATCCAAGCAAGAAACCGTCGTCGCCCTCGCGAAATTCTGACGAGGTCTAAAATTTTTCAAGATAGTTGAATCCAGATTCCCGCCCAGCGCGAATCCATGGTTGAAGCCGCAACTGCGGCCGAACCCAAAATACCAACATCATGAAAAAATTCATCGCCTCCATCGTCACGCTTTGCGCCGTCAGCACCCTGTCATTCGGTGCGGAGAAAAAAGACATCGTCGATACCGCCGTCGCCGCAGGTAACTTCAAAACCCTCGTGGCAGCCGTGAAAGCCGCCGGTCTCGTCGACACCCTCAAAGGCCCCGGCCCATTCACCGTCTTCGCCCCGACCGACGAAGCATTCGCCAAACTCCCAGAAGGAACCGTGGAAAACCTTCTCAAGCCCGAGAACAAAGAAAAGCTCACCGCGATTCTGACCTATCACGTCCTCTCCGGCAAAGTCATGGCCGCTGACGTGAAAACCATGGAAGCCACCACCGTCGAAGGCAGCAAAGCCATGGTCAAAGTGGCCGACGACAAAGTGATGGTCGACAAAGCGACCGTGATCAAAACCGATATCGAGGCCACCAACGGCGTGATCCACGTCATCGACACCGTCCTCATGCCTGCTGAGTAATTCTTTGAACTAAAAAAAGAATCCATCCACTCCCGTTCCATCCGCACCTTTTACCACCGCGGATGGCCGGGAGTTTTTGCTGAAGATATACCTCGCAACACCCCGCACCGCATCCGCCGCTGCCCGGCCCCGCTCACGAATCATTAATCGAAAAAGGATCGGAGGGCCGCATGAACCGCTATTCACGAAATTACAATTCACAAACCGGCCCTCCGAAAGGGACATCGTCCGACCATCGGAAACCCATCACGATCTCCATCGAACCGAAAGCATCCGCAAAATCCAAGTACGACACCCACCGTATTTAAAACAGACGAACTTCTCCGCTTCCACACAAAGCGGCAAAAACCGGTCAAATCACTGGGGGGAGTTCTCATCGGATCGGATCATATATCCTTCCGGGTGGACGGGGAGTTAGAAAACCGAAACACGTCGGCTGTGACGGTCTTTGGCCGACCTCCCAAAGAAAGTGGCTTGGACATGCACCGCCACCCCCCCGACCTTTGGATCGGGTGTGACATCGTTGCGGTCGATGCCGACCGCGTGTTTCAGGATTTCTACATCCTCGACCGCCGAAGCGGACGAACAAACCCAACCACTTACCGCCCCAAATGACAACTCAAAAAATCTAACAGATCATCCCGCAAATACACTTCTTACGCTCGCCAGAATATTAACTTCAAGACCACGCAACCCCAAAACCCCCGGCAGCAGCCCCAACCCGTTCTCCTTCTTCACGGAGCGACATAAGGAGGGTGGATCTTCGGTCCACCTCTCCCCAGGGACCGCTAGTCCCAGCCGACGTGGGTGCCCTAAGTCGGACTCAAGTCCGAGATCCAATTTTCCCGCACCGCCAGCCGTCCCAACGTGGCTGCCGCGTCTCCGCGCTAAATATCCCGGAACCGGTCGCCCCTCTTCACGGAGCGCTGGCTTCAGCCGGCGTGGCCAACAGTTCATTAGAACTCAAGATAACAACTGATCCGGTTATGGAAATCACCCATAACAGAACATTCAGTTCATCCTTCGGGAACGCACGAATTCAGACGCCGCGATATTTCCTCCCAATTCCCAAGATGAGCCCGCATCAGACTCTTCCATAACTTACCATGATTGGGAACCGCGACATGCAGCAGCTCGTGCACGATGACATAATCGCCAAGCTCTTGGTCCATATCGAGAAGTTCATCGTTAAAGCTAAGGGTTCCAGCAGTGGAGCATGATGCCCATTTGCGACTCATTGGCCGGATGTAGATCGCCTTGATCTTCACGTCCAGCTTCTGCGCCCACTCCCGCACCCGGATCTTGAATTCCTCCCTATTCTTCCAAGTGCTCATTTCTTGAACGCCTTCTCCAATAGACTGAACAACGCTTCCACCGTCCCCGTCACTTTGTCCAAGTCATCCTCTTCATTAAAAATGGCAATAGTGACATCTTTGCGTAATTCCCGCATCACTGCGTCGCTCTCTTTCCATCCTAGGTTCTTGGCAAATGCCTCGCGAATCCTTCCGCTGACCTTCTCCGCATTGGGAATTTCGTCTTCTGTCAGTTTGCACAGCACAAAGTAACTCAGCCCATCCAATCCCTTTTCCGCCTGCTCCCGCTTGCGTCTGATGTCCTTATCGATTTCCAGGAAAAGGTCCGCGAGCGCCTTCTCCGTAGTGCTCTGCCGTTCCTCGAAAGCTTCCTGCACCGCCCGAGCCCGCTCTGCCATCGCCACGAGAAAAGGGTCATCACTTTCGTCCTCCGCCTTCTTCTCGATCGCCTTCACCAAGTTGATCACCTTCGTGGCTTTTCCTTCATCCCGAGCGGCGATGGTTGTCAAGGTTGCCTCGTTGATGAACACGTAAGGCGTCTCGGCATCCTTCAGGGTCGTCCCGATATGCGCCTGCACCAGCGCGTTCGTCTTCTTCTGGAAATCCCGGTCCACATACACCTGCTTGGTGTAGGCCTTTCGCACCAGATCATAAATCCGGCTTGCCGTGGTGTAGTCCTCGATGAATGGCCGAAGATAAGCATCCGGCGAAATGATCTCATAGAGCATCTCGATTTCCTTATACTCTTTGAAGAACTCCTTCCGCCGATCCTTGTCCCGGAAATGTTCGATCAGACCGTCCACATCTTTGTCGTTGAAGCCGTGTACAATCAACTTCAGCCAACCCGGCACCTTGTCCTCCATCTTCGCCTTGAACAGCGCTTTCAGCAGGCCGATGTCCTTCACGATCGCGTTGATCTCCGCGCTGTCGAAGGCCAATGCCTTTTCCAAATTCCCGAAGATCCCCACGAAATCGAGAACAAACCCGTGCGGCTTCACCATGTCCTGCGATTCGTTTTCGTAAGGGCGATTCACCCGGGCGATCGCTTGCAGCAAAGTATGATCCCGCATCGGCTTATCCAAATACATCGCATAGAGAACCGGTGCGTCGAAACCGGTCAGCAGCTTCTCCGTCACGATCAGAATCTTCGGCATCTGATCCAGCTTGCCAAAGCTCTTGCGGATTTGCCGCTCCTTCTTCTCATCCAGATGGAATTCCTTCAGCAGCTTCGAGTCGTTATTGTTACCGGTATAGACGACCTCCGAATACTCCGGCGGTAAAAACTCATCCAGCGCCTTCTTATACAACGCGCAAGCCTCACGATCCACACCCACCAAAAACGCTTTGTAATTCAGCGGCTCCACGTTCTCCACATAGTGCTTTGCCACATACTCCGCCACCTGCTTGATCCGGGTCTTCCCTTTCAGGAAATTCTTCAGGTTCACTGCCCGCTCCAGGATCTTGTTCAGCTCCTCGATATCCGCCACGCCCTCGGCTTCTGCCAGCGACAGAAACTCTTTGTCCAGCGTCTCATGCGGCACCAGCATCTCATTCGGCGCGAGCTGATAGTAGAGCGGCAGAGTCGTACCGTCACCGATGCTGTCGGCGATGGAATACTTGTGCAGATAACCTTCATCATCATCGATGCCGAAGGTCTTGAACGTCCCCTTGCCGTAAACCGTCTTATCCACCGGTGTGCCGGTGAAACCGATGTAGCTCGCGTTTGGCAAACCGGCCATCAGGAAGTTCCCCAGATCGCCACCGGTTGTCCGGTGCGCCTCATCGATCAACACATAGATATTCTTCCGCAGGTTCAGGTCCGCCGGCATGTCGCGGAACTTGTGGATCATCGTCACGATGATTCCCCGGTAATCATCCTTCAGCAGCTCGTTCAGCCGCCGGATGCTGCTCGCGTGTTCCAGATTCCCTAAGCCGAGCGCCGACAGGTTCTTAAGCATCTGGTCTTCCAGTTCGTTGCGGTCGATCATCAAGAGCACCGTTGGCTTCTCGGCTTCCGGGGCGCGGAAAAGCATCTCCGCCGTCTTGATCATCGTGAAAGTCTTGCCACTCCCCTGCGTGTGCCACACCAGACCCCGCTTGCGCTTTCCATCCAGCGCCCGTTCCACTACCGCCTCCACGCCATCCGTCTGATGCTGGCGCAGGATGTATTTGTTCAGCTCCTCATCCTTTTCCGCGAAGATGATGTATTCCTTCAGAAAGGCCAAGACCCGCGGGATCGTGCAGAAGGATTTCACCTTCTCTTCCAAACGACCGGGGCACGGGTTTTCCAAACCGTCGCCAAAGGAAGATGGATTTTTCAACCCGTGCCCATCCATCACCGCAACATTCCCAGCTTCTACGCCTGCCTTTACATAAACGGGTTGAAAAACCCGTTCTCCTGGATTCTCCCAAATATACTCCACCACCTTCTTGAAGTGTCGTTCATGACGAATGAGTCGATCCCAATACTCCTCCTGCCACAGCGCTCCCTTTTTACCCAAACGCTTGTTGATCTCCCGAGCGGTAAATCCTTTCCACGATTTCAGAATCTCTTCGATCCGATTGTCTCCCCGCGGTCGGAAAAGCGCATGCACATGGTTTGGCATCACCACAAACGACGCCATCTCATACCGGTCGCCATCGAAATGCATCAACGCATCCGCGACGATTTTCGCATTGACCGAATCTTCCAAAAGGCACGACCCGCTTCCCTGGTCCAGCCATTCATCGATCTGTCGGGAAAATTTTTCATGATACGCCTTTTCCGTCGCCTCATCCCAAGGCTGCGGGTGATGCGTCAGCCAATACGCCTTCTGCTCCTGCCACTTCTTCAGCTTGTCCGCAGGGAGCGAATCACCCAGTCGCCAGGTCACGAAACACCACACCTGCCCTTGCTGCCAATGCGGCAAATTTCGTCGATGCTTATCCGTCTTCGCTTCAGCGCGATAAAAAACGGGGCACGGATTTTCCAGATCCTTCTCAACGAGGGACGGATTTTCCAGGTTCTTTCCAATGGGGCACGGGTTTTCCAACCCGTTCTTCCCTGCAACCCTACTCTTCTCCACGGGTAAGAAAACCCGTGCTCCCTTCCATTCGAAAATATTCCTCCGCACTGTGTTCCAGGTGACCCCGTAGGAAAACCCGATCGCATCCGTCGCGGTGAAAAGCTGCTGCGGCACAAACAACTCCGGCGTCTCCTCATGGTAACGCCGGATCTGGTCGATCCCCAAGGCGATCCCTTCATCCTTCGTCGCGTTCTTTCACTCGATCGCCAGTACCGGAATGCCATTGATGAGAAACACCACATCCTGCCGCGTTCCGTAGTGGCCGTTGTGATAGGAAAACTCCTCCGTCACTTCGTAAACGTTCCGCTCCGGTTCGTCGTAATCGATCAGGATCAAGTCCCGCTCGCGCTTCTCCTCATGGTCGAAAAACTTCCCCCGGTTTCGCAAGTGCTCCACGAATTCCCGGTTGCCATAAATGTCCGAATGCAGATGCCGGAACTTCCCCGGCAAAGCTCCTTCCGCCTCCGCGTAGCGCGGGTTGAACTCCCGAACCTTCGCATCCAGCAAATCCTCGAAAAACAAGGTCCGCCCCTTCATCCGATCCTTGATCTGTGTCTCCGGATCAACCCCGCGCCGCCGCTCCGCGTCCCCCCGCGACACCAACGTCCAACCGATGGCCTCGGCGTAGGAGAGGATCCGGGCTTGGACGGTTTTGTGCTCGGTTGGGGCAGACATATTTCTTTAACGCAGTCCCCAACTTTCCTGAGCTTCACGGCTGTAATGCCCAAGCCCACCTCCATTTGGATAGTTATTGTGATCAAACCGTGGAATTGCATCTAACAACGGTGCCTTCTTAAAAGGGATATGGATCACATGGGCAGTCTTGTTGTCGATTCGTTGTGCAAGCGCAGGCGGCCAGAGCGAACGTAGATCAGCGGGCGCAAGGATGCTTGTATAGCCAGTGTAAGCAGCGATAATAGGAATTCCATAGAGGTCTACTGCCTGTTCGATTTCAAAGGGCACCCAAACACGAGCATTTTTGGTCGTTTCCCCGATAATTAGAACCATGTTTTTTGAATTCTTTAGGCGGTCGAACAATCTTGCTCGGAGTGTAGCTACCTTGCTTGTGTCTCGAACCGCAGCAGTCTTTTCGTGGCTGTTAATCATCGTGAAATCGTCGTCGGATTTAGCAGTCCAAGCTTTCATGAGGTTATAGTAGTCAATGTCGGTCTTTCCCGGCTGATTGTTGCCGTCCGCATGAAATGCGATATATGTTCCGTTTCGGTATGCCATGGCTATTCCTCCCAGTATGTTTTTACGTCTCGCAGATCAACATCCTCGAATCGATCAGGGTGAAGAACGATGCGGATCACCTCAGTAATCCGGCTTTCTTTCGTTGCAGTAATGATCGAAAGAATAATTAGGTTAAGCAGATCACGGGATGGAAGGCCAATCCCAGAAAGGCCGCTACCAATCAGCGCCACATTTAGCGGATACCCTCCCGATTCGATGCGGGCCCGCTGCCACAGGCAGTGCATCGCGACCCACATCTTTGTGACATCTGAATCAGCCTTGCATGTTATTGGGTCAGCCTCCGCGAGAGCAAAGACAATGTAGCGCACACCGGTAACATCGATTAGCGCGGTGGTCCCGATTGGAAATTTTTTATTTTTACCTGCTGACTTAACTACATCCTCAGCCTCAATCCCATTGAGTTCTTCCCTGAGCTGCCTGTCGAAATCCTTCGTCCCTCCTCCAAAGCATCTCTTTAGAAATAACCCATGAAGACTTTTTTCAGACACAGGGGTTCCCAGTTCACTTTCGAAGAATTCAGTGACGCTAATCCCTCTTAACCCGGGCTGCTTAAATAGATCGCCGAAGAAGACCTCAATCTTTGTGTTGGTAGTCGCAATCTTAATCTCAATCTTTGAAGGCTTCCAGAATCGATTAAGACCATATCCTAAACTTACTAAAATGACAATTGTGAGGGCGTAACCACCCTCAATCTTGAAACCTGGCAAAAAGTTATTAAGAGCTTCGATTAGCGTCCACAGAACACTAAATGAAGCAAATGCGTATATGAGAATCCTCCATGGGTGGCGACGAATACCGCGCCACAAGTCACGGCATTTGGTTTTCTTGGTTGGAGTCATATTTTATGAAGTCATTTGAGTGACCACGAACCAACAATCACGGTATTTAATATTGATTTTTTTACTCATGATTTTGCTTCCAATCCCCTGTAAAGTTTGGCTCCAATGGCACGAAGCCCGAACAAGAGTTCATGGATTTCTTCCCTTGCGATATATATTCTCTTCCCAATTGACGAAGCGGCTACCCCGGTGGCCTTTTGGTATGCTTCGTCAATGACACCCATCTTGTGTGCGAGAAGATGCCGCTTCTGAAATGCTTGTTGTATCTTGACCCAATTTTCAGGCGCAAGAGCGTCTTCAAAGCAAATCGAAAATTGCTCCGTCACGTTCTCTGCCGCCCCTTTAATATTTTGGAATCTAATGTCAGCAGCTTTCTTGGGATTGTGCGCTTTCCAGCTGAACACCAGACACGTTTCCCGTCCGAATCCGTCAAAAGCAGAGACGCAATCTTCAAGGGCGTTTTCGATCAGATGCTTTAAAACCGACGCCTCTTGTGCTTCGGCGATCGTCAGCAGTTTTTCTATAAGCTCGAAGTTCTTCTCAAGGATCTGGAGCGAGTTATGAATTCCGCAATCAGGGCAGAATCCGAAAACACCGTAGATCATGTAACGAAGTGTGCATCTGTCACAAACGACCTCAGTCTCAAGATCTGGTTCTTGATATTGACGAACCGGGGTTGCTCTACCACTGACCTTCATGCTCAGACCAATGCCGAATCCACCACGCGGCTTGTGATTGAACTCCAACGATTTCAGATCTTTGAGCAAAGCACCGGTTACCTGGTTCAGCACAACAGATTTAGCATACTCCACCTGCGCTTTCGTGTAGAACTTATCTTGTCCCGCTTCATGACCGCAGTGGGGACAATGACATGGCAAACCTTCGCCTTTCAATCCGGTGCCCGGCTGAATCTTGAAATAGCTTTCGCAGTCGGGTTCTGGGCATTCTCGACCGATCATACCTGTTTCATCCAGAGGCATCGAAATCGAAAACTGAGTGGGAATTCTGTTCAAGTGCTTCATGGGACGAGGTTCTTTCCAAGTTCAATTTCGATAACACGAGTCTTTGCTGTCATCAGGTCGTGAAGGAGGGACCGGAAGAGTAGTTGGAGTGAAGCCTTTTTAGCAAAACCATTGGCAAGCTTCTGCTGAACAGTCGCGAGCGCATGCTCGATTTGGTCTTGTTCCTCCAGCGAGGGCACCGGAACAAGCGTCCTCTTGACAGCAGCAACGTTTAAATGCTGTTGAGCGAGTCCATGCTTGGCTGCCACAGCCTGACGCTTACCTGCCGGAGCATTGAAAAATCGACTAAGAAACCCACTCCGGACCACTTCTGACTTCGGACGAACGATCACGAGATCGATGGCATTCGATCCGTCATACTCCTCGGGAACGACACATGACGTTCCTGGGTACCCGGTCCTCACAACTAACACGTCTCCGGTCTGAAGTTTTGATTTAGCAAGAAGCGTGTCGTTCGTCTTTTGATCGAAGTAGACCAATTTATTTGGCACCAAACGGTCTTCGCGGACATTGAACGACCGAAAAGCCGGCACGCCGCTTTCCACATAATGACTGGCTGGCTTTACTACGACACCAACTGTCACCATTTCGCAGAGGTCATCACAGCAGACGAGTTTCCAACTCTTCGGGATAGATCCAATCTCGGACTGTTTTTGCGGTTCGTTGCGGAGGCCTTCGGTGAAGAGCTTGTGCATGAGGGCCTTTTTCAGCTCTGTGGTGGTCTGGATGATCCGCTCCTGCTCTTCGATCGCCCGCTGCACCGTCGAAAGAATGTGCGCGATCTTCTTTTGCTCGGGGAGTGGTGGGAGAGGGATGCTCCGCTCAACTAGAGATTTGAAATGACGGTTGTAGCCTCTGCTCGGGATCTCAAGGGCGACCAGTGCGTAGTAATAGAATTTTGCGTCGTAAATCTTCTTATCCGGCAGAATCACCTTCGTCCCGTCTGCCCCGAGGATGAATGGGAAGTCGACGTATTTGAGACAGCGAGTGTGATCGCCAAAAATAATTAGAGGCAAATCAAAATCGATCACCTTATCCGCGTCGTCACAATAACCAGAGACAAACTGCTGTCCTTGATCGACCACCGGAAATCTACCGGCTGCAGCGATATTTTTTGCCGGAATCTGATTTCGACGTCCAACCTTGTTCTTCACGAACGAATCCGAGACAGGGCATGTTTTCCAACCGTCGCTCATATACCCAGTTGTTTGAGGATTTTTCGCAACGCCTTGTCGGTTTCCTTGGCCTCGGCCTCGATGGCGTCCAGTTCGGCGACGATCTCCGCGATGGGCCGGTAGGTTTCGGCGTCGCTGGTGTGGATGTAGCGGCTGGGAGAGATGTTGTAGTCGTTCTTCTTCAGCTCCGCGTGATCGACGATGCGGCTGAGTTTTTCCTCCTCCGTCCAGTTGATAAGGATGTCAGAGATGCGCTGGATGCTATCATCAGGGATGAAGTTCTTGGGATTTCCCTTCTCGAAGATCTGGCTGGCATTGACGAGGAAGACCTTGTCCTTGCGCACCTTCGGCTTCGCGGCATTCAGGAACAGGACGATGCCGGGGGCGCTGGTATTGTAGAAGAGGTTTTCCGGCAGGTAGAGCACGCTCTCGACGAGGTCTCGATCGACGAACCACTGGCGGACGGTCTTTTCCTTGTTGTCCCCGGCATTTCCCGAGCCACGGGAAACAGCGCCGGTGTCCCAGACCACGGCGGCGCGGCCATCGGCTTTCAGAGAGGCGGCGATGTGTTGGGTCCAACCCCAGTCGGCGGAGGATTTTCCAGGGAAACCGGCACCCGCAGGAAACCGGTCGAGTTCATCGGCATCATAATCCGCCTCGGTGAACCAGTCCTGGTTCCACATGGGATTGGCAACGACGCGATCAAACTTGCGGAGCTTGCCGCGTTTGTCCCGGAACTTCGGGTTTTTAAAGGTATCGCCGATCTCGATCTCCCCTTCCATGTCGTGGATGATCATGTTCATGCAGGCCATGGCCCACGTATCGGCGATGTATTCCTGCCCGAAGAGCTTGAGCGGAGCGATGGTGCGCTTCTTACCCTTCGCCGCTTCTTCCATGGCGATCTCGCACTTGATCAGCAAGCCACCGGACCCGCAGGTGGGATCGTAGATTTCCATACCCGGCTCCGGTTGGAGCACTTTGGACATGATCGTGCCGACCTCCGGCGGCGTGTAGAACTCACCCGCGCTTTGTCCCCCGCCCTCGGCGAACTTGCGGATGAGGTATTCGTAACTTTTGCCGATGATGTCAGCCTCCACGTCCTCAAGGCCCAGCCGTTTCGTGCTGATCGCCTCGATGAGATTGGAAAGCCGGTCATCATCGATGTCCCGCTGGCCGTGGGTGGTGGCATTAAAATCGACGCGGTCGATGATTCCTTGCAGCTTGGGATTTTCCTTTGCGATCTCCCGCAAGTGGGTGGTCACCCCTTCCCCGATCTTGTTCGAAAGTGTCCGGATCACCGACCAAACCGGTTCGTCCGGGTTTTCGGGAAGCAGAGGACGAAAGAAACGCACCAGCTTGTGATCGCGTTTCGCGAGTTGGAACGCCTTTTTCCGCGAGCCTACTTCGTTAGCAATCCGGTTGATCTCGTCATCGAAGACATCGCACAGCCGTTTGACGAAAATAAGAGGCAGGATGAAATCTTTATACTTCGGCGCATCCTTGGCACCACGGATGGAACAAGCAGCGTCCCAGATCCAAGATTCGAGGGACTTCGTCGGCGGGGCGGCTTTGGCGGCTTTGGATTTTGCAGGGGGCATCGTGCAATGCCGTTCCTAACAGGACGGTGGTTTGGGGAAAGCAGAAACCCCGTTTAATTCCAGACCAGTCGGCGGTGCGGTTCGAAGGTCGTGACTCCTGAGCCGCAGGGTGGATCGAGCGCTGAGGGCGACGTTTTTGCGAAAAGCTCAGTGATAAATCATTTTCCGGGTCATGCCGCCGTCGATGATCCATTCGGCACCGGTGATGAAGCCTGCTTCGCTTGAAAGAAGATAGGCCACGGCGGAGGCGATGTCGTCGGGTTTTCCGACGCGACCGGCGGGGTGTTGGCGGTGGTCTTTTTCGGAAAGTGGGTCGCCGGAGACATCGATCCAGCCGGGGGAAATGCAGTTCACGCGCACGTCGGGGCCGAGGCTGATGGCGAGGGAGTGAGTAAGCGCGACCAGCCCGCCTTTGGTGGCGGCGTAGGCATGGGTGTCGGGCTCGGATTGGTGGGCTCGGGTGGAGGCGATCAGCACCATCGATCCTTTCGCGGCGCGGAGGGTGGTTTCGGCTTCCTTGGCCAGAACAAAGGCCGGGGTCAGATTGGTCGCGATCACCCGGTTCCAATCGTCGATCGAAGAATCCGCCAACGATTTGAATTCGCTGATTCCGGCGTTCGAGACGATCGCGTCCAAGCGGCCGAACGATTTTAAAGCTGTCGCCACCAACCTTCGCAAATCCCATTCCAGAGAAACATCGGCGATGACCGGTTCCGCATCGATTGCTTCGCAGAGCGATTTCAAGGCGTCGCCGTCGAGATCCGCGACGACCACCTGCCAGCCGTCTTTCGCCAGGCGGGATGCGACGGCTTTGCCGATGCCATGGGCCGCACCGGTGACGATCACCACCGGTTTTTCGCAGATTTCCTTTTTCATCCCCCACCCTTCGACCGCGTCGTGAGGCGGGTCAAGTTCCGGGTTTTTCACCCAAAATGACGGGTCGGTCCGCACGTTGCGGGACGATGATAAACGAGCTGGAGACCGCGCCCCGATTTCTCCCATCCAGCCACGTCATCCTTTACCTGCCGAAGAACTGGCGCACTCCGAGGCCATTGAAAATGAAGCCATCACCCCTTCGATTTGCGTTTCTTCCGGGTGGGCGGACGGGTTGAGGCTTGCCCCTTTCGGTCGATCCGGTTCACTCTTTTGCCGCTCCTGCACGGTAGCTGCTTACTCCACTTCTGATGACCCGGGAACACGAACGACTCCACGAAGATACCACCCGCCAGAAACACTGGAAACATTGGGGCCCGTATCTGAGCGAGCGCCAATGGGGCACGGTTCGCGAAGACTACTCGGAACACGGCAATAGCTGGGCGAATTTCCCGCATGACCACGCCCGCCGCCGCGCCTACCGCTGGGGCGAGGACGGCCTGAATGGCTGGTCGGACCGCCACGGCCACCTTTGTTTCGCCCCCGCGCTTTGGAACGGAAATGACACGATTCTCAAAGAACGGCTTTTCGGGCTCGGCGGAAACGAGGGCAATCACGGCGAGGACGTGAAGGAATGTTATTACTATCTCGATTCCACGCCGACCCATTCCTACACCCGCGTCCTCTACAAATATCCACATGCGGCGTTTCCCTACACCGCGATCCGGGTGGAAAATCAGCGGCTCGGACGGGAAGGTCCGGAGCTGGAACTCGCGGACATGGGCATTTTTAACGAAGGCCGATACTTCGATGTCACCCAGGAAGTCGCGAAACGCTCGCCGGAAGACATGCTGTGGCGCATCACCGTGACCAATCACGGCCCGATTCCCGCGCCGATCCATGTGCTGCCTTCGCTCTGGTTCCGCAACGTCTGGAGCTGGGGAGGCCAACGCGACGCTCCGTTTCAAAAACCGGATATTTCGCTCGACGGGACGTCGGTCGTCGCCACTCACGAAAGCCTAGGCAGCTACCGGTTTCACGTCGATTCCCCGGATTACAAAGGCCCCGTGTCCTGGCTTTTCACGGAAAACGACACCAATACGCTCAGCGTCTTCGGCACGGAAGATGGCGGGAAATATTCCAAGGATGCCTTTCATCGATACGTCGTCAAAGGCGCGAAGGACGCGATCTCGCCGAAACCGTCCGGGACCAAAACCGCCGCGCATCTCAAATTCATCGTCCCTGCGGGGAAAACCATCACCATCCGTGGCCGACTGCACGCGCTGGAGGAAACGAACGATCTCGAAGCCTTCGAGCAGTTCGACGAAACCTTCGCCGCCCGTCGGGCCGAGTCGGATGAGTTTTACGACGAGGTCATCCCCAAGGAGATTTCGCACGAAGAACGGCTGATCTGCCGCCAAGGCTATGCCGGGCTTTTGTGGACCAAACAGTTTTTCTACTACGTCGTCGAAGACTGGTTGAAAGGCGACAGCGCGACTCCGACACCACCGGACTCACGCCGTCTGCGAGGCCGCAATTCCGACTGGCCGCACTTTTTCGCCCGCGACATCCTCTCGATGCCGGACAAGTGGGAATACCCGTGGTTCGCCGCGTGGGACACGGCATTCCACATGATTCCGTTCGCAGCGCTTGATAAAGAATTTGCGAAGCATCAATTGCTGCTCCTGCTGCGCGAGTGGTACATGCACCCGAACGGCCAGCTCCCCGCCTACGAGTGGAATTTTTCCGACGTGAACCCTCCGGTCCACGCCTGGGCCGTGTGGCGGGTCTATAAAATTTCCGATAAAAAAGGCGAGCGCGACCTTTTGTTCCTGGAGCGGGCATTCCAAAAGCTGCTGCTCAATTTCACCTGGTGGGT
>DBTN01000040.1:102878-115356 GCA_002307065.1 Akkermansiaceae bacterium UBA1315 | reverse complement strand
TTCACCTGGTGGGTGAACCGGAAGGACATCGAAGGCCGCCACGTTTTCGGCGGGGGTTTCCTCGGTTTGGACAACATCGGGGTCTTCGACCGCTCCCACGCGCTCCCCGGCGGCGGACGGCTGAACCAAGCCGACGGCACCGCCTGGATGGCGTCGTTCTGCTTAACGATGCTCGCGATGGCCTTGGAGTTGGCATTGGAAAAACCGGCCTACGAAGACATCGCTTCGAAATTTTTCGAACACTTCGTCAACATCACCGACGCGATCAATTCCTTGGGCGGAACCGGTCTGTGGGACGATCAGGATAACTTCTACTACGATCAACTCATCATCGATCACGACAATCCGATCCCGCTGCGCATCCGGTCACTCGTCGGCCTGCTGCCGCTCTGCGCGGTGACGGTGCTGAAGCAAAAAACGATCGATTCGCTGCCCGGGTTCCGCAAACGCATGGACTGGTTCCTCACCAACCGTCCGGATCTGTTGAAATACATCACCGTCCGCCGCGTGGCGGGCAGCAAAAATCCGGGCCGCTGCTTGCTGGCGATCCCTTCGGAAAAACGCCTGCGGAAATGCCTCACCTACATGCTCGATCCGAACGAATTCCTTTCGAATTTCGGCATCCGTTCGCTGAGCAAAGCCCACGACGAAACCCCCTTCGTCTTTGAGCACGAGGGCACCCGCCATGAAGTCCCCTACACTCCGGGCGAAGCGACGACGGATATGTTTGGTGGAAATTCCAACTGGCGCGGGCCGATCTGGTTCCCGATCAATTTCCTCATCATCGAAGCACTCGAACGTTATTATTATTTCTACGGCGATTCCTTCGAAATCGAATACCCAACCGGTTCCGGAAATCAGGCGACGCTGCTCGAAATCGCGATCGATCTCTGCGATCGTTTGATCTCGCTTTTCCTGCCGGATGATAACGGCTACCGCCCGTGTTTCGGCGATGCGCCGCGTTACACCGAAGTTTCCCACTGGCAGGATCTGCTGCTTTTCCACGAATATTTCCACGCGGAAACCGGTGAAGGCCTTGGCGCTTCCCACCAAACCGGATGGACCTCGCTCGTCGTCCGCCTCGTCCGCGAACGCCGTGAAAAGCTGACGACCGCGCAGATGAAATGATCGCTCAACCCGGCCTCACCTCGCACCAACCTTGCGACCAGCGGACCCGAAGCGGCACGTCGTAGAGTTCTGTTAGACTCGCGGAAGTGAGCACCGCTTGCTTCGGCCCGTCGGCGAAAATAGTTCCATCTCGCAGCAAAACGATCCGCTCAATGCCCGGGGGAATTTCTCCCGGATGATGCGTCACCAACACCAGGGTCCGACCGGCGTCGAGCAGGGCTTGGAACAAACCGGTCAACTGGATCGCCGCAGCGAAATCCAGCGCCGTCGACGGTTCATCGAGCACCAGAACTTCCGGGTCGTGCACCAGCGCCCGGGCGATCAAAAACCTGCGTTTTTCACCGGACGAAAGCGCGCGGAATTCCCGCGTCGCCAACCCCGCCACGCCCATCGACTCCATCGCCGCTTGCGCCCGCGCTTTTTCCAATCGGGAAAATTTCATGTCGCGCGTCCGACCGTACGCTCCACGCAGCGACGACAGGACCGCGTCGCGAGCGATCTCATCCCCTTCAAACCGGGCGACCTCTTCCGGCATCACCACGCCGATCCGGTGGCGGATTTCTTCCAACGACCAAAGCTCTTCCCCGAAAACCCGGCACGAGGTTTCCGGCTTCGCTTCGGCTCGCAATTCGCCCGTCAGCATTTTCAAAAGCGTGCTTTTCCCGGCACCGTTCGGGCCAAGAACCGCGACGCTTTCCTGTTGAAAAAGATTGAGGGAAAAGTCCCGCAGCGCCGTCGTATCGCCGCGCCACACGGTCGCGTTTTCAATTTCTAAAAAGGCCGAATCCACCTCGCCATCCCGCCCGAACCGGCCAGGTCATGCGAGATTTTTCTCCGCTCGACTCGGGAATTGCAGGTCGGATCGCATTCGCCCATAAATTCCCCTGTGACGGTCCAGAGCGGGCGTCTATTTTTTCTTCATGAAACCTACCCTTCTCGTTCTCGCCGCTGGCATGGGCAGCCGATACGGCGGCCTGAAACAAATGGACCCGATGGGCCCTCACGGCGAAACCGTGCTGGACTACTCGGTTTTCGACGCGATCCGCGCCGGTTTTGGCCGGGTGATCTTTATCATTCGGGAGGACTTTGCGGACGCTTTTAAGCAGGGCATCGGAACCCGTTTCGCTGATCGCATCCAGGTCGATTACGCCTACCAAAATCTCGGCGACCTTCCTGCGGGATTCACCGTTCCCGAAGGCCGCGTCAAACCGTGGGGCACCGCTCACGCGGTCCGCGCTGCTCGCGATTTGATCCGGGAAAACTTCGCGGTGATCAATGCGGACGACTTTTATGGCTACGACGCCTACCAGCGCGCCGCCGACTTTTTCCAATCCGGTTCCGCCGGAAAATCCCACCACGCGATGGTCGGTTATCCCCTGCGAAACACGCTCTCGGACCACGGCGACGTGAATCGCGGGATCTGCGGATCGGACGAAAACGGCTTCCTCACCCGCGTCGAAGAATTCGTGAAAATCGAACGCGAATCGGATGGAAAAGTCCGCGGCAACGCCCTGGATGGCAGCCGCCGCGAACTCCCGGAAGACACACCGGTTTCGATGAACTTCTGGGCGTTTTCCCCGGACTTTATGGATCACCTGGAATCGGAGTTCGTCGCGTTTCTCGCCGAACGAGGCCGCGAGGAAAAATCCGAGTGCTACATTCCATCCGTCGCCGACTCGCTCATCCAGTCGGGAAAAGGCGACTGCAAGGTCCTGGAGACCACCGGTCACTGGTTCGGCATCACCTACCCCGACGACAAACCGGCGGTCGTCGCCGCGATCCACACGCTCATCGAATCCGGCGAATATCCTTCCCCGCTCGTCTAACTCCTTTTCCATGCACGATCTCCGCCAAGTTTCGACGCTTTTTGACATGCGCGCGGATTTCGTGAAGGCGACCGCCTATGGCTCCGGCCACATCAACGACACCTACTGCGCGTGGTACAGCCACGCCGGTTCACCGGTTCGTTACATTCACCAACGCATCAATCCAAACGTCTTCAACGATCCGATCCGTTTGATGGAAAACATTGAACGCGTCACGCGACATTCGCTCGACCGGTTGATCGCAGAAAACCATCCCGATGCGTATCGTCGCACGCTCACGTGTGTCCCCGCCCGCGATGGCAGACCTTTCGCCATCGATGTCGACGGGCATTTCTGGCGGACGTATCCATTCATCGAACGCGCGCGCGGCTACGACGAAATCGAGTCGAATCCGCAAGCCTACGAAGCGGCGAAATCCATCGGAGCCTTTCAAAAACTCGCCGCAGATCTTCCCGGGGAACGTCTTCACGAAACGATCCCGAATTTCCATCACACGCCCAAACGCCTGCAGGCGCTCGAAGCCGCGATCGCCAGCGACGCTTTTGATCGTGCTTCATCGGTCGCCACGGAAATCGAATTCGCCCGCGCCCGTGCGGCCGATTGCCCGGTTTTGATCGACCTGATCGATCGCGGAAGCATCCCCGAACGCGTCACGCACAACGACACGAAACTGAACAACATCCTTCTCGATGAAACGACCGATGAAGGCGTCTGTGTCATCGATCTCGACACGACCATGCCCGGCTCCGCGCTCTACGACTTCGGCGACATGGTCCGCAGCATGGTTCCGTCGTCACGCGAAGATGACGGAACGGCACCGCACCTCCAGGTACGGCTCGACCGGTTTGAATCGCTCGTCACCGGTTATCTCGACAGCGCGGACTTTCTGAACGAAGCCGAAAAATCCCATCTCACGTTTTCCGGAAAACTTCTGACGCTCGAATGCGGCATCCGCTTTCTAACTGATTTTCTCCAGGGCGACGTTTATTTCAAAACGAATCGACCTCAGCACAATCTCGACCGCTGCCGGAACCAGTTCGGTCTCGTGCTGGCGATCGAAGAAACGTTTTTCGAAATGGAAACGATCGTCCAGCGAGCACTCAACCGGTAGCAACCCAACGATGCGGGAAAACCGGCGGTTCATCGCGACAGGTTTTCACGTAATTTTCCCAGTCCGCCAGTTTGGGAAGATCGCGGTCTTCACCACGTTTGACCACCCGCTCTTTCCGAACGTCCGCCGGGCACCAGACGAAATGAAATTCGGGCAACACCCCGAAACGTTCTTCCAACCGCTGCGGCCAATCCTTGTCGCCCCCCTCACGGGTAAAAGGCCCCGCCATCACAACCGGCACGCTCTTCAGATTTGAGGACGCCAAGTCAAAAAGCGTTTCGTAAACCACATCTCGATAAACCCTTTTATAAGCGTCCGAGTCTCGATCATCCGGATTTCTTCCCGCCATTTTCAGCCCAGCTCTCACCAATCGCTCGGTGACCTCATCGCTATCTAACAGACAAGCGCCAAGCTGCCTCGCGAGCTCCCGCGCATACGTCGTTTTCCCCGATGCGGGCGGACCGAAAACCAAATGCAGCGCGTGATCGGAAATCATGGGAATGTCATACCTTTCGCGAAGCGGTCAGGCAAACAAAGCCGTCACCATTTCCACGCACTTCGCGCCGGGCATCACGCTTAGCTCCATCTGATTCATGGTATAAGCAAACGAAATCCCGGACTGCGGATCACCCAATGCGTGACTTCCACCTGCGCCGGGATGACCAAACGCTTCGACCGAACTGCCATACAAATGCCGAAGTTTTTTACCGGTTTCATCCAGCGGATCGCGCTGGCAACCACAGGTGAAAGCCGTCGGTTTTAACAAAACTTTGTCGTCGCCGGAAATCTGCAAGCTCGCGAGCGAATGCCGGATTTCATCCGAAAACGGACTCTGGATCGCACCGATCGCCGCCTGATAAAATCTCGCCAAGGCCGATGCCGTCCCCACTCCACCCATCGCCGGAAACCCCGCGGACCAAGCTTTGGAGTCGTTCATTTCCGCCACCGATTGCACGCCGCTTGGCGATCCGAACGCACGCCGTGTCAGCGATCCGGGTTTGTTAAACGCCGCGTAAAATCCGTCCGCCAGATCAGATGCATCCGCTTTTCCCGGATAAAGTTTGGCGACCCGATGCCATTCCGTTTCCGGCAAACCGATCCAAAAATCCAGGTCCAGAGGTTCAGCAATCTCCCGTCGGAAAAATTCGCCCAAGGTCGTGCCGGTCAGCCGCCGGACCGGTTCCTCGACCAACGCGCCAAACGTCCGCGGGTGATACCCATGACCGGTTCCCCATTCCCACGCAGGCGTCTGCACTTCGATCGCCGCCACGACTTGCTCATGATCCCACAAGCTCGCTTTCTCATCGAGTGCCGCCAGCCCGCATTGATGCGAAAGCAACTGGGCAAACGTCGCCCGTTCTAACGGAAATGTTTCCCACACCTCGCGGACCAACGTTTCCGGAGCGAAACCGTTTTGCTCCAGTGCCAATAACAAGGTCGCGGCCGACAGCGATTTCGTCGCCGAGTAAACCGGAATCAGCGTTTTTTCCGTCCACGGTCTGAGCTTTTCCCGCTCACACCAGCCTTCGCCCAGCGAGAGCATTTCCACCCCATTCCACCAGACACTCACCGACGCGCCCAATTCGCCGCGTTCGCGGAAATTCCGCTCGAACACTTCGACCACCTCACCCAGCACCGACGGAGCTACTGCCATGCAGCGGAGTCGCCCATCAGACGCCTTCCTGCAATCCCGAACTGTCACGAGTCGCCGAAATTTCCCGTTCCAACGAATCCGGATCGCCCGACCACTCCTCAATCAGGCGGAATGCCACCGCCAGCAAGGTCGGACCGAGGAACACGCCGACCAAACCAAATGCGATAGCTCCGCCGACCACGCCACAGAAAATCAACACGAACGGCATCTTGCTGCCTTGGCTGATCAAAATCGGCCGCAGCACGTTATCCACGCCACTGATCGCAAACGTTCCCCAAATCAGCATGAAGATCCCCCACCCGGTTTCGCCCTGCGAGAAAAGCCACAGCGCTGAAGGGATCCAGATGATCGGCGGGCCAAACGGAATCACGGCGAAAAAAAACGTCAACGCCGCCAGCAATACCGCTCCCGGGACACCCGCCACCCAAAAACCGAGCCCCGCCACCGCCGCCTGCACCAGCGCCGTACCGATGAATCCATAAACCACGCCGCGAACAGTATCCGCCGCGACGGTGATCAGCCGATGCCCTCGCCCGGCGGCCAACCGGTCGACCGCCACATTCAATCGTTCCGCCAAAACCGGCGCATGCCGCAGCAGGAAAAACGCCAAAAAAGCACTGAGCAACACTTCCGCAACGCCATGGAAAACGCCGAGCCCAATGGTGATCAAACCGGTCCTCGCCCAAGCGATCGACCTACCGAGCAGCATCATCAGTTGCGGCGATTCCGGCTTTACCACCGTTTCGTCAGCATCGACATCGCGCAACGGTGGCGGCGTTTCCGAAACGACTACATCCTCCCCATTTTCCACCACCACTTTTGGACGGGGAAGATCATCCGCAGCGGCTTCGTCGATCTGATCGAGCCAGCGTTTGCGACCGTCGGTGAAACTGGTCCAATAACCTGCGAGTTCGTCACCGACCAACGGTGTGTTTTCCATCCACTCCGGCGGTTGTTCCGGCGCGGCCAAAAACCATTTTCGCGAAGCGTCCGCCAATGCCTTTCCGTCCTCGGCCAAGCTGAAACCGATCAAAACGATCGGTCCCGCCAAGGTTACGGTCAACGTGAGCGTCACCAGACATGCGGCCAAAGTCCGCGAACGAAACCACTTAATAAACGTATTCTGCAGCGGATTCATCGAATACGCCAAGACGATCGCCCACATCAATGCCGACAAAAAGGGCCGCATCACCGCCACGCAGCCGACAAGGAGCAGAAGCAACGCGAGCCCTCCAAGCATGGACTCAATTTTCCAGCGATGCTTTGGGTCGGTTTGCATTTGTCACCGGTTTTCTAGCAGAGCGGCAAAGCCCACGCCAGTTCTATCAGATGATCGCATTCCACGAAAATTTCACTTCCCGCTCAGCCACTGCGCGGCGCTTTTGGCGAAATACGTAAGAATCATATCCGCCCCGGCACGCTTGATCCCGGTCAGCGATTCCAGCACGATCGCCCGCTCATCGAGCCAACCGGCGGACGACGCGCTTTTCAGCATCAAATATTCACCGCTCACTTGATACGCGGCGACCGGTAGCTGGGAGGATTCCCGAACTTTCAAAATGATATCAAGGTACGGACCGGCCGGTTTCACCATCAACATATCCGCGCCTTCCGCCTCATCGAGGAACGTTTCACGAATCGCTTCGCGCGAATTTCCCGGATCCATCTGATAGGTTTTTTTATCGCCGTCTTTCGGTGCCGAATCAAGAGCGCCACGGAATGGACCGTAAAAAGCGGAAGCATATTTCGCGGTATAACTCATGATCGAGACGTCCGTGAATCCTTCCGCATCCAGCGCACTGCGAATGGCGGAAATCCGGCCGTCCATCATGTCCGACGGTGCCACGATGTCCGCTCCGGCTCGTGCGTGACTGAGCGCCTGTTTGCACAAAACCTCAACGGTTTCATCATTAAGGATCGTCATTTCCCCTCGCTCATTTCGCCGGACGATTCCGTCGTGACCGTCCGAATTATAAGGATCGAGCGCCACATCGGTGATGACACACAAACTCGGCATCGCTTCTTTCAACGCACGGATCACCCGCGGCACCAAACCCTCGTCGTTGAACGATTCATCCGCCGTCGGATTTTTCAAAACTTCCTCGATCTTCGGGAAAAGCACGACCGCCGGCACACCGAGCGCATGCACTTCGGCGACTTCTCGCACCAAGCTTTCGATCGACCAACGCGTGCAACCGGGCATCGAAGCGATCGGTGTATCTTCCGCGTCTTCGTGAAAAAAGACCGGCAAAATCAGATCGTTCGGGCTCAGGGTCGTCTCACGAACCATCGCACGGATGGCGAGACTGCGGCGATTGCGGCGAGGGCGGATGGGAAGGTTCATAACAGGAAAGGGGTAAAGTTTATTCGGCGACTGCCACGGCGTTCGCGGCAGCATATTCTCGGGCGTGACTGAGGCTAATGCTCACATCGGTGATCTGATTGCGTTTCACAAATTCCGCGGCGGCTCCGCTCAAACAAAGCTTCGGCGCACCCGACGGATCGCGGGTAATCTCAAGATCCAGCCAACCGGCGTCCCCACCGATTCCGGTCCCGAGCGCTTTGGAAACCGCTTCTTTCGCCGCAAAACGGGCGGCGAAATGAAGCGCCGGCTTTTTCTGCGCTTCGCAGTAATTCCGTTCCGCCGTGGTGAAAAGACGCGCCAGAAACGGCTCGCCATGGCGCGCGATCGCATCGGCGATTCGTTCCACTTCCACCACGTCGATTCCTATGCCGAAGATACGCATCTGTTAGAAAGGATAAGCGGCCATTCGTTCTTTCATCTCCCGAACCGCCGTCGTCAGACCAACTCGGGTGGAACGGGAAATGATGCTGTGCCCGATGTTGAACTCCGCCAAATGAGGCACGACAAACAACCGGTTCAGGTTGGTATAATTGATCCCGTGCCCGGCGTTCACTTGCAACCCGCCTTCGTGGCCAAGTCGCGCCGCAGCGATCAACCGGTCCACTTCCTGATCCACTTCCGATCCCATCGCGTTCGCAAAACAACCGGTGTGAAGTTCGATCATTTTCGCGCCACTGCGGATCGCCGCTTCGACTTGGGGCAGATCCGGATCAATAAAAAGGCTCACGATCACCCCGGCGTCCTGCAAACGCTGGACCGCGTCGCGGGTCGCATCATAACGGCCGGTCACATCCAATCCGCCCTCCGTGGTGACCTCCTCCCGAGATTCTGGAACGAGACAGGCGAAATCCGGCTTCAGCTTCAGAGCGATGCCGATCATTTCCTCGGTCACCCCCATTTCAAAATTCAGCGGCAGCGGAACCTCCGAGCGGATGCGAAACGCGTCGGCGTCCTGCATGTGCCGCCGATCCCCACGAACATGGATCGTCAACGAATCCGCACCGCCTTCGAGCGCGTCCAAACCGGCCTGAAGCGGCGATGGTTCGGCATTGGGTGAATCCGGTGTGTGGGCATATCGCGCCTGCCGCAGCGTGGCGATGTGGTCGATGTTGACTCCCAGGAGCAAGGGCATGAGTGGGTTTAGCCCGGCGAATCCTTCCCGGCAAGAGCGGTAATTTTAGAACTTTCACCGGCTCACAACGGCGCCAACAGCGTAAACGGCCACTGCGGAATGTTTCGCAAGATCCAAAAAAGCCCAACGATCCCCAGCACGATCCACACCCCTCGCGTTCCGATTTTTGGCCAGAACTCCGCCCGTTTCCCCCGAATCCAGGCGAATCCTTGAACTCCAAAACCCACCGCCAGAAGCGGCAGCAGAATCATTCCCAGCGCGTTATTCCGAAACGCCAGACCGATTTCACCGTGAAGCGTCGCATAGGTCGCCCGCGTCATCCCGCAACCAGGACAATTCAAACCGGTCAAACCTCGAAACGGACACCCGGGATAACCCAGCCCTGCCGGCCCGCGCTGAGCCAATTGAAACGCTAAAAAGGCCAGAACAAGCGCTCCGATCACCACCCCGAGCGCCCGGTCTTTTTTCATCACTCTTTTTAATAGAATCTCGTTGAGGAACCCTCAACCATCGAAAAGAAGACAAAAATCATCAGCCCGACCAATACCAGGATCGACAGATAGCCCATCACCAAACCGGCAATCGCCAAGCCGCGACCTGGGATCGATTGAGGATGTCTTGAAATTTGATGCATCGCCAGATGCCCGCAGATCACCGCCGGAATTCCGAAGATCGGAAAACACGTCACCAGTCCCAAAATCCCGCAAATCAAGCTCGCGATCGCCAATCCCGAGGTCGCCGGCGGGCGGTTCATCTCGTAGGGCGCTGGCGCTGGAACAGGAGCCGGCATCGGAGAGCTTTGAGTCGGTTGAGCATCCACCTGCGGAAAAACCGGGGAACTCATCGGTTGCGACGGCCCCATCAGCGCCTTCAATCCCGGAATTTCCCCCGCAGGTTGCCAATCGCGCATGCCTTCCTTCCAGACCAAGTCACTCGCCAGGATTTCCCCCGAGGTCACTTTTGCCATCAATTCTTCCTGCGGAACCGGTCCGAGTTGCGTGCTGTTTTTCGAATAGTACCACTGCATGGGAAAGTCCCGCGATCCTGCCCTCTCCCTCAAACAAAGTCAAACCGGCGCTGCCCAAGCAAGGCCCATCTCCGAATCGCCCTCTTAAACACCATTGCACTGGGCGATTCGGAGATCGCCCCTCCTTGCCGCATTTCCCGAAAGCCCGCCTTTAAGGAGTGTGGATCTTCGGTCCACACTCTTCCGAAGATGCGCTCCCCCCGACAGAATCGAGTGGACCGAAGATCCACTCTCCTTACTCTTTATATTTCCGCGCCAGCGGTGCGCGATAAAGGAGCGCGTTCATTCTGAACGCTATTCACCGGGACATTCTGTCCGGCGTTTTAACCGGTTCTTTCGACAAAATGTCGAAAGGAATAGTCGATAAAATATCGACGCTCTTTTTTCGCTTTTTCTCCCAAGGCAATCTTTCGAGCCAAGGCGCTCCTGGCAAAAATCTCCCACGGAATCTCTGATTTCCCCGCCTTCGGAAAAACAGTTGCCTGACCGGTTCGGTCCACTACCCTCTCCCCGACTATGATCGTTGCTCCCAAGATCCGCGGATTCATCTGCACCACCGCTCACCCGGAAGGTTGCGCCCAACACGTTGCCCAACAAATCGCCGTGGTGAAAAACCGCGGACTGATCGAAAACGGCCCCAAAAAGGTTCTGGTGATCGGCTCCTCCACCGGTTACGGCCTGTCCTCCCGGATCGCCGCCGCCTTCGGCTCGAACGCCGCAACGCTTGGGATTTTCTTCGAACGTCCCGGCGAAGGCGACCGCACCGCGACCGCTGGCTGGTATAACTCGGCCGCTTTCGAAAAAGAAGCCGCCGCCGCAGGCCTTTATGCAAAGTCGATCAATGGCGATGCCTTTTCCGATGAAGTGAAAAAAGAAACGATCGCCGCGATCAAAGCAGACCTCGGCAAGGTCGATCTGGTGATCTACAGCCTCGCCTCACCCCGCCGCACCGATCCGAAAACCGGTGAAGTTTACAAATCCGTGCTGAAACCGGTGGGCGAAAGTTATACCAACAAGAACCTCAACACCACGACCGGTGTGGTGAATGAAATCACCATCGAACCCGCCGAGGGCGATGACGTTGACCAAACAATCGCCGTCATGGGCGGACAAGATTGGGATTTGTGGATGGACGAATTGATCGCCGCCGATGTCCTTTCCGAAGGCGTGCAAACCGTCGCGTATTCTTACATCGGACCGGAAGTGACTTGGCCGATTTACAAAAACGGCACGATCGGCCGCGCCAAGGAAGATCTCGAACGCGTCCAAAAAGCCCTCGATACCAAACTTGCTCCGCTGAAAGGCAAAGCCTGGGTTTCCGTAAACAAGGCGCTCGTCACCCAAGCGAGCTCCGCGATTCCAGTCGTGCCGCTTTACATTTCCCTGCTCTACAAGGCGATGAAAGCCGCCGGTTCGCACGAAGACACGATCGAACAAATGGACCGTCTGCTCCGCGATCGCCTCTACAACGGCAACCCGCAACCGGACGAAGCCGGCCGCATCCGGGTTGATGATTGGGAAATGACTCCTGAAATCCAAGCCATCGTCGGCAAGCGCTGGGACGAAGTGAACACTGAAAATCTCGCCGAGCTCGGTGACTTCGAAGGTTATCAATCCAGCTTCCTTCGACTCTTCGGCTTCGGCTTGGAAGGCGTGGATTATTCGAAAGATACGGACACCTCCATCGGTGTTCCGTCGCTGAAGTGAGCTAAAATATCCCAAATCTTCGGCCTCGCATTCATTTCACCATCTCTCCGGACCAACGGTCGGCGACCCCTTAGCCCAGGGCAACGCCCTGGGAAACGGACACGGAACATTTGCGCCCCAACGGGGAGCGAGATGAATGGATGTCCGATTTCAAAAAACCGCAGGCCGCAATAACCTTCTCCCACCTAAACCGTATCGCCCACCGTTGGTGGGCTGCGATTTGGGCGACGAGTTTCCCAGGGCGTTGCCCTGGGCTAAAAAATCCCAGACCTTCGGCCCGGGATCAGGATGAATTCTCCAGGCCGCTAGCTCGGACTAAAAACTTCCAAACCTTCGGCCCGGAATGAATTTCACCGTCTTCCGGACCAACGGTCCGAAACCCCTTAGCCCAGGGAAACGCCCTGGGAAACGGACACGGAACATTTGCGCCCCAACGGGGAGCGAGATGAAAGGATGTCCGATTTCAGAAAACCGCAGACCGCAATAACCTTCTCCCACCTAACCCGTATCGCCCACCGTTGGTGGGCT
>DBTN01000040.1:90707-102564 GCA_002307065.1 Akkermansiaceae bacterium UBA1315 | reverse complement strand
AAAAAATCCCAGACCTTCGGCCCGGAATCAGGATGAATTCTCCAGGCCGCTAGCTCGGACTAGCATACCTTCGGCCTGAAAGTTTAACTGAGGTTTTACCTGGCTGGATGGATCCGTTATCCGCCAGTTCACCTTTTCGTCGTGATTCTCCGGATGCCACGCCGGAGTTTCTGAGAAACGTAACGCAACTGGTTGGTGGCGGCTTCGGGTTTTAACTCGATGATTTCACCGATGGGACGGCTGACCAGGAAGAGCAGCGTCGCGCCGACGATCAGACCGAGAAAAAAGATTCCCCAGAATGAGGATTTCGCGAACGCGGGAATGTTGACGTTCATGCCGAACAGCCCGCCTAACGCGACGAGTGGCAGGAAAAATCCGGCGAGCAGATTCAGCCGGTAGGCGATTTTCCCAAGCTTCTCCGCCGCTCGCGATTGTTCTTCGCCGCGCTCAGCTTTCCAGAACTCCAGGGTAACGCGGGCGTCTTCGTGGAGGAGAAAGGCGGCCCGCTCCAGTTCGCGGGCGCGGTCACGGAACGCGCGGATTTCGCGATCATCGCCGTCGATGGCGAGGACTTGTTCGAGCGCGACCACGAGGTTGCGAGTCGAACGCGCGAGCGGGCCCGAGTGACGCAGGATGCCGAAAATTTCTGCCGCCGTATCCGCTTCATCGATGACCGCTTCATGACCGTCGATCGCATGGGTGTAGCGCTCTAACAGATCGTGCAAACCGGTCAGGCCAGGACCGGTATTTTGGGACCAGCGACCTTGATAATTTTTCCAAAAGAACAACGCCTCCCGTTCCGGCACGCCCGGTTTGGGAACTTCGTGAACGATCAGCAAAAGTTCTCCCTGCCCTTCAACGCAGCGTTGATGCCCCGGTCGGCTGCTCAACTGCTCGCGCAATTCCGGTTCGATCCGGAAATGGTTCGGCAGCTTCACCGACTCTTCGACGATCAACATAAGTCAGAGTTTAAGAAAATTCCGAATCAATGTCAGCCCGGCATCCTGGCTTTTTTCCGGGTGGAATTGGCAGGCCAAAAGATGGGGCAGCTCGATCGCAGCGGCGAACGTGTCATGGCCGTAAGTCGTTTCCGCAGCGATGACCGACCGGTCTTCAGGAACCGGGAAATACGAGTGCACGTAGTAAAAATAAGGCTCAACACCCAATCCTGCCCAGTTTCCGACATCCGGATGTTTCGGGTTCGCCGAGTTCCAGCCCATGTGCGGGATTTTTAAACCGGGTGTCTGTTCGAAACGACGCACGACCCCTGGCACAAATCCCAGACCGGCTACGCCAGGCGATTCTTCGCTGGAGTCAAAAAGGATGTGATATCCCAGACAGATCCCGAGATACGGTTTCCCTGCGGCAACCCATTCGCGGATTGGCTCGATGAGACGGCGTTTTTCCAGTTCGCCCATGCAATCGCCGAACGAACCCACTCCGGGAAGTACGAGATGTGTCGTACCTTCGAGAGCTTCCGGTGAAGCGGCGAGATTCGGCTCGATGCCGATCGCACGCATGGCGTTGGCGACGCTGCGGAGATTGCCCGCACCGTAATCGATGAGAGTGACTTTCACAGTGCTTCCTTGGTGCTGGGGATGCCTTTGACGCGGGGATCACGTTCGCATGCGTCGCGGAGGGCGCGGGCGAGACCTTTAAAAATCGCTTCGGCAATGTGGTGTCCGTCACGACCGTAAAGCAGCTCGACGTGGATGTTCGCCCGCAGGTTCGATGCGACCGCGCGGCAAAATTCTTCCACCAACGTAAATGGCATGTTTGGCGCCGAAGGGGTCCCGGCCGGAGCGCAGAATTCCAAATGCGGTCGGTTGCTCAAATCAACGACCACGCGGGCCAGCGTTTCATCCATCGGCAAATAGGCACAACCGTAGCGCCGGATTCCTTCTTTGGTTCCGAGCGCTTCACGGATGCAGTCCCCGATCACGATGCCGGTGTCTTCGATCGTGTGATGATAATCCACTTCGATGTCCCCCACCGTTTTGACATTCAGATCAAAAAGCCCGTGTTTCGAAAACAGCGTGAGCATGTGATCAAAGAACGGGACACCGGTATCGATCGTTGAAACACCCGAGCCATCCAGATCGATGGAAAGCTCGATTTTCGTTTCGGCGGTCTTGCGGCTGCGGCTGGCGGTGCGGGATGATGGCATGGGAAATAGAATCATTGAAGCTCAAGGCCAGCCGCTTTGGCGACCTCCTTGAGATTTTCGAAATAACGATCGGGCAAATGCGCTTTTTTCACGGCGTCAACCGCGGTCTTGGTGCTTTCGTTGAGTTCGCCGGATTGAAGCGCACTCCACGCTTCGCGGTAAAGCTTACCACCGTCGACCACCTCGTTGTTTGAACTGCTGAGACCACGGCGCTCCTGAGTGATCGCGCGCAGGGTATCATCGAGCGATCCTTTGTGCATCTGGTGCGGCGTGACCCAAGAGATACGGGATTTTTTCTCGTTCTCATAAACGATTTCGAACGCCTTCATCTCCTCGCGAAGCGCGGCCTCGGTGTTTGCACGGGCGCTGACGCTCATCTGTTCAAGACCGGATTCCTGCTGAGACTTGCGGTTGGCCAGTGTCCTCGCCAATTCCGAAATCCGCGACTCGTACGCCTGCAAGACCTGTTGAATCAGCGGTAAAAGATCGTTGTAAGCGAGACTCGAACGATAGTCTTCCTTAAAGGTTTCGAACGAGCGCAATGCGCCAAGCCAATCCGAGCTTGCTGCCTGCTGACGAATTTTCATCTCCGCAACACGGGAATCTAATTCGAAGGCGTCCGCCTTGTATTCATCGGCTGGGATGATTTTTCCATTCAACTTGATTCCGCCAGCGGAAACGAGCACGGCTTCTTCCTTCAGCGTCGAGAGAATTCCCTGCGCTTCCTTTGCCTTTTCGCTGCTGGGGTACGCTTTGAGAAACGCGTTCATCGCGACGATCCGCCGATCGTATTCTTCGGACGACGTTAGATCCGGAACCGGTACCAGACCCGACAACGGCTCAAACGCCTTTTCATCGAGCTTTTCGGATTCGATTTCTTTCACGTCGGCCTTGGCAACCGTGCGTTCATCCTTGATCGACTTGGTCACCTGAACCTCAAGCAGGTAGGAATCCGCAGTTTGGGAAAGGATCGTTCCTTCCAAACGGGTTCCATCTTTGAGCACAAAAATATCCGCCGACGCGGACAGCGCCAAGGCGAGTAACGAAAGTGTAACGAGTTTTTGGGTTTTCATAAATACAAAGGCGTGCCAGAGCGGCCCGGCGCCACTATTCACTGAGAATCGCGAGGTGGCAAGACGGCTTGATGCAGAGAATCCACGGTTTGAAGGATCTGCGACTCCCCTGAAGGAAACTCCACCTTGACCGCGCCGGCCGGAATTTCTTCCGAAACCGTCGAAATCCGCCTGACAATCAGTCGCAGCGGCAGCCGTTCCACCGCACTTTTCAACTCAAGAGACGTCTCCGGACCGACGGTGACAACCGGTGAGTAATGACGGATCAACGAAGCTAAAACCGCATCGCTATGGACGAAAGGTCGAGAGGTCGACTCCGTGGGCAAAGGCGTCACCAGCTTTGCCAGCGCTTCATCCATCGGATGCCCCGCCGCTTTCAGCCGGATTTCCGCCATCGACAATAAACCTGCGGAGCTGTCGTCGAACAACATCGACCGGTCGCTGATGGGCAAGGCCATCAGCGCATCATCCGGCGAGGTTTCCACAAAAAGCCCGTCCGAAATAAACCGGCTCGCCGCAATTCGGGCCAACTCCCCGGCCCATTCATTCCACTCCGAATCCAGCGTGATGTCCGCGACATCACACGCGGCATGGATCGCCAGGGCATAAAGAAACGCTCGGCCACCAATCGTCGAATCGGGAGCGTCAGAGGCATACATTTTCAACCGGTCGTTCGCGAAAAATTCCGCCCGCGCCTTTTCCAGCAACGTTTCCGCCTTGTCGCGGAACGCCGTATCCCCGGTCGCTGCGAAGGCCGCCGCGTATGCGGAAATCATCCGAAACGTCGACACGGCATGGGCCGATTTTTCGACGTGTTCATCCAACAGCCGGGCCTCGCGAAGTTTGAGCAACGTTTCCCGAGAAGCATCGAAAGTCGCCGAAAAAGTCGCTTCATCCACACCGGCGTCCGCCGCCAATGCCGCGATGGGTTTGGTGAAACGCAGGCTATTTTTACGGAAATATTCACGCCGGGAATCTGCCTCCATCGGCAGATTTCCCAACCGGTTTACTCCCGTCGCGGCCATCCACTGGCGGGCAGCCTCGGGCGAAAGCGCTTTTTCGATTTCGTCAGCCGACCACAACCACAGCCCGGTTTCAGGTGCGCCCCTCAACCCGAAATGGAATAGGCCATCGGGATTCCGGTAGGTTTTTTCAGCGAACTTTAAAACCGCCAAGGCCCGTTCCAGAGCGATCGGATTGGCCGTCGCTTCATAGATCCGGAACATTGCCGCAGCCACCCGGGCCTGCATCGGGCAATCCCGCATAAAAATCGGCAATGCCCACGAACTTCCATTTCGTGAGGAAAAAACCCCGCCGTCGAGCGGATCGAACATTGCGCTGGTGAGCAAATCCTCCAGCAAATACCCCGTCATTTCCTGACTGCGCGCCCGCAAATCGGCTGGCACATTTCGATTGATCAGTGTCGCTCCCAACAGATCGATCGCTCCGTTTGGAAAAAGTCCGCCGGCTTCGTCGAAATTGCGGGAAACTGAATCATACAACGTCGTCAGTTGACGAATCGATTGCACCACGTCTTCCGCCGGCCTTTCGCTGACCGAGAATCCTTGCTGGCGCTGTGAAAACCGCTTTTGCCTCGCTTCTTGATCGAGCGAGCTGTTGCGCAACACGTAGCCCGGATCTTCGTTCCACATTCGCGTCACCATTTCGTCGGATTGACGAATCAGGTTCCGCCCGTTCTCGCCGCTGCGGGAGGAGATTGGAATCCAGGCCACCGGGGAACCATCCGGCGTCATCCATAAAAACACTGGCAATTGCAGCTTTCGACCGAGCTCCGCGCACAGATCGGCGGTCAGCAATCCCATTTCCCGAATCGCATCCCCATCGACCAAGATCGGCATGTAGAACCGGTTGATCTTCTCCACCAATGCCGCGTCTTTTGACAACGTATCTAGAACTTCCTGAAACGATGGCTGTTGCGGCAGCGCGATCACGACCATCACCAAACGATTCGCCTTTTTCGCCTCGTCGAAAGTTTCCCGGGTCCATGGCTGCCAGTGAATGGCGGATCCCGATTCCGCGGCGTAAACCGGTCCTGGAAGAACCGAAGTCGCGTTTTGATCCAATTCCAACGTGCTTGCGGGAACAGCCTCCACCGAAACGGAAGAAGTCTGGCGTTTTCTGCAACCAGTCGCGGTTCCAACGATGAGAATCGCCAAAACACCGACCGCGCAGTGACGGGAAAGGTGGGAAAAGGTCATAATATACGGGGAACTGGAAGCTCTGACATGAGGACCATGAAGAAAAGACTTTAGATGTGACAAGCCGAAGCTAGCCTGAGCGCAGAATTCATTCCGAAGTGTGATTAGTATCGCTGTTTCCAGTCAAAAAGGCGGTGTGGGAAAAACCACCGTAGCCATCAATCTCGCCCATGCTTTTGCAAGGGCCGGGGTCAAAACGTTATTGGTCGATGCCGATCCGCAAGGATCCGTCGGCCTTTCGCTGAGCCGACAGTCACGTCTGCTCACCGGATTTTACGATTTCCTCGCCGATCCGAGCATTTCTCTCGACCGGATGATCGTACCCACACGTCTCGAAACGTTCTCACTCGTCGCCTGCGGACAAGCCAGCGACTATGAAGCGGGCGGCGGCGGCATGGGCACGCATCTCGCCCGAGTTCGGACGTTTTTGCGAAATGTGGCGGATCGAGGTTTTGACCTCTGCTTGATCGACACGGCCGCCGGACTTTTCGGCGTGACTGGTGACGTCATCGCCTCCAGCAACGCCGTGATGATTCCACAACAGGCGGAGCCGCTTGGAATCCGTTCGGTCCCCAAACTTTTGGAAGGACTGAATCGCCTCCGCGTCATGAACCCTCGTCTCACGGTGCTCGGCGTCTGCCTGACAATGGTCCAAAACGAACTCGCGGAAAGCCGCGAATCCGCCAGCGCTCTGCGCGAACTCCTCCCAGAGGAAATGCTTTTCCAAACCCAAATTCCGCGCGATGGCCTGTTCATCCGAGCCAGCGCCCGCGGCCTCCCGGTCGGCGTATTGGAAGAAGGTGCTGGAGCTCAGGTCGTATTCGACGCCCTCCGAGCTGAAGTCGAATCGAAATTGGAAGCATCCGCAGGCCACCACCACGTCCAAGCTTGATGAACCCCATTGATTCCTGGCTTGATCCAGCGGAAGTGCGCCGTCTCGCGGAATTGTTGCTGGTCCCGGCGCGTGAACCGGAAATTACCGCTCCAGACGCGGGATTTGATCGAGGCTTTGAAGGCTTTGCCTCGGCTCGTCCTGCGGCATCGGTCTATCGCCCAGCCGCTGGCCCCACCGCCGAACCGGTCGTTTATGCTCCACCCGCACAGCCCGATCCGCTCGACTTGCTGAAAGGCCCGCTGAGAGATCGTGTCCTGCAACTTCGGAATTGGCTTCGCCAACATTTCGCCGCTCATGACATCTTCCTGTTGGATCGCGAAGGCGCGGTGATCTTCGATGAAACCGGCCACGGAAAACTCCACTTCCTCGCCCGCAGCCTCGCGCTGTCCTCACGGCGGCCCGGAGCTTCCTTTGGCAACGTCCACATCAAGGTCAGCTCGGATTCGACTTTGGAGGTGATTCCAGCAGACACGCCTTTCGGGTGCCTCGTCCTCGGCGTGGTCGTTCGTGAGCCGATCAGTCCTGCGGGGATCAACGCGATCAACGACGCTCTGGTAAAAGTCGCGACACCGCCTTCCAAATCGGCGTAATCGGACTCACTTCGTCAACCGGTTCTGCCGATAAAGAATCGCACTCGCCGCGAATCCGCATCCCAGAATCAGGCCCAGCAACAGAACGCCGCAATACCGCTGCGTTTCCAGTTCCGAATCCGAGTGGGACACCGAGCCAAGACTTTTCTCGGTCGGATCTTCACCTCGGAAAGGAAGCGGTTTTTGCAACGCGAGAAATACGTTTCTCGGATGCTCATTGCGGTAGTCGTTCCGAAACGTTTCCGCTTCACGGACCAGCAAATCGATCCGTTCGTTAACGAAAAACTCCGACGCGGGCCGGGCCTTGGATTCGTCGTCCGGCCAGATCTTCATCGTTTCCACCTCCACCCGGGTCCCGTGTTTGGTGTTTTCACCAATCCTTTTGATCAAGTCTGCCGCCTCCTCCGGATCGGTCGCTCCCGCCGCCATCAAACGCCGCAGTCCCTCTTTTAACAAATCCAGCCGTTCCTCGCGATCGCTCTCCAACACTCCTCGGTCTTCGATGATTCGGTCGATTCGCCGTTGGATCCGGATGCGTTCGAGCTCGAACGGATTCCGCGTCGCTTGTGCCACGACCATCGCCTCATAAGCATATCTCAATGGCATCAGGTTTGCCGGAACCGGTGCGCCGCCGCGTTCCCGCGTGACCGCCGCATTTTCAAAAAGCCCACGATTCATTTCGCGAAACGGCACCAATGCGCCCGCCCACAACATTTGCGGCACGAGCAGCAAGGGAACTGCTGTCAGCGCCGCCCGCTCGGTTTTTACCAAGGTGGAGATCACCAGCGCCATCGCCGTCCCGGCCCACGCAGTAAAGGTCATCCAAATCCACAAATCGAAAAGAACCCCACGGATTTCGAGGAAATAATTCCCGACCAAAAGATACATCCAACACTGAACGGCAGCGACCAGTCCGAGCGCGACGAACTTGGCGGAAATGTAAGAAAAGGCCCCCGGTTGGCAATTCCTCTCGCGCCGCAAAACCGGTCGATCGCGCAGCACTTCCGTGGCCGAATTCGTCAAACCCAAGAACATCGCGACCGTGACGCTCAAGAAAAGATAGGCCGGAATGTGCAGCGCCGAGACAAATTCATACGATCCTTTCGGCGACGACCGCAGCGTGATCGCGATCAACGCCGCCAAGACCGGGGCTTCCAAAAAGGTGCTGTACAGCGTGCCTCGATTTCGAAGTTTTGATAAAAACGACCGCAAGAAATGCGTCATAAAAACCGCGACGACCGCCCGAAATCTTCGGACCGGTTTGGGCGGAATCGGCAAGCGGTCCCCCGCCTGAGCTTCACCCAATTTCGAAACCGGTCCGTCACCCGGCTGCAACGATCTCAGCAGCGCCACACTTTCAAACCGTTCCTGCCAAAAGGACGAAGGAAACCGCCTCACGGCGCCGGAATTCGATCCGCCCCCGATGGAGCTCAGCGGTGTCTCCAACACATCAAATACAAAATCCGCCCCCAGCGCCGCCTTTCCATTTACCGACGGATGGGAAATCCCAAGCTCACCACATGCGTCCCGGAAATACCCGACCATCCCGGCAGGAGTTCCAAAATACGCCAACCGCCCGCCGCTATCGAGCAGCAACACTTTGTCAAAAAGCCGCAAAACCGGTGCGCCGGGACGATGCAGCGACGCAATGACGATTTTTTCCCGAGCCAACGACCGCAGCGTTTCCGCAACGTGTTCCGAGTCTTTGGACGAAAGCCCGGAAATCGGTTCATCGAATAAGAAAACTTCCGCCCGACTGCCGAGATCGACCCCGAGATTCAACCGACTGCGCTCGCCCCCGGAAATGGTTTTTTCACCCGGAGATCCCACCCGACGCCGCGCGATCGATTGCAGACCCAGCTCCGCCAACATGCTGTCCACGCGGCGTTCGTGTTCCGCCAACGAAAGCGCCGGCCGCCGAATCGTCACCGCATGACGAAGATGTTCTCGCACCGTCAGCTGCGGGTTGAGCGCCTCTTCCTGCGGCATGTGGGCGATGAACGGGACGAGATTTTCCCGATGTTCATAAAGGGAAATGCCGTTCAGTTTCACCTGCCCCCGCGTCGGCTCGCGCTGACCCGAAAGTGCCGCAAGCAAGGTGCTTTTGCCACTACCGCTGGGACCGATAATACACAGCATTTCCCCACGCTTGACCTCGAAATTCACATGATTGAGCGCCCGAGAATCGGTCCCAAAATCGTGAATCAAATCCTCAACCTGCAGCGACTCGATCTGCGTCCGCTCTTCATCCAAAAATCCTTCGCGAAACCGGCAGCGCACCGCCTGACTTCCTGACAGCCGAATCAACGATCCGTCCCGCAACGTCGCTTTTCCCCGAACCGGGATGCCATCGACGAAAATCAACCCCGCGCTTTCCTTCACCTCCAGCGTGCCCTCCGCCAATTGCGCGTCGAACCGGATGAACATCACCGTCCGTGGCGACAACTTCGGACCGAGCAACAAATCTCCCGGTGACAAAGCCGAAGCATCGTTGGAAACCAAATATTCCTGCCGGTCATTCGCCAATCGAAAACGCCGCCCCGACTGAGTTGCCATGCGTCGCAAATCGTTGATGGAAAGACTGAAACCCGCGGCATCCCCAAGTCGCTCGTGATTCCGACATCGCACGATTTCGCCTTTTTTCAGCGCCCCACCACTGCCTGCGTACAGTTCGGTATCCCGCAGCGCCTCGACCTCCGCCTCCAGTCCGAATCTCACGCGAACCGCACTTTGTCGACTGCGCGTCCGCTCCGCCGTCATTCCTTCTTCCCCCTCGAAAAGATAGATCGAAGGAGCGTTCCCCGTTCTTTTCACATCGAGGAAAAACAGCAAATCCTCGTGACTCAGCGTCCAGCCGGGAACGACCAGCGGCTGACGTTCCCGCATGCGTAAAAACGAACCGGTTTCCAGCGACCGCCCGCGCAGCCACAACGGCGCGACACCGGTATTTCTCACCAAGATCAAATCTCCGGTCCGATAAACCCGAAATTCCTGATCACGCGCCGCCGGTGGCAAAATCACGTCCGCTCCATCATATCCGAAAACCAGTCGCTCAAACGGCAGCTCGCCTTCTTCCGGCTCGCCACGCATCTCCCGCAAAATCGCAATGCCGTAATCGGGCCGCCCAAGCCGACGCATAAAAACCTCGTAACTCGCGCGACTTCGCTCCGATCGCCCCGCCGCATCCACCAACGTGAAAAGTTGCAAACCCACGGCCAATTTCCCCTGATCGTTGAGCGTTTCCCGGAGCTCGGCAGCCAATCCCTGAAGCGGCGTCGGGTGCCTCACCGCCCGTTGCAACCGCCGCGCCAACCAGCTATGATCCACCTCCGGAAACGCGCTGCGCAACATATCCAAGATCAAATCCGCCTCCAGCGAACTCAAAACATCATCCAACGTCGCAAAAGCGGCAAACGCGTCGACCAACGCGCCCACGTGCGCATCCGTCCCCGGCCGCAGCGCGCGCATCCGTCCGATTCCCGGCAATGTCTGCAACCAGCCCAGCCTTCTTACACCGCGCGGCGGCTTGTTTTTCGTGTCCCGATGGGGCGTTTGCGATTCCACACCGGTTTCCTTGACAGAGGAATCGCCGCCTCGCAAGGACCACGCAAAAAAGGGGTTTCCTTTTGCTTGCAGTCGTTTATTATTTTTCATTCCCGGCGATGCGGAAGCAAGTCGCCTGATGGCAGCGAAAGCACCGCCGGGGTTTTCTTCGAAATCATGTCTGATCAACCAACCCCACCCCCTAGCAGCCCGAACCGCGGCCCAGGCGATGCAAATGGATTCAATTGGCGCCTCGTGATCCTGCTGGGCATCGCCACACTTATCCTTGGTGCAGCCTTTCTTCCAAATGGAATGAACGGGCAAAACGCCGCATCCCTCAGCTATTCTCAATTCCGCTCGGCTTGGAACAAAGATCTAATCGTACTCAGCGATTCAAAACGCCCGCTGAAAGTCGAAAACAGCGATACCGCCTCGGACGCGACGATCACCGGCTGGATCAAACCGGAACCCATCCCGAACGAATCCGCTGAGAAAAAAACCGAACCCTTCCGAGTTCCTGTCAATCTCGACCTCCAGCGCGCGGAAATCCTTTCTCTTCTCGGCGATAGCATCCGCATCGAAGAAGCATCCGACCCAGCAAATCTCCCGATCACACAGGAGGTTCCAGAGCTTTCTTTTGCAACGTTCCGCAAAGAACTCGCATACGGTCACATCAAAAACCACGACACGACGAATCCTCTTCGCCTGCTGACCACCGGTTCTGGCCAAGGCGTGATCGTCGGTGTGCGCGACATCGTGGAACTCGTTCCCCCGAAAACCGCAGAAGGAACTGAGGTCGAGCCTACCCCTTTCCGCGTCTCCGTTTCGATCCCGATCCTCAGGGACGACCTCAAACAGCTTGTTGAAAAAGGAGCGACCTACAGCCGCACGACCGACTACCTGAAAGGCGCGTTGTTCACCTTCCTGCCACTGCTGCTGATCATTTTGCTGCTGTTCTTCCTCTTCCGCCAGCAAATGAAATCCGCCGGTCGTGGCGCGATGTCCTTCGGAAAATCCAAGGCTCGCCTACTCACCATGGACCGCAACAAGGTCACGTTCAAAGACGTCGCCGGTATCCAAGAAGCCAAAGAAGAACTCTGGGAAATCGTGGATTTCCTTCGTGACCCTCGCAAATTCCAGAAGCTCGGCGGCTCGATTCCAAAAGGCGTCCTGATGGTCGGATCTCCAGGAACCGGAAAAACGCTTCTCGCCCGCGCGATCGCCGGTGAAGCGGATGTGCCCTTCTTTTCGATCTCCGGTTCGGATTTCGTGGAAATGTTTGTCGGCGTCGGCGCCTCACGGGTTCGCGATATGTTCGAACAAGGGAAGAAACACGCTCCTTGCTTGATTTTCATCGACGAAATCGACGC
>DBTN01000040.1:62307-90460 GCA_002307065.1 Akkermansiaceae bacterium UBA1315 | reverse complement strand
TTCATCGACGAAATCGACGCCGTCGGTCGTCACCGTGGCCACGGCATGGGCGGTGGACATGACGAGCGCGAACAAACGCTCAACCAACTCCTCGTCGAAATGGACGGCTTTGACACCCAAGAAGGCGTCATCATCATCGCCGCCACCAACCGTCCAGACGTGCTCGATCCGGCGTTGCTTCGCCCGGGCCGTTTTGACCGCCAGGTCACAGTTTCCCTTCCTGACGTCAATGGCCGCGAAGAAATTCTCCGCGTTCACGTGAAAAAAATCAAACTCGCCGCCGGTGTCGACCTCGCGGTCATCGCTCGCGGAACCCCTGGTTTCTCCGGTGCGGAACTTGCAAACCTCATCAACGAGTCGGCTCTCCTCGCCGCCCGCCGCGGACTTTCCGCCGTCACACTTGCCGAAATGGAAGAAGCCCGTGACAAGGTCCGCTGGGGCCGCGAACGCCGCAGCATGGCCATGTCCGACAAGGAACGCATCGGCACCGCCTGGCACGAAGCCGGTCACGCCTACCTCAACATGGTGCTCCCCCACACTCACCCGCTCCACAAGGTCACGATCATTCCACGCGGCCCATACCTTGGCGCGACCATGTATCTCCCGGACGGCGACAAATATTCGACCCAGAAAAAAGAAGCACTCGCCAACCTCATCGTGACGATGGGCGGCCGGATTGCCGAAGGTTTCCACAGCGACGATGTCTCCAACGGAGCGTCCGGTGACATCCGTCAGGCCACCTCCCTCGCACGGGCAATGGTTTGCGAATGGGGCATGAGCGACAAACTCGGCATGGTCGAATACGGCGATGGTGACGGACCGGTTTTTGTCGGACGCGGAGACATGGGCGGCCGCAAAGCCAACTACAGCGAAAGCACCTCCCGCGTCATCGACGAAGAAATCAAATCCTTCATCGATAACGCCTATCAGCAAGCCACGGAGATCCTCACCAAGAATCGCCACACGGTCGAACTGATCGCCCAAGCGCTTCTTGAATTCGAAACACTCGATGCCAGCCACCTGCGCGACATCATCGAGCACGGCGAAATGCGCAACCCACCTTCCGCGCCGAAACCCCCACCGGTTCCTGAGCAATTTCTCAAAAAACCGGTTTCAAAAGCCACCGATGACGATCGTCCCGAAGACGACGGTCCCATTCCCGGTGTCGTCGGCGCACCTGCTTAACCAAACGAAACGCGGAGACGCAAAGTTCGCTGAGAAATCATAGGAGATTTTCATTTCTCCAAACTCAGCGAACCTCTCTCCGCGAACTCATAGCCTCCGCGTTTCGTTTCACCCACCCGGATAAGTCAGGTCATCGCAAGTTCGAGATCTGAAACGAACAACCGGTATTCTTCCTTCTTTCTCTCTTCACCAGAGACGCGAAGAAGAAATGACGGATGGACCGTGAGGATCACCTTTTTGGCAAGATGCGGCGCGGCAAAAATTCCTCGTTGTTTTGACACTTGAATGCCCGGTCCCAGCAATGATCTCGCTGCCGTATTTCCGAGAATGACCAAAATCTCCGGTGCGATTTTTGACAGCTCCGCAAGCAGCCACGGCTTACACGCGTCGATTTCTCCCGCCGCCGGTTTGTGGTGCAGCCGATGTTTGCCACGAGCTTCCCATTTAAAATGTTTCACCGCGTTGGTGAGATAGGCAGATCCCCGATCGATACCGGCTTCTGCCAGTGCCTGATCGAGCAATTTCCCCGCAGGCCCCACAAACGGACGGCCCTCCAAATCTTCTCGATCTCCCGGTTGTTCGCCGACGATCATGACTCTTGCGTCCATCGGACCCTCGCCAGGAACGGCCTGGGTCGCACTTTTCCAAAGCGGACACTGACGACAACCTGGAAGAAGCCTCGCGATTTCCTCAATGCTCGAGTCTCCTCCGGGCCCGGCGCAATGGGGAACGATGGACCGCTCCTTCAGATTGCCAAGATAGGCATTTTTCCGCTCGGCACGAACCGGTCGCGGCTCGATTTCTAACATCTCCCCCACCCGATTTTGACTGTCGCGCACCAGCGATTCGATGAGATCCGCCTCCGGCAAATTTTTCCAATAACGCTTCGGCATCTCCGCTCGCATCGCGCCGACTTTCAAACGCGCCGGATTAAAAATACTACGGTAATAGGTTTTCCAAACCGCCTCCAGTTCATCTGGATGATGGGTCGGGTCCACCGGAATCCCTTCCGAAAATTTCAGCTGTCCACCGAACCAATGCGCACAACCTTTCGGCGTAAAGATCGACCAATCCATGTTTGCGAAACGTTTCCGAAAAAAGGGCGTTCCTGCCTCCACAATGAAATGATCCGGCTCAAACCAAGCAACGAACCGCTCTCGACCGGTTTCATCTTCGCCGACTTTTCGAAACCGGACAAACGCATGCATCTTATGAATTTCACGGCGCACGCTCTTTTGCATCACCCGCGCCTTCGCCACATCACGGTCGCTGGAAATTTCTAACAGTTTTCTTTCTCCACCTAGAATCACACGCCAAAAAATCCGGTAGAGTAACGCCCAGCGTGAAGAATCCTGATGGCACGTGACGGCTTTCGCGAGATCGACCAAATCCGCGGGGACGGAAATCGGAGCAACGGTTTTCACAACAGGCTCGTTCGCAAATAAGCTTTCGCCGGGTTCCCACACCACTTCTTCGGGTCGGACACGTTCCGCTAGCAAACCGCGTGCAACGACTTTCCACGAATCGAAATGAGTTCCTGGATCAACGCAGCGCATGGGGAAATAATTCGAGCTGTTCATGCTGTATCGGCAGTCGCGCGTAAAACCGGTCAATGTCTAGTTCCTCAAGTCGCGGACGATGATCCGCAGTGATGATGAACGGCCGGACTTTTGGTAACGAAACCCTCAGCCGCGCGAGATCTTCCAACCGAATTCGGGTATGCCGCCGAATCCGGATGATACGATCCACGTTTCTCACGCCAAGCCCCGGAACACGAAGCAGTTGATCGCGTGTCGCCGTGTGGAGATCGATCGGAAATTCATGCCTCTGCCGGAGAGCCCAGGCCAGTTTGGGATCGAGCCGCAGATCGAGGTTCGGATGCTTTTCATTAACGATTTCCGAAGTTTGAAATCCGTAAAATCGCATCAGCCAATCGGCTTGATACAATCGATGTTCGCGAATCAAAGGCGGCGCACTCAGCGGCAAAATGGAAGACGGCTCGGTGATCGGGCTGAATGCAGAATAATAAACCCGGCTCATCCGATATGAGGCATAGAGTTCTTCCGATCGATTCAGAAAATCCGCGTCCGTGGAAGCGTCAGCACCTACGATGACTTGCGTACTTTGACCGGTTGCGTGACGCAGTTTTTTATCTCCGGTTTTTCGGCGATCCGCCGCATCCTCCAATTTCACACGAATCCGTCCCATCGCCTGCTTCGTCCGAACGAAGTTTTTCTCCGGTGCTAACCGGTCCAGGCTTTGCTGGGTGGGCAATTCCAAATTGATGCTAATCCGATCAGCATATTTCGCCGCTTGCTCAATCAATTCGGGCGAAGCTTCGGGAATGGTTTTAAGATGGATATAACCTCGAAAATCGTGAACTTCTCGTAAAGTCCGCGCGACCTCCACCACCCTTTCCATCGTGTAGTCGGCACTGCGAATAATGCCAGAACTGAGAAACAACCCCTCGATATAATTTCTCTTATAAAAGTCCAAAGTGAGTTTCACCACTTCTTCCGCCGTGAACGCGGCGCGCCGCACGTTACTCGAACGCCGATTGATGCAATAATGGCAATCGTACAAGCATCGGTTGGTTAACAGGACTTTCAAAAGCGAAATGCACCGCCCATCCGGAGCGTAACTGTGGCAAATTCCCGCCCCGCCGGTCGAACCGACGCCTTTTCCATTCGAAGAGTCTCTCCGATTCGCGCCCGAGCTTGCGCAGGAGGCATCATATTTTGCGGCATCGGCAAGAATCGCGAGTTTTTGCTGGAGTTCCATTTGTTCGAAAGAACAGTCTAACAAACTTCGGAATTCTCCAGAGAAAATACAGGTCTTTTCTCCGATTCAGCTCCGTCCCCCCAAAAAAAAGAGGCGGCCCTTTCGGACCGCCTCTTGGGAGAGATCGTGATGATCGATTATCCTTCGTAGCCTTGCTCGCCGTGATCGACGAGGTCGAGACCGGTTTCTTCAGCTTCCGGCTCAGGACGCAGACCGAAGATCGCTTTCACGATGTAGGCAATGATCACCGTCGCGATGACGCTCCAGACGATGGTAAGACCCGCTGATTTGATTTGCTCAAGCACGAGACCGTCTTTCAAGGGGCCGACCACTGCGTTGATTTTCTCATCAGCAAATACTCCGGTGAGGATCGCACCAAGCGTACCACCGACACCGTGAACTCCGAAGGTGTCCAACGCGTCGTCGTAACCGAGGGCTTTCTTGAGATAGGTAACCGCGAGGAATGGAACGATACCACCGATGATTCCCATGATGATCGAGGAATTCGGGCTGACAAATCCAGCAGCCGGAGTGATGACAACCAAGCCTGCGACGATCCCGGAGCAGAAACCCAGCACGCTTGGCTTGCCTTTCAAAATCCATTCAATCGCGGCCCAGAACAGACCGGCGGTGGCGGCGCAAAGCGTCGTGGTCACAAAGGCGTTCGAAGCGATCGCATCAGCACCAAGAGCGGAACCCGCGTTGAAGCCATACCAGCCGACCCAGAGCATACCGGTGCCGACCATGCAGAGAACCATGCTGTGAGGAGGCATGTGCTCCTTACCGTAACCCACGCGCTTGCCAAGAATGATGCAAAGAACCAGAGCCGACCAACCGGAAGTCATGTGAACCACGGTGCCGCCCGCAAAGTCGATCGCCTTGATGCCTGCGTCCGGATTAAGAGGTCCGCACATGAAGCCGACCGTCGACCACACCATGTGAGCGAATGGGAAATAAACCGCGAACATCCAGATCAACACGAAAGCCATGATCGAGATGAATTTCATCCGCTCGGCGATTGCACCCACGATCAGAGCCGGAGTGATGATCGCGAAAGTCAATTGGAACATCGCCCACATGCTGTCTGAAATCCAGACATAACCTGCGCCGACATTTCCCGCTTCGATGCCTGAAAGCAGCGCATTGCTGAGATCACCAAAAAATGGGCTCGTCGCAGTGGCGCCGAAAGACAGACTGTAGCCGCAAAGCCACCAGAGCGGCGTCACCATACAGGCGATTCCCAAACACTGAGCCAGCACCGACAGGACATTCTTGCGGCGAACCAGACCTCCGTAAAAGAGTGCCAATCCGGGCAGGGTCATAAATAGAACAAGCGCCGTGCTGATCATTTGCCAGGCATTATGGCCAGGGCCAGGGCCAGCAACGAGCGATGCCGCACCGTTTTCCTTTTCGGGACGAGCGACGTTGTTCACATAAGCCTCAAGATCGGCGAGCCGCTCTTCCACTGTCGGAGTCGGAGCAGCAGCTTCGGCAGTCGGCGGAGCCGTCGCCTCTTGGGCGGACAAAGGTGATAAAAACGGAAATGCCATCGCAGCAAGGGCCGCGACGGCAAAACCGAAACGAGGAAGTCGATTCTTCAGGGTCATGGTAGTGGTTAATCGGTAAGACGACGACCCCAAAAAAGCAGCCGTCGTCAGTGATGAGACGAAAGCAATCGGCATGCCATCATTTCGAAATCAATTCATAAACGGCTGACAGCGATGCACCAATGGCTCTTGGCTATCCTTCAATAAAAGGATCCATCAGAGCCTCGCCTCTGTTAAATTTCCGAAGATTTTCAAGAAAATGCCGCACCAGTTCCTCCAATTCTCCCTGATAACCTCCGGCGATATGAGGGGTGATATAGCAATTACTCAACTTCCTCAAAGGATGGTCCGATTCGAGAGGCTCTGGTTCAGTCACATCCAACCAAGCGGCCGCGACTCTTTCGGTTTCCAACGCCGCTACCAGCGCCGCTTGATCCACGGTCCGCCCACGTCCGATATTATAAAAAGCCGCCTGCGGTTTCATCCCGGCAAAACGAGATGAATTGAAAAAACCGGTAGATTCGGAATTTTCCGGCAAAAGATTGATGACGTGATCCGCATCTTTCAGCACCGTGGAACAATCTGCCACGGTCACCACCGGTATGCCTTCATCGCCTTTCGGGCTGCGTCTGACTGCCGTGATGCCACAGCGAAAAGGACGCAACATTTCAACAAGTCTTCCTGCGATCGCCCCAAATCCAAAGATCAGCACCTTCTGTCCGGTTAAAAGCTGACACTTCGATCGCAATTCGGACCATTTTGGATCGTCGCTGCCCATGGCGGACTGCAGCGCCAGAGGAAGCTTTCGCTGATTCGCCAACATCATCGAAAAAACGTGTTCTGCACAGGCCTGCGCGTAAACGGTTGAGCTGTTCGTCACCCTCAAGCCTCGCTTCTTTGCAAACTGCCGAAATTCAGGCGTGTCATAACGCGTGCATCCCGCCGAGCTGACATGGATCCAGCGGAGCAGCGGCGATGTCATCACCGAGGCGACGTCTGGTTGACCAAACGCAATCACCGCCTTCTTTAACCCATCATCCGCAATGGTATTCACCAAGGGCGACGCGGTAAGACGCATCGGCCGAATCAACTCACCCGGTTCGACGCCCGATTTTAACAAATCCAGTTCGCAGTCCCCCAACGGAACATCCGAAAATACCGGTTCGGTATTCACACCCATCAGTGATCCAATTTTAGCTTCTTCAACTTTGGCTCGATGACAAAGCGACAATACGGATTTTTCGACTTATTTTCGAAATAGTAATTTTGATGGTAGCTCTCCGCTGGATAGAACTTCGGAGCCTTCGTGATCTCCGTGACGATCGGATCTTTAAAATGCTCCGCCGCCGCCGATTTAGAAGCCTCAGCGATTTTCTTCTGCTCGTCCGAATGATAATAAATGGCGGATCGGTATTGGGTTCCGACGTCATTTCCCTGACGATTCAGAGTCGTCGGATCGTGGAGATCCCAGAACCACGCGAGGATCTTTTCGTATGAGATTTTTTTCGGATCGAAAACGACCTGAACCACCTCCGCGTGACCGGTATCACCACCGCAGATCTGTTCATACGTCGGATTGTCCACCGTGCCGCCAGTGTATCCTGAAATGGCGGAGTAGACACCGTCCAACTGACGATACGCGGCTTCGATGCACCAGAAGCAACCGGCACCGAGCGTTGCAACTTCAGCGCCTTCAGGGATTTTTGCAGGTTCAGCAGGAGTCATATTTTTTTTCTCGGGTTCACACGACGCGAGCGCCGGAAGAAGCAAAAAAAGGAGCAGGAACAATCGACGCTTCATGCTCGTAAGATACATAGAAAGCGAACTTGTTCCAAAAAATCTCGGTTTCTTCGAACATCACCATTCGATCCCCACACCGGCTTCAGGAATCAAGATCTGTTCACTGATTCCCAAACGATCCGCCTCCATCAAAAGCCGCTCGACCGGTTCCTCAAACGGCTCATTTCCCAGCGGAAACGTCCCGTAATGCATCGGAATCATCAATTTCGCACCGAGATCCGAGAATGCCCGGACGGCCTCCTCCGGATTCATGTGCACATTTCGCCCGCTCGGCGCTTCGTAAGCTCCGATTGGCATCAGTGCGATGTCGATTTCCTGATGTTTCCCGATTTTTGTAAATCCGTCGAAATACGCGCTATCTCCGCAGTGAAACACACTCTTCCCGCCTGCTCGGACGATATAACCGCCATAATCCCGATGCGTATCGTGAATAAAGCGCGCGCCCCAATGGTGACACGGCGTATGAATCACCTCCAAAATGTCAAATTGGATCGCATCCCACGCCGCCATCTCATGAACCGCGGGAAATCCTAGCTTTTTCACCAAAGATCCGCTGCCTCGCGGCACGACGATTCCTTCACGCGCCTGCAAAATCTTCAGGCTGGGTTTATGCAAATGATCAAAATGCGCATGAGTCACCAGTACCAGATCCACCTCCGGGATATCCCGCAACAGCATGCCCGGCTGGCGCTGACGCCGGACCGGCCCGTGCCAATTCGCCCAGTTCGGATCAACGATGACCGAATGCCCCGCGAACTGCAGGAAAAACGAAGCGTGCCCGATCCAGGTCACCCGCACCCGCCCTTCCGTCGGCGGCTCCAAAACCGGAGGACTATGGCTCCCCGGAGCCTTGGCAAACATGCTTGGGACGATCCGGTGACGAAAAAATTTCAGATTTCTCCCGGGCCAACCTTTTTGAGGAAGAAGGCCGGAATACTGGGTGTGAAACCCCTTGGGTGGAAGTTCGTCGCCATTGCCATTCACGCGTTGCAGAAAAGTTGGGGGTGGATTTTGATGTCTAGCAAACTACTAGCACACCTATCCGCCGTACGCGCCTGCGATTTTCTCAGCCCAATCCCGCGCTCGCGAAGCAAATCCCCTCTCATCCGCCGCGTAAAGGATTCCTCGGGAAACATTGATCACGTCTGGCGCCAACCGACTGGCCGCCGCCAACGCCGCCAAATCGCCACCCTGAGCCCCCAATCCCGGCACCAACAACGGCGCGTCCGGGATTTTATCCAAAACATCCGCCGCATTGGTAAGCCCCACGACATAACCGACATCCGTTTTCCGGCCTTCCGCTTTCGCCCGATCTCCCAAACCGGTTACCAATTCAAAAACCGACCGTCCGTCCTGCAAAATCTGGCGTTGGAAATCCGCCGATCCAGGATTCGACGTCACGGCCAAAAGGTAAATTCCTTTCCCCTCAAAATCCAAAAATGGCTCGATCGAATCGTAGCCTAAAAATGGATTCAACGTCACCGCATCCACGTTCCAACCTCCGAAATATCCCTGCGCATAATATTTCTGAGTTTCTCCGATATCGCTGCGTTTCGCATCCAAAATGACCGGAACATCCGCCGGCATTTCACTGAGCAAATCTTCCAGCAAACGAATCCCCTCAATCCCCATCGCCTCGAAATACGCCATATTCGGCTTATAAGCCGCCGCCCACGGTTCGGTTTCCTCGATCACCTGCTTCAAAAAATTTCGCGCAAACGACGGCCCGCCATCGCCCGGTCGTGGATCCAGCCCGACGCACAGGCGAGAACCGGTTTTCGCAATCCTGACTTGAAGACGTTCGGCGTAGCTCATGGCAAAACCATGCTCATCCCAGACCATTTCGGAAACCAAAAATCAGGCGATAAGGTTCCTTTGTTTCACTTTCATTTCCGTGATCCGAAAGACCTCCGCCAGCCACAACCAGGCCAACACGGTGAAATAGACAAAAAACTCCGCCACTTTCCCCCAATAATTGATCGGCGAGTCGCCGCCGTGGCAGCCGCAAGAAATATCCAGGCCTTTGCTCCAGGCCCAGCCGATCGCCACGCAAAAAACGACCACCAGTCCGGTCAGCGTCAGGATCGCGCCGCGCCGTAAAATTCCCAACATCAAACAGATCCCGGCGATCACTTCGAGCCACGGAACGGCGTAAGCCGCGACCGCGTCCAAGGGCGGCGAAACGAGCCGGTAGTTGGCGATATCACGGGTGAACCGGTCGAGGCCGCTGACAAAAATTTTCACCCCGCCACTCCAAACGAACCACGTGCCCAGCAGGACTCGCAGCGCCAGGGTGACGATTTGGATCGGATTCTTCGATTCCATGAGGTCGGCAGGCTAGAGCCGCTTAGATCGGTTGCAAAAATCGTTGCTGAGCTTCTGCCTCGGCGTTGTGCGGTTCACCTTCGATCTTTGGAACCGTGTCGGACAGCAGTTCGTCGCGGAATTTTCCGATGATCGCCTCAACCGGCCAGGACGATGCTTCACCGAACGCACAAATCGTTTTCCCATCGATCTGATAGGCCACGCTTTCCAGGGTCGCGATGTCTTCGGGATTTGCCACACCCGCGACCAAGCGGTCGGAAATCTTCCGCATCCACGTCGATCCTTCGCGGCACGGCGTGCATTGTCCGCAAGACTCATGGGCGTAGAACGCGTTCAAGTTGTTCAGCACCCATGACATTTTGCGTGAATCATCGATCACGATCACGCCACCCGATCCAGCCATCGATCCGCACGCGGCCAAGGTATCAAAATCCATCTGGATGTCCCAAAAATCCAACAGACGCTCACTGCCATCGGGATTTTTCAGCTTAAAGGTTTCGTCGCACCGCAAAATTTTTGAAGATGAGCCGCCGGGAATCACCGCCTTGATCTCGCGACCGTCTTTCGGCCCGCCGCAAAGATCGTAGATCAACTCGCGCATCGTGATCTTTCCCACTTCGACTTCGAAATATCCGGGCTTTTTCACATCTCCGGAAACACAGAGAATTCGTGTGCCGGTATTCCGAGCCACGCCGAGTTTAGCGTATTCTTCGCCACCCATGCGGATGATGTGACGGACGTGGCAAAGAGACTCCACGTTATTGACAATCGTCGGGCACATATAAAGTCCGAGCGCCGCCGGGAAATACGGTGGCTTGATCCGCGGATAAGGACGCTTTCCTTCCAGCGATTCAATCAAACCGGTTTCTTCGCCGCAGATGTAAGCTCCTGCGCCGCGATGGACGTAAATCTCAACGTCAAACCCAGAGCCGAGAACGTTTTTCCCAAGGAAATTTTTTGCCCGGGCTTCTTCGATTGCCCGTTCAACGATCAACGCGGCTTCCGGAAATTCCTCGCGGATATAGATATACGCCGTCTTGGCCCCGACCGCAAACGCAGCGATAACCATACCTTCGATCAGTTGATGCGGATCCTGATGGAGAATGTATCGGTCCTTGAAAGTGCCCGGTTCGGACTCATCACCATTGCAGATCAGATAGACCGGTTTGGTGTTATTCGGAGGAATAAAGGTCCACTTCATCCCCGTTGGGAAACCGGCACCACCTCGACCACGCAAGCCGGATTTTTTCACCTCTTCGGTGATATCCTTCGGGGTCATCCCGAATGCTTTTTTCAAATCTTCATAACCCCCGTCACGCATGTAGCAGTCGATCGACTGGTCCCACCCTTCGCGGTCCACATTTTTGAAAATGAGCCGGTATTCTCGCGGATGGGGCTGCTTTTTGTAAGTGATCATGGAGAAGAACACTCACACTATGACCAATTTGCGCGGATTCAGCAAAACCGTTTTTCCGGAAAATGCAGATTGTCCCGAGAAACAAACCGTGGTCAGTGCTTCGAAAGCGTCCAGGCCATCGCTTGGTCGAGCTTTTCCAAAAATTCGTCACCCGCCCCACCCATATCGTGAAGCGCGGTCGGAAATTCATAGGTCCGGTGAGGAATACTCCGCAACGCCGCCAACCAAGTCGTGTCATCCAACGGGTCGAGGCCCGCGACGAATTGCGCCACTTTCAGTCCGGTCAGGCGTGGCGCCAGCTCCGCGAGCGGAAAGGTTCCTTCGCCTTCCGGTTCGATTCCGAGCAGGTCACTTTCCTCGATTCCATAGCGACCGGTGCGATTCGGCGCGGCGAGCAGCAGCCCGACCATGCCCAGCGGTCGGCCGGGATACGCCGCAGCCGCGACGGCCTGTTCGGCACCGGTCGACCAACCCGCATACCAAATGGGAACGGTTGACACGCCCGATCGGTCTTGCACCGCTTTCACCGCCGCGCGAAATCCCGCAGCGAGTTCGGCAGCGTCGTAGCTTCGGGTGTCGGCAAATTTCCGGCAATCCCACCCGCCGACCGCGTAGCCTTTGGAGACAAGATGTTTCGCCACTTTTTCCTCCCAGTAGGACCAACCGCCATCACCCGTTCCGAGGATCACAATGCCCTTCGGTTTGTGAGATCCGTTGTAATAAAGGGTTTCGAAAGTTCCGCTTTGCAAAGCCAGTGGCAAAGGTTGCCCGCTCCCGGGATCATGATGGGGCAACACCAAATGCAGGATAAATTTAATCAAAAATCCAACGGCGACGATGACAACGAGGATGAAAATTTTACGAGCCCGACCGGGCTTCGAATGAGATAACGAGTCCGTGAACTTCATGAGATTGAACTATGCTTTTGATCTTCCAATCACCCCTCTCCAGCCGCCGCCGATCAATGTGGTGATATCTGCGAGCGCCGCTGGCAGGTGCCATGCCCCAGGAACCGCAAGATAATGAGGCTCCCATTCCGGATGAAATTTTTCCTTAAAATCCCGCAAGCCTTGGAAGTTATAAAATGCCCCACCACGAAGATAGATCAACGCCCCCAATTTTTGCCACAGCGGTGCCAACGGATGCGCCACCATCCCGGACAAAGGAGCCATCCCCAAGCTGAACCACTGATACCCTTCCAATTTTCCCCATAGGAAAAGCTCGGTAAAAAGATAATCCATCACCCCGCTCGGCGCGTTTGCCCGATGGCGCATCAGATCGATCGACAATTCCTGCTTTTCCCCGCCGCACCAGAGATTGGCAAAGGCGCAGACCTCCCCGTTTTTCAAAATCACCGCCACCGGCCCCCGAGCGATGTAAGCGTCATCAAACCTCCCCAGCGAAAAACTTTTTTCACGAGCCGCATGTTTCGCCAACCATTCGTCCGAGATCTGCCGCAACTCCCCTAACCGGTTTTCCACCTGATCTCCCGACCAGATTTCAAAACTCAACTGATCCCGCGCGGCACGACTGCGCGCCTGCCGAAGGCGACGCGACTCAGGACTTTCGAGATCAAACTTAAACAAAGGAATCCGTGCCTCCTCACCCAGTTTGAACAATCGCATTCCCATGTCGACATATCGAGGAATCGTCGCGGCGGAGATTTGATAATAACAAACCCGGAAACCTTGGTCCTCTGCCGTTTCGTTAAAACTCCACAACAGATCATCCCACTCCTCCTCCTCGCCCACCGGGTCACCCATGACAATGCGCGACCTTCCTTGTTCGCCATACATCAAAAAAGCATTACCGGGCTTACTGAAATAAAATTGTTTATCTCCGAGCAATGCGAGATGCGACTGGCATTGCGGGGCCGCCGAGACGAGCCGCGCGATCTTTTCCATCCTTTCTGCGTCAGGCGTCAGATCGACTTGTGACCTCGGCGGGGTCGGCCGCAGCCACTGCGCCAATAGGACCGCGATCAAAACCACGGCAACCCCCACCTGTGCCCGCAAGAAACGCGAAGCGTCTCCATCAAATGAAAACTGCCACCATAAATCATGCTGATATTCGACGTGACGGCTGGTGAAAAATCCGAGCCAAACCGACACCGTGGTCAAACCGGCGAGCAGCGCCCACCATTCCAACGTAAATCTCCGCGACCACATCGCAGCATGTCGGTGAAATTGACCGCGGTAGGGAACGAGACAAAACAAGAGCACTCCCAGAATCGTCGCTTCTTCAAAATCGATCCCTTTTAATAACGAAAAGACAATCCCCGCGATCGAGAGAACCACCGCCGCCCACCAAGCCGCGTGGACCCGCCGTTGTAACCCTCTCGCCACGATGATCAATGCCACACCGGCGATGCTTGATAAAAAATGCGACGTTTCGACGAATGGCAAAGGAACCGTATCCATCAGCCAATCACGGCGCGATGGGGCCATCGGCGTATTCGCGGAGAGCAGTAAAACAAAACCGCTTACCAGTGCCAGCAGCCCGCCCAATCTTGGTCCCAGGCGCATCCAAACCCCATTCAGCAACTCCACACCACGGGTCACTTTTTTACGGTGAGCCCAAGCTTCCCGACCGCCCATCCACATCGCTGCAATCGCGAATGGGAACAGATAAAAAATCACGCGGTAACACATCAAGGCTGCGGCCAACCAAGCTGAAGGAAGCGCGGCCCCGACCAATTTGGTGATGGAAAGCTCAAGCACCCCCACTCCGCCCGGGACATGACTGAGAGCGCTGAGAAGCTGTGAAATCAAAACCACTCCAAGAAATCCCGCCGTTCCGATTCCGCCCAAATCCGCCGGCAACAACACACGAATCGCCAGCCCCGCCATCACCCAATCCAGCGCGGACGACAAAACCGCCCCAAATAACAGCCCGGTCTGCGGCCACGAGTTTTCACTCTCTGCCGTCCGACGCCTCCACGAGTTGTAAATCAAAACACTCACCACTGCCACGATCAGCAGCAGCCCAAGTCCACGCGCCAAACCCGCATCGACCACCGGCAGCGCCGACGGCGAAATGCACAACAACGCCCCCGCAACCAAAGCGTTCCCAGCCCATCCGGCAACCACTGCGAATCCCGCCATCCGAGCAACCTCACCTGGAGTCAGGCCCAGACCGGTATACAAACGCATCCTCACGCCGCCACCACCCAGCAAGGTTCCACCCGCGTTTAAACTGAAAGCCGCCGCGATGTACGAGCAACCTAGTACTTTGCCAATCGAAAGCTTTTTGCCAATCCACCGAGTTGAAAATAAATCAATCCCTGCGTTGCTCACATAACTCACCGCCGTACATCCCAATGCGAGTGCGAGGTGTTCCCATCCCAAGCGTGACAGCGCCGACTTAAAATCGTCCAAATGAAAATGCTTCCATTCCCGGTGGAGCGCCGCCAGTGCGAAAGCCAGCACCACCAGCCAAGCGGTGATTCCCAGGCGCCACAACCAAACACGAATCCGCGAAACCGGTTCGGGCGAAGCAGGAGAAGCGGTTGTAGGGATACTCATTTGATGACGATCAAAGCGACTGGTCCGAACCGTTTTGTTTACCTAACAATTGTCGCAAGAGATCGACTTGGATTTCCTGGATCTCCAAGAGTCGCTGGCTGTGATGCCGGAGCAGATGATCGATCTTTTCATGAAGATGACGAATTTCCAATTCGGCTTTGAGATTGATTTGATAATCGGCATTTGCCCGCGACCGGTCCCTTTCTTCCTGGCGGTTTTGGCTCATCATGATCACCGGCGCCTGCAGGGAAGCAAGACAGGATAAAATCAGATTGAGCAAGATGAACGGATACGGATCAGGTCCACTATTTCTCCACAGCCAAAGATTCGCAGCGATCCACAAGACGATAAACCCAAAAAACGAAAGGATAAACGCCCAGCTCCCTCCGAAGCTTGCCATCCCATCCGCCACTTTTTCCCCAAAACTGCGCTTCTCCGCCTCGTCATCCTCGGGGTTTTCGGAAATGAGCTGGTGTTGTTGGAGGCTGCTGATGACCTGCTGCTCAAGTTCGGAGATTTCACCCAGTTCGTTTTCAAGCGTCCGCTGAACATAGGCACCGCGATACTCATTTAATTGCGAAACCGGTATCGACGAACCTTCTCGAAACGTCGGATCTTGCTCCTGAATGAACAGCGCTAACGGTCTTCGGACGACGCCGAATGGGATCATCTCTTCCGGAATTCCAGGCGACACTTTTGAAACTGGTTCCTTCACCGTCGAAATCTAGCAGAATCTCTTCTGAGTCCGCAACCGGTATTCTCAGATGGAGCGCGTTCATTCCGAACGCTATTTGACCCGGAGATTCCGTCCGGGATTCTAGCGCCCTAGGATTTTTGTTCGGATCACCGCCGTCCTTCCGACAGGATGTTGAAAAGAAATAGTCGACCGAAGATCGACGCTCCTTTTTAGGCCTGATCGGCGTATTTCGCCAGCAAACCTTCCGCCTTTTCTGCGGCAACGCCATCGTGAAAGTGATCGTTCACCATACAAACCGGCGCCGTTCCGCAGGATGCGAGGCACTCGGCGAATTCAACCGAAAACTTCCCGCAGGGTGAGACTGAAATGGGGTGGTGATGCGGATCGCTCGCCGACCGGTCGATACCGGTCAGTTCGCAAAGACGCTCCATCAATTCATGACTTCCGCCCATCGCGCAGGACAAGGTCCGGCAAACGCGGATATGAAATTTCCCTGGAGCCGATTGGCGAAAACCGGGGTAAAACGTTACAACTTCCACCACCTTGATCGGCTCTATGTTGAGCTTCGCCGCCACCCAATCAATCGCCGCAGGCGAAATAAAGCCGAACCGGTGCTGAACGATGTGAAGCAAAGGCAAAGTCGCAGATCGCACATTGCCGACGTAGTGGGAAATGCGATCGTCCGCTTCCGCCTCAAGCTCAGGGCTGACCACGAACGGCGGGTAAAATTTCTCTCCCGGTGTCTCGTGCGAGGCGATGGTCTCTTGAAGGATGGAAACGGACATATGAACAAGGGGCTACGTTTTTTCTCCGCAAAAAAGTTTCAAGAAGGGGATTTTCAGCATCTTTTTTTGCGACTGGAGTCTACCGGTCACACTCTCCCATGACGAAATCGAGAGAGCCGAGAATAGCGGGAATATCGGAAACCATGTGACCCGGTAATAGACGGGAAACGATGGAAAGGTTGCAGAAAGAAGGACTGCGGATTTTCAGGCGGTAAGGAACTCCGCCACCCTTCGAATGGATGTAAAAGCCGAGTTCACCTTTCGGGTTTTCTGCGGCGAAATAGACCTCTCCAGCCGGGGCATCGATGCCCTGAGTGGAAACGATGAAATGATGGATCAACTCTTCCATCGACATCAGGACACGCTCTTTGTCGGGGAGAATACTCTTGGAATCCGCGAGATTGACCGGGCCAGCAGGCATCGTGTCGAGCACTTGACGACAGATGCGGATCGACTGTCGCATTTCCTCCATCCGGATCTGATAGCGGGCATAACAATCGCTTTCGTCGGCGACCGGTACGTCGAAATGATAATTTTCGTAGCCGAGATATGGGTTATCTTTTCGCAAATCGCGCGGCACGCCCGAGGCCCGGAGATTGGGCCCCGTCATCCCCCATGCAATGGCTGACTCACGGGAAATGATCCCCACGTCGACCATCCGATCGAGGAAGATTTTGTTTTTATCGAGCAGCTTGGCGATTTCTTCGATCGTGATCGAGCACTCGTCGAGAAACTGGCGGACGGACGATTCGAACCCCGGAGGCATGTCGCGAAGCTGACCGCCCACACGGGTGTAGGACGTGGTAAACCGGGCACCGGTCAGTTGCTCGCAGAGATTGTAAATTTTTTCCCGCTCCGTGAACGTGTAAAGGAAAACCGTCATCGCGCCGACGTCCATCGCGCAAACTCCGACGCCAAGCATGTGAGCGGAAATCCGGGCAAGTTCGCAGCAGAGAACTCTCACGGCCTGACCGCGCGGCGGCAGCGTCCAACCCATCAGTTTTTCCACGGCACACGCGTAGGCGACGTTGTTCGCCAACGGAGCAAGGTAGTCCAACCGATCCGTGTAAGGGACGAACTGGTTGTAGTGCATGTTTTCCGCGATTTTCTCGTCACCGCGGTGCAGGAATCCGACGTCTGGATCAGCGGAAATGATTTTTTCGCCGTCCAGTTCCAAAATCAGCCGCAAAACCCCGTGAGTCGCCGGATGCGAAGGCCCCATATTGAGGACCATGCGCTCGCCCATCAGGTCGTCCGTTTCCGCATGGTAATCTTCTGCGGCTCGTGCCGACCGAGCAAGTGTGTCCGGCGCTTGGTATTCGGTGGTGATGTTACTCATGCGGATTTTGCCGACACCATAAGGCCGCAAAAACGTTCCAATCGCAAGGGGTTTGTGAAACTTTTCACAAGCTCTGCGCGCCGTAACGCTCGCGGAACTGCTTCAAAAGATCGACCACCCGGTCCTCTTCCTCGCGGCTTGGAGGAGTGTCATGGACAGGAATGAAGGGCGCCTGAGGATCGAAAGTCGGCGCAGGCCAGAACGGTTTTTTCCCCGTAGAATCCTCCGGAACCTCCAAAAAAATCGGAGCGGAAATCTCCGACTCACCCGCTACCGGCTCAAAAACCGCCTTGGGCTCATCGACAGGAAGGAAAATCGGTACGGGTTCCTCCACCGGCGTTGCTTCTTCAACGGACTCGGGTTCCTCCAACGATTCAGCATCCTCCCACCGATCCGTTTCATCGTCCGATTCGAACTGATCCACCGGCTCGAAAACCGTTGAAAAGGACGCCAAATTTTCCGGATTCGCCGCAGCGGCAAAGTCCGTCTGGTTATCGAATTCGACATCCGCGGCCTCTGACAGCTCCATTTCCGGCTCCGAAATGTCAGATTCCCCCGGCATGGGCTCTTCAGGGATAAAATACGGCTGATCCGGCGCAGCGGGAATGAAATCGAGCGGCGGCGGCGCAAATCCGGAATAATCCGTCGATTCCGAGAAGGTTCGTTCCTGCTCCGGAATAGTCATTTGGCTTTGCCACGCGACACCCGCGTGACGGATGAGACCGCGCGCGTGCGTTTCGTGCGTTCCCATCTGGCGGAAAATCCACTCGCCCGAGGGCGTCCGCGCGTTGAGAAGATCGATCATTTCCGATTCGCGCAACGGATGGAGCTCAATCAAAACCTCCGAGAGTCGATCTTCCAACCCTCCGCTCAATCGCGGAAGAAACGCATTTTCCCAGACGTCCTGATTGACCGAAACGATGATCTCCACCCGCTCCACCGACTGTCGGAGAGATACAATGACCGTGGCCAGTCGCAGCGCTGCCGTTACATCTGCGGAAAATCCCTCAAGCTCGTCCGCGACCAATACGACTCGGGTCAGCGCACTCAGCAGCCCCAAAAACGCAACCAGCCGCTCATTGATCAACGTCGTATCGCTCGTATCGGCGAATACCGGTTCGAACAAATCCCGGTTCCGTCCCGGCTGACCGGTTGGCGTCGTCGCGAATTGAAACAACCGATCCAGCCAGAACATTACGTCGCGCTGCCGCAATTCACCACCATTCGAAAGCTCGGACGTGAAACGCGGTGCCAGCACCTTAAAATGCTCCTCCACCCAATGAGCGGTCACTGCGGAAGGATGCTGAAAGTCAAAAATCTCCACCGCTCGCAGCTTCAACGAAGCCAGTGCCCCGTCCCGATCCTCGCAAGGAACTTCGCCAGAGGTCACCAGCGGCTCAAGAGCCAACGCGAACAAACGCCGGGCATACAAATCCAGCGGCGACAATCCAGCGGACGCCGCAAAGGGCCGCGTCAGCTTTTGAAGCACATTTTGGAGAATCGTCGTCTCATCGATCCGGTTCCCCGAAATCGCCTGCAACGGAATAAATTCATGGCTCGCCCCCAACCGATGCTGAAGGACCGACAGCAAGTGGGTCTTTCCATGCCCCGCTCGTGGCGCGCGTAGTAAAATACAGTGGCCGCTTGCCTCAAACGGCACACTCAACGCCTCGGTCAGCTTCTCCGCTGCCTCGCGATTGACAGATTCAGCGTGAGCAATGGGCATCCGCCCAAAGGATTGAAAAAGCGTCTTAAAGGGAGTTTCATTAAGCATAGGGTGGGGTGAGTGAGCTTCAAAATGCGCTTCTGTGACGGTTTTCACAAGCCCATACCCCATAAAATGCGGACTAGTCGACTCGGGTCGCTTTTCACGAAAATCGCTCGTCGTCGTCCGTTTCCTGCGCAAGGTTGCAGGATATGATGAAATCTCTCGTAATGACCGTTCTCAGCCCAGATCGCACCGGTTTGGTCCGCACCGTTTCCGATACCATCGCCGCCAATGGCGGAAATTGGCTCGAAAGCCGCATGGCCCGGCTGTCGGGTCAGTTCGCGGGAATCATCCGCATCGAATGCCCGCAAGATGCGATCGATTCTCTCATCGAAAAGCTCAATGAGCTCGCCGCTCAAGGCATCGTCATTCAAACCGTTCTCGAGGAATCTGCCCCCACTCCTCCACGCGTCATCCTCTCCATCGACGTCGTCGGAAATGATCGACCCGGCATCGTCCGTGAACTCACCGGAGCCATCGCCCAGGCCGGAGGAAATCTCGAGGAATTCACCACCGGTTTAGAAAACGCCCCCATGAGTGGCCACCCCATTTTCCGCGCCCGAGGCATCATCTCTATCCCCGAAAACGCCGAAGCTTCTACCCTTACCTCCGCCATCGAAAACCTCGGCACCGATCTATCGGTGGAGATTTCGTAACCGAACCCATGTTGGCGAGACGCCAACACTCCTTGATCAAAACGGCCAGATCAGCGGGATCAGCAAACACGACACAACCCAGCAGATCAGATTCAGTGGAATGCCGACTCGGAGGAAGTCGGTGAATTTATAACCGCCCGGCCCGTAGATCATCATGTGCGTTTGGTAACCCATCGGCAGCGCGAATGCGGTGGATGCAGCCACGGCCACTCCCATGACAAACGGCCGCGAATCGACGCCCAGCTCGTGGGCCAAGGTGACTACGATCGGCACCATCATCACCGCAGTCGCATTGTTTGACAGCACTTCGGTGAGAGCGAGCGTCAGAATAAAGATCAGCCAGAGCAACGCCAGCGGCAGGTGCTCCGGCGACACCAGTCCCTCGGTGATATCGACAATGCCCCGCGCCAGATAGATCGCCGTCCCGGTGTTCTGCATCGCCATTCCCAGGCCCAATAATCCGTAAAGCATCAGCAACACTTGCCAATCGACGCTCGCATACGCTTCGCGTGGCGTAACGATCCGCAGCCACAGCAAGGTCAGTGCTCCCACCAGCGCCGCGTAATGAATCGGAATCGCCGGCACCGCCGGAAAAATCCCGTGCAGGAAATCCGTCACCGTCGCGACCAACACCACGCCGATCAATGCTGCCCAAGAAAAATAAATGTGCTTTTTCGGTTTCACCGTCCGCGTTTCCGCAACCGGTTCGTCCGGAGAATCGGTCAGAACGAAATCGCGCGTCGCTTCCAGCGAATCCAAGTTATTCAAAGCCGTGATGACCAAAAGCGTGTCGCCCGAATCCAACGGCAGTTCGGCGATCCGGCTGGTGATATTGATCCCGTTCCGATGTACGGCGAGCACCACGCAGTTGTAGCGCTGACGGAAATCAGACGCGGCCAGTGTTTTTCCGAGCAAGGAAGATTCCTCGCGCACAACCAGTTCCGAAACGATGCCATCGACGGTTGAAAGCGTTTGCGCACCGATTTGTTCGAACAACGTATCCGCATCTGCCGTACCGCCGCGGCGGCGATGCAGAGCCACCAAAAACCGGTCGTTTCGCTCAACGGTGAGATTGGAAAGCGGCACCATCACCCGCGCCCCACGCCGCCGGACCTCCATCACGTGGATCCCTGCTTCGCGATCCGCCAAAGGGGTTTCAGACAGCTTTTTCCCGATCAGATCCGAATTTCCACCAATCAAAAGATGATACAGGGGCGACGTCCGATAATCGATTTCCAAACTGCCGGTGATCGAAGACCGGGCCGGAATCAACCTCGGACCGAACGCGACAAGATACGCAATTCCGGCGATCGCCAACGGTATCCCGAGCGGCGCGAGTTCGAACATCGACATCGGCTTTTCCCCCAGATCCTTCAACGTTCCATTCACCAAAAGATTGGTCGAAGTTCCGATCAGTGTGCAGCAGCCACCGAGGATCGAAGCATACGAAAGCGGCATCAACAAACGCGAAGCGGCGATGTCCTTTGATCGGGCGAAACCCAGCGTAACCGGCAGCAAAATCGCCACGATCGCCGTGTTATTCATCCACGCGCTGAAAAACGCCGCCACCGCCGAGAAGGCAAAAATCGCCCAGCGCGTATTTCCCGACAACCGGTCGCGCAGCAAACGCCCGATATGCTCGACTGCCCCCGATTTTTCCAATGCCCCGCCAATCACGAACAGCGCGGCGATCGTCAACGGCGCTTCGTTCCGAAAAACGTCGCTCATGTCGTGCACATCCACCAAACCCAGCGCCACCACTAAACACAAAATCGATAGTGCCAAAACGTCCGGAGCCGCCCATTCGCGGATAAATGCCACGAGGGTGATGAGAATAACCAGTAGTGTGAGAGCGATCTCCGGCGTCATGAAAAAAAGTCCCCGCTTGAGGTGACGTTCCAATGAGCCCCACGCGGTTTTTTGGCAAGGCGGATTCGTTGAGCCCGGGTAAGGGTCGATCCACCTCATCGCTCACTTGTGGATCGCACCGTTCCAGCCCACCATGCGCCATGCGTCGCCCGAAAATTTCTACGAACCTCGCCATTTCCGCCGACGGAAAAATTTCATCCGTTTCAAAGCGTCCCTCAGGCTGGACCTCTCCACAGGATCACACGCGGTTCCTTGAGCTTCGCGAAAATGCCGACGCCATCCTCGTGGGCCGCGGAACGCTGGAGGCAGACCAAATGACCATGACGGCGAAAGGCCGCTCGCCCCTCCGATGCGTCATTTCCCGAACCGGCCGGATCGATCCAAAACACCCGATTTTCTCAACGCCGGGCGGGGAAATCCATCTACTCGTCACCGGTCCCGCGGATCCGCCAACCGGTTTCGAAAGCACTTCCCCCGTCATCGTCCATCGCATGAGCCTGGAGACTTTTTTGGAAACGCTGGCAGACGTCTACCAGGTGAAGTCGCTGCACTGCGAAGGCGGCGGCGAACTGATTCGCAGCCTGGCGGAAATGGATGCGATCGATGAATTTCACGTCACTCTCGCCGGGCATACGATTTTCGGCGGAGAAAAAGCGCCGACTACCACCGGTATACCGCGAGATTTTTTACCGAAATCCACCGGTTTTGAAGTCGGCCGTTTCGAAGCCCGACCGGAAATTGGCGAATGCTTTCTGACTTATCGACGCAAGCGCTAGCCGACAAGGAGAGGCGATCTCCGAATCGCCCTCTTTTGTTGGAGACATGCTAAAGCGTGAACTCTGGACGGCCGCGAGATCTTCGTGCCGTCAGTTCGGCTCTTTAAGAACAGGGCGATTCAAAGATCGCCCCTCCTTGAACCAGTTGAATCAATGAGCTGGCTTCGGAGCTTCTTCGGTGTGCTCGTGCTCATGATCGTCGTGCTCATGACCGGCTTCACCGTGAGCGTCATGTTTGTCATCATGAGCCGCATGGCCGTGCTCGTGAAGTTGCTTCGTGCCATTTGGGCCTTCGAATTCATGGCGCTCGCAGGAAACGATCAACGCACAAGTGGCCAGAAGGAGCAGGGAAAATTTCATCGCCGCCTTCAATAAACACTCCACGCCGGAAGGCAACCCGGAATCGGGGATCAGCGAACATTGAACCTCGAACGTCCAACATGAAACGTCGAAGTGAAGAGCATCTGAGGGAGTTCAAACTTTAGTTTGCTCTTCGCTGGGGCTCCCGAGCCTTTTTTGTACGCGGATTAAGGAGGATTACTCGGATTCCTCTTTATCTGCGTTGAGAAAGGGCCCGTCCGGTCACCAGAAGCAAACTTCTCCATTCACCCGTCTTCACTTCAATGTTCGACGTTGAGCGTTCGACGTTCGATGTTCAAAGATATCCCGCCACGACTTCCGCGGCTCTACGATGCGCGCCTCCGCCGCCGAGTTTCGCCGTCGTTTCTTCCAACCGGTATCGCAAGACTTCACGGGTTTCCCGATTTTCGAGAAATTGCCGCAGCGCGGGGACGACATTTTCCGGAACAGCCCGGTGTTGAATGAATTCCTCTACCACCTCTTCCCCGGCCAAAATGTTGACGATGCCGATGAATTTGATTTTCACCAAAAGCTTCGCCATCACATACGTCAGCCCAGCGACTTGGTAAACCAGGCAATACGGCAGACCGAAATACGCCGCTTCGAGCGTCGCGGTGCCACTTGCGATCACACCGCAACAGGCGCGCTGCATCAGCGCGTGACTGCCACCCGACGTCACAACCACAAACCGGTCGGCACCAGCGGACGAAACGAGAGCCCGCATTTGCTCGGCCAACTTCGGCGAAGCCGCGGGTGCCTCGAACCGCAGATCCGGCCGCCATTCGCAGAGTTTTTTCGCGGATTCGATCATCATCGGAAACAACCGGGCCACCTCCCTTTCCCGGCTTCCCGGAAAAAGCCCGACAAGGCTTTCCTCTCGATCCATCGCCATCATCCGCCTCTCCTCCAGTTCATCCACCAGCGGGTGGCCGACAAATGTTGTTTTCAGCCCAGCCTTTTCAAAAATCGGTTCCTCAAACGGGAAAAGACACATCATCTGATCGAGCAGCCGCACCATTTTCGGAATGCGCTTCTTATTCCACGCCCATACTTGCGGACTGATGTAATAAACTTGTTTCACATTCGGACATTCCCGTCGGACCGCTTCCGAAAACCGAAGATTAAAACCCGGGTAGTCGATCAGCAACAGAACGTCCGGTTTAAACTCTTTCAACTCCGCCAGCATTTCCGCGAAGCGTTCTTTGAACCATCCGTAGCGTTTCAAAACTTCCCAAACCCCCATCACGGCAGCGTCTTCCACCCAATCGCGCACGCCATTTTCCGAAACCTCCGTCATTTCCGGTCCGCCAACACCCGCCATCTTCAAATCCGGTTTCATTTCCCGCAACGACCGCAACAGCCCCGCGCCATGCGCATCTCCGCTCAATTCCCCCGCGATCACATAAATCCGTCCAGACATCGAAGAAAAGAAGGAATTTTGAACGTCGAACGTCAAACATCGAACGTCGAAGTGAAGATTTTCCAAACCGGTTCAGGCCCAAGCTTCCATAAAAAGCGTCCGGAGTTCAAACTAAAGTTTGAACTCCGGACGCTCTTCACTTCGATGTTCAATGTTGTACGTTCGATGTTCGATATCCATCTTCGCGCAGTTCCGGATTGATTTTACTCCGCCCGTCGCTTTCATCAGTCTCTCCGCAGCAACGCACCGACCATCTTATGCCTCCTGAAAACTTCCCACCTTCCCCAGCGCTCGGCGAAGAGCCACTCGCAACCGGTGCCTTTGAACAGTTTCTCGACCGCCACCAAAAGGCCATCGGCTTGCTTGCGGTCCTACTCGTGCTCGGCGCGATCGGCCTTATCATTTACCGCGGCATCGACGAAAGCCGTGAAAGAACGGCCGGAGAAGCACTCACTCACGCCACCGACCTCGCTTCGCTCAAAAAAGTGACGGAAGAACATTCCGGCACGGCCGCCGCCGGTAGCGCCGAAGTGCTTCTGGCCGCCAATCAGTGGACCGCAGGCCAACAGGACGACGCGATCGCTACTTTAAAAAGCTTCATCGACTCCAAGCCGGATCACCCCGCCCGCCCATCCGCTCAGGCCAGCCTCGCTTCAAAACTCGTCAGCCAAGGCAAAAAAGACGAAGCCGCCGCGATCTACCAATCCATCGCCGACGATCCAAAAGCCCGCTTCCTCGCTCCGTACGCACTGATTTCCTTGGGCGATCTCGCGAAAGATTCCGGCGACGTGGCGAAGGCCGAAGCTTCTTACCAAAAGGCCCGCAACGAATTTCCCGAAAGCAGCTTCGCCGAAACCGCCATGCGCCGCCTCAGCTTGCTGAAAGCAAAAGCCCCTACGGAAATCTCCCCGCCCCCTGCTCCCGCTCCGGAACTCGATGCAACCGAATCCGAGGCACCTATTTTCTCCGCACCTCCCGTGCAAGATTTCATTCCTCCTTCCAGTAACGAAACCCCAGCCTCGTCCGGCGAAGCAACTCCTGAAGTTCCTAAGCCATAAGCGGGATTTCAGTTTGACATTTTTAACCTCAAGCTCCTCTTTATTTACCGTGTTTAAGAAAGTAATTGGCCAAGACCTCGGCGAGTCGAACAGACCCGCTCCCACCACTCCGGACACTCGCCCCTCCGAATCCTCCGCGCCCGCCGCGAGCTCTTCCTACGCCGTTCCGGCTCAATCGCAAGCGGCCGCTGCACCTGCCCGGCCTTCCGCCGGAGCAACCCGTAACGTCCTTTCCTCCGATGTCGAAATCAAAGGCACCGTCAAGTTCACCAATGATTTGGTCGTCGACGGAAAAATCGAAGGTGAAATCACTTCCGAAGGCAACCTCACCGTCGGTGAAAACGCTCGCATCAAGGCTGAGATCAAAACCGGAACCGTCGTCGTTTACGGCAAGGTTCATGGCAACCTCACCGTCACCGATCGAGTCGAACTGAAAGCCAGCGCGGAAGTCGTCGGTGACATCAAAGCGAAAACGCTCTCGATTGAAGCCGGTGCCATCTTCGTCGGTAAGTCCACCGTCGGAACCCCAGCCCAAGCGCTCTCCCAGCCAGCCAAACCGGTTTCGCCGGATGCTCCAAAACAAGGCACCCTCGCAGGCACTGCATCCTGAGCCGCCATTGATTCCCCTTCGTCCAGGGTTTTTCCAAAGCCATGGCCGATGAGCCGAAGCGAAATCGCATCGAATTGACGTGTCCCGAATGTGGACACGTCCAACTCGAGCCAGCACTGGTCGTATCCACACAGTGCCGGTCCTGTCGTGCAAACTATCAAGTTCGAGACGGAGTCGCCATCATCCGGCCTCGCACGGCGACTCGACTCGCCATTCCGCGCAAGGACTCCGATCCGATGCCGGAGCAGGCGCCCGTTAAAAAGCTCGCACCCTTCCGGCGCCCCGACTCCAAACCGGCTCAGCGTAATCCGCTTCTTCGCTTTCTATTCCGCGAAAAACCACCGCGGCAAATCACCTGCTTCAATTGCGGCCACACCTATTTCGCGACCGCAGAAGCCCAATCGAGCCAGTGCCCGCGCTGCAGCGGCTACATTAGCCTGCGCGATTATGAAATCGCTGAACCTTGGAACCGGAGAATCCAGACCCGCGGCGACGTCACGATTTTAAAAACCGGCTCCGTCACCTCGGGAACGATCCAATGCCATAACCTGACCGTGCTCGGATCGCTTTCCGGGTCGGTCGATTGCTCCGGCGACTTCATCATCCGCAGCCACGGAAAAATCCTCGGCAAAGTGAAATGCCGCGAACTGCGCGTCGAACGCGGCGCGCGAGTCGAATTTCTCAATCCCGTCTCGGCGACCAGCGCCTACATCGACGGCAATGTTCGCGGCCAGCTTTCGTGCACCGGTTCCGTCATTTTGGAAAAACAGGCCCAGCTCCAAGGACTCGTCCGCGCCGCCTCCCTGGTCGTCAAACCCGGAGCCCAACACAGCGGAACGATCGAAATTGTCCAGACGCCGAAATCCTGAGCGCTCGGACATTTTTTGTCCTCTCCTCTTGATTGTTCGCGCTCCTCCCTTAACTCTCCGCGCATGTCCGCCGTCGCCCTCGATCTCAAGGAGGAAATCCTCGCCCTCAAAAAGGCCCGAAACGCCGTGATTCTGGTCCACAATTACCAGTCCGGCGACATTCAAGACCTTGGCGACTACGTGGGCGATTCACTCGGGCTCGCTTACCAAGCAAAAGACACGGATGCCGACGTGATCGTTTTCTGCGGAGTCCATTTCATGGCGGAAACCGCAAAAATCGTTAACCCGGGGAAAATCGTCGTCCTCCCCGACGCCGATGCCGGTTGCTCGCTCGAACAATCCTGCCCCGCTGACCAACTCGAAGCGTTTCTCAATCAAAACGCCGAAAAAAATTACTACGTCATCGCCTACATCAACTGTTCCGCAGGTGTAAAAGCTCTCTGTGACGTGATTTGCACCTCCGGCAACGCGGTGAAAATCGTCAACCAGGCCCCGGTTGACCGCCCGATTCTTTTCGTCCCAGACGCCAATCTCGGCGCGTGGGTCATGGAGCAAACCGGTCGCAAAATGGACCTGTGGCAAGGCTCGTGTTACGTCCACGTCGAGTTCACGCGCGAATCGATCGGGCGCATCAAAGCCGAATTTCCCGATGCCCTCGTCGTCGCCCATCCGGAGTGCACCCAAGCCGTGCGTCTTTTGGCCGACGAAGTTTGTTCGACCGAAAAAATGGTCACTTATTGCAAAAACGCACCGGTGAAAAACATCATCGTCGTTACCGAAAGTGGCATGCTCCACCGGTTGCGCAAAGAGTGCCCGGACAAAAATCTCATCGCCGGACCGACTGATCGCTGCGCCTGCGCGGATTGTCGGTATATGAAGATGAACACCTTGGAAAAACTTCGCAACTGCCTCGACACGCTACAACCCCGCGTCGAAATGGAAGAATCCATCCGCAAACGCGCCGAAGCCCCCCTGTTGCGGATGCTGGAGCAATCGAAGTGAGCTCTGAATTTTGCTTCGATTTGGAGCCAGTTAGTGCATTTCGTAAAAGCCGTTCTTCGCGCCAACGGTCCGTGATCCATTAGCCCAGGCCAGCGGCCTGGGTAACATTCGTTGATCGATACGGGCTGTGATTCCTAATTCATTAAATCCGGCATAAATTTACCGGCGACTCCTGAACGTTGCCGCCAAACCGGTATCGCCCACCATTGGTGTGCCGAGAATTTCCGGAATGAATTTCCCAGGCCGCTGGCCTGGGATAAGGAGTGATGCACCTTTGGCGCAGCAAGATGAAGAACCGATGTTGCCCCCGTTGGCGGGCAAGATCGTTTTAACGGATAGGCGCGCCCGTTTCGGTCGGGCCAACG
>DBTN01000040.1:61868-62163 GCA_002307065.1 Akkermansiaceae bacterium UBA1315 | reverse complement strand
ACTATCCCCAGGCCGTCGGCCTGGGATAAGGAGTGATGCACCTTTGGCGCAGCAAGATGAAGAACCGATGTTGCCCCCGTTGGCGGGCAAGATCGTTTTAACGGATAGACGCGCCCGTTTCGGTCGGGCCAACGGTCCGCGATTCCTTAGCCCAGCCCATCGGGCTGGGTGAAGTGCGTCCGATGATTTGCGGCCCAACGGGCTGCGAGACCGGATGATTCCCAATTCATTAAATCCGGCATAAATTTACCGGCGACTCCTGAACGTTGCCGCCAAACCGGTATCGCCCACCGTT
>DBTN01000040.1:0-61582 GCA_002307065.1 Akkermansiaceae bacterium UBA1315 | reverse complement strand
ACTATCCCCAGGCCGTCGGCCTGGGCGAAGGGATCACGGACCTTCGGTCCTAAAAAAGGAGCGTCGATCTTCGATCGACTCCTTCTTTTCGACATTCTCTCGAAAGCCCCCATGAAGACGCCGGACAGAATGTCCTAACAAACAGCGTTCAGAATGAACGCGCTCCCTGTTCCGAATTCCTCATCGATCTCACCCATCCGAACCAGCAACCGGTTTCATCGTATTTCCGCTCTTCCGGCCTTGAATCTTCATTCTGAATTCTCAAATCTCCCGCATGTCCGCCACCGAAGCCCTGAAAAACGCCATCCGCGACGTGGCCGATTTTCCGAAGGCTGGCATCGTTTTTAAAGACATCACGCCCATTCTGGCGAACGCGGCGCTCTTCCGCAGTTCGATCGATTTACTCTGCGCGACTTCCGGTGGGCAAAAAATCGACAAAGTCGTCGGCATCGACGCCCGCGGCTTCATCTTCGCCAGTGCCGTCGCCGATCGCTTGGGAGCCGGGTTTGTTCCGGTTCGTAAAAAGGGAAAACTCCCGTGGAAAACTCACCAAGCCTCCTATTCGCTCGAATACGGAGAGTCGATTGTCGAGCTTCACCAAGACGCGATCTCGCTTGGCGAAAATGTCCTTTTGGTCGACGATCTTCTCGCGACCGGTGGAACGGCCGCCGCAGCGGTCAAGCTGCTCGACGAACTCGGCGCAAACCTCATCGGCATTTCCTTTCTCATCGAGCTCTCCTTTCTCAAAGGCCGTGAAAAACTGACCGGCCATCCGATCCAATCGATTCTCACCTACTAGTTCTGTCTCAACGTCTCACTCTCATGTCCTGGAATTCCTACAACCAAAGCATCGTCCGTTATCCGCATCTCGGTTTCTCCCTCGATCTCTCGCTGATGGATATCGAAGACGGCTATTTCGCCTCACTGGAGCCGAAGATTTCGAAAGCCTTCACGGACATCGCCGCGCTCGAATCCGGTGCGATCGCCAATCCTGACGAAGGCCGCATGGTGGGTCACTACTGGTTGCGCAATCCATCACTCGCGCCAACAGCGGAGTTGAAACAAGCCATCACCGGTCCTATCGCCGCGCTCAAGGATTTTGCCGAAAAAGTCCATACCGGTGGCATTCGCCCACCGTCCGGCGGTTCGTTTGAGCAGCTCCTTCTGATCGGCATCGGCGGATCGGCACTCGGCCCTCAACTCGTCAATGAAGCGATCGGTCAAGACGCTCGCATGCCGATCTATTTCTTCGACAACACGGATCCTGCTGGATTCGACACCACTCTCGCGAAACTCGAAAACGTCGGCCTCGCCAAAACCCTCGTCATCGTCATTTCAAAATCCGGCGGCACAGCGGAAACCCGCAACGGCATGCTTGAAGCAAAAGCCGCCTACGAATCTGCCGGCCTCGATTTTGGAAAACATACCTGCGCCGTGACCGGTGTCGGCTCGAAACTGGATCAATTCGCGGTCGAAAACCATTTTGTCGCTCGTTTCCCCATGGAAGATTGGGTCGGCGGCCGCACGTCCGTGCTGTCGACGGTCGGCCTCGTTCCCGCTGCTTTGCAAGGCATCGACATCGATCAACTCCTCGCCGGTGCCGCCGCGATGGACGTTGAAACCCGCAAACCGGATCTCGCGACCAATGCGTCGATGCAGCTCGCCCTCGCATGGCACCACGCCGGAAAAGGCCGTGGCGAAAAAGACATGGTCGTGCTGCCTTACAAAGATTCGCTCGTTCTCTTTTCGAAATACCTCCAGCAGCTCGTCATGGAGTCGCTCGGAAAAGAACACGATCTCGATGGCAAGGTCGTCAACCAAGGCATCGCCGTTTACGGAAATAAAGGCTCAACCGACCAACACGCCTACGTCCAGCAACTCCGCGACGGAGTGAAAAACTTCTTCGCCACGTTTGTCGAAGTTCGCAAAGGCCGCACCGGTGCCAGCATGGAAGTCGATCCAGGCACAACCAGTGCCGACTACCTCCAAGGTTTCCTTCGTGGCACCCGCAAGGCGCTCCATGAGTCTGGCCGGAATTCGATCACGATTTCGATCCCAGAAGTGACCCCGTATCAACTCGGTGCGCTCATCGCTCTGTTCGAACGCGCGGTGTCGTTCTACGCCTCGCTCGTCAACATCAACGCCTATCACCAACCCGGCGTCGAAGCTGGAAAAAAAGCGGCGACCGAATTCCTGAATCTCCTCAATCAGGTCCGCGGTCGTCTCACGGCGGATGCGAAAACCGCCGACCAGATCGCCGTCGAAGCCGACGCCAATCCGGAAGACGTTTATCACTGCCTGACTCACCTTTCCGCCAACGGCGAGCTCCAGATTTCCCTTGGGAAAATCCCAGCGGAAGACACCTTCCAACTCTGAAATCATCCTTCACCGAGTGCCGGAATCATTCGGCGCTCGGTGAGGCTTCTTCGGATACCGGTTTGCCGTCTTGCGACGTCTTACCGTAAAATTTCTCCCCGCGCACAATCTTCGGATTTCCTTTGGATTGCCGCCAAAGATTCGTGTCACGCAGCGAATAAATGCAGCCGCAATATTCCTGCTGATAAAAGTTCTCACGCTTCGAAATTTCCACCATCCGCGCCGCGCCGCCCATTTTACGCCAGTTGTGCGTCCAATAGGTCACGCCGGGATATTTCGCAGCGGCTCGTTCCCCGGAGCCATTGATCTGCTCCATGTTTTTCCATCGTGAAATCCCCAGACAACTGGTGATCACCGGAAATCCATTCTCGTACGCATGCAGCGCCGTGCGCTCGAAACGCATGTCGAAACACATCGTGCAGCGAATCCCACGCTCCGGTTCCATTTCCATCCCTTTCGCCCGCGCGAACCAGTTGTCGCTGTCGTAATCGGCGTCAATGAAGGGAATGTTATGTTTTTCCGCGAACCGGATGTTCTCCGTTTTTCGAAGCTCATACTCCGTCCGCGGGTGAATGTTCGGATTGTAGAAATAAATGGTGTAGTCGATCCCCGACGCCGTCATCGCCTCCATCACCTCGCCCGAACACGGCGCACAGCACGAATGCAGCAACACTTTGGTGTGCCCGTCCGGTGCCACCAGCTTGGGCCGTGACAGCAATGTAGGATCCTGCGGGGTCTCGCTCATGCCTTCATTTTCCCTCACCCGCGGCTTTCCGTCAATCCGCAAGCCAATCGGGCGCAACGCGATCCTGCCCCTTTTCGAATTAGCTCGCTGCTACATCCGGTTTTGTGCTTCTGAAATGAGTGGAAGAGTTTTTAAACACCATGGACCGGCACGGCTGGGCCATTTTGCCCGGTTGTCTCAATCCCGCTGATTCCCTGCGGCTGAAAGACGAATGCCAAACCGCCTTTGAAAAAGGAAACTTCCGCCGTGCAGGCGTCGGCCGCGGAACCGGTTTGGAAATCCGCGAAGACATCCGTCGCGACCATGTGATGTGGCTGCAGCCGGGCGAAGAATCGATAGAACAGGAAATCTATCTCGCTCAACTCGAAACGTTTCGCCTTGCCCTCAACCAACGGTTTTTCCTCGGCCTTTTCGATTTCGAAGGACACTTCGCGATCTATCCGACCGGTGGATTTTACAAAGCTCACCTCGACCGCCACGCAGGAACAAACGATCGGATCGTCACGGTGATCCTCTATCTCAACGAATCGTGGAAACCGGGTGACGGCGGCGAACTCAAACTCTGGACAACTCCCGAGGGAAAAGACGGCCTCTTCGAACTCATCGAACCGCGCATGGGAACGCTCGTCTGCTTTTTCGCCGGAGACTTCTGGCACGAAGTCCTCCCCGCCGTCCAATCCCGCATGAGCATCACCGGCTGGTTCCGGCAACGGTGAAAAAATCCGGATTTCATCTTGCCGCTTCCCTCTCTCATTCCTAAAACCCACCTGTCCTTGCGCTTCAACTACGGTCCCATCCCACCCTGAAGAAGCCTTTCCAACTTATGCTCGTGCTGCTCGGCTGCCTCCAATTGGCAGGCGGGCCTTATTCGTTGATGCAAGTCTACGCCTGGGTCGGCATGCTCGTCACGTATTCGCAAAACGACGGCATCATCCAAGCGACCAAAGACACGTTCAGCGGAGAAAAGCCCTGCAAACTTTGCTGTAAAATCGAAGCCGCCCGGGAACCGGCAAAAGACCAACCGGTCGCCCCGATTTCGACCTCCGTCTCGGTCAAACAGCTTCAAGAGATGATTCCTGCGGGACAAATCACCGCTCTTTCCCCGCCATCGCCACGCGAGCTTTCCCCCATCACGTTCCCCCGAGGACATCTTTTCCACGATGCCATTTCGGCATCCCCGCCTACGCCCCCACCGCGAGTCGGTTGATCGCGTCTCGGGAGAACCGTCTGCCAAAATTCGGCGGATGATTCCAAAACGGCCCACGTCTCAGCGGAGCATGCTGCTCTCGCGGAGGCATAGCGACTTGGAGACTCCCGAGAGATTTCCCACGCGTAAAAACGGAACCCCTCTGGCCTGCATTTCCGCTCACCCGGAAGCGCAAGGACAACGGCCAGGCCTTCCGTCGGGACGCGTAACCGCATCATCCCGGCGGGAGGAGTCCGCCTTTCTCTCTCATTTTCAAAAATATCATCTTCCATGAAATCCATCCAACTTTTACTCACCGGTTTTGGCGGCCTGATCGCCACCGCCGCCGCTCAAACCACTGCATCCAAACCGCTCCCGCTCGATGAAATGGTCGTGCGAGCCGAGCGCGAAAAAGCCCTCACGGTCCCCACGACCGAAGACAGCCGCGAGGAGCTCGCCAAGACCCCAGGCGGCACCGAAGTCATCGACTCGGAACGATATCTAACAGGTCGCGCCAGCACGATGGCCGATACGTTCGCTCTTTCACCCGGCGTCGTCGCTCAATCCCGTTTCGGCTCGGACGAGTCCCGAATTTCCATCCGTGGCTCGGGCCTTCAGCGGACTTTCCACGGAAGAGGCATCCGGGTTCTTCAAGATGGCATCCCGATCAACCTCGCCGACGGCGGATTTGATATGCAATCGCTCGAACCCACGGCGACCGATCATATCAATATCTGGCGGGGAGGGAACGCCTTGGCATATGGCAGTTCCACACTCGGCGGCGCGATCGATTACATTTCAAGAAATGGCCGCAACTCGCCGGGCGGCTTGTTTCGCATCGAAGCGGGATCCTATGACTATCTCCGTGCGACGGTGGCCGGGGGCCTCGCGGACGAAACCACCGATGCCTACGCATCCTTTACGCAACAATATCAGGAAGGTTTCCGCGATCACGCCGAACAAAACAACCAACGCCTCTTCACCAACTTCGGCTGGAAAATTTCCGACACCATCGAGAACCGCCTTTATTTCTCCGCCGTCAATACCGACTCGGAACTCCCAGGCGCCCTCAGCAAAGACGACCTCGAAAACGATCCGAGCAAAGCCAATCCCGACAACATCGCGAAAGATCAACATCGCGACTTCCAACTGTATCGCATCGCCAACAAGACCAGCTTCGTAAACGGCGACAATACTTGGGATCTCACCGCCGCTTGGACCTACAAAGATCTCGACCACCCGATTTTCCAAACCATCGATCAAGTATCGAACGACGCGTTGCTCGGTGTCACTTTTGTGAACTCAAGCGACCTTTTCGCTCACGAAAACAACGTCCGCGCTGGCCTTTTATTCACCTACGGAAAAACCCGCGCCGCGCAGTTCCTGAACCTTAATGGAGAACGAGGTGCGAAGGTTCTCGAAAACGATCAGATCGCAACCAATTTCGAAGCATTTGCCGAAGACCAGTTCACCCTCGGAAAAGGATTCTCCGCCATCATCGGTGGCAGTTACGCGCACAACCGCCGCGAACTCGACCAGATCCTCGGCACGCCGGATAGCTACGATTACAGCTACAACCAGTTCGCCCCAAAAGTCGGAATGCGATGGGACGGAAACGATCTCCAGGTTTTCGCAAACGTCAGCGGCAGTTACGAGCCGCCGTCTTTCAGCGAAACCTACACCGCCAACACCGCGCGTGACGCACAAACTGCGACTAGTTTCGAAATCGGAACTCGCGGCATGCGCAACTTCTTCCGTTGGGATGTCACGGCGTATCATGCCGAAATCGAAAACGAGCTGCTCACTATCGTCGATCCCATCACCAACAGCAGCACCACCACCAACGCCGACCAAACGACCCATACCGGTATCGAAGTCGGAGCGGAGATCGACCTGTTAGGACAAAGTTGGAAAGATATGCCTGACCATCGCGTCGTCTTCCGCAGCGCCTGGACCTACGGTAAATTCGAATTTGATCGCCATTCCACCGACACCTACGACTACTCGGGAAACAAAATCGCAGGACTGCCGCCCCATTTGATCCGTGGAGAACTCGTCTGGGAAAATTCCTCCGGTTGGTATGCCGGACCGACCTTCGAATGGGTACCGGTTGAATCCTACATTGATCACCGCAACACCACGACTGCCGATCCTTACGCGCTCGTCGGATTCAAACTCGGACAACGCAAAGAAAAAGGCATCTCCTGGTTTATCGAGGCGAAGAACCTCACGGACGAACATTACGCAAGCACCTACAACGTGCTGGATACTTTCAATCCTTCCGCCCCCACCCAATACCTGCCCGGCGACGGCCGCAGTGTTTACGCTGGCCTTCAGTGGAATTGGTAACGCCTATCGAACCATCAAAGGAGCGTCGATATCCTATCGACTCCCCCTTTTCGACATCCTGTCGAAAACCCCGGGGACAGCGTTCAAAATGAACGCGCTCCTATTCAAATCTTACGACCTCTAACAGACCCCTATGAAATCCTGGATTCGCAAAGCCCACCGCTGGATCGGACTGATCTTCAGCATCACCCTCCTGATGTCATCCGGCAGCGGCGTGCTTCACATCATCATGTCGCGAACCCAGGCTCCCCCACCCGCCGCCCGACCCTCGGGCGGCGGCCTTGATACCGGCGCCATCCGCGTCACCGCGCCGGAAGCCGTGGCGAAAGCTCTCGAAGCATCACCCGCCATCAAAACCCCACCGCTCGCGGTAAACCTGCGAACCATCTCGAACCAACCGTTCTATCAAATCTTTTTCGCCGGTGAGGCCCCACAATATGTCAACGCCGTCGACGGCATCACCAATCCGAACACCGACGAAATCTACGCCTCGCAAATCGCGTCCGCTGCCCTCGGCAATCAACCGGTTTCAAAAACGGACTATCTTCAAAACTACAATTCCGAATATATAAACATCTTCCGAATTCTGCCGGTTTACCGGTTTGATACCCAAGACAAACTCAACACCCGAGTTTATGTTTCAACCACTACCGGCAGCGTAACCCGTGCGACGGACGATAATAAACAATTTGAAGCCTCCATTTTTACTTACTTCCACAAATTCAGCTTCATCCCAGGAAAAGATTTGCGCGATCTCGTTCTCACCATTGTCACCGGTGCGACCTTTCTCATTTCCCTTTTGGGCATCATCCTCTTTTTCCTAACGCGCCCCAGAAGAAGAAAAACATCGTAAATGGACGACTTTTCATTTCGGTGAACGAATGATCCTGCCCGCTTTTACTTCGGAGCGGTCGCTAAAATATAATCGGCGATCGTTCTGAGCTTTTCTTCTCCAAGATGAGCGAACGCCGGCATCGGCGGATAGTCAGGCCTCTTTTTTCCCGGCGCCGTTGCCCAAGTCACAATGCCGTCCGGATTTCCTGCATATATAACGGCGATCTCTTTCAAGGAAGGCCCAACCAGTCGCTGGTCCGGCGCATGACACGCGGCGCAGGTGGCGAAGAGTTGCTCCGGAGTTTCTGCATCGCTCTCGGCGTCCTCGGGATGCGCGGTGTTCCATGCCTCCAATTGTTTTTGGTAGTCCTCACTTCGCTCTCGGACCTGACTTTGATGAGACGCCAACGCAGCCTCCCGATACGCATGACGACCGCTACCCATTCCGAGCACCACGACGGAAAAGAAACATACGATCGGAAAAAAACCGGTTGATAGATTGCCGTCGGACCCTTTCACCTTCTTCCACAACGCATACCAAAGGCAAAGACCTAACGCGGCGGAAGGCAAAATGATCTTATAAAGCAGAGGAGTCACCCCGACACCGGGCAACGTAAAAAGCAAAATCGGTCCAGCGATGAACTGTAAACCGGTCGCCCACATGGCAACGCGATAAAACATCCGCCGAAGCTCGTCCCTGCGGAAACCCGGAATTTTCTCCACAACCGTCGCTTTCCAAAACCAACCTGCACCCGCAAGCCCCGACAAAGCGACCGATGCGAGTAAAAAGTGCAAGTACCGAGGAAAGACGTTTCCAATCCGCAGACTGGAAAAGAAGCCTTTCACTTTCTCCCATTCGCTCGGAAAGAGCATTAAATTGATATTCGCCAAAAAGACGAAAGGAATGCAAAGAAACAACAAGGTCGATGCGAGAACAATCGCCCAGTGGCCAATCTTCCAACCACCCGATTCCCATCGATGCCAAGTGTATTTGTGAAGATACGCGAGTAAGAACGCCAAGGTGATCAGAGGAATGATCAACAACCAGGCATGACCCGTTAGAGCGTTCGCACCATACCATTCAACGGTATAAACCAGATTGATGCAAAGCAAAGGGCCGATGCCCATCACCACCGCGAGGCTCTTGTTGACCGTCACCGTTTTTGCAATTTCCAGTGCAAGAAGATCATAGCGCCGCTTCCGAAAGCCCAAACCTTCAAAAATCGCCACGAGAATCGACCCACCGACCGTGAGGTTTACGAACAAAATATGCACAAGGAAGAAGACAACCAGCAGCGCTTTCAACAAACCCTCCGGCAAAGGTAGAGGCAGAGGCAGATCACGGGGAATCGGAGTATGAGCAAGAATTGAGAGAATCATCTTCAGTGGGAAGTTTGGGTTTCAGGAATTCGAATCCCTTCGGTTTGCGCGCCCTCAAGCGGCTTACGGGTTTTTCGGAGATCAAGGATATAGGCGACAAGAGCCTCTTTTTCGGCGCGGTTTCCAGGAAATGGAGGCATGAAAGTGCTCGTCTTGTGCATCGTTCCGAGAAACGAAACCATGCCATCGGCATTCCAATCGCCCGGCCCATACATGAGTGTAAACTTATCAAGCACCCCGTTGATACCCGTCGTGCTATGGCAGCGGGAACATGAAATCATAAACACATCCTGCCCGGCCTCGATCCGATTTTCGGCGGTGACTTTACGATGTTTCACGTAGGTAGCGTGCGTCAGCATCCCCTCGCTCTGAAGGAAACGGAGTTCATCTTTTCGGATGCCATTGGAATACATATATTCCGCGATCACCCATGGTTTCCGCATAAATTCGCGGGCGCGCTCGAAGTGCCCTAGCAGCCATATCCCCATAAATGTCGGAATCAACAGAGCCCACCGCGGTATCAGACGCGGAACGATCCAGCCTCCGACACCGATCACCAAAAACGTCGCGACGGTCCACATGAGCAACGAATGGAATTTACCCAACCAACCGCTAAACCCTTGAGACAGCAAAGCGACCGCTTGGTTCGCTCGCATGGCCTCGGGAATCCGGGACCAATACCAAATACCAAAAAAGAAAACAAAAATCAGCGAGACGATGGTCACATGAGAAAGTTTCTCAATCACCCAATATCGTGCCTGAGGATTCTTCTTGGTGAAAAAGCCGGTACAAAACCAGACAAAAACCGCACCGGTCATGAAGGCAAATGCCGTGCGAAATCCAAGCTGAGGCAGGTAAAGGGGCGCAGTCATCGCATCGATGAAAGCGCGGCTTTGACTCCAGTCACCGGTATTCATCATGAAACCAAGAACGGCAACAATCAAAGCCATCGTGAGCCAAGACATGATGCTGAGAGCGATGCCGATTTTGATATGCTTGCGCTTTTTCTCCGGAGTGTCGGCCTTTTTCCAACTGAGGAACCACCACATGATCAGGCAAACTTCCGAGATGAACACCAACCATTCTGCAAACCATCCAAAAAAGAAAACCCGCAGCAGGCTTCCAATCCCGAAAGGCGCGAATAACGAGGTCGACAACCAAATACCTACACCTGTCATCGCTCCGATCGTGGTCGTGACGATAAAAACGACAAACGTGATCTTATAAGCTAATTGATCAATATCCGGACGATGGTGCTTATGTGCCCACCATTCCATGAATGTCAAAATCGGATATGCTCCGACGGCAAGCGGATGGTTGATCAATACATGAATCGATGCGATCAATCCGATAATCAAACGCCCCCCGGCGATATGATCGAGATAGTAAGACGGAAAATCCATGGCCCACGGTTACTCATGTTTTTTCACATTGGGAATGCGACCGATTGCCGCAGCTACCCATTCCCCTTGGAAATGCGTTGGTCGTGCGACAATTCGCCGCATGAACGAGAGATTTCGGACGTGTTTCTCTCTGATTTTAATCTATGATCGGGTATCGAACCCACTATCACGCCTTCCGTATCATCCATTTCTCTCCGCTGGTTTCTCCGGTTGAGATGGATGGCCGTCTGTGGACAGGCGACCAGTATCCTTACCGCCCATTTTTATTTCGACCTCGATTTGCCCTGGATGGCTCTGATCGGTGTGTTAACGGCGACGGTGTTTTCAAATCATTGGTTTCAGGACTCACAGAATGATACTTCCGAAAAATCGGCCGGACGCCTCGCCACGGTAATCGTTGTCGATCTCTTGCTTCTGACCTTGGTGCTGCATTTCACGGGTGGAATTCATAACCCCTTTGTCGGATTTTATCTTTTGCTGATCGCGGTCGGTGCGATGACGCTTGGTTCCCGTGCACTGGTCTTGGTTCTGAGCACGGGTCTCGCCGGACTCCTGTCACTTGCCATCTGGTTCGAACCATTCAGAGGAAAGGAATCGGTGGTGACGGACGGGCGTTTGGTATATCCCCTTTTCCTAGGAACATGGATTTTTTCGTTAATCCTGATCGGAGGTTGTATTGCGTTTTTCCTTCATCGAATGAACGAAAGCCTGAGATTGCGAGACCTTGCTCTGGCTAAAGCCGAAAAACGAATCATCGAGGCAAACCGTTATCAATCCCTCGCCACGCTCGCCGCCGGGGTTGCGCACGAACTGGGGTCACCGCTGGGCACGATCGCGGTGGCCAGCAAGGATCTCATTCGAGATCTCGCACGCACCGGAGCCGATATCGTGACTCAGGAAGACGCAAAACTGATCCGCAGCGAAGTGGACCGATGCCGAACCATTTTGAAACGATTGGACCGAGATTCAACACGGGCCACCGGCGAGGCGCTACAACCCTGCACGATCCAAGAGCTGTCCGATCGGCTCAACGAATTTCTTCCTCCTGAAAGAATCGCGCGCTTAGCCATTTCGGATCGCACCGGGGGCCGCGAAGTGACCACTTCGGTGCAGGCGATTTTACAATCGCTGGTGGTTCTGATCGAGAACGCTTGCGAAGCGGATCCCTCCGGAGGAAAGATTGATCTCGTCGCACGGATCGGAGACAACCGTGATCTCATCTTCCAAGTGATCGATTCCGGACGCGGAATCACCGAAGCGGAACGACTTCGAATCGGAGAACCCTTTTACACCACCAAAAAAGACCAGTCCCGCATGGGGCTTGGCCTGTTTTTGATTCAGACACTGACATCCAACCTCGGCGGCTCATGCACCCTCTTTCCCAATGCCTGCGGAGGAACGTGTGCCACATTAATCATTCCGTTACGACCCAACCCCATCAGAGATCCATGATTCCCTACCGTATTCTCATCGTGGATGATGACTCGATTTATCGAGAACGCCTGGCCCGATCCCTGCGGGCCTCAGGTCACGAAGTAGCGATTGCCGAAGGCTGTGAATCCGCGGTCAACACCGCGCAAAATTTTCAGCCAACTGCCGCCGTGCTCGACTTGCGAATGCCAGGAATGGATGGCCTCGCCTGCCTGAAAAAATTGATCGATTACCACCCCGATCTCAAAGCGGTCATGCTCACCGGTTACGGCAGTATCGCCAATGCCATCGAAGCGGTTCGGGCGGGCGCCGTCGATTACCTCACGAAACCGGCCGATGCCGAACAAATCCTGTCCGCCTTGGAAGGCAAAAAACCTTCCGACTCCGAGGAAGAAGTCCAGCCGCCATCGCTGGAACGCATGGAATGGGAGCACATCCAGCGAATTCTCCACGATCATCACGGAAACATCAGCCGAACCGCAGAAGCGTTGGGCATGCACCGCCGCTCGCTCCAGCGGAAGTTGCAAAAATATCCGCCCCGATTCTAACCCGACTTCGAGTCAACGAACTTCGGAGTCGGATCAAACGGACGCACCCGAATCATCACGGGATCAACCCACCAGATGACCAGCCAAAAAGCTCCGAAGATCCCTAAGAGCATCACGTAGGGAAGCTCGATCAATTGCGAATAGACCCCGCCTTCTGACCTTTCCGTAATTTTCGAAAATTTAACTTCGAGCGGCGACTCGAACCGAAACCGGTTGAACCTCCCATTGATTCCCCCGGGATCTTCCCAGGGGATATTCATATTGGATCTCAAAACCGACAGCTGACCGCCTTCCTGAACAAGAACGATAAACCCATCGTCGAAATACCAGTTTGCCGAGGTTCGGTAGCAAAGCGAATCGGCCCAAAGCCACAAAATGCAACCGAACCCAAAGACTCCGAGATAAAGCCAATGACGAAAAAAATGCGGTTTCATTTGGTGACGATTGGGCGCTCCAAGATATCATCTTTCACCGGCCTAAATCGGCAGCGGTGAACGGCACCGCGCGACCCTTGATTTCCTCGCGCACTTTTTTCACCAACCCCTCGTTAACCGCAGGAAGATCATTACTCCAAGATGCATGGACATAACTCAAGACATCGGCGATTTCTTGATCACTTAGTGCAGGAACTGGGGGCATCATGGATGCGAAATTCTGACCATTGACCTTGATGGGCCCCTGTAAACCTTTGAGCACCACTTTGATTGCTACCGCTGGATCTGCAGAAACCCAGTCGGAGCCATCCAACGGCGGAAAGACGTTGGGCAAACCTTTCCCATTCGGCTGATGACAGGCCACGCAGGTCCGCATGTAGATCGCAGCTCCTCGTTTTAAAACTTCAGGATCGGTTTTATTTTTCTTTTCTTGCGCAGATACACCCGAGAGCAGCGCTGCGATAATCATGCAGGAAACGATCGATATTTTCATGGATTCATTGGGTTGGTGAGATGAGATTTTTTAAAAACGCCAGGTGATCCCGGAGTGAATGGCAAAGTCTTTTGATTCCGATCCGATCCCCGTTCCCGCACCAAGGCGAACCGTGCATGAGTGGACAGGCGTCCAATAAACCCCAGCGAGCACTTCGTGATCGCCTTGCGTGTTAAAGTCCCCGATGGATTCGACACCCACCGCCCATTCATGACTCAACTGCTGACGGAGTCCTGTCGAATAGCCGAAAGCATAATCACCCCCACCCGGAGTTACGCAAATCAGATTACCGACCCATTTGCTATCTTTCCAAAGCCGAGCCTGAAACAGAAGCCGCAACTGAAAATGATCTTCATCGTGGCGATGAATACCGGTATGGCTGTGCTCGTCGCTTTCGCTTTCCTCGTGGATATGCGTGACTGGCCCTGCAGGAGGTGCATCCGGCCCTAGATCAATTCCACCTGGATTCGGATCGTGAATGTGAACCGTCGTCTCGCTGTGATGATGGGTTTCCCCGTCGGCAAAAAGATATCCCGCGAATATACCAAAACTCCACCGATCGCCTCTGGTGGGAAATTGATACTGGATCATCGGATTCACTCCCGAATAATCCCAACTGCCGGAGCCCTCATCCGCAACACGGACCGTAGTTCCCAAAGCGAAACCGGGAACGACACCAACGAGAAATCCCGGTTCAAACGAAATTTCGTCGGTATCCCCTTCCCGACTCCATTCAAACGCGCTGAATGCGACCGCGCGTTTGATCTCCGGAACATCCGTATCGTAATTGAGCAAAAAATCCTGACCGTGGTGAGCCAGCACGAAATGAGTGGTGCCTAACAGCAAGACGATGATTCGTTTCATAACGGAAACCGGTTGCTTTCGATCAATCACGGCGACGGCGAATGACGGTAATGGCAGAGGCCACACTCACCAACAGCAGCGAAGAAGGCTCAGGAATCGTCGTCGTCGTAAAAGTGGCGTAATACCCCTGATTGCCGGGGGCAGCCTCATCGCCCGGATCCCCGAAATTGCTTCCAAATGCGATGGTATAAAGACCGGCTTCCAGAACGAGGGTCAGCTCGCCGACGGATTCGGTGGAATTCTCCAGCCGCCCCACCATTTCTGTGAGGTCGGTGGACCAACTGATCAGGCCATCATTTTCGTATGTGTGATTGTTTCCAAAATCCGCACTCGAATCCCAACCCTTCCAGATCGTAAACGATGGCACGAGGTCTTCGCTCGCGCGGAAACTCGAACCCCAGGCGATTTGGGAATTTGCCCCCATCACGATAGTGATCGTCGAAGTTTCGGTGACTTCCAGAGCCGCCCAACTGGTCGTATGAGTCCACCCCATATTTTCTCCGCCACCCATCATATTCACAAAGTCAGTATCGTTCCAAGACCACGCACCCACGTGGGAATTAGCATCATTGGAGGTCGTCAACGTTTCGTTCCCACCAATCTGGATGGTCCATTGGTAGGTGATGCCACCCGTGGTCGGATCAGCAGCCGTGATCGCGGCATTCGCGTTCATTCCGCAAAGAAAAACGAAAAGAACGGCTCGAAGTGATAGGTAGTTATGTTTCATGGTATTGGTATTGGGTGTGAAATTTTGAAAAGATTTAGCGCGTACTCCTTAATCGGAAAAAACGTCGTGGAGCTTCACTGACCGGCCAGTCAGCCTTTTCTCCGTCGGTTAAAAATTCAGAGGGGGCGGTCATCGGGGACCAAGATCCTGCCGAAAGATCGGTAGAAGTTTCAGGATACCAGCCACTTGATGGTCCCGGCCATTGCAGCGAGACGATTCCGGGAGAGGACCAGATTTTCATTTCGGGAAGCGAAACGTCCCCGTCGAGAATCCCATCTCGGTTCCGATCGCCTCCCAATCGCGCTCCGTTCCCAGGCAACACTCCCATCACCTGCACATGATCTGAGCTTTCAATCATTCCGAGCAGTTCAGATCGGATCACCGGTGTCTCAGCACCACGATCGGAGGAATATCTGCCCGATGAAGGAATATAACAAAAACTCCGAGTCCTTCCTCCCACTCGTCCCCGAACCACGACATCACAATCGCCTGCCGCGGCACGTACTTCGAGAAGTGCGAATTCGTCTAAAACCACCGAGGTGGATTTGTTAGAGAAATCGATCATCGTTGTTCTGCCTACCGCAGGTGCTGTCCCACTATCAAAGGCCAGCAGAAACGCAGAAACATCCTTCAACTCCTGAGTCGTATTCAGCCGATCCAGCTGATAAAAATGAGTGATCGGCATCGCATAACCGGTTCCATCAGAACCCAAGCCAAAGCCAGATAACGAAACCGCACCCGGAGTGGGATCGTATAGACCTTCGCGCTGATAAACGGTACGCAAAGGCGGATTTTTCATATCTTGAGTCCCACCCACTTCCCTCCGCTCATCCACATTTTGATCCGTTCCAGACGGCAGCGAATGACACATCATGCAGTGACTTTTTTCGTGATCATTGAACATATCACGACCGGATACCGCATTTCCTCCATTGAGGGATGAGGGAAGCGTTCGATCCGGATTTCGATACGGATTCGGATGGTGCCTCAGGGTGAGCAGGTAGTCCGCCAACGCATCCATATCGGAGGATGAGATTTGCTCCCCGCCCATCAGTTTATCATAGGACGAATTAAAACTTTGAATGGAGGGCTTATCTCCTCTCCAGTGGAACTTTGTGGTAATCGCCTCCGGTGGAGTGGTGAGTGGCGTGATATTACCTGCCATCCCGATCAGCGTCTGAGTAACCATCGGACCTTTCATCGGATGAAGACTCCGATCTTGGAGATAAAGAATATGTGCGGAAAGGAATGCTCCTTTAACCACAACCATCTCTCCTCCAGGATCTCCCTGATCCCAGGCGAGCCCGTCACGATCCGCGTCGAGATGGCAAGTGGCGCATGACACGGTTCCATTTCCGGACAACCTCGCATCAAACAAAAACCCCCTTCCCTTTTGGATCAATTCTGGAGTCGGGTTGTTGCTGCCCAAGGGGATTTCGGTGAGCACGATTTTCGTTCCTGCGTCGATCGTTGTGATAGTGTTCGTAAACTTATTGAGCGCGTATAGCCGACTTCCATCGGGTGAGAGAGCAAGGCCACGTGGTCCTCGCATGACTGTCGAATCCCCGTCTGCGGGAAACCGCACGTCGATTCGATGGAGAACCGTGCCGGTGACCGCATCGATTTCCGCAAGTCGATCGGAATTGAAAGCCGCGACCCACAAAGTTTGCCCACTCGGATCAAACACAAGCGCCGTCGGCTGTGCCAACGCCTGGCTTTTCGCCGATTCGTTTGGAAGCCATTCGTAGTCGATCCCAGGATTTAGATCATAGATTACCGGCGTCGTATTCTCAGCGAGAGCTATTTTACTCAATCGGTGACGGGAAAATTTCCCTCTCAAATTGGGCTCATACCGGATCAGATTCAGAGATTCAGAGTTAGCGATCCAAAGTTGATTTGTCCCGGGCTGAATCGAAAGATCAAATGGGTGGGTCCCCGTGCCACCGAAGTAACGAGTGACGGCCAAGGTCGAAGTATCAATTTCCGCCACATCGTGATCGAGAACAGTGTGGCTGATGCGCGGATCATCCGCAGGGACGATGAGAGCGGTTTGCGGTGCAGCCGGAAGTGCGGCGTTTGTCGGTGCCGGTTGCGCGGGAGCTTCTGTCCTCGGAAGAATCGTTGTTCCGTTGCCAGAAAATAAAAATGCGACATAGATCTGCGTGCCATCCGCATTGGAGGTGATCGCGCGTGGAGCGACGCCTTGAAGCGGGATGGTTCCTAAGGAAACTCGCGTTTCGGCGTCAAACACTCGCAATACTCGGCTCGACGAACACGTCACAAATGCCTTACCTCCGGCAAAATGGACGTCGGCTGGCTGATCGGGAACTTGCAGGGTGTCGATGACCGCGCCGTCCGACAAAGAAACGACCGAAATGGAGTCCGAGACTTCATTTACCACCCACGCCTCACCATTCGTTCTTGCCCGGACCGAAACCGGTTCCAGGCCAACCGGTATCTCCCTAACCAGAAGCGGCGAGCCTCGGAACGGATTGGTGCAATCCAATACCGACAACGAGGCATCCGGTGAATTCACCGCAAGCAGCGTTTTCCCGTCCGGTGTGAGTGCTATGGGATGAACATGACGAGCCTCGAAATGCGAAAACGTCTGCGCCTTGGCCAAGGAGCCAAAGAACAACGTAGATACACTTAATATATAGAATCGCATTTTCATGATACAGAAAGTTCATTTATCTAAACTCCTCCCACCGGGCACGTGGCGCCACGGCCCGATGAAAGGTCCGGCCTATTTGTCCTTACGCTTCCAGTTTCCTGAAGCTTTAGGCCAGAGGGGTCTGACGATGTGACAAGACGGCACATCGCTGCAGCGTGATGATCCTGCCATTCGGCAAAAATCATGATCCATGGATCATTTGATCCGGATGCGTCCGAGAGAGATGGACGCGGCGCTACTTAAAAATAAGAAGTGACCTATCGGCGAGGCGGAGGCACCGGCGGGGAATGCGCAAACTTCCCATCAGGAAAAAGGTGTCCCACAAATGCCAATACGGGTGCGGGTGTGAAATGCGGGGGAGCAAGCTCATCCTCCATGAACACCATGAAATCGTGCGGCGATTTTGTTTGGAAAACCGGTGCAGGAGACTCCTGCTTTTTATCCCCTTCCGCTTTTTTCCCTTCAGCAATCTTACAACACATCTCACAGGGTTTTTCGCCGCTAAACGTGTCTTTCGCACCTTGAAGAAGGCCAGACTCCTTCGAATAGGAAGTCAGCATATTTCCCCATGCATAAACTTGCATGATCGCATAGGGTCCACCCACCAATTGGAGGCATACCAACAAAGAAAAGAATATATGGAATGGCTTCTTCAGATGACAAGATCAGTTCCGAAGCGCAAGGACGGGGCAAATTTGCAAATGACTTCCCAACTGGCAAGAAGATTTCGTTCGGAATCTTTCTTATGTCATCTTATTGTATCTCCTACTCACCCTTTCCATTCGCCGAAATCGCCAAATCGGTTCATCATCCCGCTCGTGGAAAATCCTATGTCATCCGAGAAGCAAGCCAGCCTCATTTTGAGGATGCAGAAACTTGGAATTACGGAGGATACACTTCTGGAAAAATTTGTCCGTGGTTCTGGCGCAGGAGGGCAGAAGATCAACAAAACTTCGAACTGTGTTTTTCTCAAACACCTGCCCACCGGTGTCGCGATCAAATGCCAGATGGAACGCTCACGCGAAATGAACCGGTTTCTGGCCCGCCGCGAACTGTGTGATCAGCTCGAAGCGATTCGTGATGGCCTCAAAGCCGCAAAAACTCAAGCGATCGAAAAAATGCGCCGCCAGAAACGCCCTCGCTCACGCCGATCCAAACAACGTTCGGTCGCAGACAAACGCATCCTTTCCTCGAAAAAATCCCTGCGGCGCCCACCCTCGGGAGATTGATTGCATTATCGGCTTGCCCGAGTTGCTCGCGCACCGGAGTTTTCGCCCGTGATTTCACCCGGCGCGGTCATCACATCGGTCTTACCGGTGTACCTGATTATCTTGGCTGGCGCCATTTTGAGGAAAACGAACATCCTCAATCGCGCTTATGACGATGGAGTCATGCGAATGGTCTACAACGTCCTTTTGCCCTGTCTCATCCTTGATAAAATCCTCGGCTACGAGGTCCTCCGTAGCGCTCGAACGGTTTCCTGGGGTATGGGGCTCGGTTTTTCCCTGGCGCTTTCTGGCGTTGCAATTGGCTGGATCGTGGGGCGGATCGTCGGTCTCGAACGAGGAACCGGTCGACGCACCTTCGCCCTTTCGGCCGGTTTCCAGAATTTCGGTTTCACCGCGATTCCGGTGGTCGATATTTTGTGGGGTGGCGGAGCATTGGCCATGTTGTTCGTTCACAACATTGGCGTCGAGGTAGCGATCTGGACCGTCGGAGTGATGATCATGAGTGGCGACCGTGGCATCCAGTGGCGGCGTCTGGTCAATGGACCGGTCATCGCCGTCTCCATCGGCATGTTGTGCGTCGCCGTTGGCATCGATGATCAAATCCAAGGCCCGTTTCGCACCGGCATGTCGATGCTTGGCCAAGCGGCGTTCCCCCTCGCGATCCTGATCACCGGCGCGTCGATGATGGACCTCGCCCACACAGAACGCCCCTCTCTTAAAATGATCGCCGGATCGGTTTTGGTGCGCTTAGTCCTGACTCCGATTCTGATTCTGACGGCCGCAAAGTATCTTCCCATTGCCGATGAGCTTCGCAAAGTCCTCGTCGTCCAAGCCGCGATGCCCGCCGCGATGTCGACGGTTCTGCTCGCCCGACTCTACGGCGGACGCCCGGCGATCGCGGTGCAGGTCATCATTGCAACGACGATTGTCAGCCTCGGCACCTTGCCATGGATCATCACTTGGGGCACTCAATGGATCGGTCTCAAACCATGATTGCCTCGATCCATCTTCTGGCTAGAGTCGGGCCATGAAATCCATCGGCGCCACCCAATATCTTCCATCTTCCCATCCGGAGGCGCTGATCGACTTCACTGCGGAAAAACCGGTTCCCGGCCCTCGGGATCTTCTCGTCAAAGTCCTCGCGGTCGGAGTCAATCCGGTCGACACGAAAGTGCGCAAGCTGATCGGCGAAGGCCCGCTGGGAAAGCCGAAGATCCTTGGCTGGGACGCCGCGGGAATCGTTGAAGCAATCGGCGCTGAGGTGACGCATTTCAAACCTGGCGATGAAGTTTTTTACGCCGGAGATGTGACGCGCCCGGGTTGCAATTCGGAATTTCATCTCGTGGACGAGCTGCTGGTTGCGAAAAAACCGGTGAGTCTTTCCTTCGCTGACGCCGCCGCATTACCCCTCGTTTCCATCACCGCATGGGAGCTTCTGTTCGAGCGCATGGGCATCGACCCGAACGGTCGTGACAAAGGAAAATCCCTGCTCATCATCAATGGCGCAGGAGGCGTCGGCTCCGCGATGATTCCCCTTGCCCGCGCCACTGGACTCACGGTCATCGCCACCGCATCCCGGCCTGAAACGCGCGAATGGTGCACCGCACTCGGAGCTCATCATTTGCTCAATCACCACGAACCCCTTCGCCCACAAGCCGAAGCCGTCGGGTTCCGCGAATTTCCTTTCATCGCGAACCTCTACAATACCGAACAATATTGGGAAACGACCGCCGATCTTCTCGCCCCACTCGGAGCGCTTGGATTGATCGTCGAAACGCAGAATCCGATCGATATTGGAAATCCGTTCCGCCTCAAATCGCCGCGCATCGTCTGGGAATATATGTTCTCCCGGTCGAAATTCCAAACCGCAGATCGTTCACGCCAAGGCGAAATCCTCGCAGAAATTGCCCGCCGTTGCGACGCCGGAGCTTTTCCCAAACTCACCACCCGCGTCCTTTCGCCCATCAACTCCGCTAATCTCCTCACCGCCCACGCCGCCATGGAAACCGGTAGCGCCCACGGCAAGTGGGTTCTTGAAAATTTCTCTTAACTCAACGTTCCAAGTTGGACGTTCGACGTCCCCTGTTCCTCTGTTATGTCATCTCACGCCGAAATTTTTTCCGTCAATACCCGCGGCAAAGGCACCACCGAAATCACTCGTGAAGTCGCGGCGGTGGTAAGAAACTCCGGCATCCAAACCGGGACCGTCACCGTGTTCGTCCGCCACACCAGCGCCAGCTTGGTGATCATGGAAAATGCGGACCCCAGCGCCCGGCGAGATCTTGAAAAATTCTTCGATCACCTGGTTCCCGAAAACACCCCCTATTTCATTCATACTGACGAAGGCCCCGATGATATGCCAAGTCACATCCGCATGACTCTCACCCGCACCAGCGAAGTGATCCCCATCCTTTCCGGAAGAATGGCACTTGGTACCTGGCAGGGCATTTTTCTGTTTGAACACCGCCGCGCCCCGCATCGCCGCGAAATCGCCGTTGCAGTCACCGGTGACTGAAATTTTTCCCAATCGCTTCCATGTCTCATTCACTTATCCAACTCGCGCTCGCCGAAGACATCGGCCCGGGCGACGTCACTTCCCTTTATTTCATTCCGGAAAATCGCGTCGCTCGCGCTTTCGTCGCCGTCCGCAGCGCCGGCGTCGTCTCAGGGGTCGAAATCGCAGCGGAAGTTTTTTCAGCAGTTGACCGGTTACTCGATGTCGAAATTCTCGTCCCCGATGGCAGCCGCGTCGCCGCCGGGGCTCTGCTCATTCGCGTCGAAGGGTCGGCTCGATCGATCCTGACCGCCGAACGCACCGCACTCAATTTCCTCCAACGCCTCAGCGGCGTCGCGACCTTGACTTCAAAATTCGTCGATGTCGTGAAAGACACCCAGACGCGGATTCTCGACACTCGCAAAACCACTCCCGGTTATCGTCATTTGGAAAAACAGGCCGTGCTTCACGGGGGCGGCACCAACCACCGGCTCGGGCTTTATGATCGGGCGATGGTAAAGGACAACCACCTCGTCGCGGAAGGTGGAATCCCTGCGATTCAGGCTGCGATTTACAAACTTCATGCCGAACGCCCCGGCGTCGAAGTCGAGCTGGAGGCCGACAGCATCGAGCAAGTTCGTGAATTTCTCCAAATGGACGGCATCGACTACATCCTGCTGGATAATATGTCTCTCGATGAACTTCGCCAAGCGGTGGAACTCCGTGGAGAACGCGTCAAACCCCAACTCGAAGCCAGCGGCGGCGTGAACCTCCAAACGCTTCGCGGCATCGCTGAAACCGGAATCGATTTTATCTCCGTCGGCGCTCTCACTCACTCGGCGCCCGCCTTGGACGTCGGCCTGGATTTCACCCCGATTGATCTTTGAGCGGTTTGGAAAACTTCGCCGCCATCGCCGCAGGTCTGCCGGATCCGTTCCGGCTTTTGCTCAAGCAGTCCGTCGCTTCAACAAACGACGAAGTCCGGATACTCGCCGAAAATGGGACCCAGGAAGGACTGATCGTCCTCGCCCACCAACAGACGGCCGGTCGAGGACGGCGCGGAGCTGCATGGTTTTCACCGCCTGGCGAGTCGCTCGCTTTTTCCGTTCTCCTGAAACCGGACGAGCCGAAAGCGCTGTGGCCGCGACTCGCATTGGCGACCGGTCTGGCCGTTGCAGAAGCGATCGAAACGGTCGTGCCACTCGCCGGCATCAAGTGGCCGAATGACATCTGGATTCGTCAGAAAAAAATCGCCGGCATCCTCGTCGAAGCAGGGCGCGATTTTGTCGTCGTCGGCATCGGGCTCAACATCAACACCCTCGATTTTCCGCCCGAAGTTTCAGACATCGCCACCTCACTCGCCCGCGAAACCGGTGAACCGGTTTCCCGCAGCGAGATTTTCGCTGCCATCATCCGCCGACTTGATCACCGCCGCCACCAGATCGGTGCCGGTTTCGAAGAGATCCTTTCCGCTGTCCGCCTGCGCTGCGTTCTCACGGGAAATGCCATCTCCTTGCTCACCCCGACCGGCTACCGCGAAGGCATCTGCGAAGGCATCGCACCCGGAGGCGAACTCAAACTCCGCACCGAAACCGGTTTAGAGACATATCTCCAAGCGGATGAAATCCGACTGATTTGAGACCCAGATATTTTCAAAAAAGCCTAACAGTCATTTTCGAAGACGTATCTCTGGAACGCCGAAACATTCGCTGTCGGGCCAACGGTCCGAGATTCCTTAGCCCAGGCCAGCGGCCTGGGTGATTACATTTAAAAATTCCAGCACACCAAAGGTGGGTGATACCGGTCTAGCCCTATCGTTCAAAAGCTGTTATCACGATTCGCCGATGATTTTTATCATTGGAGCCGTCTCGTCTCGCAACCCGTTGGGCCGCACTAAATAAACGAATATTTCCCAGGCCGATGGCCTGGGCTAAGGGATCACGGACCGTTGGCCCGGAAGAACCGCTTACGCTTTTGGATGCATCGCGAGGTGATGAGCATCTTCATTATCTTCTGCAGCAAGTCCCGCAGCCTGAATGATCGTTTTTCTTAAATCGTCAAATAGTCGGACCTCTCCAACGGGGCCCGAAAGAGAAAAATGCAAAGACGCTGATAATGAACCAGCCCATCATTTTAAAAAATCACTTCTTCCACCAGTCCGAATCGCGTTCCCACGGTTCCTTGGGTTTTTCCTTTTGACCCGCCGTCTTTTTGGGAATCTGGGGGGAGACCGGCGGTTCATCCTCCAGCTCTTTGGAACGGCGGGCGGTGTTGCGGAAGATGCTGAAAATGATGGAAAACACGACCAGCATGCTCACCGCGAGCATGACGATCATCGCAATCGCAAATCCGTCAGACTCATTGACACCGGTCGGGTTCATATCAATCGATGATGCGCCGCATCGGGATCATGTTCGAATATTCAAAGCCCTGCTTTTGGAAAAACGCCTGCGATTCCGCGCTGATCTTATCGGTCAGCAGCGTGATCCGTTTGAAATTTTTCTGCCGCGCGAATTCGATCACGTGTTGCAGCAGCATCGTTCCGTAGCCTTGTCCACGGTGAGCTGGGTGGACGATCACGTCCTCCATCAAAATGACAAACCCACCCCGCGCGGTGGAAATGGTGAACAGAAGATTCACCATCCCGAAAATGCGGTGGCCATTTCTCAAAACGAAAATCCGTCCCCGGCTCGGCTGCTCCAAAATCAATTGCAGACCTTTTTCCTGAACGGACCGGTCCGGCGAAAAGTCTCCCGAAATCGCAAACAATTCCATGACCAATTCCGTCAATGCCGGAAGGTCTTCGATCGTCGCGGACTCGACTCTCGGCCGGTCTTCCGGCGAAAGTTCCTTGGGATCGTTGATGGCAGCCTCCACGGGATATAGCGTGGCACGAAATCCCCCAGAGAGCACGAAATTTTCCCGCGCCGGGTGATTTGACTCCTGATAGGGGAAATTCAAACCCTCCTCGGCCGCGAATTCATCATCAGACGAATCGCAAAAATCGGCAAAGCTGCGAGAACAAATGCCGCCGCAGCCGTTTTCAAACCGGGATAAACCCGGGCTCGTTTGCGGTCCAACGCGCGGATCGATTCTTCGACAACCTGTTGTTTCGGAACGTAAAACCATTCCTGGACGGACATGGATTTCGCCTCCGGCGAGCGGCGGGAAATTTCACCAAATCCGGTGCGGACCGGCCCTGGACAGACCGCAAGAACCGGTATGCCGTGTTCCTTCAACTCAATTCGCAAGGCCTCGGAAAAGCTAGTCACATACGCTTTGGTCGCCGCGTAAACCGCAAAATCCGGAATTGGCAAAAGGCTCGCGAGCGAACTCACATTCACCACCGCACCGAAACCCCGACGGATCATTTCGGGAACCAAGGCACGAGTCAGATACGTCAGGGCCTCAATATTCAGGCGAAGCATCGCTTCCAGCTTCGGCCAGTCAGACGTTACAAATTCGCCATAATCCCCCATCCCCGCATTGTTGATCAAAAGATCCGGCACAAACCGGTTTGAGGTCACCGATTTCACCAGTTCCTCCCGCTGGCTCGGGACGTTCAGATCCGCCGCGAAAACCATGACCGCAACGTGCGGGTGACGGACACGGATGCTGTCAGCGATCCGATTGAGAAGCGCTTCGCGTCGCGCCACCAGAACGAGTTTATCGACCCGAGGCGCGAGTTGAAGGGCGAATTCCTCACCGAGCCCTGAAGAGGCACCGGTGATGAGAGCACAAGAATATGGGGCGTTCGCTGGCATGCCGCGAGAGTAGCCCACTTGACCGGCTTATGCCAATTGAGTTTGGCCGTTCGAGTCTTGGTTGACCTGAAGAACGCGCAACGGAAGGCGGACGAGCACTTCGCCATCGCAGCCGATGTCGATCGAATAAATGCCAAGCTCGGAGAAACGAAGACCCTGGAGATTCATGACAATGTTGCGGGTCAGGAAAGGAACGTTTTTCGGAAGCTGAACTTCGAATTCCGGCTCGATCGGCATGTTGTTCGGGTCGAGCGATTCGCCATCTTCGTTGATGATGTTGATCGAAAGTTTGTGACGACCGATGTCCTCTGGAGTGAAGCAAAAACGCAGAGCGAGAGCGCAAGAAGGATGCACGACCGGTACGGCACGAGCGGCGAGAGTATCGAAAGTTCCGGAAATGACGAGCTTGCCATTATAGTCGGCAGCGAAGTCACAGAGAGTAGCGATTTGGATGTCCATGATGGTTTGGATAAAATGATTCCCGCAGGGCATTTCCGCTCCGAGGGGCCACCTGTCTGAAGGCAGGAGCCGTTCGCGTCCAGCCCAAACACGTGCCACGGGGCGAGGAACACAGAGGTTTTCCGTGAAACGGATGGCGTCATCCAAGATGTGACAACATCGTCACGGCTCGTCCGCACCGTCGTCGATGATCTCGTCTTCCGAGACCGGCAACGCGCGGATCGGTTCCGACTCGATCGGCACCGCCAACGGTCGACCGACCCGTTCGGAACTTGGCTCCTCAACCGGTAGTGCTCGGACCGGCGGTGCGATCTCATCGACTTGCGTATCCAGATCGTCCATTTCCTCAGGCGTCACCGGCAATGCCCGCAGCGGTCCCCCGTCGATCGGATCCAGCGTTTCGGTCTCTTCTGGCACCGGTTCCGCCGCCGGAATCTCGCCATCGGATTCGTCGACGACGACCAAGGCCTTCTTCGGTGGAGCGATGATTTCTTCGATGTCCTCTTTGATCGGTTCGAAAAAATTTCGCACCATCGGCGCGGCCATTCGTCCCCCCGAGACCGTCTCGCCCGGACTTCCTTCGTAAAGGACGGCGAACGCGTAGCGGGGATTGTCGTGAGGTAAAAATCCAGCGAACCAAGCGAGGCGCTGGTTTTTAGAAGGCGGCCCCCATTGCGCAGTTCCGGTTTTTCCGCACAAGGAGGTATAGCTCAGAGCCGCGCTGCGACCGGTTCCGTAACCGGTTTCCACCACGTCCCGCATCCCGTCGCGAACGATTTCCACTGCCTTCGAATCCAGGCCGAGGAGATTTCTTTTTGCTGGCAAATTCGCCTGCACCACTCGCCCACGAGCATCCTGTACTTGATGAATGAGCTGAAGTTTTGGCAAAGCCCCGCCGTTGGCGATTCCGGCCATGGCTTGAGCGACCTGCAAGGGAGAAGCTAACAAGCTGCCCTGCCCGATCGATAAGTTCGCCGTATCTCCATCGAGAATTTTCCGCCCTTCGTTTTTGATCATCCACTGATCACTGGGCACCAACCCGGGCGTCTCACCCATCAGCGGCAACCCGGACTTCGAGCCAAAACCCAAGCGCCGGGCGACATCCAGAAACGCATTTGGCCCCACGTCGATTCCAACCTGATAGAACCACGGGTTGGTGGAACGGGCGAGCGCGCGTTTCACATTAATCGAACCTTCCGCAATTTTGCTCCAGTTGTTAAACGTGTGGTTTCCGATCCGAACGGAGGCCGGGCAATAAATGGTGGAGTCTTCCGTGACCACGCCGTTGTTCAGTGCGGCCAAAGCGACAACCGGTTTGAAAGCCGATGCGGGTGGATACGCAGATTGGAAAGCTCTGCCAAAAAGCGGTTGCGCGGGATCCGCCTCCAGCGCCTTGAAATCGGTATCACTGATTCCGGGGATGAAATGGTTCAAATCAAACGCAGGCCGTGACGCCATCACCAAAACTTCACCGGTCGCCACATCGATCACTACAAACGCGCCACGACGTGCGCCTTCTTTTAAAACCTTTTCGGCCAATTGCTGCCATTTCAGATTTAAAGTCGTCACCAACATGCCGCCCGGTTTCGGACGCTTCACCTGCTCTTCGAGGAGCTTGTTTCCGTTTTCGTCGAAAAGCAGACGCTTCATTCCAGGCTCCCCGGCGAGTTGGAGGTCGTGGATTTTTTCCAAACCGGACCGGCCTTCGGATTCCTCCCACAGCGGTTCGTTAAAATTGATCGGACCCGTCGGCAGCTTTCCGACACTTCCCGAGTAACCGATGATGTGGGCAGCCAAATCCTGTTCTGGATAAAACCGGCGGTAAACCGGGTGCAAAATCAAACCGGAACCGAGCTTGGACTCCAGCGATCGCGCTTCCTTTTCCCCGATTTGACCGGTCACCAAGAGCGGCAACCAACGGCGATGCCGATAATGATCGAACAATTCGTCATCCGACTTGCTGACGAAATTTTTGACCTTGGGCTGCAACGCGTCCAGCCGCGTGCGCGCCCAACGCACGACAAAATCCCGATCGGCATTTTCGAATTGGCTGAATTGCAGCCCCACTTGGTAGGCAACTTCGTTCTGAGCTAACGGCTTGCCTTCGCGATCGACAATCTGGCCGCGGGGCGCCGGAATTTTTAAGGTAATCGTGCGCGCGTCACGGCGACCTTGGATCGATCCATCGCTGGCAGACCGCACTGGCGCGAGATCTACCGGTGCCTTGGCAGCCCCGCTGGCCGCAAGCTCCTGCGCGCTGAGCAAAGGCCCACCGGTCAGGGCGAGCGCGAGGATTTTTGGAAAAAGACAGGGTTTCGCCATGGCTGGGAGACAAAGACTAATCGCGTTCCGCCGGGTGGGCAACGCTCAATCCCAACCGCGATCTTCCCAGTCATCCGGACCTTTCCCGATGCTATTGACGATCTCCGCTGGCAGAAAAATGAACTCATCCGCGCGTTTTTGTGACGGATCAAGCCGGAATTTGACCGTCTTCCGCTCGCGTTTCCCTTGGGTGATGACCGTCAGATCCGCCAAGACATCCAGCACGCCATCGACTCTCGGCTTCACATCAAGTCGCCCCGGAATTTCGTAAACGGCTTTCGGCGGACCGGTTTCGCCTTTTTTCACCCGGAAATCCACCCGCCGCCCGAGGTGTTGAGCAGGATACCATTCATCCCTTTTGGTGAGGGAAGTGAGTGTCCGCAGCCGGTGGACGATCAGAGCCTCTTGTTTTCCGGATTCGCCCGTCGCTTCGATCCGCCAAGCAAATGGCCCATCCAAAGTGGCAAATCCCGCACCGACCACCATGGCGCTTAACGCGAACGACGGCCCATCGGTCCCTTCCGGTTTGAGCTGCAAGCGGACTTTCGCGCCATTGACGGTAGCCGCTGGGGACGAGGCACTCATGTCATAGGTGTGTTTTTTGGCGACCAGACTCATGCAGCCCGCTAACGGAAAAAGACAAACCACGAGCGAGAGTCTTGTGGCTCGGGAAAAGCCATGCATTATGGAGCGAATGAGCGGGGGAAATTTCATCACAGTCATTATTCTTATCGGACTTTTTGCACTTTGGAAGCTGGAATTCGCGGCGACTCTTCTCAATCTCAGGACCTTTCCGACGTTTGTTCCAAAGGCGCTGGCAGACGTCCTGGATTCCGCAAAACTCGACAAAGCCCGCGATTATCTCCGCGTCAACGCTCGCTTCCACTTGATGCAATCGATGGGTTCGCTGGCAACCCTGCTGCTCTTTTGGTTCCTCGGCGGTTTCCAGTGGCTGGATCAATTCGCCCGGGGATTCGGCGGTTCCGAAGTGGTGACCGGCTTGATCTTCCTCGCGCTGCTGCTTTTCGGGCAAAGCCTGCTTTCGATGCCCTTCGCGATCTACGACACTTTTATCATCGAACAAAATTTCGGCTTCAACCGCTCGACGCCCGCGACGTTTTTCATGGACCGTCTGAAAGGCATCGCTCTCGCTGCGGTCATCGGCCTGCCGATCGGGGCGGCTGTTTTGTGGATCTTCGGAAATGTTCCGCACGCCTGGCTTTGGGCCTGGGCTGTGGTCACCGCGTTTCAGTTGATTCTGACTTATCTTGCACCGTCGCTGATCATGCCGCTGTTCAATAAATTCACGCCGATGCCGGAAACCCCGCTGCGCGAATCGATCGAGGCCCTCGGTAACAAATGCGGCTTCCCGCTCACCGGCGTGTTCGTGATGGACGGATCAAAACGCTCGACCAAAGCAAACGCGTTTTTCACCGGTTTGGGCAAACGAAAGAAAATCGCGCTCTTCGACACGTTGATGGAAAAACATTCGGAAAAAGAGCTCCTCGGCGTTCTCGCTCACGAAATCGGCCATTTCCGCTGCGGCCATATCAAACAGCGCCTGGTCGTCGGAATTTTGCAAATGGCGGTGATCTTTTTCCTTCTCGGCCTCGCCACCGATCCGACGAGTTCGTTTTCCCGCGCACTGTTTGACGCATTCGGAGTGAAGATCATTTCCCCACACGTCGGCCTGGTACTTTTCGGGATCTTGCTGGAACCGGTCAGTAAAATCCTCGGCGTCGCCGCCAATGCCTGGTCACGTAAACACGAATTCGAAGCGGACGCCTACGCCGCGAAAATGACCGAAGATAACGTCTCACTTGCCGAAGCGCTGAAAAAACTCTCCGCCGACCACCTTTCCCACCCATCCCCCGCCAAGCTCCGCGTCTGGCTCGATTACTCGCACCCGCCGCTTTTGCAAAGACTGGAAGCACTCGGAAAAACCGGTGGCTGATCGCTTCCCCTCCTCCGGCAAAAAATAAAGATGCCGAATCTTCAAATCACGCTTCATTAAAACCCACATGACCTGGAACGACCGCTTCACCGAACTTTTCTCCCGCTCCCTCGAATCCTATCGCTCGGGAGACACGGATTTTAAAAACCACTATTCCAGCGAAGACATCGAATTTCTCGAATCGATCGGCTACCAGCCACGCGAGCTTTTCGATTTCGTCGAAGACCTCGCCGAAGAAGGCGAACCGAGCGCCTCCACCGCCCTGCTGGTCGCCGCCGTCCGACGCGACTATTTCCTGACCCTTCAAAAAGGCGAAAAAAGCGACAAGGTCCTCACCCGTGACGACGTTCCCGGTTTTGGCGAGGAATTCGAAGGAATTCCCTATTTCCCACGAATCCTGGAGAAAGCAAAAGCGAAGCTCCGGGGCGAGCTTGATCCCGATCTGATGTTCGGCTGCGGTGGAGATCGCAATTTCCTTCAAAAAAATGGCAACATCCACCCCGCCGATTTCCTCCGCCACGTCTGGGCCATCGGCGACGAACCCGAAAAACTGGCCGCTTGGGTGAAACAACAACGCGCCTAATCCTCGTGCCAGCGCGGAAAACTCCGCGCTTGCCTCGCCCGCTCCGACCACCTATCCCGTTTCCACTCAACTTTTATGGCCAGCACACCGATCATCAATCTCCGCAAAGGACACGCCGTCCGCCACAACAACGAAGTCTGTCTCGTGATCGATCACGAACTGAAGACTCCTCCGCGGATGGCTTCTTACGTGCAAATGTCCATTCGCAGCGTCGCCACGAAAAAGGTCTTCAACCTTCGCATGACGTCGAACGATTCCGTCGAAGGCGTTGTCCTTGAGCGCACTCCGCACGAATACTCTTACAAAGACAGCAGCGGCTATCATTTCCTCGATCCGAACACTTACGAAGACGCGATCGTTTACGAAGATTTGATCGAAGGGGTGAAAAACTACCTCATCGAAGGCCAACTTTACAACCTTCTGGTCGCAGATGGCATCGTGGTGTCCGTTGATCTTCCGCTTTCGATGGTCATGACCGTCACCGAATCGTCCGAAGGCGTGAAAGGCGACTCCGCAAACAACGTCTACAAACCGGCGATCATGGAAACCGGTTTGGTCGTTCAAGTGCCACTTTTCATTAACGTTGGTGAAAAAATCAACGTGAAGACCGAGGACAATTCCTACCTCGGCCGGGCAAACTGAATCTGAATAGTTTTCAGCCCCTCTTCGTCTCAACAGGCAGCTCCTCACCGGAGCTGCCTTTTTTTATAAAATCTATTCACTTTTACGGTTTATTAACAAAAATTAGATTTCTCTTGATCCGTATCACCAAATTTGAAAAACATTTCGCATCATGAAAACGACCCTTTGCTTTGCAACGCTTTCATTACTCCTTTCCTCCCCCTTCGCTTTTTCCAAGTCAGAGCTCGAAATCTTGCGTGATCGTTGCGCGGAACAAGAGCGTCAGATTCGCCAGCTTGAGGACGAGAATATGAAGTTGCTTTCGCTGACGGGCGAATCCCGTGGAAATCCCCATGGTCTGCAACTGATCTCCACCACCTCACCCGCCGCCACCAAGGAATCGGCTGCGGACAGCCATTACACCATTCGCCGGGGAGATACGCTCGCCAAAGTCGCGCGCGCCAATGGTCTCACGGTGCAAGCGATCGCCAAAGCAAACGGCATCAAAGATCCTTCCAAAATTTCCGTCGGGCAAAAGCTGAAGCTTCCTGGCGGCAGCGCGTCCACCGCTGACAACACCGTCGCGAAAAACGCAGCACCCGTTTCCAAGCCAGCACCAGCCACCTCGAATGACGGCCAGATCCACACCGTCCGCTCCGGCGAAACGTTTTATAGCATCGCCAAAAAATACCACGTTTCCACCCAATCGCTGGTCGCCGCGAATCCAAAGGTGAAACCGTCCGCCATGCGCGTCGGTCAGCAAATCCGAATCTCAGGATCAGGAAAATCGGAACCTACGGCAGCCGCCGAACCGATCGCGTCGAAGCCTGCAGCTCCTGCCCCTTCGACAAACATTTCCAATCCAAAACCGCTGCCTGCGGCGAAAACTCCTGCCGCTGCCACCGCGTCCGCTCCCCAAACTCCTGCCAAGCCGGTTGAGAAAAAACCGATCGTCCGCTCGGTCACGATTGATGGGGAAATGACTTACGGCCAATTCGCCGCCCAACACGGCACCGATACCGCACGACTTAACGACCTAAATGGTCTCGATCTCAGTACTACGACCGTCCTGGCCAAAGGCTCGGAACTCTACGTTACCGCCCAGCCATAAGCGAAACCGCCCTTTGGTCGATTCAGGATGAAGAAAGCCCGTTCGGAGAAATCCGGACGGGCTTTGATTTTTAAATCAAAACCGGTCAGGGAGTGATTTTCACCGGAGTGCCGACTTTCACCGCATCAAAAAGCACCGGCACGAACTCATGCGGAATCCGGATGCAACCGTGAGAGGCTGGTGTGCCCGGCTCAGGAATCAAACCGCCATGCATGCCGATCCCGTAATTGGTGAGTCGCATCCAATAAGGCATCGGCGCAGGAACATATCTCCAACCGGTCGGCACCTCATCGTCGTATCTCGCGTCGCCATCGACCACGTTTCCGAACTCGTCTTCCATCCAACCGTACCGGTTCGAATGCTTATCGGCGATTTTTTCCGTGATGGAATACTGACCCGGTTTCGTGCCGTGTCCTTCTTTCCCCGTAGCCACATACGTCCAGCCGATGTCTCGTCCCCCCCTTTGGAATTCGGCAATTTGATCGGCGAGACGGATATGGATTTTCACCGGCTCCGGCCCCCCATCATCATACCACTGATACATCACCCGATCGGCTTTTCGGGGCGGAGTCGGCGGACCACCGACTCCACAGGAAACCAAAGAAACCGCGGCAAGGGCACAGCATGCCATAAAAGCGGAAGTCGAAAGAGAACGCATAAAGTTTGAGACGGTAATATGGGGGACTGCGAGAATCGGGGAGATTGGCGCTGTCCAAGAGCCTTTACGTGCGAAGCCGCCCTTGGTCAAGACCTGTCCAAGCCGATCACACTCCGCAAAAATGCCCCTCGCCCTTGCACATCCGCGCCCCATCACCTACCCATCGGCTCGCATGATTCGCTTTTCACTCTTCGGAATTCCCATCCAAATCCAACCGTTCTTCTGGATCACCCTCGCGCTGATCAGCGGAAATCTCACGGGAAGCACTGCGGAAGCATTCCTGCGCATCGGCCTCTTTGTGATCGCAGGTTTCATTTCCGTACTCATTCATGAACTGGGTCACGCTCTAACCGGTCGCGCCTTCGGCAAGCAGGCCGCCATCACCCTTCAAGCTTTTGGCGGGTTCGCCGCCTTTTCCGGCGGATTTACCCGACCGCAAAGTTTCCTCGTCACCGCCGCCGGACCGATCGCCCAGATCCTCCTCGCAATCGTCGTTTATCTGCTCATCCCCGTTTTACCGCTCCATTCTCAAAACGCCGTCTATTTCATTCAAAGCCTGCTCTGGATCAGCGTCGCCTGGGCCGTGCTCAATCTCCTTCCCATCCTCCCGCTCGATGGCGGTCAACTCGTGAACGCCGTCCTCGGACCAAAACGCCTGAAACTCACCCTCTGGATCACCATCGTCAGCGCGATCGCCGCGGCAGTGCTGGTCTTCATGTATTTTCAATCGATCCTCTTCCCCATCTTCCTCGGCATGTTCGCCTACCAAGCTTTCCAGGCGCTTCGCGAAACAAGATAACAGGTCCGCATTCTCAAAACGCGGATCACGCGGATTTTGAAGATTCAGTTCAAAATTTCAAAAAACCGGTTTCCAAATTCTTGCTCTTCGAAATCCGCATCATTCTTCTTCATCTGCATTCAGAAAAAGGCCAGCTCCTCCCCGAAGAGCAAACTAAAGTTTGAACTCCCCCCCTCAAAATTCTTCCCTTCGACGTTCGACGTTCGACGTTCAATCTTCCTTTTACCAAAAAAGCAGCCTCACCGCCGCGATCCCGGAAAATCCGACGATCATCCACTCGAACGCCGCCTGCGGCACGTGTTTGATCAACCATCGCCCACCGAAGATCCCGACGACCACTCCAGGCAGCAGCCGCGCGTTTTCCCAGAGACTTGTTTCGTTGATGAGGGCCAAGCGTGCGTTCATGGGCACTTTGATGAGATTGATCAGCAGAAAAAACCGGGCTCCGATTCCGATCAACTCCATCTTCGGCACCTTCCGCGCCAGCAAATAAAGCTGCACCACCGGCCCCGCCGCATTGGCCAGCATCGTCGCAAATCCTCCCAGCACCCCGGCACCGAGACCAAAACCCCTCGACTCCGCCAATCGGGTGAACGCGATCGGTCTGACGTTCTTTAAAATTTGCATCGTCACCATCAGCAACACGCAGGCGCCAATCACCCGGCGCATCATCAGATTGTCAATTTTCCCCAATACCCACCAACCCAGCGCCAATCCGACCAGCGCCGGGCCTAACAGTCTCCACACCGGTTTCCAGGATCCATGTTTGATAAATGCCGGATACGCCATCAAATCCGCAGCGATCAACAACGGCAGCGCCAACCCTACCGAAACCTTCGGACCGTAAATTTCCGCCAAAATCACCACCGATACCATCGAGATACCGCTGAACCCAGCCTTCGAAAGCCCAATGCACAAGGCCGCCAGCAACGCAAAAGCATAAGTCCCCGGATCGTCCAACATCGCGCCCCCAGTCACTCCTCACTGCGCCCAATCCGCAATCTCAATCCACCTTTCTCCTTTCTTTCCTTCTCAGAAAACCGGTTGATCAACCGGTCAGCACTCCTCCCATGCCCACGCTCGCCCGCATCCTCCGCCACACGTTCCGCTTTCCTTTGCAAAGCACCCTCTCGCTGCTGATGGCGATCCTTTGCACCTCGCTGGTTCTGGTCCTGCCGGGCATCACCGTTCAGTTCATCGACGTCATCATTGGAAAAAACCGGCCCGATCTGATTCTCTCCACCGCCGCCCTGGGGATCGGCGCGATCCTCGCCCGCCAGATCCTTTTCACCCTCCGCACGTACTTTAATAACTCGCTGGAGCTGAAACTCACTCACCTCATCCGACTCGAACTTTACGACAAGCTCCAGCGGCTGCCCGTCAAGTGGTTCGACTCGAATTCCTCCGGAGAAATCATGTCACGCGTCGCCGATGACGTGCCGACCATGGACCGGGTCGTCATCGAAGGCATCGACCAAGCGATCGCGGCAATCCTCCAATTTCTCATCATCATCGGCTACATGCTGTATCATTCTTGGGAACTGACCTTGGTCACCCTCGCGCCGTTGCCTTTCATCGGACTCCTCACCGCCTGGTGGACCCGCCGCGCGGAACCGAAATGGCGTGCGTCTTCCGAGGCCTCCTCCGCCCTCAACGCACTGCTTCACGACAACCTTTCCGGCATCCGCCAAATTAAAGCTTACACCGTCGAACCCGAGGCGCTTGAAGACTTCGGACGCGCTTCAAAAAAAGTCGGAGATAAACACATGGACGTCATGAAAGGACAGTCGATCGTCTGGCCGACCGTGTCCTTCGTCGCGGAATCCGGAATCATCCTGATGGTCGCGTTCGGCGCGCACTGGGTTCTCGAAGGAAAACTTTCGTCCGGTGTGATCATGTCCTTCATCTTCGCCTGGGGCTTTTTGTTCGATCCGATTTCGCGGATCAACCCGCTTTCGCAAACCTTCACCCGTGGCATCGTCGCTGCAAAACGCGTCTTCGCCATCGTCGACACTCCAGAGGAAACCCATCTAACAGAAGGTTACCGCGCCGAAAAACTCACCGGTCACATCCGTTTCGAAAACGTCTCATTCGCTTACGGCGAAGAAGCACCCGCAGTGAGCAATCTCACGCTCGAAGCCCGCCCGGGCGAAACCGTCGCGCTGGTCGGTGCCACCGGTTCCGGGAAATCCACCACCCTCAATCTCCTCACCCGGTTTTATGAACCGACCGCTGGACGCATCCTCATCGACGGCGTCCCGCTTGCCGACATCTCCAAAGAATGGCTGCGGGATCAGACCGGCTACGTCACCCAAGAAAGTTTCCTCTTCAACACCACGCTTCGCGAAAATCTGCTGCTCGCGAAAGAAGATGCGACCGATGACGAAATTTGGACCGCTCTCGAATCCGCCAATGCCGCCAACTTCGTCCGCGCCAGCCCCGAAGGCCTCGACACCATCGCCGGAGAACGCGGCATCCGTTTTTCCGGCGGCGAAAAACAACGACTTTCCATTGCCCGCGCGTTGCTCAAAAATCCGCCGCTGCTTCTGTTAGATGAAGCCACTTCGGCGCTCGACAACCGCACTGAGCGGCTCGTCCAGCAAGCTCTCGAAAACCTTCGGACGGACCGGACGTGCTTCGTCATCGCCCACCGGCTCTCCACCGTTCAAAAGGCCCACCGCATTTGCGTGCTCGACCAGGGCCGCCTCATCGAGCAAGGCACTCATGAGCAACTTCTCGCAAATAACGGCCCCTACGCCCGCCTCTGCGAAGCAACGCTTTTGCCCAACGCCTGAAATCGAAAAGGATCAAAGTCGTAACGCAGAGAATTCGTTTTCGTCATTGCCCGACGGGTCTCCAAGGTCCACAAGGACCTTCCGCAGCGCCCCTAACGGTTTTCCAAGCGCTCGATCCTTTTACCCTTACCATGGAAACTCTTCTCAAACTCCACGAATCCGAGACTCCAAGCACCATCGCCGAAGTCCTCCAAGCCCTGCGCAAAGAACATTTCGAAGCTCGCCACGAAGCAAAAGCTTGGGGCGATTGGATTTACCTCCACGGCTACACGACCGTGATCAGCATCGAGTCCAACCGAGGACTGAGCCGCTCCGCAACGATCGAGCACGGCGAAGGCGAAGAAGAAGGCGAGCCGACCAAATCGATCCTTAAATCCTTCGGCACGCTCGGCTGGCACGGCGTCGACGAAGAAGGCGAATTCCCGCTGAGCTAAGCGATTTCAGCGACTGCGAAAAAGAAACGCTTCGACCAGCGTCCGGTAAACTTGAGAGCGCGGGATTTTGATTCTCGATTCCAGAGTCTCCCAATCCGCATGGTCTAACCGGTTCAACGTTTCTTCCGCGATGAACGCGGGCAAAACCGTCGCCGCCCGCAATCTGGCGGATGGCAGGGCTTCAGCGTAAACGACCCCTTCCCCGATCCATTCCCTCGCCCGTTTCAGCCAACGCGCGTGGGCCGCAAGGACCTCTGACCGGGCACTTGGATTTTGAACCGGTAAATAACACCGCCCATTCCGGAGGTCTCTCGGCAGATCCCGCAGAATATTGACGAGCTGAAGACCTTTTCCATAGGCGATTCCTTTTTCTAACAGATCGGACTCGGCCGCATTGGCAAACCGGTTCTCTAAAGTAAGAAATCCGAGCTTCGTCCAAAACGCACCGACACATCCGGCCACCCGCCACGTGTAATCTTCCAGTTCGCTATCGCTGGAAAGCGCGATCAAACGATCCTCGGTGGAGTCCGCGAAACGCTTCAAATCGAGCGCCTGACCGCTGATGATGATCGCGAGCACTTCCTTGACCAAAAGCTTTTCCGCTTCAGGCAATCGACGCAACCCCGCGAGCACCTCTCCCGCCCGAAAAAGCAAAGCCGCTTCCTTTCCCTCGCAGCCGTTCAACAACTCATCCGGCCAATCCGGTGCTTCTGAATTCACTTCGATCGATTCCGCAAACTTACTCAGCAAATCCAACCGCACGCGGGAAGAAACCGATTCCGTATCGGCGATGGTATCGCTGCTGCGCGCCAACAGATAGGCCACACTCGCTGCCTCCCGCATCGGCGCCGGCAACAGACGGAGTGTTAAATAAAACGAGCGGGAAACTCCTTTCAGCACTGATTTCCCCAATTCGTCATTCATAAGCAAACCATAGGCAATCTGGACGCTCCTGTCCTCCTTTTTCCGTCGTCCTCCACTCGAACACCCGGCGCCATCTTCACCCCACAAAAAAAACCGCCCGCACTTTCATGCGGACGGTTTTAAATTTTTGTTACCGGCGGATCTTACTCAGCAGCGGCAGCTTCGGCTTCGACCGTTTGGTCAGCCGCCTTTTTCTTCGTGGAAGAAGTTTCTTCGACCGCTTCTTCATCGCCCGTCGACACGCGGTCAACCCACTCGATGATTGCCATCGGTGCGGCATCGCTCATGCGAGGTCCGAGCTTGGTGATGCGGACATAGCCACCTTGGCGATCCTTGGCGGCCGGTGCCACTTCAGCGAAAAGCTTGGAAACAGCTTCCTTCGTGTGAAGGAAAGCGAGTGCCAGACGGCGGGAGTGAAGGTCGTCGCGCTTGGCGAGTGTGACCAACTTTTCCGCAACCGGACGAAGCGCTTTGGCTTTTCCGAGGGTGGTTTTGATGCGACCGTGTTCGATCAGGCTGCCAGCCAAGTTGGCGAGCAGGGAACGGCGGTGCGAGGCGGTGCGTTTGAGCTTGGTGGTGTTGCGTCGATGTCTCATCGGATGCTTCCTTTTCTAAATTAGAATTAAATGTTCAGTCGTCTAGGTTTTGTGCGATCAGATCGGCCAGGCCGACTGGTGCTTCGTCTTCGGCACCGAGGCGTGGGCCGCGTGACGCCGCCACCGGACCGGAAAGCAGCGAGGATTCGAAGGTCATACCGAGGCCAAGGCCCAGCTCGACGAGCTTGTCCTTGATTTCGTTGAGGGATTTTTTGCCGAAGTTGCGATACTTGAGCATTTCCGCTTCCGACTTCATGGCGAGCTGGCCGACCGAAGTGATGTTCGCGTTGTTCAAGCAGTTGGCGGCGCGGACCGAAAGTTCGATCTCGTTCACCGACATGTTGAGCAGCTTCTTAAGAGCGGCGTTTTCTTCGCTGGACTCGGCTGGAGCTTCTTCGAAATCCACGGCGTTTTCGTCGTAGTTGACGAAGACGTCGAGGTGGTGACGAAGGATCGCGGAGGCTTGCAAGAGCGCGTCTTGCGGAGTCACGCGGCCGTCCGTCCAAATATCGAGAACGAGCTTGTCGAAATCCGTCATTTGACCGACCCGAGTCGTTTCCACCGCGTATTTCACGCGGGTGACTGGCGAGAAGATCGAATCGATGGCGATAACGCCGATCGGTTGATCCTTGCGCTTGTTTTCGTCACCAGTGGAGAAACCCCGACCGACGCGAACTTCAAATTCACAATCGAACTTCACCTTCTTGTCGAGGGTGCAGATGACTTGGTCCTTGTTGACCACGTCGTAAATGTTGTCGCCTTGGATGTCACCCGCGGTGACAACGCCTTCTTTTTCGACCTTGATGGTCAAAATGCGAGGCTCCTTATCGTGGTGGCTGAACTTGACCTTTTTCAGGTTAAGCACGATGTCGGTGACATCTTCAACCACGCCTGGGAGGCTGGAAAATTCGTGCTGAACACCGGCGATTTTGACCGAAGTGATCGATGCGCCTTCCAGAGAGGAAAGCAAAACGCGGCGCAGGGAGTTACCGATCGTGTGACCGTAGCCCTGCTCAAACGGCTCTGCCGTGAACTGGGCGTAGGTATCGGTAGCAGTGGCTTCGTTGCGGACGAGGCGGTTCGGGAGCTCGAAACGAGCGAGTTTGATTGCTGACATGTATTTTTATTTTAGCCGGGTTACCCTCTTGCGAGCGTTGATGTCTCAAACGAGGCATGCGGAGGACCGACGGCGATTTGATATGGCTCGCGGGGCGCAGACTAAAATGCTGAATCCGCCCGCTTGCAAAGCATTTTTTGCTTCGAAATCTCTTTAAACGGCGAATTTCGCACTCTAACGGCTTTTTGAGATGGATTCATCATCCGAATTTCTGCAATGTATCTCAGTAATTGGGCGATAAATGTATGAAATCAAAACGCAATTTGACTCGCTTCACCTACCAAAACTCGGCTTTCGAGGGGTGGAGACTGTGCATCAGCCGCGCTGGCAGTACATTTACCAAGTATTTCCCCGATAAAAAATACGGCGGCGGCCGAAAATCACTCAGCACCGCAGAAGCCTGCCTCACTGATCTCAAGGCCTTGCTGGACGGCGCTCGGCGCATCAATGGCAAACTGAGTGCGACGACCATCAAAAAAGCGGAAAAACTGTTGGCCGACAGTTGATTCAAAAAATCCCCGATTTTCAGACTCGTTTCGATCGTTGCGCGGCATGATTCTCCGGTGATGGCAGACACGACAGAGGCGGTGATTCATTGGTTCCGGCGAGATCTCCGCGTCACCGACAACACCGCGCTCTGGCACGCTGCCGAAACCGGTCGCCCTCTGATACCGGTTTATCTTCTCAGCGATTGGAAAAAAAACCACCACTGGACCGGCCCAAATCGCCAGCATTTCCTCTGCGGATGCCTTGAATCTTTGGCGAAAAATTTAAAAGAACTCGGTGGAAATCTCATTCTCCGCCAGGGATCCGCCCTCGAAGCACTGCGGTTGCTGATCGAACAAACCGCCGCCACCGCGCTTTATTATAACGAAGATCCCGATCCTTTTGGGAAAGCCGTCGAAAAAGAAATCCGAGCCCTTTGCCAAGAACTTGGCGTCGAGTGCCACGCCCATGCCGACGCCACCCTCCACGGCCCGGACGAAGTGCTCACCCAAAGCGCCTTCCCCTACAAGGTTTTCACGCCCTACAGCCGGAACTGGCTGAATCTCGACAAGCCGGCCCCCTTGCCCAAAATCAAACCGGTTTTCACCCCTCAAGTATCTTCACTTCCATTGCCGGACGTTTCCTTTTGGGAACTGGAAAAACCGGACGCTCACCTCCTGGAGCCGGGCGAACGCGCGGCCCGCGAACGGTTGAAAAAAGCCATTGCTGAAAAAATCCAGTCGTATGCCGACGTCCGTGATTTTCCATCGGCCGATGGAACCTCCCGCATTTCCCAGGATCTGCGATTTGGACTGGTCTCCATCCGCACGGTTTTCGCAAAAGCGATGAAGGCCCGCGAATCCGCGAAACCGGCTGAAAGAGCATCGATCGACATCTTCGTCAAAGAACTGGCGTGGCGTGAATTCTATTTCGCCGTCCTCCACCATTTCCCAAACGTGCTTGAAGAAGAGTTCAACGCGGATTGGCGAGGCCTGCCGTGGGATGAACCGGGCGAAAGTTTCGAGGCTTGGAAAAACGGACAGACCGGATTTCCCATCATCGACGCGGGCATGCGCGAACTCCGCCAAACCGGTTTCATGCACAACCGCGTCCGCATGATCACCGCGATGTTCCTCACCAAAGATCTGCACATCGACTGGAGGCTCGGCGAGTCTTGGTTCATGCAGCAACTCGTCGACGGCGAAATCGCCTCAAACAACGGAGGCTGGCAGTGGTCCGCCGGAACCGGTGCCGATGCCGCCCCGTATTTCCGCATTCAAAATCCTTGGTCACAGACCGCAAAATTCGATCCGGACGGCATTTACATCAAACGCTGGATTCCCGAACTCGCGAAAGTTCACCCAACGAGATTTCTTGAACCCCCGAAAGACGGACGGCCACTCGCTGCCAATTATCCACTGCCCATCGTCGACCACAAAACCGAACGGGAAAAAACGCTGCGCATCTTCAAACGCCATCGCGAGGCCGCGACCTAATCATTTCGCCGCTTGTTTCATCAAGCTCTCCGCCAGCGTTTTCAGGTCCTCGACAGGTATCGCGAAACTTTCCGCTCGGTTTGCCCGGGCGATATTCATGCCGAGGCACCGCCCTTGCAGGTCCAACAAGGGACCGCCGACGATGGATTTCGCGCCCAAAATATCGTGCTGCATGACTCGCGGAAATCCGCTGCGACGTTTGGAAAACTTGCCGCTCATTTGATCGTTGCGACTCATCTGGTCATCAAACATCTCCCCGCGAGCGGTCAACCGGACATCGATGGTCTTTTCAACACCGCCGCGCCGGAAAAGCAGTTGGATCGTCGTCCCGGCCTTTCGCCCGTCGAGAGTCGCCGTGAGTTCCTCGAGCGTTTTCACGTTCTGACCCTCCACCGAAAGGATCACGTCGCCTTTTAACAACCCGGCTTCTTTGGCCCCGCTGTTTTCGGCAAACTGATCGATCTCCAACTCTTTCGATTTCGTGCTAAGAATGACTCCCAGAGCCGCACCACCTTGTGGGGGAATTTCACGAATGTTCGCACTGACGATCCCGGCCATCAGACGCCGGACTTTCCGCTGGGTCACGCCATTCGCGACCACCCAGGTTCCTTGCGGCACCGCGCTGGTCGGCGCATAAACCACCGGGATCAAACCGGTCGCGTCGATCTTGATCAACGCCACGTCCCATTCGTTGTTGACCGCCAAAATCCGCGCATCTTCGTAAGCCTCCTCATTCACCCGGACGGAAAGTTTTTCCACGCCGTGGATCTCACTGGCTTTGGTCAAAATATGGCCATCTGGAGAAATCACCACGCCGTAAACCAGTTCCCGGCGCCCGTCCAAAATCACCGCACTGGACGTTTGCAAAACCAGCCGCTGCGGTTCAAATGCGGCGACAACCGCCGTTCCGGTGGTTCGATAAGCCGATTCCAACGTCTGCTGACCTTCGGAAACGTGAGCGGTGGCAACGATCGCCGCGATCGAGAAAAGTTTAGCGTTCACCGAGCCTGAGTTTGAGAGTTTGGGGTTTACCGTTGCGCAGAAGGTCAATCTCCAATCGGTCGCCAGCCGCCATTTCTTTGAGCAAATTCTGAAACTGGTCCCGATCTGTCAGCACGGTTCCATTCATCTTGAGCAACACATCGCCTTCGAGCAATCCGGCTTTTTCAGCGACCGTTTCCCGCCCGACTTTGGTGACGGTCAATCCACCCTCCGAACGCGTTTCCGTCGCAAGTCCGAGGAAACCTGAACCCTTCTCGGGTTTTTCCGCGAACGGTCCTTCCCCGACAAATTCCGACCGCAGCATCGCGTCCCAATTCGAAATGAACTCGCTCATCGGCACGTGCATATTCACCTGCACATGTTCACCCACCCGCGAGTGAATCCCCACCAACCGGCCCGTCAGATCGAACAACGGCCCGCCGGAATCTCCCCCGATCAAGGAGCAATCGGTTTGCAGGGTCGTATGGGCCGTCCTCACCAAGCGGCCCAACCGGACAACCGGACCGCGTTCCTCGTCAAACCCACCCACATACCCCAACGCGAATACCCAGTCGCCCAACTGAGTCGAACCGGTTCGATCGATTTCCACAAAAGGAAACGGGCCTTTTTCCAAAATCTGCACCATCGCCGCGTCGGTCATCGCGACCAGTCCTAGGGATTCCGCCTTCAATTTTCGGCCGTCCTTCAGGATCACCGTCAGCTCCTTCCCGACACCCGTGCTGACGTGGGCCGCGGTAAGAACCAGGCCGTCCGGAGAAACGATGACCCCGCTTCCACTTCCGTCGCCCAGATCAATGCAGACGGTTGCTTCGCGGACTTTCGGTAAAACACCAATCAGTGCGCTCTGAATCGCCTCAAGATCCTTCAGGTTTTCCGGCGCTTTTTTATCGTTCACGTAAAGCCGAGCCGGTTCCGCATGCGCTTCCAACGCCAAACCAAAGACGATGAGAGAAAGGATCAAACGACTCATGAGTGAAGAGTGATAGGCTATCAGATTCCGATTCTTCCGCAACAGACGCTTTCGCATCACTTTCTCCGAAAAATGGCGATCCATTCTTTTCCTTCCCTCCCCGGATAGGCCCGCTTCGGCACCCAGGAATCGACGAGGCTGAAGTGTTCGGAAAAATACGATTCGATTTCCCCCGGGGCCGCACCAAACGGAGGACCCGCCTCTTCTTCGCCCGGATCATGCGGCGTCAGGAAAAAAACACCCGTCAAATAGCCTCCGGGAATCAATACTTCAGCCGCAGATCTCGCATAGGTTGCGCGGTCCTTTGGATCGATCGCACAAAAACACGTGTGCTCCCAAATCGCCGAAAACTTCCTCCCATCCTGCCAGACAGGATCAAAAAAGTTCCCCACCTCGTAGGATTCGGCTCCGGTCGGTTGGATCGCCTTCGCCTTTTCAATCGCCAGTTCCGCCAAGTCCAAACCGGTCACGGCCAATCCGTGGGACGCAAGCGCCCTGACATCGTGGCCCAAACCACACCCCGGCACCAAAACCGGCCCTTCTCCGAAATATTGGGTCCCGCAACGTTCGATCAATTCCGCCAGTGGTGGAGCCGCCTCACCCTTTTCCCAAGGCATATCCCCTTTACGGTATCGTTCTTCCCAATCGGTCATGCCCGTTTTTCGCTCAGCTTCACGCGCGGCGCAAGTAATCCGGCACCTGATCGCGCTGGGATGCGGGCGGCAAGGTCGCGCTGGCGAAAGAAATCACCGCTCCGATTCCTGCCGCATGATTTCCACCCAAACGCGGTTCGACGTCGAATTCAGGAAACCGGTAGCGTCTTCGCCGGTTCAGCCACCAGCTTGCCGAAAACGCGATCACCACCGACAAGCTCGTCAGCGCCACCGGCATCAACAGCGGATCGAGAACTTTCAAAATCTCCTCCAGCCATTGCTCACGGCTTTTTTTCACCGGCGCGGCCTCCCCGACTTCCTCCATCCGGTTCATTTCCGGGAGATCATCCGTCACCACTTGGCCGCCAAGCATCCGCTCCATCCAATAAATGCGGATCGACATCTGAACGGAAAACGCCTCGAGCTGCTCCACCGGATCCAGCTTTTCAAACGCCATCATCACCGAACTCTGCAGCGCACGTCGCTGTTCCGCGACCGGAACCCCTTCCGTCAGGGAGGGACTCAAATACATGACCGACCGCTGCGGAGCTCCGAGATAATAATAAACCATCGCCGCAGGCCGGCCCGACGAGAAAAACCGCTCGATCAATTCCTCCGCCCGCACGTCGCTGGGAATGTCCTGCTCCCCGCCAAACACATAAACAAACAAATCGATCGACGAATCCGCCGAGTGATCCTTCAAAAATTCCAAACGATTCCGATAATCGACCTCGCTCAACAACCCTTGCGGATCGACGAGAAATTCCTGCGGCCTTTCGCCGAAATAGAGCGGCAGAAATTTTTCCGGAATCACCGATCCCGGCAGGTCGGCCTCGGCGACTTCCTCGGCCGTCGGCTGCGCGACATCAAGTTCGGGACTCACCGCCGCCGCCGGGGAATCTTCCGGGACAGGTGGATCGACCGCCAACAGCGATCCGCCCGCCACCCATCCTTCCGCTTCCAAAAGCGTCCGCTCGTCGCCGTTCCATGTCGGAAGCGGCGGCTCAATATTCGCCAGCGCGATTCCCGCGAAAACCACCATGCATCCACCCATCGCCCACCGTTTCATTTCCGCACCTCCGTTTCCCCTGATTCCAACCGGTGACCGGCACGGATGCGGCGTAACAAATCTCCCATGTTCGGCGGCGGAAGCACTTTCCGACCAAAACGATCCGGGTCGCGACGTGCCTGCCGACAACGTTTCGCCAACACGCCGTCCAGATGCTTGAGCGTCCGAACGATCCCCGCCGCGTATTTTCCCTCCAGCCAATACGAATGGGCTCGGGAAAGAGACTCGAAGGTATCGGATTCCTCCAAAAACGCGTCGAGCAAATAGCCGAAGGTGATCGACGCGGATTTTGATTCGGCATCAATCGTTAATAAAATCCCGGCTTCGTTCGGTTTGTGCGCCGGCACATCTTCAAACGCCGCCCGGTTCAGCAACCAAAATCCAAATTGCCGCATGTTCGCCATCTCACCGAGAGAACCGGTATAAACGGCGACAAAAAGTTGGGGAAAGCGCCGGGTGATCCGCTCCATCGCCATCTCCACTTGCTCCCGCTGTCCGCGCCGCAGCAATCCGGCCGCATCGGTCAAACACCGCAGCCTCACTTCTCCTTCACCAAAATGTGCATCCGCATCCGCAAGCGTAAATCCACAATGCGGACAGCTTGAGGCCGCCCGGTGAATTTTTTGGACGCAACGAGGACACTTCATAACACGATCAATCGGCCAACCACCCGATTCACACCGGGGCTTGAATTATCAGGATTCCTTGATGAATGCGAGTAAATCGAAATTTTTTGTCCGCATGATCCGTTCCGATTTCGAGTAAATTTGAATCACACAGCGTCGCCAGAATCCTCAAAATCCATTTCCCTCACGCGCTTGCGATCCCGTTGGGTCTCGACGCATTTTCGCAAATTTTCCCGAAGCTCCATGCCCCCACGAATCGCCGGAATCTCCAGCGTCGGCTGCGTCCGGTCAGACGTCTCCATCTTGATCGTTGCCAAACCGGTCAACCGCATCCACCACGTCCGGAGCGTAAGCGTGTCTTTGACGCGATACAGCTCGACCTCATCGATGTGTTGATTGATCACCCCACGGCTGACGCGAATCCGCTCGCTGGTCAGTTCATAAGTTTCACAGCGGATTTTTAAATACCGCCAGATCGCATAAAAAATCGGAATCGCCACCGCCGGAAACGCAACGATCGCCGCAGGCGGAGCCAAGATTCCGCCGACGATCAGCCCGACCACCGCGAGTCCCGCGAACGAAAAAGGCCCGAGATTCAGCCACTGAGAAGGGCTCCCTTTCCATATAGTCGTTTCTTCCGTCACACCCGTATCATGCGAATCCTCGCCTCGCCGAGCAAGTGAGATTATGACACGGAAGTCCTGCTATCGCTCATTCACTCCGACCAGCTCCGAAGCGAGCGGCGCTACCGACGACGCGGCCTCATCTCGAATCGCATGTTTCACCAGAGATTCATGCAGCGGAGCAATCAGCCCAGGGCTGAAATCCGAGCGAAAAATATTGTAGGCCTCTTCGTCGGAAAGAATTTCGTCGCGCAAAGGAACCGGAACAAAGCAGCCGTTCGGGAATGGCTGGGTTTCATTCGCGGCAATTTCTTTTTCCGTGGTGGCATTTTCGATAAACCGAAAATGCGCTTCGAGCTTGGATCGATAGCCATCGATCTTCGACATATCAGCCTTGGTAAAGCCATCCCCATTTTTCAACAACTCCATGAAACCTTCCAACTCGGAAAGGGAAAAGGACTCCTTGGCGAACCGTTGCAGATTCCGGACCAATACCTGGTCGGCTCCGGCGTTATAAATCTGTGCCTCGCTCAGAGAAACCATGCACAGGCATAAACCAATAAATCGGATACGGAACATAGTGATGAGGGTATAAAGCAGGGTCTGGGCCTAAGACTCTCGGAATGCCCAAAAAAAATAAGGAATTGAGGCGCGATTTGCAATCCCCGAAGTCTCCAAGGTGCATTTCACAACCCTGCCAAACAAATGAAAAAAATTTCATCAACTCACACCATCATCACGTTGAGCCAGTTATAAAAAGATGACCAACTCGACACTAAAATCGAGTAGTCCGAAATTACTCCGAAATTCAGAAATATGCCATGCTCGGCAAATTTCGCCCTTTTCCGCAGCGATGACCGGTTTTTACTGAAGAAATCCAGTCAGAGGACTCGTTGCGCTTGCCTGATCGATCATTTCAGGAAGTCCGAGCTCATAGGCTTCCCGTCCGGCTTCGACTCCGAGTTTGAATGCAACGGCCATCCGGCTTGGGTCGCTGGCGATCGCGATGGCAGTATTGACCAAAACCGCGTCTGCTCCCATTTCCATGGCTTCGGCCGCATGGCTTGGAGCTCCCAAACCGGCATCAACCACCACCGGCACAATCGATTGCTCAATGATGATCCGGATTTGGTCGCGCGTGGCCAGGCCGCGATTCGAGCCGATGGGCGCGGCGAGCGGCATGACCGTCGCCGTTCCGACTTCTTGCAGACGTTTCGCCAAAACGGGATCGGCATTGATGTAAGGCAGAACCGTGAATCCCTCCTTCACCAAAATTTCAGCCGCCTTGAGCGTCTCGATCGGGTCCGGCAAAAGATACGTCGGATCCGGATGGATTTCGAGTTTCACCCATTTCGGCAAACCGGCGGCCGCCGCGAGCCGCGCCAAACGTACGGCCTCTTCCGCATTCATCGCACCACTGGTATTCGGCAGAATCAGGTATTTCTCTGGATCGATAAATTCGAGGATGTTCGCGTAAGGATCACGCGCTCCGCTGAGATCCGCCCGCCGCAAAGCAACCGTCACAATTTCCGCTCCGCTCGCTTCCAAAGCGGAACGCATCGCTTCATTCGAAGGAAATTTACCGGTTCCAATAAACAAGCGGGAACGAAACGTGCGGCCAGCGATGATCAAGGCGGAGTGGGACATGAACGAAAAAAGTGAAACGAAAGGACGGGAACTTCAAGACTGGAGGGTGACCATTTCGGCAGCGAGCCACGCTTCGAATGCCGCGTGATTTTTCAGATCGTATTGCCACGAACGAAACCCAAGCGCCTGACCGGTCGCGATATTCGCGGGTAGGTCGTCGATGTAAAGGGTCTCTTCCGGAATCAGCCCGTAGGTCGAAATCGCATACTCATAAATTTCGGGGCTCGGTTTGATAAAACCGGTTTCAAATGACAGCACGGCTCCTTCAAAAATCGAGAACTGGGGAAAGGCCTCAAAAATCCACGGCGCGTGAATCGTGTTGATATTGGAAAACAAAATCAACCGGTGCCCGTCTGCCGCAAGCTGCCGCGCGCAGTCCCACATCGGTTCGTTCGGGGTGAAAATATTCCGCCAGTAGTGCCGAAATTCGTCCGCCGTCGCGTTGCTGCCAAGAACACCGAGCGCCCACTCGATGTAGGCTTCGGTCTCCAATCGACCGGCTTCAAACTCGTCTTTCCGCTCCATCAACCGCTCAAGCCGCGCTTTGGCATCAGGCGCGCCTTCCGGCAAAAGCTGAACCAAGGACGATTCAAAATCGAAATCGAGAAGCACGCGGCCGATATCAAAAAGAAAATTCATCGTTCCGTCAGTTTGGGAATTGCTTGCAGAATGAAACGAGCGCTGTCGACCGCGCCCGAGTTGCTGCCGTGAGTCGCAAGAGCGCGTTTCATCGCCCGCCACCCGGCGCCTTGATCCAATAACATTTCCGAAATTTTCCCAGTCAGCAGTGCGGGAGTATTCGCCAATCCACCGCCACCGATTTGTTCGAGCAGCTTCAGATTTCCTTCCTCCTGCCCGGGGACCAAATGGTGAATCAACATCGGACACCGCGCGGCGATCGCTTCGTGGACGGTCGCTCCGCCCGCTTTTCCGACGACCAGATGATGCCGGTTCAAGTACTGCGGAACCCGCTTCGTCCAACCGACCAGCCGCACCCTCCCCGGATATTCCAACTGGATCTCACGCGCCCGCGAGTAAAGCAAACGTGTGCTTTTCCCCATCACGACCGTCAATTTCACCTTTGGCGAAGCATCGAGCATCGCCCGACAATGGCGGCGGATAAACGGCCGCTTCGCCATCGGGAAATACAAAATCCGGAAAGGCTCGCAGTCATCGACGCACTCGACCGGTTCGAGCTCCGCAAACGCCGGATGAACCGCAAAACCGGTCACGGCGATCTTTTCCGCAGGCAACCCCGCACCGACCATCGCGGTTTGGGTCGCCGGATCGGTCACCAACCAACAGTCGCTCGGAGCCCGCAGCCACGAGGCGTTGATCTCGATCGAATCCGTGACCACCGTGAAAACCGGTACCGGTTTGCCGGTTTCCGCAAACGTCCGGGCGAGGAAATACGGATAAATCGGATACGTGCAAACGATCGCCTCCGGCCGGAAATCCTCCACCAGATCCGCAAGATAGCGCTCGGGTTTTCGCAAAAGCGGGACCCGCTGGCGGCTGAAATCGCACTGATCGGTCGAACGGTAAACTTTTTCCCAAACCTTCGGCAAATGAGTCGTGATGTAACGGTAGCTGTAGCTGAAAAACTGCGTCGAATACGGCGCGGCCAGCAGGCAGGGATCGCAAACACGGGTCTCCGCACCCAGCGAATCCAACGCGAGGGCGAGGTTTCGGGCGGCGCTGTTATGACCTTCTCCGAAGGCAGCGGTGATGATCAAAAGGCGCGGCATGGATGGCGGGCTGAGCGGTTCTAGGGGCAGTGGACTGGCGAGTCGATTGACTTTTTTCGGTTTTCGCAACTCCGCAAGACGAGGCTCTTGCTGATTTTCAGGCTTCCTGCAAAGCTCTCGGCTTGCCTGATTTCACTCCTTTGCCAAAAAAACTCCGCAAAACCGGTCCATCCGCCCGGTTTCTACCCGTATTCATGGGGATTCTCGTCTTTTTCCTCTACCAATACGGGAAATCGCTTGTCCGGCTGACGAGCAATACCAGCGAAATGGACAACCATTTCAGCACGCTGGCGCAGGAACAATATTTCGGATTTCTCGTCCGGGAAAACCTGCTGATGCTGCTCGCCTACGTCCTGCTGACCCTCGCCGGGGCGGTTTTGATCCAACCGGTCGCTTCTTGGTGGACCGGTCGATCCAAGTTCAAATCCGCCTGGGCGGTCGCTCTCCGCGCGCTGATCCTGGTCTCTCTGCTGCACCATTATTTCACGCTGCGATTGATCGACACGCGACCGTATTTCCTGCCGGAAGGAACGCTGACTCACAGCTATTACGGAATTCTCGATTTCATTCCGGCAGCGATCAAACCGGTCACCTATCTCATCGTTTTCCATATCTTACCGATCGTCGGGATTTCGCTCGCGCTGATCTGGCATATCCACCGCCGGGGCAAACGTGGCTGGATTTTCGCAACTGCCGCCGCTTTGATCGCCGCCGCCGGATTTGGTATTTCTCAAATCCCTTCGGAAAAGGTGACGATCGCAAAAACCCAGCGGGACTTTCCAAATATCATCATCCTCGGATCGGATTCGCTGCGTGGGGATAAGCTGGGTGTCGCCGGTTATGTCCCAAGCCGGAGCGACGGGCTCGCCGCCGCGGGTGTTTCCCCGGTCATCGATGCGCTCGCGAAGGACTCGATCCATTTCGAAAATTGCTACAGCCCGATCGCTTCCACGCTCGAATCCGGCACTTCGTTGATGTCCGCGCAATATCCGCAGACGCACGGCATCCGCCAAATGTATCCCAATCGGGAAACGGTCGAGGCGACGAAAAACCGCATCGTCCCGCTTGCCAAGATCCTCCGCGAACAAGGTTATGACACGGCGGCGATCGGTGACTGGTGCGCCGGATATTATGAACTGATGCCGCTCGGATTTGAACATATCTCGGTTTCCAATTTTGATAACTTCAAGATCTATATGAGCCAAGCGGTCGTGATGGCACACTTTGTCGTCCCGCTGTATTTTGATAACCCGATCGGATATAAAATTTTCCCACAACTGGGATCGTTCGCGCAGTTCGTCACCCCGGAAGTCGTGACTCAACGCGTGGAAAAACGTTTGGAAAAAGTCGGAAAATCCAAGCAGCCGTTCTTTTGGCACGTCTTCTATTCCTGCAACCATCTGCCGTACCGAAACCCGGAACCCTACCGCAGCATGTTCACCGATCCAGCTTACCAGGGACGGAATAAAAACGGCGTCGATTTTGATATCAATTCCTTCATCAGCAGCACGGATCTCGAATCCAAGTGGAAGATGCTTCCGCCTCATGAAGTCGACCAAATCCGCGCCCTCTACGATGGCTGCACCCGCCAGTTTGACGATTGCGTCGCACGCGTGCTCGCTTCGCTGAAACAAAACGGACTCTCGGACAACACGATCGTCATCATCACCGCGGATCACGGCGATGATCTTTACGAGCCAGGGGTCACCCTCGGTCACGGCCTGACGTTCAACGGCGGCCTCCAGGCGAACCACGTGCCGATGATTTTCCACGTTCCCGGCGCGACGCCCAGATCCATCCCGGAAACGGTGCGGCTGATCGATGTGATTCCCACCTTGGCCGATCTTGCGGGCGTTTCCAAACCGGCCGTGTGGCAGGGGAAAAGTTTCGCCGGATGGATCAAAGGCAACGAAACCCCGGAATACCGTCCGTTTTATGGCGAAACCGGTTTCCCCTTTATCCAATTCAGCGTGCCCGGCGTCGAACGGCCGAAGCTGCCGCCGATGGACGAACTCACCTCGATCCGCGAAGATTTTAACTACCAGTTCGTGTTAAAAGACGAATATCAAGACCGCTTGGTTCAGGCAAAACAACGCTGCCTCAAGACCCGTTTCTGGAAACTCGTCTGCACCCCCACCGCAGACGGCGACCGGCATTTCGCGCTTTTCCACCTTCCGACGGATCCGCACGGCGAACGCGATGTCGCCACCAGCCGCCCGGAAATCCTCACACCCATGCGAGTGGCTCTGGAATCATGGATCGACCGGAATCACGAGACATCGATCGCCGAAATCTTTCCCAACGGAGAACCGGAATAAGCCGACTTCTCAGATTGCCGCTTGAGTTATCGCTTTCTCACGCCCAGTTTCTCGCCTGTTCTTCATGAAATTCCCCGCATTCCTTCTTGTCGCTTCGTTTCTTGTCTCCGCCCACGCGGCGGAAGTCCCGAAGATTTTTTCCGGTCTCTTAGAAAAGGACATCCCGGTGCGCGGGCAGATCGGCGTGGTGATCCCACCTCCGGAAATCGATCAATACGTTTCCAAAGTCGAAAAAGCCGCCAGCAAGGATCAAAAATGGTTCCGGGAATTTTCCGCCCAAGCGAAACCGGGCGCTCCCCTGCCCTACCACGAAAAACTCGGCCTGACGAAAGAGGAATACGAGGAATACCTGAAACTCTGGGCAAAACGCGAATTCAAACCGGTTGAAGAAGTCATGCTCCTCCTCCGCGAAAGCGCGGGCGGCACCTGGGCGGTCACCGGAACCGGTGGCGCCAGCACGATTTCCACCCTCCGCTACGTGGAAAAAGACGACGTTTTCCGCTCTCCGAATGGCGAGCTGAAACGCATCGACGACATCAAAGCCGACCCGGAAAGCATCCTCGGCGCATGGTCCGGCATCGAATGGCGTTTCGAAGAAGAAACCGGTCTGGGCAAAACCAAGGAAAATGTCGCATTCGGAAAATTCGACGACAATAAATTCGGCCTGATCGTTTACCGCGTGCAGGAGGTTTCCAGCGAAGGCACCCGCCTCATCGACAAGAGCATCGTGATCCGTTACGCCCTCGGAAAAGCCGGGCACATCAAGGAACCCGCAGGCAAAAAAACCGGGACCGCGCCGAAACCCTGATCCATGGAAACGCCCGCCCTCACCGGCGAAAATCGCCGGGGCCGCCGCCTCTGGCCGTGGGCGTTTGTCCTCCTCGCGGCATGCCCGCTGTTCCTTTTCGCGGCCAGCAATCTTTGGCTGAACGTTTCGGGAAAAACCTGGATCGCCGGGAAAATCACCCAAAAAACCACGCTCGACACCCAGATCGGCGGCGCGTCGTGGTCGCCCTGGAACGGTCTTTCCCTGCGAAACATCGAACTTTCCCAGCCGGAAGCGCTGAAATCTTCGGTCAAAAAACCGCTGGCACGAATCGACCAACTCCGCATCCAACCGGTTTGGAAAGCGTTGTTTCGCCAAACGCTTGAGGTGAAATCCATGGAGCTCGACTCGCCGGAAATCGTGCTCCCGGTTCAGATTCTCGCGTTTCTTTCACAATCCGCCCAACCCGCACCGGAGCCGCAACTCCCCGCACCGGTTCCGCCGTTGCCGAGCGTCCCGAGTCCGCAGGCTCCGCCGATGGCGGAAAATCCCGCGATCCTTCCTTCGAAATCCGCCGAAGCCACTCCGCCGAAACCGGTTGCTCCGCCTCGTCCGACCGCGTGGATCGAAATCCGAAACGGAAATTTCTCGCTCGTTTCCGCAGGTTTGGAAACACCGCTGATCGAGTTCTTGGATTTCACCACGCGTCTGCCGGTTTCCGGAGACGCCGCGAAGTCGTCGCTGCTTTTTGAATCGATCCGAATCTTGGGAACGCCTGCGGTTTCGAAACTGGACGCACCGGTTCAGTGGCAGCCGCCTTTGCTCACTCTCGGCCCGGTCGAAAACGAAATCCACGGCATGAAATTCCGTCTGCTCGGCCAGCTCGCGAGCGCCCAAGGTCTGCCCTCGCATTTCGAAATTCTTATCCCCCAACAAGCCCCGCAACCGGTCGATTTCCCCGGCGGAATCCACGGCCAAGCGGAAACGTTCGCCGCCCGCGCTCGTTTCCAAGGCCTGCTGCTCGCGCCGCCAACTTGGCAGGGCGATTTCATCACGGAATCTCAAAAACCGGTTTTCGCTCGCGGCGAAGAAATCACGACCTTTGATCGCGGCAGCTCGGTTTTTGTTCTGCGCGGCGGCACGCTCGCCTGCCTCGACGCCCGTTTGATCGGCGAAGAACTTTCGCTTTTAGGAAACGGAAAAATCGCCACCGACGGCCAAGTCGCCGCCGTCCTCCGAACGGTCGCCGCACCGGAAAAACTCGTCGAAAATCTCCGAAAAATCCTCCCCGGTCTTCAAGGAACCCCATCGCTCACCCCGCTGAGCACACCCCAACGCGCCGCTCTGGACCTCGAAGCCACCGGCCGACTCGGCGAAATCCAACTGCGCCTCGGAAAAGACGGACCGGTGATCAACCCCTCCGCGCCGGAACCTTCACCCCATTTACCCCAATGAGAATCATCGCCGGAAAAGCCGGACGCCTCGCGATCAAAGTACCATCCGCCGTCGCTCGCCCCACCACGGATTTTGTCCGTCAGGCGATGTTTTCGATCCTGTCGGAAAAGGTGGAAAACGCCCGTATTCTCGATCTTTTCGCCGGTTCCGGAGCGATCGGTTTGGAAGCGCTCAGCCGCGGCGCCGGTTCGTGTGTGTTCGTCGATGAACATCGCCAAGCCGTCAATGTCGTGACCGAAAATCTCACCAAGGCAAAACTCGATGGCGGACGTGTCATCAAATCCGAAGTCGCCGCGTTCCTAAAAAAGGACCATTCGACCTATGATCTGATTTTCGCAGACCCGCCGTATTTCAAATACGCCGGCGACAAAGACCACGTCACCGACCTTTTAAAAAGCGGCCTCATCCAACCCCGCCTCGCCCCCGACGGCTGGCTCATCGCCGAAATTTCCGCGAATCAAAAAACCCCCGAAACCGAAGCCTGGTCCCTCATCGCCCGCCGCGAATACGGCAGCAGCGCCATCCTGCTCTACGAACCAGCGGCGTCCGGATTGAGAAACGCATAGTTGCAGACGGCTTGGATGGCATGCATGGTAGTCTCCAGAAGGTTCGGGATCGGTGAAGGGCAACTCCAACGCGGAAATTACCCGTTTCCATGTCCAGCTGCACAGGCAAGCTCTCGTCGCTATACACGTGCGGCCATTGCAGCGGAAGCTCGGCAAAGATCCTCGGCACTTCCACCACTGCTACCGGAGCGATCACCCGCTCTATGGACGTTGTTCCAACCCGTGTCTTGGAACCACTGGATGACGAGCTGTTCGAGTCGGTCTTCGGCAATCATCAAATGGCGGATGTGTAAGCTTGGCGGGAATCGTTGGGACTGTCGGGAAAGGCCAGCTTGAGTTCTCGGTTCCGCGACATGGTGGACAAATATTGCCCGCGCAATGTTTCCGGCTGGCGGTTCACAAGGGATGCAAGACAACGCACTGTCACATATTGATCCCGACAAAGCGCAAGGATCACGCCTTTCATTACATTGCCGGGTATTTTCCCTTTGCTGACCGGGTCCATCGCGATGAGCGCGAGTTCGCCCCGGAATCTCTCGCTCAATTTTGAAAGGTCGTCCACGAATGGCAACCGATGATGAGGGGACAAAAGGCGACCATTTTCGTCCCGTTTAGGTGCTAAATTCGGGGAGCTAGGTGCCAAATTCGGGGAGCTAGGTGCCAAATTCGGGGAGCTAGGTGCCAAATTCGGGGAGCTAGGTGCCAAATTCGGGGAGCTAGGTGCCAAATTCAACGAATCAGGTGTCAAAACTCGAATACCCCTACCCAGAGTTTGAGCACCAAAAACGTCCTCCGGACTCACCACCGGAGTTCCTTCAAACCGGTAAACCGCTCCGCGCCCTCCTCCTGAGATGGTAAGAAAACCCACTTTGACCAATTCCCTCAGAGTCTTGCTCACGTCCGATGCGTGCTCGTGGCATAACTCAGCAAGCCGCCCATGAGTCAAACGCCCTTCACTCAAAGTAATTGCCAAGGCCAAACGCGAAATCTGCGGCAAAGACTCAAACCGATCCTTAAAGTGCAGTTTCAGAATATCCAAAATCCCGGAAGGAAACAAGTCCAGCATCTGGAGCTCCAGCACCGTTCGATTGTTCGGTTCACGTTCCTCCCTCAACGAGGGCATCCGCCAATGTTGACTGCTCCATCCACTGAGAATCTTCGGGATACCTGAGCCGGCCTGTTCCCCCACATTCACGTATCGGAACATCGCATGCAGCAACCGATTTCGGCAGTCATGTTCGTCGCCTCTCAACGCGATCGCTGGAGGAATTCTCATCAGCCCCGGATTTCGGAATCCGAACATGTCCGGCCGCTTTACGACAAACACTGAAGCGCGCTCCCGGTAATCGGAATGGACGATGACATTTGCCAATGCTTCGCGTAACGCCACGTGCACTGGCGTGTCCTCCTGCCGCACGCCATCCCGCACTTCAAAAGGAATTTTCAAATCGGCGACCAACTTCGGATAAACCTTACGATAAAAATCGTAAAGATTGCCCGACCAAGTGCCGTCCAGAGTTACGCGGTCGATCCAGCGCCGCTCCGTCTTGGCTTCTGGACGCTCCTGATAATCCAACATGTAATAAGGAAATTGTTCCTGTATTACCGGATGAGTTCCGAACATTAACAAACCGGCGATCGTCAAACCCGATTCTCCCGTCTCGCGGTTCTTACGCCATGCGCCGATCGCTCTAAGAAATTCCCGATCCGCCAGACCGCTCCACACATGGCCCGGATTGAGGGTAGCGTGGGTCTGCCGGTAGATCCGCAGAGAATCCACATCCAAATCCTCAATATCAAAACGTGCCAATATCTGATCGTCTAAACTGTTATGGGCCTGCTCCGCGAGCATCCGCTTCACCTCGTCATCGGACAGCTTCTGATCGGCCTCGTGAAATCGGCGGTAGGCATTTCCATGCAACGGATTTCCATTCAGGAAAACCGGTCGCTGGGTGCGCGAGGCGCGGGGAATTTCCACCTGCAGAATGACTTTCCCATCGAAAACAACTTCACGAATGGAATGATTGCCCAGTAGATTCGCGCTGACTTTGTTGGGGTTATTGGCTGTATCCACCAGATCCTTGCGGATGCGGTCTGGATTCAATAACGGGTAAAGCGAAAATCTGCCTTTTCTCTCCTGAACGCCCAAAAGGATGATACCGCCATCCGTATTTGCCATTGCGGAATAACTCTCCCAGAAATCATGCGGTAGCGCTCCTTGTCCATCCTGGCCTGCGGCGCGTTTGCACTCCAACTCCACGGATTCCCGAAGCAATTCAAGATCAGCAATGGAATTGATTTCAATCATACCTTTTTCTACTCAGAGACTGTTATAAGTTTTCCGCCACGATGCCAACTATCATCAATTCGCGGATGATGGGAAAGTGAAAAAGCGGCGGATGTGGGCTAGTCCGCAGGACGGGTGGAAATCTCCACGCTCATGGGATGCGGCGTCTTGCTTTACCTTCGGTCCGGGTTGGATAATCTCGGCCGATGCGATTGTTTTTGGCACTCACGATTTACCGGCTGATCCTGCCGCTGCTTTTCATCGCCGCGTTTCCCGGTTGGGTCGTGAAAATGCTCAAGCGCGGCGGCATCGGCACACGCCTCGGCGAACGCGCGGCGATTTATACCACCGGTTTGGATTTTGAAACGTGCGGCGCGGTGCATTTTCACGCGATCAGCGTCGGCGAATCGATGCTCGCGCTGAAGTTGATTCGCGAATGGCAAATCGACGAACCAGATCGACGCTTCGTCCTCGCAACCGGTACCGCAACCGGTCACGCCATCGCGAACGCCGCGAACATTCCGGGCCTGTGCGTGACCTACTCGCCGCTGGATTTTCCATCGATGGTGAATCGTTATCTCAACCGGTTTGAGCCGTCTCAAATCGTGCTGATCGAAGCCGAAGTCTGGCCCAACCTGCTTCTCGCCTGCCGCCGACGAAAAATCCCGGTTCGTTTGGTGAACGCGCGGCTTTCTCCTCGCTCTGCCCGACGATTCCGCCGCTTCGCGAAATGGGTGGGACCGGTTTTCCGCATGCTCGATGCGGTGGCGATTCAGGAAAAAAACGACGCCGATGTCTGGCAAACGCTCGGCATCCCTCCGGAAAAAATTCACGCCACTGGCAGTTTGAAATTCGATCCCGGCAGCGGCCCGCGCCCCACGCGTCGCCCGGATTTCCAAAAAGTCATCGATCCGTTCGGACCCGGGCGACCGGTCGTGCTGGCCGCCAGCACGCACATCGGCGAAGAAGCGTTCATCGCCCGCGCCATCCGCGCCGCGCATCCTGAAGCGCTGCCGCTCATCGTCCCGCGCCACGCCGAGCGACGCGCCGAGGTGAAAAGCGATCTGGAACGCGAGGGGTTCGAAGTGATCTTACGCACCGATTTCCATCCGCCAGCGAATCCCCTCGCCGCCTGTCTGGTCATCGACACCACCGGCGAACTTCGCGATTGGACGGCCCATGCCGATGCGGTGATCATTGGAAAAAGCTTCCTCTCCACCGGTGGCCAGAATCCCGCCGAAGCGATCCTCGCCCACAAACCGGTGATCTTCGGCCCTCACATGGAAAACTTCGAGCCACTCGCAAGCCACCTGGTTTCAACCGGTGCCAGCCTCCAGGTCGCCGACGAATCCGGCCTGAAAAACGCGATCATCGAAGCGCTCGATCCCACCATTTCCCAACGCCTCACCGATCTCGCGGCGGGCGCGTTATCGGGCCATGACGGTGCCACTCGGCGGATTTTGTCGATTTTATCCGGAAAAAAGGTTTGATGAATTGCTGTAAGCTGAGTTTGTCATTTGAAAACAACCCGCTAATGTCAGCACCGTGAGCGATTCAGAAACCGATCCACTTCGCGGCCTCCTCTCCCAATTCGCCCTCGGCCCAGCCTGGGCGCGCGGTGGAAATGAGAAGCCCCCCCGCAAGCCAAGACCCGAAACCGGTGGCGACGAACGGCCGCCACGTCGCGATGAACGCGAACGTGGCCCGGGAAATCGTGACGGCGGACGACGCCCATTCCAAAATCGTGATAACCGCGACAACCGTGGCGGAAATTTCAGAGACCGCCGCGACGGCCCACCGCAACACGAAGAAGCCGGACCGGCCCAAGGCGTCCGCGTGACTCTCAATCCAGACAATCAAGCGGTTCACCTCATCGGCAAGGAAGTCCATCAGGTCGCTCGGGTTTACGCACTTTTTGATGTCGCCCAGATTCTGCTCGCCGAACGCGGTCGCTGCCGGGCGATTTTCGAAGTCGAAGAATCCGGCTCCCCGCTTTTCCTCGGAAAGCTCGACGAGTCGCTTTTCCTCACCCGCGAAGAAGCCCTCCGCCACCTCTGGTCGTCGGAAATCCGCGCTGGAATCCTGGACGAAGAAACGATCGAGGTCGATCCGCCGACCGGAAATTTCCAATCCGTCGCCCGCTGCGGCATTTCCGGCGAGTGGCTTGGACCCCCGAATTTCCATTCCTATCAGACGAACCTCCGCCGTTTGCACCGCGAACGCTTTTCGAACATGCCGTTCGAAGCCTACGCCGCGAAAGTCCGCACCGAACGCGGTGAGGAAGCGGTCAACGCCTGGCTCGAATCGACCAAGAAAAAAACTCGCTGGCGCATCAAAGGCGATGCCGACGATGCTTGGCTCGAAGATCGTGGCGAAGCCGAACGCGCCATCGCGACCCGGGTTTTTGACAAGGCTTTCGCCGAAGTCCGCAAGGCCGAGATTTCCGCCGCGATCCCCGCGAAACACCTTTCCCCGTCCCTCCTGACGTCCTTGCGCATGGCCGGCAGCCACGCCCGCAAACACCCGGCGATCCTGATCCCGGCGATTTGCCGTGCACTGGAAGCCGAACACCTCCCGGTCTTCAAACGCCAAGGAAAACTTCACACTGGCCCCGCACGCCCGCACGCCCTCGCCCCCGATGCCGTGCTCGCAGAACGCCCGGCAAAAATGGTCGCCTGGATCCGCGAAAACAAACCGGCAAAACTCGAAGGCCTCTGGCAAGCCGTCCTTCCCGAAGGCAGCACCGCCCCACCCGCCGATTACGCCGCAGACCTCTTCTGGCTCCTCCATCAAGGCCACATCCTGCTCTACACCGACGACACGCTCGTCGTTCAGGAAACGCGCGAACCCGCCGCTCCAAAAGAATCGAAAAAGGCCAAAAAACCGAAAGGTCCAAAAGCCCCGTCCACCACGCCGAACGCCGAAGCTACCGACGCCAACGAGCTCGCCAGCGACGTCGCGGAAACGACCACCGCTCCCGAAGAAGCCCCGGCCGACGAATTGATTCCTAGTGTTTCCGCCGAGCCTGAACCGGTCGAATCCGAGCCCATCGCCGAAGAAATCCCCGAGTCCACCCCCGTCGCGGAAACTGCTGAAAACAAATCCCCTGACGACTCCGAAAAGCCTGTCTGAGATCCCAAAAAAAAGATTTCGAAAGGTTTCCACACGGAAGGGTTGACGACCTCCCCCCGCTATGGTTCAAACCCCTCGACCCGCTTACTTGGAACGGTGGCTGAGTGGTCGAAAGCACTCCCTTGCTAAGGGAACGTACGGGTAACCGTACCGAGGGTTCGAATCCCTCCCGTTCCGCCATCAGGCCGATCCCGTCTGCGGGGGTCTACACCAAAGATTGGGGATGAGGTATTTTTTGGAGGTTTGAGGTTGGGTTGGTGATTGGATTTAGCCGCATTGGGCGATGACGCACCGGCGGCTGACGGAACTCCGGTCAAAAAATCTTCACGCAAGCAACCCCGCGCTCCTCGCATCCCGGACCACCTTCCCATCGAAGAAGAACTGCTCGAACCTGATTTCGTCCTCGCTCAACCCGAGGCTTGGCGCCGGATTGGAGAAGAAATCACCGAGCGGCTCGATTTCCATCCAGCCCGTTTCCTGCGCCACCGGCTCATCCGACCAAAGTATGTCCGCAAAGGAGAGCTACTCGCCAAACCGGTCGTCGCCGCCTTGCCGCCTTCTTTGCAAGACCGTTGCACCGCCACTCCACGACTCATCGCCGAAGTCGTCGCCAACCGCTACGCTCACCATTTACCCTACTACCGGCAGTCCGAAATTTTCGCCCGCATGGGAGTTTCTTTACATCGCAAAACGCTCTGCGATTGGACACGGCTCGCCTCCGATTGGCTCTCCGGCATTTACCGTGAAATCCAAAATGAACATCGCCAAAGCGGCTATCTTCAAATCGACGAAACGCCCATCCGCTACCTTTCTCCCGGCCACGGCAGCACCAAAACCGGTTACCTCTGGACCAGTCATTTGCCCGGCAAAAGCGTCATCTATCATTGGAGTGAAAGCCGCGCCCAAACCGGTATCAGCGCACTCCTTGATGAAGATCTCGCCAAACCGGTGCCGCGCATCCTCCAGTGCGATGGCTTTAGCGCCTATCCATCCTGGGCGAAGGAAAAAACCCCACATCACCCTGATGGGTTGCCACGCCCACCTTCGACGCAAATTTTTCGAAGCCACCGACCAATCCCCCAAACCGGTCGGCTGGATCCTTCGTCAACTGGGCCACCTTTACCGAATCGAAAAACAACTCCGTGAGCAACGGGCAGGACCCGCCCTGCGTGAAGCCACCCGAGCCTCCCAAAGTCGCCCCATCCACCACCGGCTCAAACGCTTCATCGATAGCCTTTCGAAGCGTCGCAATATCTTGCCCCAAAGCCAGCTTGGCAAAGCCATTCGCTATGCCCTCAACCAGTGGAATCAACTGATGGTTTATCTCCGCGACGGTCGCGTCGAGATCGATAACAACCTCGTGGAAAACGCCATCCGTCCGACCAAACTCGGCGCGAAGAATTGGATGTTTGTCGGACGTGAAGAAGCCGGAGA
>DBTN01000009.1 GCA_002307065.1 Akkermansiaceae bacterium UBA1315 | reverse complement strand
AACGCTCCAACGCTCCAACGCTCTGAAGCGAGGAATGCGTCGAAAAGTCTGGAATCCGGTGGATTCATTGAGGGGGAGCTTGGGGGAAATCGATCACCGAACCAGTGATCTGGAAAAACGCATACGCTTTTCCCCGGCCATCGACAATCTTTTTTTTATCTATGGCCCGGCGACACGAAACACTTCCCCCTCCTTCGTTCGTTCGGGAGAACCGAGAAAGCGCACTTCGTTTTCAAACGTTCAGACCGCCACTAGGGCACGATCGTTTCCGGCAATCCGAAGGCCTCGCGGGTTTCTGCGTAAAGACGGACGTATTCTGCTTCCAGTTTCGCAGCGAAATCCGCGCGTCCCGCTTTGGTTTTTGCCGCCTCGCCCGCCCACATCGGCGAGCCGACTTTTACCCAGAGCCGACCGCGTTTCGCCGGCATCCATGGGCCGATTTTTGCCAAGCGGTCCGTTCCCAAAACCACCACCGGGATGATCGGACAACCCGATCGCGCCGCCAACAGACAGACCCCACGCTTCACTGTTGCTCCACGTAAAACCGACCGGTTCCCGACCATCAATTCGCCTTCCGGAAAAATGCCAACCGCCTCGCCGCGCTTCAGCCGCTTCAATCCTTCGCGGATCGTCGGCAACGCCGAACCGGTTCGATCCACTCGAAAGGCACCCCCGTGATGCAGTACCGTCCGCATCAGCCATTGCTGGTAAAATTCCTTCCGTGAAACCCAGCCGACTCTCCGCGCCATCAACGCGCTGACCACGATCGGGTCCAGATGGCTGACATGACTCACCGCGATCAAGACGCCACCGGTCGATGTGATGGATCCGAGGCCGCTGCATTTCATCCGCATCGTGCAGGCGAAAACCCCGCGCCAAAGCAACCGACAAAAATCGTAAAATCTGCCCGGTGGCTTGGATCTCACCGGAGCGAACCGGTCAACGACAGCCGCCCGTTTTATGATACCCTGCATCGAATTTCAATCATGTGTGAGCGGGTCTGGAGTTAGCGAGCAAAGGCATCGTCTCGCAAGACCGATCTTTCCGCAGGATCGCCGTCGCTCCAGACGTGACACCGCGAACGGGTCTGCCATTCTCAACCCGTGAGTCCCATCACCATTGCTGCCGTCAAAGAACTTTCCGGCGAAATCCCCGTCGCCGCAGCCATTCACGCGCAACTGCAATCGCGCGCGGCCAAGCTCACCAAGGGCGGAAAACCGTATTTCGAGCTGGTCTTCGCCGACTCCACCGGAAATTTCTGCCTGAAAATCTGGTCGGACGCGCCTTTTTACGGCCACGCCGAGGCGCTTGCGGAAAATGCCATCGTCCGCCTCGAAGCGGAATGGACGCAGAACCCATATGGGGTGAACGCGGCCAATCTCGTCTGGCATCATCTCGATGACACCGCGATCGCCGACTTCCTCGCCGGCGATCCCGCGACTCGTGAAAAACAAAGCCGCGATTTTTCCGAAATCCAGCGCCTTTGCCAATCGATCACCGACCCACGGCTCCACGCGCTTTGCCAACGGTTTCTCACCCAGATGGGCGACCGGTTCCGCCGTACCGCCGCCGCCCGCCGGAATCATCACGCCCGGCGCGGTGGCCTGGTCGAACACGTTGCGCAAATGATGCGCGCCGCCGACGCCTTGTGTCCCGTTTACCCGGAACTCAACCGCGACCTGCTTTTGAGCGGCGTTCTGTTCCACGACTGCGGAAAGCTTTGGGAAAATTCCTATCCCGAAGATGGATTCGCCCAAATTCACAGCCTTCACGGCGAAATGCTCGGCCACATCCCCCTCGGCATCGAGCTGGTCAACAAACTCTGGAACGATCTGCTCGCCAGCCCGGAAGCGGCCCCTTGGACCACGCTCAAACCGGCCACGGAAATCACCCGCCTCCACCTGCTCCACCTCATCGGCAGTCACCACGGCCAGCTCGAATTCGGCTCACCGGTTCTTCCCCGCACGCCCGAAGCCTTCGCCCTTCATCACATCGATAACCTCGACGCAAAAATGGAAATGCTGCGCGAAGCCTACGCGCAATCGAACGAAATCGCCCCCGGCATTTACGACCGGATTTTCCCCCTCCCGTCCAACCTCGTCCGACCGCTCGCCGGATTCTCATCGCCCTCCAATACCGAGTTATAACCACTTATACTTGATTTTTGATATAACATCTTATAACTCGATACAGATCTTCTTCGTCCTCCCCTCTGATGAATCCAATCCAGAACCCATTTTCGCCAGGCGCAGGCTCACCGCCGCCGGAACTCGTTGGTCGTGATGGCGTTATCAGCCAAGCAGAAATTTTGCTAGGCCGTGTTCGCCATAAGCGTTCGGAAAAAAGCATGCTGCTGACCGGACTGCGAGGCGTAGGAAAAACCGTTCTCCTCAACGAAATCGAGCGGATCGCGCTAAAAAATGACTACCTCACCATCATGGTAGAGGCTCATGAAGGAAAAGGGCTCGGTGAAATTTTGGTTCCTCACCTCCGCCGTTTGCTTTTTCAACTGGATCGACTCGCAGGAGCGGGAAACAAAGTGAAACATGCGCTCGCCGTTCTGCGAAGCTTCATCGGAACAATCAAAGTCACCATCGACGAGACCACCTTTGGTTTGGATATTGAACCGGATAAAGGTTCCGCCGATAGCGGCGATCTCGAAATTGATCTCCCAAACCTTTTCATCATCCTCGCGGAAGCTGCGCAGGATCGAAATGCCGCCATCGCAATCTTGATCGATGAGATTCAGTATTTCACGCAGAAGGAACTCAGTGCCTTGATCATGTCGATGCACAAAATCCAGCAACGTCAGCTGCCGCTGGTTCTGTTAGGCGCAGGTCTTCCCATCCTACCTGGAATGGCGGGCGATTCCAAATCTTACGCAGAGCGCCTTTTTAGTTTTCCTGATATCGGTGCGCTGGAAAAAACAGACGCCGCAAAAGCGCTTCAAGATCCGGTCGTCAACGTGGGTGTTGAATTCGAAACCAACGCGTTGGCAGAAATTTTTCGGCTCACTCACGGCTATCCCTATTTCCTTCAAGAATGGGGTTACCAATCGTGGAACAAGGCTCAAAAGTCCCCGATCACTCTCGAAACGGTTCAAGAAGCAACCATCGCCGTCATTCCCCGATTGGATCAAAATTTCTTCGGCGTGCGGTTTGATCGCTTAACTCCTGGAGAAAAAAATTTCCTGAGAGCCATGGCTCATCTGGGCCAGGGCCCCTATCGTATCGGTGACATTGCCGACACTCTGGGCTCAAAAACCGGAGGCCTTGGGCCGGTTCGGGCCAAACTCATCAAAAAAGGGATGATTTACAGCCCTGCTTACGGCGAGATGGATTTCACCGTTCCTCTCTTTGACGAATTCATGAGACGTGCGATCCCTGTCTTCCATTCCAAATCCTGCACACACTCAGCCCCGCAATCGCATTCAGACTCTCCGGAATCCTCCCTCTAATTTCTCCATTCTTTCCAAATCCATGCATCCCTTCCTTGCTCCCGACTTTCACATCCGCTGGTCCACGCTCGTTCCTGACGCCGTCGAATCCGACATCCGCTTCGCCCTGGACCTGGCAAAACAGAACATCGAAACGATCTGCGCTCAGGACCCTGAGGCTGCCGATTACGAATCAACTTTCCTCGCTCTCGAAAAGGCGACCGAAACGCTCAGCGACGGCTGGGGCCGCTTGAATCACCTCGATTCCGTCAGCGATTCCCCCGCGCAACGCGAGGCGCTTAATCAAATGCTGCCGGAAGTTTCCGACTTCTATTCGTCGATCGCGCTCAACGACCGGCTGTGGTCGATCCTCAAACTCGTCAGCGAAAAACCGGAAACCCAAACGCTGGAACCGGTTCAGAAACGTTTTGTCGAAGAAACGCTCGCCGATTTCCAACAGGCCGGCGCCGATCTTCCGCCGGAAAAAAAGACGCGCATCGCCGCGATCGATGCCGAGCTTTCCAAACTCACCAAACAGTATTCCGAGCACGTCCTCGATTCGACGAACGCCTGGGAGCTGATTCTCACCGATGAGTCGAAACTCGCCGGACTTCCCGAATCGGCGAAAGCCGGAGCGCTCGCCAATGCCCGCGCCAAGGGACACGCCACCGACGAAAAACCGGCGTGGCGTTTCACCCTCCAATTCCCGTCGATGTTCCCGATCATGCAGCATTTGCATGACGATTCGATCCGCCGCCAAGTCTGGGAAGCTTCGACAAAAATCGGCGCAACCGGTGAGTTCGACAACACCTCGCTCGTCTGGAAAATCCTCCAACTCCGCCACGAAAAGGCGGAAATCCTCGGCCACAGCCACTTCGCCGACCTGACCTTGCTTCGCCGCATGGCGAAAACCGGTCGCTCCGCCCTCGATTTCATCGAAAACCTCCACGCGCGAATCCAGCCGACCTTTCTCGCCGAATACCGCCAACTCGGCCAATACAAAGCCGCCAAAACCGGTCAACCGATCGCCCCGCTTGAGCCATGGGAAGTCGGCTACTGGGCGGAAAAACAGCGTCAGGAAAACTACGACTTCGACGAAGAAGCGCTCCGCCCGTATTTCCCGGTCACCGGAGTGATGGCCGGTTTGTTCGAAATCGCTTCACAGCTTTTCGGCCTCACCATTCAGCAAAAAGAAACCGCCTATTATGAACCCGGCCATTCGCCGGACGAGCTGCCGGCCGGCGTTGTCGAAGTCTGGCATCCGGAAGTGACATTTTACGAAATCCACGACTCGAAAACCGGTTCGCACCTCGGTTCGTTCTATGCCGATTGGCATCCACGCGAGTCGAAACGCAGCGGCGCGTGGATGAACAGCCTCCGCACCGGCGCGCTGGGCGAGCCACACCTCGGCCTGATCATCGGCAACATGAGCCCGCCCGTGAACGGAAAACCGGCGCTGCTCACTCACAATGAAGTCGAAACGATTTTCCACGAATTCGGCCACCTGCTTCACGGCCTGCTGAGCAACGTCCCGGTCAAATCGCTTTCCGGGACCTCGGTCGCTTGGGACTTCGTCGAACTGCCGTCCCAGATCATGGAAAACTTCTGCTGGGAGCGCTCGTCGCTCGATCTTTTCGCCCGCCACTTCGAAACCGGGGATCCCATCCCTGAGGAACTTTTCGCGAAAATGATCGCCGCGAAAAACTATCTCAGCGCCTCCGCTTTCATGCGCCAGCTTTCCTTTGCGAAGCTCGACCTCGAACTCCACACCCGCCTCGCCGACTACGCTGGAAAGGATCTCGACCTGGTGGATCGCGAAATCCTCGCCGATTACCGCGCCCCGTTGAAAACCGAGTCGCCGTCGATGATGCGTCGATTCGGCCATCTTTTCAGCAGCGCAACCGGATACGCCGCTGGATATTATTCCTACAAATGGGCCGAGGTGCTCGACGCCGACGCCTTCACCCGGTTCCAGACTGAAGGGGTTCTCAATCCCGAAACCGGTTTGGCGTTCCGCGAACACGTTCTCAGCAAAGGAAATTCCTCGGCTCCCGACGAACTCTACCGCCGTTTCATGGGCCGCGATCCGGACCTCGAACCTCTCTTGGTGCGGGCCGGTCTCGCGTAAAAAAGAATCACTCTCCCAATTCTGCCATCGCCCGCTTTACCTCGGCCTGGATCTTGGGATTCGCATAACATGGACCCGCACCCGGCCCACCGGTCGTGTGCGTTTCCAAAAGCAAAAGCTCGCCCCGATCGATCAGAAACGACGGATTCCCGCTGTCTCCCACGATCAGATTCCGGCGATAGACCGGGTCCAGTTTCTGCACAAAACGAAACACGACCATGTTATGCCTGAGGTCGTTGATTTCGTGAACGGAAAGGGTCATCGTCTGATCGGAAATCAACACCGGCCGCCCCGGCGTGATTTGTTCCGGTTTGGCGAATGAATAACTCTTGATGCCCGCGGCCACCGGAAGATTCAGCTTTGCCACCGCGACATCGTAATCGGGCAAACCGATCGCTCCCACGATGTAGCGCTCACACGGCTTTCCTTCACGGTCGTGGAACATGACCGGTACCTGTTGAGGCCGCATGAAATGTTTCGCCATCACCACGAAGGATGGGGCGATCAAGGTCGCCGTGCGCGCGTCGTTCCACGAGACACCTGTGAGATCGAAATTCGATGTCCAATTTTTCGCCCATTTCGAGCGCCCCTTGGCTTCGTACGATCGGAAAACGCTGCCCTTCACCGGTTTGTCTGGAAGAAACGACACCTCCGCATCCGCCGGGCCGCAGCCGCAGAGAAAACCTGCAAAAATCCCCATCACCACCGCTTTCATCCCGCCAGATTGCGATTCCAAACCGCAGGCGGAAAGCGAAAAAGCAGGATGCCAGAATGCGTTATCCGACGGACACCGCCCGCTTTTTCTCCGCTTTCAATTGACCGCAACCTGCCGCCACGTCGATGCCCCGGCGTTGCCGAAACGTACAGGGGAAACCCGCGGCGAGCAGGACTTTCTGAAACGCGAGTCCTGCGGCATTTGCCGTGGCGGTTCCGCCGAAACCACCGGTTGGATTCAGCGGAATCAAATTGATGTGAGCGTCGATTCCTTTCAAAAGCTCGGCGAGCTTCGCTGCCTGTTCCGGCGAATCGTTCACTCCGGAAATCAAGGTCCAACCGAAAAAAATCCGTTTCCCGGTCGTCTCGCCATAACTTCGACACGCATCGAGCAGCATCCCGAGCGGCCACTTTTTCCCGGCCGGCACCAGCGCCAGCCGTTCTTCTTCCGTCGCGCCGTGCAAACTCACCGCCAACCGGTAGGGCTTGTTTTCTTTCGCCATCCGCAAGATCGACGGTACGACGCCTACCGTACTTACCGCGATTTTTGACGGTCCGATGCTCGGTCCGCGCACGTCGGAAATCATGTCGAGCGCCTTCATCACCGAGTCATAATTGTGCAGCGGCTCGCCCATGCCCATCATCACCATGTTGCGAACGCGTTTGTTCGGATGACTTTCACGCAGCGCCCGCCGGACGTGCAGCACCTGTGCGACGATTTCCCCCGGTCTCAAATGGCGTACAAAACCCATTTGTCCGGTTGCGCAAAAAACGCAGCCCATCGCACAACCCGCCTGAGTGCTGACACAGACCGTGTGCCGTCCGTCGTAACCCATCAGGACCGTTTCGATCGTCTGACCGTCGCGGAGACGCAGTAAAAACTTCCGCGTCAATCCATCGCTGCTGTTGATTTCATCGACGACTTCCGGCGTATCGAGAAAAAACCGCTTTCCTTCACCGACCGATTCCTCGATCCACCGCTTCAGCGGAGGCAAAAAATCCGAGCGGTTTAGCAAATCGATTTCCCCGTCGTAATGCAGCGCCCGCCAGAAGATTTTCGCATGGTGCGGCGCGACGCCGTCCTCCGCAAAGATCGCCGCCATCTCGGAAAATCCGAGATCGTGCAGCGATTGTTGAACGGCAGGGGCCACGGCGGAAACTTCACCGCACCGTCCGATCCGTTCAAGCCCGATGTTAATATTTGGCAACCGGGCTGGAACTTCCGACATCGCCGATCTCCGGAGTCTCCGCCGCCAGTTTTTCCAACGCCGCAACCGTTTCCTCCCATTTTCGCTCGGACCACTTCAGCGGGTGATGCAGCTTTTTTTTCCGCAATCGATCGACCCGAGCGCGCGCTTCATCAACCATCCAGTATGGCAGCTCCGCGATCGCTTTTGCCGCGACCTCCGCCGTTTCGATCCGGTGACAAATGAGCGCCAGATCGTTTCCCGCTTCGATCGCCAGCTTCACGTCCTGCCCGCGACCGTAGCGCTGGGTGATCGCCCCCATGTCCAAATCGTCGGTCAAAACCACGTGTCTATCAAAGCCAAGCTGATCGCGCAAAAACCCGCGGATCATTCGCGGCGATAGCGATGCCGGGAAATCCGGATCGATGTTTGGAAAATCAATGTGCGCCAACATCACCGCGTCCAGCTCCGGCATCAGCGCCGTGTAAGGAATCACATCCTCCCGCAAAAGCTCCTCGATCGTAACCTCCGACGACGGCAAATCATGATGTGGATCGGACTTCGCCCGTCCGCCGGCCGGGAAATGTTTCGCACAACTCGCAACCGAACGTTTGCGCAGCCACCGGTTCCACTGACCCGCGTGATCGATCACCCGCTGCGGATCGCGTCCCCAGCTCCGACCGGTCGTCGCATTCTTCGTGTCCGGAAAATGATCGAGATCCAAAACCGGTGCGAAATCCATATTCACCCCCAGCAACCGCAAAAGATCCGCCGTCAATACCGCCGCGTTTCCGATCACCAACGGATCGCCTTTCGCCGCCAACGCCGGAGCCGACGGAGTCGCCGGAGCGATGTCTTTCGTCCGTGTCACCCGTCCACCTTCTTGATCGATCGCGATGATCGGCGTCTCCGACGAAAGATCGCGCAAATCATCCGTCAGCTTCCGCGTCTGTTCCGCCGACACGATGTTCCGCGTGAACAAGATGAATCCCGCCGGTTGCAGCTTTCGAAAAAGCGCCGCCTCATCCGACGTCAGCTCCGGCCCTTCCAGACCGAGCACCAATAACGATCCATCCATCATCAAACCGAGCGAAACATCTCCGCCCCGATTCCTCCAGCCCGAAAACCGGGCGGTTCCACTCAGTTTTTTGCTTCAGGAATTACCTGTATAACTGGCGGTGCCTGTGTTCGGCGATTTTCCATCCATTGCTCGAACTCTTTCCACTGTTCATTCGGAGGATGATTTCGAAATTCCGGATGCTGGTTTAAAAACTTACTGAAATCCGAAACCGGTTCGTTGGCCCTCTCCACCGCTTCTTTTTCAACAAAAAATTCTGAAGCTTTTGCGGAATAGAGAACGCGTTTCACTACAGTCAACAAAGCACCAATGAGCATAAGAATGAAAAGATAGAACGGCATCGCCGCAGCTCCTCTCAACACCGTATCGCCCATCACAAAGTAGACATTCTCAATTGAAAAGATCGCAGTTAGCACTGAAATCGCCAGCAGCAGGTAACCAATATAAATGCTGATTCTTGCCCACCACCGTGCGCCGCTTTTTCCCATCAAAAGACCAATCCCAATCGGCAGCAATAACACCGCGAAGTTGAGATTAATCCGGTTCTGCGAAAAACTGTAGATGATTTCGAATAACGCTAAGACTCCTGCCACGCAAAAAAGCGCACCCACACCTGTAATTCTTTTCGGCCTTTTTATCAAAACAGGAAAACTCTATCTCTACCCGATGCTGTTTGTCGAATCGTTTCAATGAGCCCGAAAACCAGTCACGGTACGCATAACCAGATGATCACCGCCAGCACAGCGAATCCACCCACTGTAGCTAAGAAACCTTTTCCCCGACGGCGCTTGATGTAGAGCAACAAAGCGATACCGGTCAGCGATACGATGATCAGAATGACGGCGGAAAGATCGATCACGAGCGACCATGCTTTTCCGGAATCACGGCCTTTGTGGAGGTCGTTCATGAACGCGGTGAGGCCGGCGTAACGTTGCGTGACTTCGTAAGAACCGGTTTCGCGATTGAGGAAAATGTCCGCCGAATAGGCCGGGCCTTTCAGCGTGATCGAGCACTCGGTGTCATCGATGGTGAAATTATCGACCAAGCCGCGCACCCGGTTTTCCTTTCGCAGATGTTCGACGACTTCGAGTTTGGAAACGTCCGGTTTCAGCCACTTTCCGGGCATCTGGCCGGTTTGCGTTTCTTCTTTCGAAACACTGCCGAAGGTCCACGTCGGATGATTCAGGGTGAGTCCGGTCACGCTGAAAAACAAAATCGCGACCAGCCCGAACATCGACGAATAGATGTGCAGCCAGCGCATCGGGTTCGCGAGGCGCTGTTTCAGACTGCGCTTCGTCGGCGCGCGCGGAGTGGATGGCACGGAGCGGCGAACCGGTTTCGCCGCAGGCATTTCGGTTTCGGACACGTTAATGGGCGGCGGCCTTTGGGTGGTAATCGAGCGTTGCCGATTTCACTTCCACGTTCCCATCGAGCGTGACTTTAAAAGGCTCACCACCAACGACGAATGGATGCTTCATCAGTTGATACGTGCCTTTTTCGCGGGCGGCTTCGAGGTAAAACGTGTATTCGCCGGCGGGCAAAGGCTGCTTGTTGTCATCGAGTCCGTCCCAAACAACGCTGTATTTTCCCGGATTCCGAGTCGCCGAGGTGATGAGCGGGACGATATCGGTCGATTCCGCGAGACGGCGCGTTTTATCCGAGCGGCTCCAGCGTTTGAGATCGGAAAGCCAGCGCAGACCTTTTTCGCCTTTGAGAATCCACAGGCTCAGCGTGCGTACGGGAAAGCCATCTTTGTCTTCGATCCAGATCGCGACATACGGCCGCAAATACCGGGGCGCTTCCGGTTTATCGAGTTCGAAATCCACGGTCAGTTCCATCGGCCCGGTCGCGTTTTCGGCGGCGACGGTCATGAGGCGATTTTCGCCCGAAACCGGCCAGTTTCGGCTGCGGTGCATGTTCCCATCGCTGGAAACAATCAGGCAGGAAACGCCCGGCAACGCGTCGGCCATCGCCAGACTTTCGACCGGTTTGAGCACGTTAAAAATCGTCGCAAGCGCGTCCGCCGTTTCCGCATTCGGCGCAATGACCGAAGCGCTGGAAACGTGATCGGCCGGCAAACCGGTTCGCGGATCGAAAATGTGAGAAATGGATTTCCCGCCGATTTCCGTGCCACGTCGATAACCGCCACTGGTCGCCAATGCTTGATCGCGAAGGGTAACGGTCGTCAAAGGCGGCGCGTTCTCCGCGTCATTCTGCGGATCGGCAATCGCGACCCGTTCTTCGGATTTCCCCCAAACCCGAAGATCCCCGCCGATGTTCAGCGTGATTCCTTGGATCTGTCCGGTTGCCGAACCGGTTTCGATCGCGCGGTCGATGATGAAACCTTTCGCCAAAGCATCGACCGAGATTTCACCCGGCGCGGCGAGATAAGTCGCGGTGTTCGAATCGCTTTTCAGCGTCCACGCCGGGCGTTCGATTTCCGCGTGAAGCGTCGCGAGCTCGGCTTGAGTCGGTGGAATTTGAGACTTCGCCGCGTTTTTCCAGACTTGGCTGAGTTTGCCAGCGCGGACGTTGAACGCCCCCAGTGTCAGGTGATTCCAGAGATCGCAGGATTTCAGAACCGCCGCCAGATCCGCCGAAACGGAAACCGGTCCGCTCGATTTCTGCCAACGGGAAATTTCGCTGTCCGTGCTCCACGTATTCAGAACACCGGACAAGCGATCGATTTCGCCGAGGACCGCCGCCTCCGCTTTTTTCGCGGAAACTTCGGACTCGGAATGCACGCGGAGCTCAAGCGAGGTGCCGAGCACGTTTTCATGGTGAAACGAGAACGTCTCACCGAACGCCGGCGCGATCAGAAACGGGAGGAGCAGGGAAAATTTCATCGAAGGATCAGGTGAAATCAGGCGTCCGTTTTTTCAGGCGCTTTGCCTTCGGGGCGTGGCTCAGCCGGTGGGGCATCTTTTTCGATGCGTTTGATCAGCTCCTCTTCGGTGACGGCACCGTCTTTATCTTCGTCGGCGCGTTCGATGATGGTTTTCATCCGGGCCGGAAGTTCGTCAGCGACGAGCTTTCCGTCTTTGTTTTTGTCGAACTCTTCCAAGGTCCGGTGAGCGGTCTGATGGGCGGTTTCGCCACGCGGCTGCATGACCGGCCGGATTTCTTCGCCGGAAAGCTTGCCGTCGCCATTTTTATCGAGCGTCAACAACGCGGCGGTCGCTCCCGCGATTTCTTCAGCGGAAAGTTCACCGTCGGCATCTTTGTCGAGCGCCTTGGTGATCGGCAACCGCGCCATCATTCCGCCGGGGCTGCGCTGGCCGCCCGCCCGCTCGCCTTCTTCATGAGCAAATGCAAATCCGACGGTTCCGAGCAGGGCGATGAGGTAATAGTGTTTCATAAGATCGAGTGGTTTCTCAAAAATTTTCAGACGGCAGATTGGTCATTCAATGCGGCGTGGACTTGTTCGGTCCAGACGTCGACGAATTCTTCGTGATCGCAATCGCACTCGGCGCGCGAGGCGATGCGGATTCCGCCCTTGGCTTCGAGCGTTTCGTCGAGCTTCCGGCCAAAACCGCAGAATTCGTCATAACTGGAATCGCCCAGCGCGTAGACGGCGAATTCCAAGCCATCGAGCGAACCGCTTGGCAGTTTTTCCAACGCTTCCCAAAAATCCAAGGCTTCGTCCGGTGGCTCGCCTTCTCCCCAGGTGCTAGCCGTGAACAAAACCGGCTCGCCCCGTGCGGGAAGATCCGCAGGCGAAAATTTCTCAATGTTCGCAACTTTCACCACGTGCCCTGCTTTGCGGAGCTTCTTGGCGATGATTTCCGCCGCGTCTTCGGCGTTCCCGGTCATGGTGGCAAATAAGATCAGCATGGCTTCGTGATTTCCCTCAACGTATTTTAATGAGACTCAGTTTCAATAATAATTTCTGAAATGTTCCGTCTTAAAAGAATTTGACCAGATGAACGGATTGAAGACGGAGCTCTGTAAAATTCAGACCAGGCTCAGGTTCTGATAAGATTTCCCAAGAATCGGCGTGATCGATGGTGCCTTAAGCCAATCGCTGAGCAAGGTCCCGTAAACATCGCGGAAATCCACCGTGTGTTGGAGATCGCCATCCGAGAGGTCGGTCAGGCTCGGGTGTTTTCCATGGAGCCCGCCTTTCGCGCCCGGCCCGGCGACGAACAGACACGAGGCTTTTCCGTGATCGGTCCCTGAACTTTCGTTTTCTTCGACGCGGCGGCCAAATTCGGAAAAGGTCATCAGCACGACGCGTTGGTCATTTCCCTGCTCTTTCAAATCCGTGAAAAACGATTTTAACGCGCTGTCGAGCTGGCCGAGCAACCGGTCGTGGGAATTCACCTGTTTGTTGTGCGTGTCGAACCCGCCGTGGCTGACGTAATAGACCCGCGTCGGCATTTTCCCCGCGATCATCCGGGCGACGAGGTTGAGATTGCGGGCGATCGGTGTGCCGTCGTAGCGGACGGAGGTTTTGTGTTTCGCGGCGAGTTCCAGAATTTGCTTGGAGCTGACGCGGGCGTCGAGGGCGACGCGTTCGAGAAAGGCGAGGTTCGTCTCACCTCGGATGCCGCCGATTTTTCCGCCAGCGGGCATCGCGATCGAGGCCCCGTCCATCGGCGGTTCGTCCTGCTCGGGCTGGTTGAGGTCGGCGAAAAATTCTTCAGCTTGGGCTTTTTCGCCGCCGCCGTGGATCCACCGGTAGAGCTCGGGCGAATTCAGGCAAACCCCCGGGTTTTTCGTCGCGCCGAAACTTTCCGGCTGGGTTTTGTTAAAACTGATGCCGACCGTCGGGTCCGCACCCGGACAAGCGTGGTCGAAATAACGGCCCAACCACCCGGTGCTCGACCGGTTTTGGGGATCGGCGGTTTCCCAGATCGATGTGGAAACAAAATGCGAGCGGTTCGGATTCGGGTAGCCGACGCCTTGGACGATGCCGAGATTTCCGTCCTGAAACATCGACCCGAGATAAGGCATCGCGCCGTTGAGCCCGACGTGGTCGCTCAGTTTGATCAGTTCACTTTCCTTTTTCCCGATTTTCGGTCGAGCTCGATAATAGGCGTCCTCGGCGAAAGGAACCAAGGTGTTTAACCCGTCATTGCCGCCGGCGAGCTGAAGGACAACGAGGATCGTGCCGTCTTTCCCGGTGACTGGCTGGGTCGCGAGGTCGCGCGCGGTTTCGCCCATTTGCGCGAACGTGCGATCGATAAACATCGGCACCGTCCAAGCGGCGGACGCTCCGAGGACGGTGGAACGGAGGAAATCACGGCGCGTTCTCATGTGAGTTGGTAATAAGGAGTGCTGAGAATGAGGTGGGTGAGCTCCGCGACTTCTTGGTCGGTGAAAATCACCCCTTTTTTCGCTGCGGCGTATTCGACAAAAGAATCGCGCGCTTTTTTCGGCAACGGTGCTTGGAAAAACCGGAAGATCAGCGAGTCGACCAGATCCGCCGGATTTTCCCGCAGCGGACGCGGGGCAATTTTTTCGTAATCCGGTCCATCCCAGGTGCTTGCCCGGCGTTTTTTCGCAAAATCGCCCTTGGGTTTCTGCGGATCCCTCATCGCGATGCCGCCGCCGTTTTTCGGGCCGATGCTGACTCCTTCCCCGCCTTTGGTCAAAAATCCGGCGAGGTTGTAGCGACTGAGAAGCGTGTTCGTATTGATCCATCCTTTTCCCCAATCCCAGCCCGCCACATTCGGCGGCATGAACAGCAACTGCCCGAGCTGCTGCTGACCCGTCAGCGGAAAACCGGCGGGAGGCTCGGAAATTTCGAGCTGCTTGATCATTTCGACCAGATATTGGATCGGCGATTTGATTTGTGACCGCATGACGGATTCGCCGTAAAATTCCTTCGAAAGGAAAATTTCGCGCAGCAGCGGACCGGTTTGCAGGCCGGATCGTTTGAAACTCTCCGCCAGGGTGTCGACGATCGCATCCGCCGGATCTTCGGCGACGAAGTATTCCCAAAGCTTTTTCGGGATCCATCGGGCGGCCTGCGGTTGCTCAAAAATCAGCCCGATGACATCTTTTCCGTCAAAGGGACCGGTTTGGCCAAAGAGCGTTTTATCGCCGTTATCCCACTGCGGTTTTTGATGAACGACGGTGAGTTTTTGCGCATTCAACCGGTAACCGGTAAACGCCCGGGCCGCTTCGGCGATGTCGCGCTCGGTGTAATTTCCTTCACCCAAAGTGAAAAGTTCCATGACCTCGCGGGCGAAATTTTCGTTCGGCTGGCCCTTTTTCGACGTCTGGGAATCCAGATAAAGCAGCATCGCCGGATCCATCAGAACCTGGACCGTCAGCTTTTTCACGTTGCCGAACGCCTGCTCCCGAAAGAGCTGATTCTGCTGCATCAGCAAGGCTGGACGATTCGTTTTCTGCAGCGAGGTGGCAAAATGGTCGTGCCAGAAAAGTGTCATTTTTTCCCGCAAGGGAGCCTGGGTTTTCAGCAAACGGCGGAACCACCAAGCCTGCGCCTCGATGCCTTCTTTCCGCGTCTGGCGTTGGTGCTCGCGGCGGGCGTCGCGGCGCATCTCGGCCCGTTTTTCCTCGGGCAAGCCGGCGGATTTTGCATCGATTTCCCGGATCGATCGCCGGAACTCCTGCTGAGCGGCAACGGCATTTTCAGTCACCGCCCAATCCGGAATCGGAAACGCGTCCGGCGGGTCTGCGGCAAACAGCGAATCAACCGCTTTTTCCCTGCCCAAGGCGTGGAACGCTTGGATCTCCGACGGATCACCTCCGAAGCCCGCACGATTCAAAAGATGCGCGGCTTCAAAAAGCGTCCAGGAGTTTTCGGCAGGAAGGAACATCGGATTCCTGAAGGAAACCCCGATCGGGGAGAGAAAGTTTCACCAAGTCGCAATTTCGCTGGATTCGCCCCTGTTTTTCCGCTCCGGCCCGTGTTTCACTCGGTCATGCACGCGCTCGCCCACGACTCGATCCCTGAACTTCTTTCCCCGGCGGGAAACTGGGACTGCGCCCGGGCCGCCGTCGCCGCAGGTGCAGATGCGATTTTTTTCGGCCTGCCGAAATTTAACGCCCGGTTGCGCGCGGACAATTTCATCACCGAAGACCTGCCGGAACTCATGGAATACCTGCACCGGTATGGCGTGAAAGGTTTCGTGACGATGAACACGTTGATTTTCACCGGTGAAATGGCAGCGGCGGAAGCGCAGCTCCGGCTCATCGCCGATGCAGGCGTCGATGCGTTGATCATCCAGGATCTCGGCTTGGCGAAATTGGCGCGGACCGTTGCGCCGAATGTCGAGTTGCACGCGTCCACGCAGATGACGATCACCTCGCCGGAAGGGCTGGCATTTGCCGAATCGCTCTTCCCGATGGAACGGGCGGTTCTGGCTCGCGAACTTTCGATCAAAGAAATTGAGCGGTTCAAAGGTTCGAAAACACCGCTGGAAGTGTTCGTCCACGGCGCGCTTTGTGTCGCGTATTCCGGCCAATGTTTGACCAGCGAATCGCTCGGACAACGCAGCGCAAACCGCGGGGAGTGCGCCCAAGCCTGCCGCATGCCTTACGAAATCGTGGTCGACGGCGAAACGCGCGAACTCGGCGAAGTCCGGTATCTGCTCAGCCCGCAAGACCTCGCCGCCGCCGATTTGATCCCGGATTTGATCCGCGCCGGCGTGAAATCCTTCAAAATCGAAGGCCGCCTGAAATCGCCCGAATACGTCGCCGCGGTGACGCGAGTTTATCGAAAAGCGATCGACGCCGCACTTTCCGAAACACCCGATCCGATCACCGATGCCGACCGGTATGAATTGGAAATGACGTTTTCGCGCGGCCTCAGTACCGGTTGGCTTTCGGGCACGAATCACCCGTATCTGACGCACGGACGTTTCGGGAAAAAACGCGGGCCGCTCCTCGGCGAAATCGTCGATTGCGGCGAAGGCTGGATCAAACTCGGCAAGACAACCGGTGTGCCAATCAACGCGGGCGACGGCGTGGTTTTTGATGCCGGTGAAAATCGCGACCTCGAACAAGGCGCGCGGATTTGGAAAATTTCCGGGGACCGGTTCATCTTCCACACGACTTACAGCGGCATCAATTTCGACCGCATCAAACCGGGCGTCACGCTTTACAAAACGTCCGATCCCAAACTGGAATCCGACATCCGCCGCTTCTGGCAAAACACCCGACCCGCCGAGAAAAAAACGCCGCTCGATATCGTCGTCACCGGTCGCCCCGGCGAGCCGATGATTTTATCTGCAAAAGGCACCGAAGTTTCCTCACCCGTTCCACTCGAAGCCGCCGCAAAGCGCCCGCTCGACTCGGACACATTGATCGCTCAGCTCTCACGCCTCGGCGATACGGATTACGAACTCGGCTCGCTCGAAAACCGGTTGGAAGGCGATTGCCACCTCGCCCTTTCCGCACTCAATCAGCTCCGCCGCGCCCTCGTTTCCGCCTTACCAAAAACTGGACCACGGACTTCAGTCCGTTCTTCGATCACGACCACCCACCACGATCTTCTACCTTCAACGTTCGATGTTGAACGTTCGACGTTCAACGTTCCCAAACTCTCCGTCCTCTGCCGCACGACCGATCAAGTGGCCGCCGCGATCGAAACCGGTATCGAAACGGTTTACTGCGATTTCGAAGATCCGCGCCGATTCAAAGACGCCGTTTCTCTTTTCCGCTCCACCACTTTCAAGCCCGACGCCGCGATTTTTCTCGCCACTCCACGCATCTTAAAAGCAGGCGAAACCGGTTATCTCAAACTCATCGAACGCGCCGAGCCGGACGGATTATTATTAAGAAATCTCGCCGCGCTGGAGTTTTATAAAAACCGGTCCGACCTCAGAAAAGCCGGAGATTTTTCCCTGAACGTCGCCAATCCGATCACCGCGAAACTGTTGATGGAAAAAGCCCAATTGGAATATCTCACGATTTCCTATGACTTAAACATTTCACAAGTCATCGAGTTATTAAAAGGCGCGCCCGCCGATTGGTTCGAACTCACCATTCACCAACACATGCCAATGTTTCATATGGAGCATTGTGTTTTCTGCACCTTCCTCAGCGCAGGAACGACTTATAAAGATTGCGGCCGGCCTTGCGAAAAACACGTCGTGCATTTAAGAGATCGCGTCGGCCAATTGCACCGATTGCAAGCTGACGTCGGCTGCCGGAACACCCTTTTCAACGGCCGCGCCCAAACCGGTGCCCGCTTCTTCGATCCGCTCCGCAACGCCGGACTTTCGCGTTTCCGCCTTGAGCTGTTAGACGAAGATTCCGCCACCGCCACTAAAACCATCCGCGCCTACCAAAAATTCATCTCCGGCGAATCGGATGCGTTCACCTTACTCGACCAAGTCGAAGCCATCGAAAAACTCGGCGTCACCGAAGGAACGTTGGCGGAGCGGTAGGGCTGATTCAGCCGCCGAAGAGACTGGTGGATGGTTTTTTCTTTGAAACCGTCGGCCAGTTGGCATCGGTTGAGGCGAAGTGGTAGGTCGCGCCATTGATTTTGCTGGAGATGTTGGGATTGCCTTTGACCGGTTTGCCTTGGGTGAAAAAGGCGACGGGATCGTAGCCTTGGAGGGCGCGACCGGTTTTATCGAGGTTCTGGGCTTGAGCGTGGAGATGCCCGGCGAGGCCGAGACCAAGTGCGATGAGGAAGGCAAATTTCGCGAGGCGATGGAGGATTGATTTCATACATCCGGTTGGTCGTCCGAAGTGGCGATTCCTTACGGGAAATTTTGCAGTTTCCGAGTTTCGGCGAAATCGAGAAATTCTCAGCTCAGTGTGGCGGACGGCTTGCGGACGCGCATCAAGGCAAAGCGGTAAAGGCATTCGCCATGTTCATCCACCCAGCGTTCGGGGTCTGGCCGAGACGGAGGATTCAGGGGGAAACCGCTTTCGGTCATTATTAGACGCGTAGATGCGGAGTGACGGAACCGCAACCGCAAAGTCTTTGCCCGAAAGTTTGGGTGTAAGGTATTTCACCTTCATCCGACGAATCCGACGCATGCGCTATTCGCCATGCTCGGAACCATGAAAATTACCTACCCAATTTGCCGGATCGCTGCGGCGGTCATCCTGATGCAGACGCTGTTTTTTAAATTCACCGGGGCGGAGGATTTTACGCTCGAAATGGCAACGGCTGATCCGCTGGGAATTCTGGCCCGCGGTGGTTTTTATCCCCCCGTGGTGCTCGCCGTGGTCGCGATGGGCCTCCGTCGCCGGAACCTGCTCGCTTTCACCGCGGTGAATCCGGCGATTCCTCATGGCGGCATCTCCGGCGAATCCAAAACGGAAATTCTCAACCATCTGGTGAAATCCGGATGTGTGGCGCCCTTCGTGAGTCTGTCGGCGACGGATCAGGAAAAGCTGAAAAAAGTGGAGGCGGCGTTTGATCGTTTCCCGCTCGTTGTGAAACCGGATGTGGGCGAGGGAATCCGGCTGATCGAGCTGAACGGAGTGACTTCCGAAGCGACTCACATCTACCACCCGCACACGCCGCTGCTGCACGGCTACCGCACGCTGATCCAGCAATGGCGCCACGCCTACGACATCGGCATCGCCAACGCCGCTTCCGGCGCACGAGTGACCACCTGGCACGAGTTCGCCACGATTCTCAGACATCATCAAAGCAGAAACCCCACTGAAAATGCTCCCACTCCTCAGTAAAACCGGCTACGAAGTGCGCACCACTCGCGCGCCACACGACATCGAAGCCGCGCAGCGGCTGCGTTATGAAGTCTTCAACCTCGAATTGGGAGAAGGCCTTTCCAGCTCATGGCACCGCGGGCTCGATGCCGATCCCTTCGACCCTCAGTGCGATCATTTGGTCGTCGAAGAATCCAACACCGGTGCCATCGTCGGGACCTATCGCCTCCAAACCGGTGCCATGGCCGCAGCGGGCCGCGGATACTACAGCGCTCAGGAATTCAGCTTCGCGCCTTATGAATCGCTGCGAAATGAAATCCTCGAACTCGGCCGGGCGTGCGTCCACAAAGACCACCGCAAGCGCTCGGTCCTCGACTTGCTGTGGCGTGGCATCGCGGCCTACGCCTCGTCCCGCGGCTCCCGGTACTTGCTCGGCTGCAGCTCCCTTACCTCGCAAAACCCGGCAGAAGGATGGGCGCTTTTCCGCCAGCTCGAAACCCATTACCTCGCGCCTCCCGAATTGAGAACGCACCCGATCGGAAATTTCCAAATGCCGGAACCTGAAGAGGTCAGCCCCACGGTGAAGATCCCCAAACTTTTCGCCGCGTACCTCGGCGTCGGCGCGGTGATCGCCGCTCCTCCGGCACTCGATCGCGAATTTCAGACGATTGATTTTCTTACCATTCTCGACCTTGCAAAAACCTCCGCCGCCGGAAAGAAACACTTCTTTAAGGAGCATGATTAAATCCCTTCGATCAACGGCGAGACTCTTGCGGCTGGCGCGCGCGATCCTCTCGGCGCGCGTCGAAGGGAAAGCGCTCAAAACCATTCCCCAAAAGGCGACGTGGCAACAACGACAGGCCCGCCGCATGCTCGCCGCACTGGAAGTGAACGTCTCCGTCAGCGGCCGCCTGCCCACGGAAGGGCTGATCGTTTGCAATCATCTGAGCTACCTCGATATCCTGTTGATCGCCGCCGAGGGACCGGTGGTTTTTGTGGCCAAATCCGATGTCGTCAAATGGCCGCTCGTCGGTGGCTTGTTGGTCTGCGCTGGCACGATCCTCGCAGAGCGGGGGCGGCCGCTCACCGCTCAACGAACCGGTGACGAAATCCGCCGCGTGCTGGACGCCGGCATTCCCGTCGTCCTGTTTCCCGAAGGCACCAGTTCGGACGGCGCGGAGGTTTTGCCTTTCAAGCCGACCCTGCTGCAAGCCGCGCTTGATGCGGGTGCCCCGATCACTCCGGCGGCGGTGTTTTACCAGGCTGAAGGAGCGGATCCCGCGACCGACGTTTGTTATTGGGGAGACGCGACGTTTTTCCCGCATCTGATCCGGCTCGCGCGGCTGCGGAAAATCGTGGGCATGCTCAACTTCGGCCAAGCCGCCCCTTTACCCGGTGACCGCAAAGAAGCCGCTAGAGCCCTGCAAGCGGAAGTGACCCGGCTGAAAAACCGACTGACAGGAGCGCCCGGCCTGCCCGGATGAAAATTTCCACTCGTCATCCCTTGCTGAGTTTTGCCTCATAGCTCCGTGATCCATCCGACTGCCATTGTTTCTCCTCTCGCCAAAATCGGCGAACGTGTCCGTATCGGCCCGTATTGCATCATCGGACCCGGCGTCGAGCTCGGTGACGAATGTGTGCTGCACTCCCATGTGATTCTCGATGGTCCATCGAAAATCGGGAAAAACAACGAGTTCTTCCCCTTCGCGGCGATCGGCGGAAAAACCCAGGATCTCAAATACATAGGCGAGCCAACTTTTCTCGAAATCGGCGATCACAACGTGTTCCGCGAAAACACCACCGTCCACCGCAGCACCCACGGAGAAATCCCGACACGCATCGGCTCGAACAATCTTTTCCTCTGCTACTCGCACGTCGCCCACGACTGCCAGATCGGCAATCACATCATCCTGTCCAACAGCGTCGGAATCGCCGGCCATGTGACGATTGAGGATCACGCGATCGTTTCCGGCGTCAGCGCCGTGCACCAATTTTGCCGAATCGGAAAACACTCGATCATCGGCGGTTGCGCCAAGGTCGTCCAGGATGTGCCACCTTTCATGATCGTCGATGGAAATCCGGCGTCGACTCGCGGGATCAATCTCATCGGGTTGCAGCGCCGGTTATTTGCCGAAGAAGACATCCGCGCGCTGAAAACGGCTTACAAAAAGCTCTTCCTCAAAAAAGACGGCAATCTTTCGAACTCACTCAGCTCGCTGAAAGCAATGCACGAAGCGTCGATCCCTCAAGTCGCCGAGCTGATCCATTTCATCGAAGGCTCGAAGCGCGGCGTCACCCGCTAAGGTGGCAGATGGGAAATGCGTTTTCCCTCAACTGCGGGACTCGCCGAACCGGTTTCGACTCAAAAAAAATCCGCCCTCACTGGTGAAACCGGTGAGGGCGGAAAATGGAATCTCAGATCGGTTTACGATCAAAAGTGAATCGCGTGACCTTCTGCGGCGAGGGTCGCTTCATGGATCACTTCCGACATCGTCGGGTGCGCGTGGATCGTGGCGTGGATGTCATCGATCGTCAGCTCCTGATCGAGCGCGAGGCCCATTTCCGCAATCAGCTCCGTCGCGTTTTCACCAATGAGGTGAGCGCCGAGCAGTTCGCCGTGCTTTTTGCCGTAGAGCAATTTCGCAAAACCGTCCGGTTCGCCCGAAGCGATCGCCTTGCCGATGGCGACGAAAGGAATTTTTCCGACAACGTATTCGATGCCTTCTTCCTTCAACGCACGCTCGGTTTTGCCAACGGATGCGACCTGCGGGTGGCAGTAGGTGCAGCCCGGGAAATTCGTGACTTTGCGTGGCTTGTGACCCTCGACATACAGACCTTCAACCGCTTGCACCGCTTCGAACGATGCGACGTGGGCGAGCCATGGAGGACCCGTGATGTCACCGGCAGCGTAAACTCCGGGAATCGAAGTTTCATACCGGTCGCCGACATTGATGTAACCGCGGTCGGAAAGCTCAGGCTGCTGGCCGCCTGGCAACACCGGCTGGATACCGATCGCCACGAGGCAAACATCGGCCGTGAGCACGCCTTTTTCCTTCGGACCTTCAACGGTGATTTCGACGCTGCCGCCTTTATCGACCGTGGCGGTGACCTTGGTGTTGGTCAGGCAGCGGATGCCTTGCTTGATGAGCGCTTTTTCCAACGCATCGCCCACTTCGTCGTCCTCGACCGGCAGGATGCGCGGCGCCATTTCGACGAGCGTGACTTTCGTGCCATAAGCATTGTAAATGTAAGCGAATTCCACGCCGATCGCGCCCGCGCCGATGATGATCATTTCCTTTGGCTGATTCGCCAGCACCATGGCTTCCTTCGATCCGATCACCGAAGTGCCGTTGAAGGGAAGAGAAGGAAGGCCGCGGGATTTGCAACCCGTCGCGATCAGAATGTCCTTGGTTTCAAGAACTTGCGAGGAACCGTCCGCCGCTTGCACGCCGACTTTACCGGTTCCTTCGACCGAACCCATGCCGCGCACGTAGTCGACTTTGTTCTTTTTGAAAAGGAACTCAATCCCGCCAGCGAGGCGTTCGGAGACTTTGCGCGAGCGCCCGATCACCGCGGACCAATCGTACGAAAGGCCTTCGATTTTCAAACCGAACTCTGCCGCTTTGTGAGTGAGCGTGTGGTAAAGCTCGGCGTTTTTCAGCAAAGCTTTTGTCGGAATACAGCCCCAGTTGAGGCAGGTACCACCTGCGCGGTCCGCCTCGACGCAGGCGACTTTTTTACCAAGTTGAGCGGCGCGGATAGCGGCGACGTAGCCGGCAGGGCCGCCACCAATGACAATGAGATCGTAGGCCATGATTTTGAAAGAGCAGGAGTTCGGCGGCAGCGTGGGGGCGGGATTCCGTATTGTCAAAAAAGTTCACCGCCCCGGTTCAGGGATTTCCAGGGTTCGACCGGTTTTTTCACCAAAAGGTCGGAAAATCCGACGAGCCATTTCCCCTCTCGCATCAGCAATGCGGTGAACTCGAACCCATGATTCATCGGATCACTTGTGATATTTCAAAAACACCCGGTATTCCTCGGGAAGCGCAACGCCGGCGCCGAAGGAAAGCTGGAACAAATTCGCGATCGCTCCGGCCTCCAGCAGACGTTGATCGCCGGGCGCACTCGGATTTTCCTGCGGGGTGCCCCAGACTTGGATTGCCTGTTTCACGCGCGGATCGTTTTGGTGGATTCGTAAAATGCTGAGCGCGGATTGCCGGGCGAGATCTTCGGACGAGCCCGCGTCGGCGGTCATCGCGGTTTGATACTGATCCAAAGCGGCATCCGGTTTCCCCAATCCCTCCAGTGCGAGCGCGTGGCAGTATGCGACCTGAGCCCGCTGATAACCGGGCAAGCGCTCTTTTTCGCGCTCCTTCGCCATCGCGTCCAACCGGTCCCAGCTTTTCGTCCGCGCGGCCTCCCAGAAGATATACATTTCAAGCTGCCGCAAATGGTGATCACGGGTCAGCGATTCCTTTTTGAATCCCTGTAAAACATAAGCGACGCCGTCGAGGTCCCCAAGCTTCCGCAAACATTCCATTTCGTAAAACGCCGCAAGCGTTGAGTAATTGTTCGGCAACGACTCAACCGGTTTGTAATGATTTTTAATGGCGATGAATTTTTCCTTTGCCGGTTCATATTTCCGCGCCTGATACAGATCGATCGCCTGCGCATAATCGCCTGGCTCCAAAAAATAAACGGAAGCCACATCCTTGATCCCTATCTCATGGATCACGGAGGACGTTTCATCTTCCACGAATCGCAAGATGCCTGCCTCCGCCTCTTTGATCCAAACCGGTTTGGAACTCCCATCCGCCTCTATCAACCGTGCAGCCGCTTGAAAATTCGACTTCGATTCCTCAGCGCGTACCGCCAGGCAACCGTACAAAGCCACGAATGCAATCATGAGGAAATTCATCGGACGGGTTTTACGGGTTGGGAGTTCATCTCATTCAGCGGCAGCGATTGAATCGTCGGATCGGTTCGGTACGTTTCAACTTGGGCCTCCACATCTTTCCAGCGCTCCAGCCGCTCGCCGTCGGCCTTTTCCTTGAAGCCCGCTGTTAGATTCAGATACCGCATGCCTCCGTCAAAGGCCGTTTGCCGGTCGGAAAGATTTCCCCCCTGTGCCGCACCATTGCGTTCCCATAACAAACCCATCCAGCGTTTCACCGCTTGCGCGGAAAGACCGATCGCTTCCAGATTTCCGGTCCAGATTTTTTCATACATCTCGATCGCGTCATCCACCTTGCCGGTTTCCTGCAATGCATCCGCCCAGATCATTCCCACCTCTGCGGCGTAACTGGTTTTCGTTCGATCTCCCTGCTCGAGATAGGCTTTTGCCAACTCCGCCGTTTTCGTGAAATCGCGCTTGGCACGATGAATTTCCACCAACCGGAAAAGCGCCAGATCCCGCTCTCCAGGGTCTTTTGATTCGCGATAAACCGTTTCAAAATCCGCCAGTCCCTTCGCCAAATCGTCAGGCGATCCCGAGCGAATCGAAACGTCACCGCGACCGAGCAGCGCGACAAACCGGTGAGTCGAATCTTCGCGACTCAGCACCTCATCATAAAAGGGCAACGCCTGCCGGGGCGTCGAAGTTTTCACCCGGTAATAATCGGCCAGCCGGATCAACGTCTCTTCTGTTAGATCCGCCGGCACGAAATCGGACACGAGTTTGGGAAAAAGTTCCGCGAGCTTTTCCTCCGCCGCGCGTCTCTCCGCTTCGTCCGTCGAGCGATTTGCGACGTTTTCATAAGCACGGATCACCGCCATCCGTAACCATGCGCGAGCGCTTCTCTGAGTTTCCGGAATTTCAGAAAAATGTTCAAAATGCGTCTTCAGTTGATCCGGAGTATGCTTCTCCAAATACACCGAGCTATAAAATCCAATCGCCGCTTCCAAACCGGGAGTCCCTGGCATTTTCACCATCTCGGTGATGACATGATAAAGATGTTTCAGCGCCTGTTCTCCCCGTCCGGCGGCGTAAAAGGCATGCGCCTGAGCAACGGCCATCTGAGTTTGATAGGGTGAATCTTCACCATACTTTTCCCAAAACCGGTCGGCATAGGGAATCGCATCCTTCCATCGAGAAACGTTTCCTTCTCCCGGGTTTTTCTGCCCAAGCATCGATACCAACCGAAATAAAACCTCCCCGGCGACTTCCCGGTTCTTGCGTTTCTCGGCGACCTCCAAGGCGCGAAGATAGGATTTTTCCGCCGCCTCCCGCTGACCGGTTTTTTCCTCAAGCTTTCCCCGAAGAAGAAATGCCGTCTCCAGCACCGGGGTCTCGGGAAATTCTCCGGTCAATCGCGCGAGTGATTCCAGTGCCAGTCCGTCATGCCCTTCCGCCTCTTGAGCAATCGCTCGATCATAGAGCGCGTAGGGAAGAAAAACGTTCCCCTCTTTTCGCGGGTATTTTTTGATGAACTCGTCCAGCAACGGCACCGCCTCGCTCCAACGTTGGAGTTTAACAAGATTTGACGCGCGGAAATAATCGACCGATTGCGCGTAGGGACTTTCCGGATAGGTCGAGGCATGCTGCTCCAGCAACGGCTGAGCTTTGTCATAACTTCCAAGATAATGATAAGATCCGGCGAGGATATATAAAGATAAGTCATGATCCGCACTTCCCGATTTTAACGCCGCCAACATGGGCTCGGTAAGCGCAACGCATTGTTGATAGTCGCGATCGTGAAAGAGCGCGGTAAGCCGTGAACGTTGGGCCGCCGCCGCATCCGACGACTTCGGAAACTCGGTCAGCAATTTTGCGACATCCTCACCGATCGCCGAAGCATTTTCCCCAAGCCGTTCGCCCAGCCGGATCAGATTCGAAAGATAGTTCTCCCGCTTCGCCGCGGCTGGATAATAGCGCTCCAACTGGCGATACGCCGCGTAGGCTCCGCGCAGGTTTCCCGATTTTTCCTGAAGAAATGCAGTCGCTCCGAGCTGAATAATCTCCGCTGCCTCCGGTCCACGATATTCCGCCTCAAGCGCGGCAAGATTGCGTTGGAGATTTTCACGAACGATCAAACGTGGCCCGTCTCTCAACTCAGGAGCATTTCCCATCGCGGTGAGCCGACTGCGTGTGTCATCGATCGCCGCCTCGGTCGCCGGAACCAATTGATAAAGCACCCACGCGGAACGCTCCATATTCGCCGCGACAGCGTCGGTCGCGAGTTTCATGAAGACTTTGGAAAATTCATGCATCTCGTAGGGATCGATGATGATCTCGCCACGGTTCATTTCGACGAAGTCGAGCAATGCCTGTTCGTTGCGCTGCTCGATCACCGCGCCGACCAATGCCTGGAAACCGGCGACGATCCCGACGTCGGGCGTCGGAAATACGCTTTTGTTGCGGATGGCGATTTCCAGATTTTCGTTTCCCGCAGGAATCCTGCCGAGCTTGTAATTGCAGATCGCGAGATTGATGAAAAAAGAACCCTTCGGATAGCTGTCACGCTCGCGGTCCCGTTCGTCGGAAAATTTTTTGAACTGCCGCAGCGCCAGCTCCCACTGCCCGGCACCCATCGCCGCCTCGCCCCGTTTGAGCAGCGCAAGGATCTGGTAACCATTTCCACCCTCGATCAGCCCCGGAGGATTCGGGAAATCTCGGTAACAGATTTCGAACGACTGCATCGCGTCTTCCCAACGCTGCAACTTCATTTCGCAAAGCCCCTTGCGATAATAAATCACCCCGAACTGTGGTCCGAAGTTTTTAAAAGGATCCGCCGTTCCAAACCGGTCGATCGCGATCTGAAGCGAACTCAAAGCCGCCTCCCAATTCTGCTCTTCCATCGCTTCAAGCGATTTCTCGACAACCGTTCCGAGCTCCAAACGCTCGTCGGCCGCGGCAGGTACCGCGAGAACCAACGATACAAAAAATCCGCCAAAAATGGGCGCGGCCGTAGCACAGAATTTCATAACAGGATTTTCGGAAACGTTCCTCTCCCCAAAGAAGCGCCACCCGCGCGACTCCGCAAGCGGGAACGACCGAGTGGAAAGAACCCCACGAAAGGTATCGGTCTTGCATGAAAATGACGAGCCCGGTAAAAAATCCGCAGTGCCCAGCAAGACCCTCAACACCCCGTCGGATTCTTCATGGACACGGATCCTCGTCAGGACCGTGCTCATCTGTGCGGGCTCGATTGCCATTTTGCTCCCCGCATGGCTGCCAAATCGTGGATCGGCACCGATCGAGCAGGGAACGGTCGAGCTCTTGCAAGCCGCACTGCTCGCCGCCGCCGCCACCGTGATCCTCGGCGCATCGCCACACAGCGGATTTTATCGACCGGTTTGCAGGGTGCTCGCGCTCGGCCTGATCGCCGCCTTTGTCGGTGAGATCGAAGACTTCGTCTCGGGGATCCTCGGCTGGCCCTTCCCGGAAAAATGGGTCGTGGGCGTCATCCTTCTGCTCGCGCTGATCACCGGTTTTCGCCATCGGCGCGTCATGACCCGCTTTTTTCTAACCATCGGTGACCACGCCTCAAGCGGCCTGATCGGAGCCGCGCTGCTGATTCTCTACGTTTTTAACCGGGTGATCGGAAGCTCGCGCTTTTGGAAAGCCTCACTCGGCGAAGGAGCATTCCACCCGGACATCCCGAAAATCTGCAAAAGCTATCTGGAGCTGCTCGCCTGCTACCTGATCTTCATCGGGGTCCTCGGATTCGCTCTAACCCTGGCAAGGCGGACGACGCCGAACTAGCAGCTTGTTGAAGGAATCGCGGATGCCTAGGGTGCCCCGTGGGAAAAGACGCCCTTGACCCCAATTGGCTAGCATTTATAGGTTTTTCCATGAAATTATCCGTGGTCATCAGCACTTACAACCAGCCAGAGTGGCTGGAAAAAGTCTTGCATGGCTATCTGCAACAGACCCATCGCGAATTCGAAATCCTGATCGCAGACGATGGATCCGATGAACGGACGACAGAGGTGATCGATCGATTTCGCCCGTTGGCATGGTTCCCGGTCACCCGCGTGTGGCACGAAGACCTCGGCTACCGTCGGCAGACCATTTTAAATGTGGCGTTGCAAAAAGTCGCGCACGACTATCTGGTGATGACCGATGGCGATTGCATTCCTCGAGAGGATTTCCTGGCCGTCCATGCAAAGTATGCTTCGCCCAAAACGTTTCTTTCAGGCGGCTATTGCAAGCTGCCCATGGCGCTCAGCAAGGCGATCACCCTCGACGATATCCAAACCGGAGTGATCTTTGACGCGGGCTATCTGAGAGACCATGGCTTGCGGGAAATCTCACCAACCGTCCGCGTCGCTCTGTCCCCATTCCTTGGCCGTGTGATGGATGCGATCACTCCCACGAAACCCACTTGGAATAACTGCAACGCTTCAGGCTGGACGGAAGATTTAATCGCTGTAAACGGATTTAACGAGGACATGCAGTACGGCGGCGCGGACCGTGAACTGGGCGAGCGCCTTGCCAATCGTGGCATCACCGGCGTGCAAATCCGCAACCAGGCGATCGTGCTACATTTGGACCACAAGCGTGGATACAAAACGCCTGAGACGATGAAAAAGAACCAAGCCATCCGCGATCAGGTCGTCATGACCGGTAGCGTGTGGTGCGCGAACGGAATCCAGAAAACGCCGCAATCGTGAAATCGATCGGCAAACGCGCCGAGGCCTGGTTCAGGCGGATCCGTCCTTATCTCAGGCCCGCCTATCGAAAGGCCTATCGCGAACTCACGGCGCGTGGATTAAGCCAACGAAAAGCGGGAGAACCAATCGTCGTCTGCGATTTTTCCAATCCGGCGATCGATGCGGTCGGAGGAAGATATTACTTCAGTCTCGTCCAAGACCTGATCGATGCGGAATACTTTCCGGTTTTTGTTGCTCATCGAGTGACGCTTTCGACCTTTGGCATCAGCCGCAACAAATCCCTCCTGCTTGGTGAACGATTCGGTGTGATCCCTTCGCTGGAGGTTCTTGACGAACCTTTTGTATGGCTGACGGACACTCTCGATCCATCTCCCTCGCTGGCTTCTAAAATCATTCGGATCGACTACCAAAACCGGATCGCCACCCAACCGTCGGAGCTGGCATTCCCCGTCTTTGTCCATCCGCAAATCGCTGCTCAGAACCGGTTGCCCTACGCTTACGAACTTGGCGCAAAACGTCCGGCACGCCTTTTCTTCGGCGGAAATACCTCCGAGGGAAAATACGACAAGAATGTCATCGGCGAAGTGTATCGCATGCTCACCCGCCGTGAAATGTTAACGGTGGTGCGGGAAAAAATCAGCGAGTCCAAGATTTTCCGCCCGCCCTCTGCAATCCAATGGCTGGAGTCGGATGAACCCCACCTCTTTGTGTTGTGCGAAACGCAGATTTGCAAAATCCCACCTGACCGATGGTTAGACGCGCTTTCAAAAGCCGACTTTTTCCTCGCCTGTCCTGGCGTAGGGATGCCGCTGTGCCACAACCTCATCGAAGCACTCGCCGCAGGCACCATTCCTATTCTCCAATATGCACGCTACCTCAGCCCGCCGCTGGAAGATGGAGTGAATTGTTTATCTTTTGACGACGAAAGCTCCTTGCGAAGCGTCGTTTCCCACCTCCAAACCCTGGACGCCTCGGAAATCTTGCGGCTGAAAAAAGGCGTAAAAACCTACTACGACGACCACCTCGCGCCCGGTCGATTTTCCCAAAAGATGATCTCGATGCCCTTCGAGACCCTATTGCTCAATTCTTACCGAATTCCACGATGACAAGCGAACACCCCCGACCGGTCCTGACCATCGTATCGAACGCCGATGCCAAATTTTTCCCCGGCTTGGCAGTCGCGCTCGCCTCGGCCACCGCCGCCGCAACCGGTCGCTATGATTATCAAATCCTAGTAATCGATGGCGGCATTGATCCCGACGCTCTCACGAATCTTGATACCCACATTGCCACCATCGGCCACAGCCGGGGGATTCGAGCGACCGTTACTCCATTGGCCGTGGATCAAGGTTTGCTTGCGGCGCTTCCAGAAAGGCGCGGATCGAGAATGTTTTACGCAAAGCTGGTTCTACCGGTCATCTTGGCCCATCTCGAATCGATTGTGTATCTCGACGCAGATGTCCTCTGTTTTGATGGCGTCGAGTCCGTGCAACCTGTAACCGATTCTCAAAGTTACCTTCTTGCCGGTGCTCTGGACTATTTTAACACTATTGAAAAAGACTGCCCGTGGTTGGATCAACTTCTCCCCCACGAAAGAACACTGCCTTATATCAACTCCGGAGTGATGTGGATGAACCTCAAAGGCCTACGGGAAATCAACTTTACCGAAAAATCCATCGCCGCACGCGCTGCAGTTCCCGACGCGCGTCATGCCGACCAAGCCGTCTTCAATTTTCTTTGCCGTGGCAAATCTTTTATTCTGCCCGATTCCCTCAACCACCGCACCGCCCTCGGTTCCAACAGGCCGCTGATTGAAGGGAACCTCCATCTCAATATTCATTATATCGGTTCACCGAAACCCTGGCTGGGCGACGCGAAAACCAGCAACTGGCTCGCCCACCGCCTTTGGCATCAGGCAGACGCCGCGCTCTTTCACAAACCCACGCCAGTGGAAAGTCCTCCACCTCACAATCTCTCCAAAGTACGCAAAAGAGCCGTGCTTTATCGATTTTTTAATCCCCCCCGCGCTGCCCATTACCGCAGCGATCTCAAATCTCTCAACGATCCTGGATCTATCCTCACGAAAGCCGCGAACTATTGGGAATCCGTAACTCAGAACCTAAACGCCTAAACCGATTTCAGTCGCGGGAACGCCGGCTTAACCAGCGGACAAATCGGCACTGGCTTTCAGGCTCGCGGCGGCGGTTTTCCAACGAAAGAAACATTTGCAAACTCGATTTGACCGTTTGATCCATATCAAAAGTCTTAAATATTAAGTCTTTCAGCGAAGCGATCGCAGCACCGTCTGACGGCCACGTTTTCCAAAGACGCAAAATACCCTCCGCGATCGCAGCAGGCTGATAGGGTGGAAACTTCCATTCATCAGGGAAAACCATTTCGTTTACCGCACCGGTTTCAGACGCCATCGTTGGCACTCCCGCCAAAACCGCCTCCAGAGGTGCCAATCCAAACGTCTCGGCCCGCGACGGATGAATCGCCAGAGGATACTCACGAACCAAAGCGGAAAAATCATCGACCCGGCCCAAAAACCTCAATCGTGCCCGCCGCGGTAGATCCAACAACGCCTCGTCGCCCAGAATGGTCGTTCCCGTAAAATCACACTCCAAAGCCGGAAAATCCAGATACTGCGCTTCTAACATATCGAGAGCTTTCAAAAAATCAGAAAATCCTTTGCGCGGTTTTTCCGAACCGATCACCAACAGCCGATCGGGAAACGATTGAGGCCACGGCTTCATATCGAATAACTCATCCCGATGGAAACCTTCCTGATAAAGATCAATCGGTTTATCGGTCCACCTCGCCACGCGCTCCCTCAGCTCTTCCCCCACGATCAATAGACCGTCACACGAATCGCACTCAAACTTTTCGAAATCACGGCGCGTCATTCCCGGCGTTCTAAGAATTCCCACCACTGGAACATTTGCGTAGCGCCGGGATAACTCCAACGCTGGCGGACACTCTGAATGATCGTTTGCTACGATCATCGAAGGACGAATCGCAGCGGACGCCAAAGCCCTCGCCGCCCTCCACGCAAACGGCGCCAGACCGATCACTTGGCTCTTAAAACTTCTGAGCCGCGGAAAGGAAGTCACTGCCACCGGTATTCCCAGTTGCCGCAAGTCGTGCGACAACCATCCCTCACTGCCGGTGAGCACCGCTGGCTGGAGTTGTCGGATGGACCCACATTTCAGCATGCGTGCCAAAGATGTCTGAGCACCGGCACGATGACTCTTTCGCTGAATAAATAAAATCGAGGAATTGCCACCCGTTTTCTTCATCATCGTTTTCCTATTTTTTCCGATCCAATGCGCTCTGATAAGCTGCCAAAGTCTGTTTTGCAGTTTCCTCCCAAGAAAACAGGCTCGCTCGTTCATACGCCTTACGGGAATGAATTTCCTTCTCCTGCGGCGTCAAGCGCAACATCCATATCATGGCATCCACCCAACTCTGCTCCTTCGTGGGAGACAAGAGTATCCCCGCATCTCCAACCACTTCCGGCATCGAGCTTGTATTGGACGAGATAACCGGTGTTCCGCAAGCCATGGATTCCAACAACGGAAGCCCGAAGCCCTCGTAAATGGAAGGAAAAAGAAACGCCTCAGCTCCTGTATACAAAGCATTCAATTCCTCATCCGATACAAAACCAGTATAACAAACTAACCCGTCAAGCTGCTTAATTAAATCTCTAATTTCCTCATGAACGTCTGTTCCCCAGCCAATACGTCCACAGAGCACGAGCCGACAGGGGATATCTCCGTAGGATTCCACTACTTTTTTAAAGGCTCGTAACAAAAACGGAAAATTTTTCCGAGGCTCCAATGTTGATACGGAGAGGAAATAAGGAATGTTTTCGGAAATGCCAATCTTTGCACGGATGGCATTTACCGCATCCGCTGGCGCCGTGTGAAATTGTGGATCAGCAGCCAGTGGAACCGCGACGATGTGCTTGTCACTAAAACCCTCAACTTGCAGCAAGTCCCGTTTCGTCGACTCCGAAACCGTTATAATCAAATCCGCCCTTCTCGCTGAGTCCACGAGCTTGTCAAAATACTTGAAATGGGAATGCTTAAACAGCAACGGAATGATATCATGGATGGTTTGGCAAGTCAGCCGAGGTCGCACTTTTCCAAATTCGACCGGTAGTGCGTTGTTCATTGAATGCAGAACATCTGTCCCCGTGGGAGCATATAATCTTTCCATTCTCTGGTAGGGGAGGTTCCGGAAAAAATCGATCGCCTTTGCCATTCCCCGATAAAATTCCCGCTCCAGCTTCCGCAGCCGGCCAAGAATTCCCGACCTCCCTTTTAATCCCGCGACTTCCTTCCGCGTCTTCTGATACCCTCGGTGAAAAAAACCCGCACTTCTCGTAATTTCATGGATTTCTTTGTTTCCCCATCGCCGCGTCACTCGGTACTGCTCCACCACCGGTTTTCCTCCAAACAACTCCTCAAACAAAACGGGATTGGTAGGCCCTAACAGCAAGGGATCAGCGAGAATAACCGGAGTCAACTCAACGGCTGGATCCACCTTCCTGATCGCCATGATCAAATTCGCGCTGTATCGATAAATCCCAGCACTGGCTCTCGTGAGTGAGGTTATTTCCGTAGCGACCTTCATGGAAATTGATCTAAGGTCGATTTGTGACGCAAGCAAGTCTAGGTTAGAACCTGTAATGGATCTTTATCGGTTGCACAGCTATGGCGGAGTTTCGACTTGATCTTCGCTAAGCCACAGAAAAAGATTAAGATTATTTAATAGCTCTCTTGATTTTGACATGAAAAAGCTCCCGGTAAGTGTTGTCTGCCCCGTCCGAAATTGCATTCATTCTTTACCAGCTCACGCCACCCACCTTTGCGCGCTGGCAGAGGTCGTCGAAGAACTCATCATTGTGGACAGCGACTCGACAGACGGAACTTTCGAATATCTCAAAAATGCACTCGCTGCTTACGGAGCACATTTTTTCAACCACCCACCGGGCCTTTACCAATCGTGGAATTATGGGATTGCCAATGCGACACAAGCTTATTGCACCATCGCAACCGTCGGCGACCCCCTACCCGTACATTCCCTCCAAAAATTAGTCGCTACGATTGAAAAACTTTCCGCGGACATTGTAATCTCCGCTCCGTTGATGATCGGTGACAACGGCGAGCGCCTTCCCAAACGTTGGGCCATTCATGACATCATCGCAGCCGCGAAAATTTCACAGCCCCAAATCATGACTAAAGCCGTATGGACTGCGTTAACTTTCGGCTTCTTTCCTGATACCTTAATTTCCAGCAGCGCTGGAAACTTATACCTTACTCAATTCCTCCAAAAAAACCCCTTCCCGACGGAGTTTGGACACGGAGGGGACAGCCTTTGGGCACTACAAATGAGCAGCAAAGCGCGCTGGGCGATCGACCCCCAAGTCGAATCCTATTTTTGGGTACATGAGACGACTGCGAACCACCGGAAAGCTACCGAATCGGAGTTTTACAATTATATCTCGGAAGCAAAAGAGATTTATACAAACTCCGAAAGCTTTCTGAAAGAAGAGATTCCCGCCGAATATCTCGAGATCATCAAACCGGCTCCTGAGCAGCTCCTGCAGCGTTTATTGATGCGAGCCGAGTATACTAAGATTCGTAACCCATCGTGGCCAAGTTTCCTCCAGCCGAAAGCGGCACTGCTCAAAAGAAAACGCAGGAGCCTAAACAAAACCATCGAGGAGCGGCGCGACAAGACGCTCGCATTTGCAAAATCGCTCGCAGTCGTTTCCCCCACAGATGTGAGGACAAATATTTGAGTATGCAAAAGGATCTCAGATACGATTACCCTGGGATTTTGCTAGGCTATAAAAAAGATTCCAATCTGAGAGGAAAAGAACTCGCCTTCCCCGCTTTTCACTAACCGGTTTGGGACTGGTCTCTAACCCATCGAATATATTTCGCGATTCCTTCCTTGATCGGAGTGACTGGGGTATAATTCAGTTTCTCTTTTGCTTTTCTGATATCCGCAAAAGTCAGAGGAACATCTCCTGGCTGATCAGGGAGATGGCGGATCGTCGCAGTCTGACCAGTCTCCGCCTCGATCATTGAAATGAGTTCGGAAAGCGTGGTTGTGGCGGATTCTCCAAGATTGAAAATATCGAACATCTGCTTTTCATAATGACATGCCTTCACAATTCCGGAGACGATATCATCGATGTAGGTATAATCTCGAGCTGTGGTGCCATCGCCATATTGTTCGATTGACTCGCCTGCCAAGATACGTGAGGCGAACTTCGAAATCGCAAGATCTGGCCTTTGACGTGGGCCATAGACGGTAAAGAACCGGAGACAAATACACCTGATTCCGAACAGGTGGGAATAATTTGAACAAATCTGCTCTCCTGCCAGCTTCGTCGCGGCGTAGGGAGATATGGTCCTTTCGACAGGGTCAGACTCCGCAAAAGGAACTTTTTTATTCACCCCGTAGACCGATGAGGACGAGGCGAAAATAAATCGCGGGACCTTGTGATATCGGCAAGCGTCGAGCAAATTGAATGTTCCATCAATGTTGGTCGTAAAATACAACTTGGGGTCAGAGATGGAAGGCCGGACCCCCGCTCGAGCGGCAAGGTGAACCACACAATCGAACTTCCCTGCAGCAAAAGTTCTTTCTACTAAAACCGCATCACGGATATCTCCTTCGATGACCGTTATTCGGTCGAGCACGCTTGCGATATTCCGCCGTTTGATCGCCGGATCGTAATAGGTATTGAAGTCATCGAAGATCGTGATCTTGTGACCTGCGGTCAACAAACGCTCAACGAGATGAGAGCCAATAAAACCAGCGCCACCAGTAATCAGAAAATTCATATCAAAAGAAGTAAAATTGGAGGGTAACCCGGCAGCTCACGGATCCGAAGGAGGGTTGTCAGGTAAGTAAAACCGGGTCAAAAACGAGAATCAAGCACTCACTCTCGCCAGTGCTCCTTTACCCAAGGCGAAGGGAGAATAAACCGAGAGAAATGCTTTTTCCAGCGCTTGTCGGTTTTCCGGAGCGACCAGACCCAGCAAAGATACCCGAACGGCGTCGTCGGCACCTGGCGTCCGCTCCAGCGGCCAAGAACCGCGTCTGAAGGTTTTGGCATTCCTGGAAATGTGATGATCTTTGCGCCTTTTGGCAAAATGGGAGCGCGAAAATACCGCATGAACCAAGGGCCCATGCTGTGAATGCGGAAGTGTTTTGTCCAACCTTCCGGCCAAAATTTGATCCCGCCTCGGATATTGCGAGTTACATAATCTTGCTCATACTGATATTTTCTCGAAATGGCCGCCGGATCCGCCTGGAGGTTTTCCAGCATGTAAGAATGCCCTCCGATCGGAAAACGAAAGACCGATGTCTGGCCGGTTTTATTGAAAATATTTAACCAGTTGCGGGCGGTAATGACGTCCTGCGGATCGCCATATTCGAAATAACAGTCGATATTGTCGACGATTACTGAATCGAGATCGATAAAGAGCGCAATCCCTTGAAGTCCGGCAAGATCCTTGCTCCACAGTGCAACTTTCGGCCATTTGCCCGGGACGTCAGGAGGAATTTCGCAGCCGAGGGGCGGTAGCGGCAGGCATTTCACTTCAGGCACGATACCGGATGAATCATCGGTAAAACACACCACCTGAAAAGGGCCCGTCACATTCCGCGACACCATCGCGTTCAAGACATTCACGTCTTTCGCACCGTAGGCATTACCCCATTTCATGCAGAAGATATATTTCAGATCCATGATGAGAGCCTCTGTTGCGTCACGTCATGATGGGGTCTTTCAAAGCTCTTGTCGTCAAGGGCAAAGACCGTGATTTCGCAGCATTATTTGTTGGCGACCGTGATACCCGGAGCCCACAGCGATTCGCAAATGCTCTTGCCGCCTCCGGATCTCCCAACTATTTTCTGAGCCTTCAAATGGTCGCCGTTTTTCTCCAACCTCCAATCCCACGCTGAAAAATGGCGGATTCTATTCCATCCATCCATATTCTCGGCAGCCGTGAGTTTGGAGGAGCCGATCAATTTTACGTTCGCTTGATCCGTGCGCTCCATGATGCCGGTCATCCTACCACGGCCATCAATCGCACCGGCAGCCCCGTCGCCCGTGCGCTGAATGAAAATTCGGTCGAACAAATTCATGTTCCACTGGCGAACCAATGGGATCTCTGGTCGCGGTGGAAAATTTCCCGAGAAATCGCCAAGCGCCAGCCATGCGTCGTCCAAAGTTATATGGGGCGTGCCACGCGTCACACTCGGGTCCCGGAGAAATCCAGCGCCGTTCACATCGCCCGCCTCGGAGGCTTCTACAAAATCGACGGATATTACCGACACGCAAATGCATGGGTCGGTAACACCCGTGCGATTTGCGACTTTCTTGTCAAAGCAGGTCTTCCCTCCACACGCGTCTACCACATCGGAAATTTTGTCCCTGATGTTTCCGTGGTCAACGAAGCGGAAAAGGCGCAGTCCCGAATCGAGCATGAGATTGATGCCGATGCTTGGATTCTTTTCAGCTTAGGTCGGCTAAGGCCGAAAAAAGGGTTTCATGATCTGTTGCACGCCCTCGCGAAACTGCCAAAAGAAATTGGTGGGCGGCCGGTTGTGCTGATGATTGCAGGTGACGGCCCAGAATTTCCCGGACTGCAAACACTCGCCAAAGAACTTCAGATCGATCACCAGATTCGCTGGTTGGGCTGGCAAAATGCCCCGGCCCGCTTTTACGCACTGGCCGATGCTTTCATCTGCCCCTCTCGCCATGAACCGCTGGGAAATGTGATTCTCGAAGCATGGAGTCACGAAAAACCCGTCATCAGTACTCGCAGCGACGGCGCTCTTGAGCTGATCGAAGATGGCCAAACCGGTCTGCTCTGTGACTGCAATGACAGCCAAGGAATGGCCATGCAGATCCAAAAAATGTTAGAAGCGTCCCCCAGCCAGCGGACCGCATTGGCCACAGCAGGGCGCATCTATCTTGAAAAGCATTTCAGCCGCGACGCCATCGTGTCAGCCTATCTTTCCTTATATCGTGAAATGCTAGCCTCCAAAGCTTGATCGCCGGTAAACATTCGGAAATCCCTCACCCCGCCTTTTAAACCGGCGGTGGACCCAGAAGTACTGCTCGGGGGCTTTGCGGATGTATTCTTCCATCAACCGGTTGGTGCGGATGGCGTCGGCTTCCGGGTCGGATGTGGGAAAATTTTCCAAAGCTGGCAGCACCGTGAGAAGGTAACTTCCATCCGGTTTCCGCGCCGCGAAATACGGAACGACCGCCGCACCGGTCATCTCTGCGATCCGGCTGGCGGCAGTATTGGTCATGGCCGGTACGCCAAAAAAGGGCAGCACGGTTGAAAATTTCGTCCGCTTTCCCTGATCGGAAGCGTACCAGATGGTGTGACCTTTTCGGAGGGCCCGGATGAGACCGCGCAAATCATTCATGGCCACGGCAACCGTCATTTTCGCAATCCGGCGTTGATGCATTTGGCGGGCGACGACCGCATTGTCCGGATCGCGATAAAGGCAGCCGATCGGGAGGTTTTCGGTAAACATCCGACCGCAGATTTCAAGCGTCGTAAAGTGAGCGGTAAAAAGAATCACGCCCTTTCCTCGTGCAGCGGCGGCTTCAAGGTGCTCTTTACCCACGATTTGATAGCTGGGAAGCCGACGCGTCGGCGCCCACCACGCAAGGCATGTCTCGAACAAACCGATGCCCATCGCTTGGTAATGCTCTTTCGCCAACATCCGCAGCTCCGCTTCCGATTTTTCCGGAAAACAGAGCCTTAAATTCACCATCACCACCCGTCGGCGCTCCCGGATGACGGCGAAAAACAGCGGACCAAAAATTCGTCCGAGTCCGACTTGCATCTTCCATGGGAGCAGGACGAGCAGTCGGAAGAATCCCAACGCCATCCAAGTGGGCCAGTGAAACGGATGCCAAAGCGTTCTTTTCTTACCCTTCCGCCTCATAGACCGGTTGGCTTCGCGCCACGATACAACTGCGGATTCAGCGCCGGATCGTTGTACATCTTGAACTGATAATAAACCCCGAAAGTCCTCCGGCCAGCGGCGACTTCTTCGAGCAATTCTCCCAAACTCAGCGTCAAATCTCCACGTTGAGCAATAATCCGCGCCAATTTCACCCCGCACGATTCGCGGTGGGCCTCGGTCGCTTCGGCACGAACGGTTTCCTCATGCATGTGAAACTCTTTGAGCGCCAGAATGGAAAGGCGGTCGATGATCATGCCCGGCGTCTCCGAGTTTTTCGGGCAACCGGTTTCCCGCGGTTTCAGCTCGGCGACCAGCACCTTGTCCATTTCCTCAATGAAATTGTTTCGCTCTTGGTTAAACCGGTCGATCGCGCGCTTCGCCTGGTGAATCCGTTCCGATCCCAAATCATCTCGCCGTGCGATGTCTTCCTCATGCCAAAGCTGGAAATTCCGGAGGTGGTTTTCCTGCACCAGGCGTAAAAATCCGTCACCGCTCGCGGCCGGAGTTTCCTCGTGCCAAAGGGCGGTCAGGCGGGTCTGAAGGGCGGCGATTTCTTGGGGATCGAAGTTCATCGTAGGCTTGCGGGCGTTTACGATTGCAGGCGGCGATGTGGGAAGCAAGCCTCCGTCCATGTCGGAAAACGAGAAACTTCCTGCCCTGAAAAGCCTGCTGGTCCTCAAGCCATCATCGCTCGGCGACATCGTCCACGGCCTGCAAGTCCTCCAAAACGTGGCCCGACATTACCCGGAATGCCGTATCACTTGGGTCGCTCGTGACCGGTTTGCGCCCTTGGTCGAGTCCGCGCCTTTCATTCACGAAGTCATCCATTTCCGCCGGAAAACCGGTTGGCGCGGCATCTTGGAAATCCTGAAAATCCTCGCAAATCGCCGGTTCGACCGCGTCTGGGACATGCAGGGATTGCTGCGGACCGGTCTGATGGCCGCTGCCGCGAAATCTCCTCAAAAATGGGGCCGCCGCGACGCTCGGGAATTCTCCGGACTTTTCTGCAATCGCCGCGTCGACTTGCCGAAGACCCCGGCCCCTCACCACGCGATCCCGATTCTCCAAGGTTTCGCCCGCTCCATCGGCATCGACGAAGAAATTTCTTTTCCGCTGAAACTCAATCCCGGACCGGTTTTCCCGTGGCAAGAATTTTTCCACGCCGATCCGAATCTCAATTTCGTCATCTTCACCGACAGCCGCGGCGTCGGCAAAGAGTGGCCGAAATTTGGCGATCTCACCCAACTCATCTGGGAAAAAATCCCTGGCAGCCGCGTCGCTTGGTGCGCCGGCAAATTCGCCGAACCCGCCACCCCGCCGCCGACCGGTCGATTTCTCAACCTCACCGGCTGCCCGCTTGATGAAATGATCGAGCTCGTCCGACAGCCTTCGATTTTCGTAGGAAATGACAGCGGCCCCATGCACCTTTCGGCAGCGTTAGGAAACAAAGTGCTCGCCATTTTTGGCCCCACCTCACCCTCGCGTTTCGGCCCGTGGCCTGTCAATTCGCCGAGAACTTCCGCCGTCACCGCACCCGGGGGACAACTTTCAGAACTTACGGCAGATGCCGTACTTGAACGCTTGATCGAGCTTAGCAACCGGCGAATTGCGGACGTTTAGAAATTGCGATTTTCGCCTTCTCGGCCTATTTTTCGCGAATGAAATCGCCGACCCTTTTGATCCTCGCGGCGATCTGTTTGCCGCTTGGCGCCCAGACGGAATCGAAAAAATCCAAACCGGTCGAGGCGACCGAAGGTCAATCCGCCGGGAAAAGCAAACACGGCAGACCCGCGCTCATTTCCACCAGCGATCTCAAAGACTTCGAAGCTCTCCCTGAAGAACGCCGGGAAATGTTGGAAGGGGCGATCGCCACCGCGCGCGACTCGCCGTGGCTTCCTTACAAATTCGGCGGTTCCGAACCTTCCGCCGGGGGGTTCGATTGTTCTGGCGCGATGTTTTACGTGATGAAAAAAGCCGGCCTTAAACCGCCGCGCACCTCCGCCGATCAATATCTTTGGCTGAAGGAAACCGGGCGACTTCACGAAGTGCCCGCAGACGCCGAAGACATCGACCATCCTTCGCTTTCCAAATTGAAACCGGGCGATCTTCTGTTCTGGTCCGGCACCTATTCCCCCACCGATGGACGCAGCGTGAACATCACCCACGTCGCCATGTATCTCGGCCGAGAAAAAAAGGATAACAGCGCTGTCATGATCAACGCAACCGACGGCCGATCCTACAAAGGCAAACAGGCCAACGGCTACGGCGTCTACGATTTCCGCCTCCCCAAACCCGGCGGCAGATCCAAGTTCATGGGCTACGGGACACCACCGGGAATCGCAGACACAGCGGCTCCGACCGCACCGACTTCTGAATCCACCGCCGCCGACCAAATCGCACGAGAAATCATCGAGAAAGATTCCCTCGAAACCGGTTCCGATCACGCCCGCCTCAATGCGCTGATCCTCGAAGATTCATCGATCTCGGAAGAGATTCGGATTCGTTACGCCCTTCGCATCACCGACGAAACGTCCACGTCAAAAACTCTCACCGCACAAAAGAAATCTCTAACAGAACGGCTTAAGGAAATCAGCCCCAAGACCGACTGACCGGTGGCGGGCCTTTCCAATTCCACGTCATCCCTCCAACCGGTGCGGCAAAAACCGGCTGAGATTTCCGGTAACCGGGGACAAATCTCCGCGTGCGGATAACCCACGGCATTCGTCGCCGACCATCCACAAGCCCCAGACGAAATGCATTTGCTCGGCGGAAAAAAGGTGAGCGTGTTGTTGAAAAACGACCGGTTCGTTTTGGTGACCGGTTGCCCCTGCGGAAAATTCGCGACCGTGATCCAGTAATCTCACGCCCGCACCTTCGCGGCCGAAAAACGGTTTTTCCGCCCAACTCGTCACACCGAAATTCGTCAGCTTTTCCTTCGACGTGAACGCTGGCAAAAGATTCGGATGCCCGGGATTCAACTCCCATAAAATCGGCAGAATCCCTTTGTTCGAAAGCATCATCTTCCACGCCGGCTCAATGAACCGGTAACGTTCATTTCCGATCTCCGCAAAGAACGGCTCTTCCGCCATCCACTCCCACGGATATAACTTGAACAACCGGTCGATCGGAATTTCCAAGGTATCGGTAAAACGTCCATCTTCGGAAAATCCGATCTCCGACATATCTAACAGCTCGACCGTTTTCCCCGCCTGCTCTGCCGTTTCCGCGAGATAGGCAATCGTCTGCCGGTCTTCGAGCTGATCCCACGCACAGGCGAAATGAACCCGCGACGCAGGCAGTTTTTTCCACTGCTCGATCAGCGCTTCATGAATCGAATTGAGCTGATCGCTCTCAGGGGCGACATCTTCCAGCCATTGCCACTGGATGACCGAGGCTTCTAACAGGGACGTCGGCGTGTCGGCATTGTATTCTAACAGTCTCGGTGCTCCGGTTCCGTTCCAGGCGAGATCGAAGCGACCATAGATCGAAAAATCCGAAGTCAGCCACGACGCTTCCGCCAATTTCGCCGCCGTATCGGAAATCGCCAACCGGTCCCACCAGCCGCGCTGCACGATTTGCTCGCAGGCTTCCAAACACAGCGCATGAAGCTCGGTCGCCGCATCTTCCAAGGTCTCCGCCGCCTGCAGAGTCAGCACGAGATTTTTTTCCTCCGTCCAATACGGAAGTCCATCCGCGCCGTGCCAAGTCAGACCTGACGCCTCGACTCGCTTTTGCCAACCGGCCCGCGCTTGCCGCGATTCCAAACGTATCGGTGATCTCATGAAATTAACCGCCGAAGGAAAAACCACTGCTGCGCCCGCCGAATCCGCCGCGCACCGATTGACCCGGTTGCACCGCCGCACCGCGCATGCGGCTTTGATTCACCATCCGGTTGTATCCCGGATTCGCACTCGCGTGGGCGTTCACGGCGCGGCGCTGGTTTTCGACGGAGTTTTGCCAATTTCCGACCTGAGGGCCCGCGTTGCGAAATCCTGCGCCCGGTGAAAACATGCCGCGGTTTCCCGACAGCAGCCAATACATCATCAGCATATTGCCCATCCCAAAGCCGCCGCCTTGTGACGGTGCCGAACCTTGTGCGAGCTGCTGCTCACGCGCCAATGCTTGATCGACTTTCTTCAACGCGGCCGGCGATGGTCGGCTCGGCTCAATATCTTCACGGCCCGGTTGATCCTGCCAAACGCCATTCACAAAAAACCGGCCTTCATTGGAAAACTGATAGGGATGATCGAAAAAATCATGAGCTTCCGCGTGATAATAACCGACGCCGGGAAGATGAAAATTGTTCGCGACTTCACCATTTTTCAGCAGCTCTTGCTGAGAATCGAGCTGCTCGATCCGCGATTGCGCTTCCGCCATCTGCAAGTCCTTTTCGGTCGCGACGTAATCGTCCGGACGCTGGCAACTGCTCAGGCCGACGACGCCGCCCGCCAAAATGCAAGTCGTGGACCAACGGAGAATCCCGCCGGGTCGGATCGATGCCAAAGGACTGCGTTTCTTCATAAAGCGTCCCGAATTATCAACGGGTTTCCGCTTCCGTCAATGAGATCACCTTTCCAAAACCTCGCCGGTTTTCCACGTCAGGACTCGTCACGTTTGATCACGGAAGTTCCATCTTTCACCGTGTCTGGCGGATGGAGCAGCACTTCGTCGCCCTCATCCAAGCCGGAAAGGATCTGGGTAAATCGCCCATCGGTGCGGCCCGCGTTCACTTCTAACAGCCGTGCTTTCCCGTCCCGATACACAAAGGTTTTCCACGCGTTTCCTTCGCGAAACAACGCTCCCGCCGGAACGATCCGCACATCGTCATCATGCCAAACCGCGACACGAACTTCGACACGATACCGGTCGCCAAGGGACTTCGCCGCCTCCGGAGGGTCCACCAAATCGCTCAACACAATCACCCGCTGCTCCTCGACTCCTAGCGCGGAAATCTTTGTAAACGCAGCCGGTTCGACTCGCCTCACCCGCGCGTTGAGCGGCTCGTCATTCCCCCACTGCTCGACCGAAACCGGATCACCCGGTTTCATCGAAACCGCATCGCGCGACAAAATTTCCGCTTCGATCTCGATGTCCGCAGGATCGCCCACTTCGAGAATCTGGACACCCGGCGTGACGACCATTTCACTTTCCTGCATCACTTTCAAAACCCGTCCGGAAACCGGTGATCTCACCTCGACCCAATCGCCCGCAGGCGTGTTCTCCGGCCGTTCCAACGCCGCGCGAGCTTGGGCCAGCTCATATTCGATGACCTGCAACGAAAATTCCGCCGCGCGAACTTCAGCCGCCCGGACCAATGCGGTTCCCTCCGCCCGGTCCCGTTCGAGTTGCGACGCGGAACCGGCGTCTTTCATCGCACGATATCGATCTCGATCCTGTTCCGCGATTTTTGCCGATTCACGCAACGCCTCCAGAGATTGAGCCGACTGCCTGCGGGATGCTTCGCGCATCTCCACCACCGCTTCCGCCTGGATCCGCGCGCGTGGGTCAAGCAGCGGTGCCGCGACCGGTTCGATCGCGGTTAAAATCGTCTCCCCCGCCTTCACTTCATCGCCCGGTTTCAGCGAAACACGGCGCATCCTTCCGCTGACCGGTGCGGCGATCACGTACCGGTTTCTCACTCGAGTTTTTCCTTCTTCCGAAACACGAACCGTCAGGGATCCACGGGTCACTTCACCCGTCTCGACCACGATCGGCTTTGGCCAAAGGCCCCATAAGACGGCGAATAAAAGCAAGGCGACGACCGACCAGACCCCTAGCCGTCGCAGCAGGTTCCTCCCCGACGGGGAGCGTTTGCTTTCCCAGGGAGCCTCGGATTTTTTCGTTTCAGCGGTGGACGTTGCCATAATGAGAAGGGTTGGAGAACTGTTCAGTCACGCGCTTTCAACACGCCGACCATATCGAGCTTGCCGAGCATTCGGCTGACGAGAATGAAGGATAAAACCGCCGCGGTCAGCACGACCAGCACGGCGATGGAGTAAGTGGAGGGATTGATCACGATCGGCATCCGCACCGTTTCCGTACTGAAAGAAGCGATGATCATTAAGGCCAATCCTCGCCCGAATAACAGGCCGACCGGTATCGCCGTCAGCACTAAAATCCCGAGTTCCCCTAACAGAACCCCGCGCACTTCCGAAAGCCGGAACCCGACGACCCGCAGCGTGGCCAGCTCGCGGCTCCGCTCGGACAACGCAATCCGCGCGCTGTTGTAAACCACTCCAAACGCCACGATCACCGCGAGGACAAAGTATAACTTCCGCATGATATCGATGCTTTCCCCGGTCGTCTCGCGGAACGAAGCCAGCTGATCACGTTTCACCATGACCACTGCCATCCGCGGCGTTTCCTTCACCTCCCGCATGAACGCTTTCCAATGCAGATGATCGATTTTTAAATACGCGCCATTCACCGTCTCCCCTTCCCGAAGCAATCGGCGCAACGCCGAAATATCCATGTAGGCCGCGACACCGGCGTAATCCGTGAGCAATCCCCGGATCGGAATATTTAGATCCGGACGCTTGCCCTCGAGCACCTCGATCCGCACTTCATCACCGATCCTGGCACCGAGAATCTCCGCCAGTTTTTCGGACATCACCAAGCCTTCCTCGGGCAGGGTGATCGGATTTCCATCAGCATCCAAGATCCGGTTGAGCGTAGCTTCAGGCGTCACCCCCGTCACCGAAAGTTTCCGGTACCGGTGGCCGAAGCGCATCCTCGCGGCAACGCTGCGGATCGGCTCCGCCAACGTCACACCCGGCAAATGTTCAAAATCATACAATCCGCTTCCCGAAGCCGGTTCTGTTAGAAAAACCGCCACGTCCTGGCGCTGCGCACTGTTCCATTGAAAGGTCAGCAAGTAGTCGATGCTATCGCTCATCGCCCCTGGCAACACCATCAAACCGGTCGCCAACGCCAAACCGGCGGTCGTAAAAACCGCCTGCCACGGACGCCGCTCAATGTTCCGTAACGCCATGCGAAATGCCGGACTCAGAAATTTCGTCAGGCCGATCCTCTCGAAAAACGACGGCTTGAAATCCGCAGGTGCTTCCGGCCGCATCGCCTCCGCTGGAGCCAGTTTCACCGCCTGCCAAACCACGGTCAAAACACCGAGAATCGAAGCGCCAAAACTGACCAGCAACGCCAAACCCATCGCTCGGTAATCCATCTGAAACTCCAACTTGGGAAAGCGGAAAAAAATCGTGTAAAGATTCACCAACTGACCGCCAAAAAGTCTGCCTGCGATCGCACCGAGCACCGTTCCCAGAAATCCGATCACCAGAACGAATTTCAAATAATGCACACCGACCTGGCGCGACGAATACCCGAGCGCCTTCATTTGAGCGATTTGCTCCCGTTGCAAGCGGACGATCCGGGCAAGTACGGCATTCACCATAAAAGCGGCCACACTCAGGAAAACCAAAGGGTAGGCAACGGCCAAGGATCTCAGCACCCGCAGCTCATCATCCAGCCGCTGAGCCGATGCCTGATCTTTCCGGGTGTAAGCACCTCCCGCTCCGTATGGCGCGAGCAACCGGTCCATTTCCGCGATGACCGGTTCCGCCGCGGCACCCGGCGCAAGATCCACACAAAAATTGTTAAAGGCTCCATCGAGATTATAAGCCACCGCGAGGGGTCGGTAATTCATCCAGATCACGCTGAAGCGCTTGTGATCCGGCAACGTTTGCCCGGCACGCGCTTCAAAAACAAATTCCGGCGAAAGCCCAATGCCGCAAATGCTCAAAGTTTCGCGGCGCCCGTTGATCACCGCCACCAGCGAGTCACCCGGTTTTAATCCATTTTCATTCGTGAACGATTCACCCAAAACCACTTCTCGCCGGTCATCCGGTTTGGGAAATCTTCCGCTGCGCAAAAATAACCGGTTTAATTTTTGCTCCCCGCCGTCCTCCGGCAGCGAAATGATATGCCCCGTCGCGGGTTCGTCCAAACCGGGTAGATCCAATGTCACCTCCACCGCGACCCGTGGTTCCACCGTCGCGACCCCCGGTAAAGCCGCCAATCGATCGACCATCGAGAGCGGCGCCCGTTTCAACGATCCGAAAACATCGGCCATCGCGTTTTGCTGATAATAAGCCGACTTGGTCGATTCGAGGGTCAGGATCAAACTCCGCGTCATGATCATCATCGCCAGCCCGCACGCCATCACCAGACTCACCGCCAGGACCTGACCTTTCATCCGGCCAAGATCGCGCAACAGTTTTCGGTCAAGGGGATCGATCATCATAACGATTTCACCATTTCAAACCAGACGCCGGTAAACGGACTTCATTGCGATACGAATCGACAATTTTCCCGTCGGATAAATGCAGCACCCGATCCGCCATTTCCGCCATTACCGCGTTATGAGTGATAATCACCGTCAGCGTTCCCAGCTCGCGGTTGATGCGTTCGACCGCTTCAAGTACTGCAATTCCCGTAGTGACATCCAACGCCCCGGTCGGCTCGTCACAAAGCAAAACTTCCGGCCGTTTCGCGATCGCCCGCGCGATGGCGACACGCTGCTGTTCACCACCGGAAAGCTGCGATGGGAAATGATCCATCCGCGCGCTGAGGCCGACCATTTCCAGCGCTGCTTCCGGCGTCATCGGATCCCGTGAGATGCCGGTGATCAATGCCACGTTCTCGCGAGCGGTCAGACTTGGGATGAGATTGTAAAACTGAAAAACAAACCCGACGCAGTTCCGGCGGAAAAGCGTCAGCGTGTTTTCTTCCGCGCCATCCAAATTCCAACCTCGGTAGATCAGCTCTCCCGAAGATGGAATGTCCAAACCTCCTAAAATATTGAGCAGCGTCGATTTTCCGCTACCCGAGGCGCCGAGCAAAACCACCAGCTCACCGGCATTTAACTCAATGTCAACGCCATGCAACGCCACCACATCCACCTCGCCCGTTTGATAAACTTTCCGCACACGCTTGGCTTCAAACACCACACCTGTGGAAATCGACGAGGATGCAGCATTCATTTCTTACGAAACGCTAGCCGAGCTGAATCGGTTACACAACTTTTTCGCGGAGCGTGCGTTAGCCGTCCAACGTCGCGTCCAGCCAAGTGATCATTTTTTTTCGATAAGCTCCGTTGTTTCGCGAAAGGGAATCGCCATGATGGCCATTTTCCACTTCAAAAAGCGTCTTCGGCAAGCGGGCGGCTTGGAAAAGCGCTCGTCCCTGACCGATGGGCACCACTTCATCCGCCGTCCCATGCACGACCAAAAGCGGAACCGGCGACAACTTGGCGACAAAATCTTTCGGTGCCCATTCATCCGATACCAAGCTTGCCCCCACTTCACCGCCGACGATCCGCGCCATCGCCTGATACGATGAAAACGTGCCATCGATGATGATCGCACGCAGACCCGGGACTGGCGTCTCGCCCAATGCGGTGATGGATTTCGCACCACCTAAACTGTGGCCGAAAGACACCAAGCGGTTTGGATCCACATCCGCCCGACCGCTGACGTAACGAAAGGCCGCCTTTACATCGTCCAACATCCCCCGCCGATCCACGACGCCCGCGGACTTTCCAAAACCGCGATAATCATACATCATCACGTTGTATCCCGCCTCGACCATCCACATCACAAACCCCAGATGGTAACTCATCGAACCGGCATTCCCATGGGAAAACACGATCGTCCCCTTCGGCTTCTTCGCCCGCGATGGCAAAAACCACCCGTGCAACGAGGTGCCATCCGCGGATTTGAAATTCAGGCTTTCATAATCAAATCCCCACTTCGCGGGAGTCGTCGGCTCATCCCGGGTCGGCAAATAAAACAAATGATTCCCTCCGTTTTTCCCCAGCAACCGCGTCGCCAACGAAGACAAATCCCCGTTCCGATCCTGAAGCACCTCCCTCAAATCCTGCGACGTCTCCAGCGGCGGCGTGGGAACGGGATCCTGCCCATACACACTCGAAAGCGAGGCAAGAGATAAGCTGATTACTCGGGGATTCATGACATGGTAAATCGACACCGCTTTCGCAAATTGTCGAATGTTAGACTACAATCCCCACGAACAAATTCAACCGCTCATGTGCCGCATTCCCTTGAGACAGATGAAAAACGAGCGTCTGTTTTTTTATGCGCTCGGCCTTTAGACCTCTACCTCAGGAAGCAAATTTTTTAAGTTTGGCCGTCCTAACCGGTCGATCGCATATTGGGCGTTCTGGTGAATCCGGGCTCGCTGGCTTTTCGGAACCCAAGGATTTTTCAAAAGCTTGACGCAACAGTCGAACGCTTCCTTCGGCTTACCGATCCAATAGGCTGCGATCGAAAATTCATCGAGCAAACCGTAGTGATAAATCCAATTTTCCACGAAAAGAGGCCGAACAGGCAGCGAGAGGGTCAGCCCTTCTTTTGCAAAAAGATAAGCTTGCCGATATTTTTTCGTCCTCCGGCAATATGCAGCGGCAGCATGCAACGATTCGGCCCGGGTCGGACAGGCCTCATAAGCATCCAGATAAGCCCCAATCACGTCCTGATGAGGGCGCTTCAATTTTTCCCGCAATCTACCGACCGAGAGGAGACTGATGAAAATTTCTTCATTCCACCCTCCAAGCTCGGACCGCTTCAGATACGTTTCAATCGCTTTTTCGTGGAGATCCGCGTCTCGATAACTCTGCGCCAGATAAAAAGTATAACGGATTTTGAGAAATGGATCGGTTTCGGTGAGGAGTGCGTTTTCCAACACCTCCGCGTCGTCCAGATATTTCCGGGGATTCTGGTTTCTCGCACTATCCTGCACTTGGTGGCTTAAAAAACCCGTCACCTGGGCCCGGCGAATGTCCGCGGGCACTTCCAAATACTCATGCAGAACCGCTTTGTAAATATAGGCGATTCGGTTGCTGAACAACAAGGGAGAATAGTGGGTCGAAATTCCCGAGCGGACAGGAACATCATACAAATCAGCCTTTAACGAATCTTTAAATTTCTTCGGGTCGAATTTAGAATCAAACACCAAATAATTGTCGGCATCCAACATGAGGCCATAATCCACTTCATTTCGCTCCCGTAGCATCTGCATGGCTAAGGACCGGTTGTGTGCAAAATCCTGCCATGGCACGTCAACCACTTCACCCGGGATTTGGTGCTTGGAAAGAAAATCTCGGATGACGTTTTGTGTTCCATCCGTCGAACCGGTATCCGTGATCCACACATAGTCGATCAGAGGAATCGCTTTTTCAAGGCAGCGAACGATGACGTGCGCCTCGTTTTTTACAATCATGCAGAGTCCAATCGTAGGCATGGTCGTAGAGTTATGAGTGAGCTCGAGAGAACGATTGCAGGTATTTTGCCTGTGATCCCGTTGGTATGACTCCGCGCTGCTCAAGCAACATCACGCAACGCAGCGCGAGATCATAACTCCGGTAGCAGTGATGAACGATCAACGCCAAATGCTTGAGCTGTTCATCCGTCATCGAATCCGGTCGTGAAAAATCTCTGACGTATACCAGATCGGCTTCCAATAACTGATTGAGCGCCCTTCTCGGTTCATGGTTCACCACGCACGGCGCAATCGGCCATTGTTTCACTGCAGCGAAACAGTGTGGAACAAACCCCTGCCGCCTCAGCTCCACATCGATCTCCCCCATTCCCGGCTGGTTCTCATAAAGGGTGATGAAGGAAATCTCAACTTGGATCGCCACCGTATTTTTCAGCTTTTCGGTGCCATTTTTAAACACCTCGAGTTCTCCGCCTTGGATATCGATCTTCAGGAAATCCATCTCTTGGATCTCATCGATCTCGTCAAGCCGCCTCGTCTCGATCGGTACGCGAGAAATGACTTCAGCATACGGTTTGAGAACTTCAAACAAGTTCAAGCTCGCAAGATCGGGTTCCAGCAAACTCGTCATTCCCGAGCCACGACATATCTTCAGGGTATGAGTCTTTCCATCTCCCACCGCGTATGGAAGATAGGTCTCTAGCTCGCTCTTTTTTTCATTTAACTCTGCCAACGCCTCTTGCTGCGGCTCAAAACCGGTCACCCGGCAGAGACCTGCATTCATCATCGGCCGATACGGCGGATCTCCATCCACCGGATTGGCACCAATATCCACAAGATGAGTTGCGCGAATCGGCCGCGGAAGCTGAACAGATGAATTCATTAAACGGGGGGATCAGGGGGCGGAAAAACCCTACAGAATTCGGAACCTATTTCTAGATTTTTTTTGCTGTCACTCCTCAGGCAATCTTCGCAGCAGCCTTCGTCACCGCAGAACCGGTTACGAAAAATTCAAGGCGTCCATATCAAAGACGACGGTCACGTCTTCCGGCAGGGTCGTGCGGGCGAGCACCGCTTGCACATGACGGGTCAGGGGCCGCGCCCGATGCGACCGAAGCGTGATCTGGAAACGAAATTGCCCATGCGACCGGATGAGCGGTGAGGGCAAAACCTCTCCCAAAACCATATCAGCCGGTAAATTTTCCTTTAATCGGACATGCAGAGTTTGCAACGTGAACTCGGCGCGACGTTCATGCGTGGATCGTGCGGTGAGCACGCCGCAGTGCGCAAAGGGCGGATAGGAAAACGCTTTGCGAAATTCCATCTCCTGTTCGGAAAATCCATCGAAGTCATGCTTCCGCGCGTACTGGATCGATGGCGAATGCGGAGTGAAGGTTTGCACGATCACTTCGCCTTCCAAGTCCCCACGGCCCGCGCGCCCTGCGACTTGAGTCAGCAATTGAAAGGTCCTCTCTCCCGCCCGGAAATCGGGAACATGCAATCCGAGATCCGCATTCAAAATCCCGACCAAGGTGACATTGGGAAAATGCAAACCTTTCGCGATCATTTGGGTGCCGATCAGAATATCGATCTTATGCGCTTTGAATGCGTTCAACGTATCTCGCAAGGCGTGTTTTCTTCGCATCGCGTCTGCATCAATGCGTGCGAACTTCGCAGTGGGTAACACCTTTGCTAAGACCTCTTCGACTTTTTGAGTCCCATATCCTTGAAGCAAAATCGCGGGACTTTTGCATTCCGGACATTTCCTCGGCACGATCGAAGTATGGCCACAGACATGACATACCAGTCGTTCATCCGTGCGATGATAGGTCAAAGCCACCGCACAATGCGGACACTGACAAACATATCCGCAAGAAGGACATTGCAAAGAGCGGGCGAACCCACGGCGGTTGAGGAAAAGGATCGATTGCTCACCTTTCTCCAATCTTTGCTCCAGCGCGGTGCGGAGTTTGTCGGAAAGAATCGGCAAATTCCCCTTTTGTTTGGCCGCTTCAAGGCGCATGTCGACCACTCGAACCAATGGCATCGATTGCCCATCCGCTCGTTGCTTCAGCCGGATCAGGTGATATTTTTCTGTTTGGGTGTTATGCCATGACTCCAACGATGGCGTGGCCGATCCCAGGACGATGGCACAAGGTTCAAAAGCCGCTCTTAATACCGCGACGTCACGTCCATGATATCTCGGCGGATTTTCCTGTTTATAGGAATTCTCGTGTTCTTCATCGACGAGGATCAGCCCCAGATTCGGCAGCGGCGCGAAGACTGCGGAACGCGCGCCGATCACGATGCGGGCGAGGCCTTTTCGGATACGATGCCATTCGTCAAAACGTTCCCCTTGGGACAAATTGGAATGCAACACGGCGACCTGATCCTGCATCGCGGAGAAGCGGGATTTGAATCTTCTAACCGTTTGCGGAGTGAGAGAAATTTCCGGGACCAGCACCAATACCGTTTTGCCCAGGTCCAGCGCCCGTTGAGCCGCCTGAAGATAGACTTCGGTTTTCCCAGAACCCGTCACGCCTAGCAAAAGAATCGGCCGCGCGGTATCGGGGTGGGCGATCGCCTCAACCACTTGCTCCAGAGCCACTTCTTGTTCGGAATTGAGCTGAAGGGGTTTAAATTCGAGGATCTCTTCGACGCCATCCGCGTCGGGATCACGGCGGACTTCCTCCGTTTCCAACCGGATGAAACCGTTCTTCTCCAGCGCTTTTAACGCCGCAGAATTTCCTTCGCCGAGATCGCTCACCGGAAGACGGCGGTCAGCCGTATGGGTGAGAAGCGTTAGAATCGCATGCTGCCGTGGCGCGCGCTTCGCGAGCTTTTCCAAACTTTCTGGAACCGGTTCCTTTTCCAAAACGGCAATACGGCGCGTCTTGGCCGAATTTTCCTCGGACCGGACGGCCTCCGGAACCAGCGAGCGGATCACCGATTCAATACTACATCCATAGTAGTTTGCGATCCACTCTCCCGTTCGCAGCAGGACCGGGGTGATCAGCGGTTCGGGATCGATCAGAGAATCCAGCTCGCGCAGTGCGAAATCTTGCTGCTCCGGCTCCGCGATCGACAGCACCGTTCCGGTCGCGGATTTCCGCCTCAAGGGCACACGGACCCGGCAACCAGCTTGAACCCCCATCCCGGCAGGGATGGCGTAGTCAAAAACCAGCTCCGAAGGGCCGTCGATCAGCACACGAGCGTTCACTTCCCAAGAGTGTCTTCAGTCGACCGATGGGCCAAGGCGAATTGAGGAAATCTCAAGGGGGTGGCAGCTCGCGGCGATCTTCGGGTTCGGTAAGCGCTGCCAGCTCTTCATGAATCAGAGCATACGATCGAATCATCAGATCGTACGCGAGAACGGTCGCGGCTTTGCCGCTCATTTCTGCTCCTCGAATGCGGGTGCCACGGGAAAACGTCCGCATCGAAGTCGTCAAATCACGAACCCGCAAATGCAGGTCACGGTCGGCGGTGTCGACGTAGCGTTCTAACAAATCGACCTCTGCCCGACAGGTTTCATAGGTTTGATCGAGCCGCTCGGTATCAAACCCGACGAACGGTTCGTTCAAAATCCAAGCCATTGGAGCAATCGCTCGCTGGTATTCGAACGCGAGCAGGTTTCGAGGCAGCCGCGTAGGACGCTCACCCGCCGCCTGAACGGCGAGCCACTTTGCAGAAAGATGATAAGGAGCCGCAGACACGAGATCGTTCAGCCGTTGGCGGATAAACCGGTTCGCCACGTATGAGCTGAGAGGTTGAGATGCTCCCTTTTCCCGAATGTCTCGAAATTTGACGGAAAGGTCCTGAATCTCGGATGATGGAATCTTCGCGCTCCGATCAAGAAGTTCCGTAAGATTTGACGCCGTCATCACCTCATATTTAAAGAAAAACTCCGGCCGTTCTAACGCTAGGATGAACCCGACCGTGTCTGCCGCTTCCGTGGGAACCACGAGTTTTCCACCCGGGGCATCGGAGTCCATCAGTGATCGGAGCCGATTCCAAAAATCCTTGGGCGCTTTGAAGGCACCATCTGCTTCGACCAAGCCGATCACCGTCGCGTCCGGCTCGCGCCCGGTAATCGCCGCACTCAGCAAGACAGCCGCAGCGCCAGAGATGGCATTCCGGTTTTGTCCCCATCGGTAATTTTCTTCTTTGCCACAGATCAGGGTGACTCGTGCGGTTTTCGGAAGGCCACCGTGCTCTTTTTCCAAAGCCTGCTTGAGCGTTTGATTCATTTGGGCGAGCGCGCTGGAGAATGGTGTGTCCTCGATCGAAAATGTGAAATCACCCCCAGTAGGTTCCGCTAAAAGTGTCACCGGAACCGACAGGAGACGGCTGCTTTTGGTTTTTGAATCCTCCATCCATAGCGGAGTGGAGATCACCGCCTTTTCTAACTTGAGGGCTACCGTCTGAACCGGTTCTTCCTGGTCCGATTTTTCCGTAACCAACTGATTTTGCTCAATTTTCAGGTCTTCGAACCGGTCGACGGGCGCAATCCAAGAGTTCCATGCACCCCTCTCTCCCTTCTCTCGGACGGCTGCCGACCGTGGATGACTGGGATCTGACGCGGCAATGACGTCTGCCAAACAGGCCGCCAGCGCATTTCCCTCCGGGCCGGCTTTTGGCGTCTCAAGCCAGGCCAGAGTGTTCCAGATCCGCGAACGGCTCCGCTCCAGCCTTTCAGCATCGGGAACCCCCATGCCTTCGGCACCTTCCGTCAATGATTTCACCGCCGCACGCGCCTGCGGATTCACCGGGTTTAAAGCCAACGCCAGCGCTAGCATCTGGGCGGTGGCGCGACGATCTTCCGCTCGATCCATTCCCTGTCCTGCTGCGAGGATGTGGAGCTGCTCAGAGAGCGACACCATCGTTTCCGGATCCAAGGGCAGCCGGTCCCGTCGAAATGCCACAGGCCCTTCCTGAGGAGGAACAAACGGTGCCGCAAAGCCCTCGCTCAGCATGACCATGAAGAGGCAAACCAGATACGATAGAACTTTTCTTTTCGGCATAAACACTACGATGTCAGTGATACGAGTCAGCTCAAGCCAACATTGCAAAGTGGCTCAATCTGCTCCATGGATATCTCATGTTTTCCGGAGAAACGACCATCGAAACCCGCGAGGAAGTCATGTTTTTCGACACCGATTGTGGCGGGGTCGTTCACAACATCGCCTACCTGCGGATGATCGAAACCTGTCGCACGCGATTGGCCGCGAAACTTGGCATGGATCTCCGGTCGATGTCTGAAACCCAGGTTTTCCCCGTAGTCGTGCGAACCGAAATCGATTATCGGCGCTCCGCGAAACTCGGTGACTGGTTGACGATCCGCGGACGACTCGAAGAAATCTCCCGCGCCCGGTTCTGGTGCGCGTTCGAAATGATCCGCGAAAGCGACGGGCAGTTGCTAGTCACCGCAAGGCAGGCACTAGCCCTCGTGAAAATGCCTGAGGGAAAACCGATGCGGCTTCCCGCCGATTGGCCCACTGGGCCCGTCTGACTCATTTTTCGACCGCTTCCGCCCGTTCCAGCTTCTCCAGCCAGACCGCCAGCATTCCGACGTCCGCAGGGGTAATCCCGGGAATTCGGCTCGCTTGACCAATCGTCAGCGGCCGGATCTCCGAAAAACGAATCTGGGCCTCTTTTTTCAGCCCTCGAATCGCCGAATAATCCACTTCCAGAGGAATTTTTTTCCCCTCTTGGCGGGCCATCCGGTTGATCTGAGTCTGCTGCCTGCCGAGATGACCCTCATAGCGGAAATTCGTCTCAATCATCGGCCAAAGTTCCACGTGGAACTCTTGGAGGATCTCCGCGGGTAAGTTTTCCCAAGAATGATCCGGCTGACGGAACCACTGGTCGAGTTTCACGCCGTCGTGAGTCTTTTGACGGACCCAGACGTCAGCCCGTTCGTGAGCCGCAAGTTTTTCCCGCACTCGTTCGGCGCGCTCACCGGTCACCAGCCCGATTTCAGCCGCTTTGGGGGTCAATCGGAGGTCGGCATTGTCTTGGCGAAGCAACAACCGATATTCGGCCCGACTCGTGAACATCCGGTAGGGCTCCGTGCAACCTCGCGTCACCAAATCGTCCACCATCACCCCGAGATAGGCTTCGTCGCGCCCCAAGATGAACTCTGGGCGGCCCAGCACCTTGAGAGCGGCGTTGGCACCCGCCACGAGACCCTGGCCGGCTGCTTCCTCGTAACCGGAAGTTCCGTTGATCTGTCCAGCGAAATAAAGGCCCTCTACCCGCTTCGTCTCCAAGGTCGACGAAAGCTGCGTCGGAGGGCAATAATCGTATTCCACTGCGTAACCGGGCCGCAAAATCTCACACTTTTCCAAACCGGGAATGGTTCTCAGGAAAGCCAGCTGAACCTCGTACGGCAGCGAAGTCGAAACGCCATTCACGTAATACTCCAGGGTGTGCCGACCCTCCGGTTCCAAAAACACCTGATGGCGTTCTTTTTCCGCAAACCGGACGACTTTATCCTCGATCGATGGGCAATATCGCGGGCCAACCCCTTCGATAATCCCACAATACATTGGAGATTGATCCAAGTTTTGGCGAATGATCTCGTGTGTTTGGGGATTGGTATAAGTGATCCAGCAGGGCATTTGTTCCACGTGGAACGAGGGATCACCCCAAGGATTGAGGGTAAAAAGGTCGTCTTTCCCCTTTCGGAGGGTGTCGGCCATGAAACTGAATTTCGGAATGGGCTCATCACCTCCCTGACGTTCACAGCGAGAAAAATCGATCGAGCGGCCGTTCAAGCGGCAAGGCGTACCGGTTTTGAAACGATCCACCTCAAACCCGAGCCGACGAAGCGAATCGGAAACCGTGGACGTGGCGTCACCCATTCGTCCGCCTTTTTCATTTCTGAGACCAACGTGCATGAGTCCACGCATGAAGGTTCCTGCGCTCAGAATGACGGATTTCCCAGAGATCTCCATGCCCAGCGAAGTGGACACACCAGTGATCCGATCATTTTCCACCAAAAGATCCGCGACGTTCCCCTGATGCAGATCCACACCCGGTGCAGCTTCCAGCTCGCGCTTGATTCGAAATTGGTAGGCTTTTTTATCGCACTGAGCACGTGGAGCGCGGACGGACGGACCCTTTGAAGCGTTAAGCATCCGCCACTGAATCGCAGTGGCATCCGTGTTAAGCCCCATGATGCCCCCCAGTGCATCGATTTCCCGAACCATGTGAGCCTTGGCCAAGCCGCCGATCGCGGGGTTACACGACATCTGTCCGACCGTATCGAGATTCTGCGTCAATACGGCGACTTGGCAGCCAAGACGTGCTGCGGCAAGGGCTGCCTCCACACCGGCATGGCCGGCGCCAATCACAATCACATCGTAACTTTTGGGGTATTTGAACATCTCGCTGCCAGACATCCTAACCGGTCAACGTCCGGGCTCAAGTCCTGAAACCACGTTCCACGTGGAACATTTCTTCAAACCGGGCATCCTCAATGCTTACTCAATTTTCCCCTCGCCCACGCTCGAAATATCCCTCACGCTCCCGCCATGCACCGCTGGCTCCCACTCGGCCTGATCCTCATCCTCCTCATCGCGTTCCGCGTGTTGGGCAGCGCGTTCCCAGAGACCTTTCCCAATTTCCAGCCGATCGCCGCGTTATTTTTTTGTGGTGCCTTTCTAGCGACCGGTTGGCGTGGATTTGTCATCGCGTTCACGGCGTGGGTGGTGACCTACCCGGTCCCCGCGCTTTTCCAAGGTTTCAACCTTCTCGGATCTCCCGCTGTTTTTCTGACGACTCTCGCGGCATTCACCGTCGTATTTGTGATGGGGAAATTTCTCACCCAGCGTAGCCTTCCGGTTGCCCTGTTTGGCTCAGTGGGAGCCGCCGTGGTTTTTCATCTGATCACCAACGGCGCTGCGTGGTTGGGCGATCCCCGCTACGCCAAAACCCTCACCGGATTGACCCAGTCACTTTGGACCGGTTTGCCCGGAGACCCGCTTCCTTCCTGGGTTTTCCTGAGAAATTTAGTCGCTGCCAATTTCCTCTTCACGGCGGTCTTCCTCAGCGCCAGAATCTTTCTGCCAAAACCGGTCGAATACTCCAAACTTCATCCCGCACGATAAGCTCTTGCCCGCCGTTTCCTTTCCTTCCAAGACTCTTTCTCCCACGCCTTCCATGTCCAGCGCTACCACCTCCACCCTCGATTTCGCTCGCTCGCCGATCAATCAATCGCTCACCCCCGAACGAAAAATTGAGCTTTTCACCCAAATGGTCCGCATTCGCCGCTTCGAGCAGGCTGCGCTGAAATATTACCAAGCCGGCCGCATGGGTGGATTCCTCCACCTTTATATCGGCCAAGAAGCGGTCGCCGTCGGAACCATTTCCCTGGCTGGAAAAGACGATCATTTCATCACCGCCTATCGCGATCACGGTCACGCGCTCGCGGTCGGGATGGGCATGAACGAGTGCATGGCTGAAATGTATGGCAAGCAAACCGGGTGCTCGAAAGGCAAAGGCGGCTCGATGCACTTTTTCGCTCCAGACAAAAATTACTGGGGCGGTCACGGCATCGTTGGTGGCCAGACCCCGCTCGGCCTTGGCCTCGCTTATGGCCTGAAGTATCTCGAAAAAGAAGGCTGCTGCCTTTGCTACCTCGGTGATGGTGCGGTCAACCAAGGCGCTTTCCACGAATCGCTCAACCTCGCCGCCCTTTTTGAAATTCCGGTCATTTTTGTGATCGAAAACAACGGTTACTCCATGGGCACCTCGCAAAAGCGTTCGTCCGCTTACCGCGATTGCCTCGCCCGCCGCGCGGAGGCCTACGACATGGAATGGGACGTGATCAACGGTTCCGACATCTACGAAGTCCGAGCAAAGACTCAAATCGCCATGGAACGGGCGAAAAAGCAGAGCAAACCCACCCTTCTCGAAATCGACACCTACCGCTATTACGGACACAGTGTCGCCGACGCCAATGCGAAGAAATATCGGACTCCCGAGGAGATCGAGAATTACAAAAAGAATCACGACCCGATTTCGGTCTTCCGCATGAAGCTCATCGCAGAAGGGGTTTTCACCGAAGAAGACGCTGCTGCGATCAACAAAACCGCTTCGGAGGAAGCCGCCGCCGCTGTGAAATTCTCGGAAGAGTCTCCCGCGCCGACCATCGCCGACATCAGCACGGACGTTTATTGGGAAACCGATAATCAAACCGAAGCTTCGAAAATCGGTCGCCACTTCTTCAACGACTGATATCACCCGTCCCTCAGCAATCCGCATCTTTCACTCCGCATCTCTTTCCCATGTCCCGCATTCTCTCCTACCGTGAAGCCCTCCGCGAAGGCCTCGACGAAGAACTTGCCCGCGATCCGAACGTCGTCCTGATGGGCGAAGAAGTCGCTCAATACAACGGTGCCTACAAAGTCACGGAAGGCCTCTGGAAAAAGTGGGGCGACAAACGCGTCGTCGACACTCCGATTTCCGAGGCCGGTTTCATCGGCATGGGCATCGGCGCTTCGATGCTTGGAATCCGCCCGGTCATGGAATTGATGTTCTGGTCGTTCCACTCGGTTGCTTTCGACCAGCTCGTCAACAACGCGGCAAACGTCCGCTACATGTCAGGTGGTCTCGCGAATTGCCCCATCGTCGTCCGTGGCCCCGCCAACGGCGGAACCGGTGTCGGCGCGACGCACTCGCACATTCCTGAAGGCATGTTCGCTGCTTTCCCCGGTTTGAAAGTCTGCGCTCCCGCGACTCCTTCTGACGTCAAGGGCCTGATCAAAGCGGCAATCCGTGACAACGACCCGGTTTATGTCATGGAAAACACCCTCCTCTACGGCATGACCGGTGAGGTTCCCGATCCAGCGGATGGTGATCATGTCGTTCCTCTTGGCCTTGCCGATATCAAACGAGAAGGTTCCGATATCTCCATCATCGCTCACGGCCGCTCCGTGATCCATGCTCTTGAAGCTGCGGAGACCCTTCAGAAGGAACACAACATCAATGCTGAAGTTCTGGATCTTCGCTCGATTCGCCCGCTCGATCAGGATGCCATTCTGAAGACGGTGAAAAAAACCAACCGAGTCCTCTTGGTCGACGAATCCAAAGGTTTCGGTGGTGTTTCCGCGATGGTTTCCCATTTGATCCAGGAACACGCGTTCGACTATCTCGATGCTCCGATCAAACGTGTCACGACCATCGACGCACCTGCGATTTATTCGCCACACATTGAGCATGAGCAACTTCCTAACCCTCGTCGCATTGTCGAACGAGTTCTTGGAATGGCTTAATCCCGATTTGTCTCTCAAAAAGCCCGGTGCGTCCCAGACGTTCCGGGCTTTTTTGTCGCCTGTTTGAAATCCGCTTGCTCCAGCGGTGAAATATCGGATTTTTCCCGATGATGAAAAAAATCCTGATCCTCGCCGCGCTGGCTTGCAATAGCTGCGAACCCAACGAAACACCCTCGATTCCTTCGCCCGAGACTCCTGCCGCGCAAACCTCCGAACCCGAAGCGTCAAAACCGCAGACGCTCATTGGCGTTCCGCTAGAAAAGGCGCAGAAGATCGCCACCGCCGCAGCCATTTCTCATCGAGTCGTCGAAATCGACGGAGAAAGCCAACCGGTCACCCGCGACTTTCGTCCGGACCGGCTCAATTTCATCGTGGAAAAAGGCGTCGTGAAAGGCGTGACAAACGGCTGAGCTCGCTCGAATAACCGGATTTCACGGTGGTCTTTTTCATTGCCAACGTCTTGGCGATTCCTACGATCCCGGGAATATGAAACATTTTGTAATCGCCGTGACTCTCTCCGCCCTCGCGCTTGGCCTTTCCTCTTGTTGCTGCCTTTTCTGATTTCCTTCTCCTACCTGAAACCCCGCGTCTATCATGAAAAACCTACTCCTGCTCGCCTCACTCGTTGCCGTTTCTCTCGGATTTTCGTCCTGCTGTTCGATGTTCAGCATGCGCTCCGCCCAGTACCAGACGGAAACTCGCCAAGTCAAAACCTGCAAATATGACATCGTTACCGAAACGATCCACACCGGTGGCAAAGGCGGCATGACCCAGACGATCGAGAAAAAAGTTCCTCGCTACAAGACCGTGACCAAAAAGGTCAAAGTGAAGTGCAACTCCTGCACCCGCTTTTATTGCCCCAAAAAGGATTGCTGTGGAACGACTTCCGAAGCCACCCTTAAAATGGCAACCGTTCAAGGTGGCACCGGCAGCCCTCACATGGGCCTGGTCCCAAGCATGAAGCCACTCGCTCCTTGAGCCGTCTTTTCCTGACTTTTTCCAGCGCGGAGGTGGCAAACCATGCCCCCCGCGCTTTTTTGTCTCCACATCCTTGCCGAAAAAGACTGGAAAACCCCTGACATTCTCCCATCTTCACCTCGACCCCATTCCTATCAAGCCATGCCAGTGAACATCGATATGCCTAAACTCTCGGACACCATGACCGAGGGCACCCTCATCAAATGGCACAAACAAGTCGGAGATACCGTCGAAATCGGCGATATCCTGGCAGAAATCGAAACCGACAAGGCCACAATGGAAATGGAAGCCTTCGACGACGGCACCCTGACCGAAATTCTCGTCCAAGAAGGCGAAAAGGCAGCGATCGGTGCGATCCTCGCCGTTCTCGATGGAGATTCGGATTCCGCTCCCGCTCCCGCCAAGGATGAGCCAAAAACCGAGCCTGCCGCTGAAAAAGCTGCTGAGCCGAAAAAAGAAGCGTCCAAACCCGCCGCTCAAACCGCAACCGAATCCGGCGAACGGGTAAAAGCCTCACCCCTTGCGCGAAAAGTCGCTGCCGATCTCGGAGTTGACCTCAAAGGCCTCACCGGTTCCGGTCCGGCCGGTCGCATCGTCAAAAAAGACGTGGAAGAAGCGAACGGGAAACCTGCAAACGCAAAATCCTCCGACGCCTCCGCAGCCGCCAGCCTCGCCGCGTCGGTCAAAGCTAAAGCTACCGGTCCTGCGCCAACCTCACAAGCGATCCTTCCAAGCGCCAAAGAGGAAGACGAAATCGTCCAACTCAGCTCGATGCGTAAGATCATCGCTTCCCGCCTGCTGACTTCGAAGACCACCATCCCGCATTTCTACCTTCACGTCGAAGTGGATGCCGCACCACTCATGGCGCTGCGCAAACAAGTAAACGACCAAGCCGAAAAAACCCACGGCAACAAATACTCGGTCAACGATTTCATCCTCAAGGCCGTCATCAACGCTGCCGAAGCCGTCCCTGCAATCAACGCTTCTTTCGCCGGTGACCACATCGTGAAATTCAAACACGTCGGACTCTCCGTCGCCATCGCCATCGAAGACGGCCTGGTCACCCCGGTTATCAAACAGGCGGAAACCAAATCCCTGCTCGCCATTTCCAAAGCAGTCAAAGATTTCGCCGTCCGAGCCAAAGACAAAAAACTCAAACCGGACGAATTCGACGGCGGAACGATCACCGTTTCGAACCTCGGAGCATGGGGAATCGAGTCGTTCGACGCCATCGTCAACCCTCCTCAAGCTGCCATCCTTTCCGTCGGAGCTGCCATCGAAAAACCGGTCGTGAAAAACGGACAAATCGTTCCCGGTTTGCGGATGAATCTCGGTGTCTCATGTGACCACCGCGTCGTCGATGGAGCAGTCGCAGCCGCATTCCTTTCGGAGGTCAAAAAACTGATCGAGCAGCCCGCCCTGATGCTGCTGTAAAAAACCTCCACGTTTCTTCTCAAGGCAGCGGCACCCCTTTCTGGGCCCGCTGCCTTTTTTATGCCCACACGCCCCGTGAAGCGCCCCCAGCCGCTCACAAACCGGTCGCTTGATTCCAAACGCGGAATGTCAGAACGATCGAATCTTCCGTGTTGTGCACAACGCATCACTCTGATGAATTCTTCCTTTTTGAACCCCTAAGATCATCTTCTTCATAGTGCGAATAACTTTGATTTTGGCCTGTTCCTCAGCTTCACCAAAGGGGTTCCACGGAAAGAATAACATGTGAATGAAACTGCATCGCTTCGGAATGAATCATCGTTTTCCCTCAACCCCTTCGTTGTTCTCCCAGTCATTCCCGGGTTATTCACAAGTCATTCCCGGGTTTTTCTTCGGATCGGAATCAGCCGTTTCCAACAACCGAAAAAAGCCATGAGTCACATCGTCATCACCGGCGGAACCGGAGGGCTGGGCCGCGCGATTTCCACCGCGTTTCATGGAGCCGAAACCGCAGTGGAAAGTTTGGGGAAACAGCACCTCGATCTGCGCGAGATTTCCGGTATTTCTCGATACTTCGAAAATCGGCCGGTCGATCTGTTGATCTGCGCCGCCGGAATCACGTGTGACGCCCCGCTGAGCCGCCTTGATGAGTCGTCGTGGGACGAAGTCTTTGCCGTGAACTACAAATCCGCTGTGGCCTGTGCTCGCGCCGTTTTGCCGCAAATGCGGAAACAACGAGCCGGTCACATCGTTTTCATCTCCAGCTTTTCCGCGCTTCATCCACCCATTGGCCAAGTCGCCTACGCAACCGCGAAAGCCGCGCTTCTTGGCCTCACCGCTTCATTGGCCCAGGAAAATGGGGATGCGAACATCCGGGTGAACGCCATCCTTCCAGGATTTCTTGAAACTCGGATGACTGAAAATGTCACGGAAAAACGCCGGGCGGAAATCCTGGCAGCCCACTCGCTCAACCGGTTCAACACTCCCGAGGCCGTCGCCCGCTTCATTTATTTCCTTCACCACTCGCTGCCTCATACTTCCGGCCAGACCTTCCAGCTCGACAGCCGGATTTCTTGATTCACAGCGGAGGCATTCTAAGGCGCTGACGGCTTCGGATGGAGGGCTAGGATCCAGCTTTTGCATTTCGCTTTTTCCTGCGACGGGAAATCGTGGTCGACGCCCTGCATCGGCGCGTCGGTGACATCGGCTTTTTCGCCTTTTAAACGTTCGTTGATCGGCGCCGCGTAGGCTGGCCGACTTCCCATCGTGCCCCATGCGTGATAAATTCTTTTTCCGCAGATTCCGTCGTACTCGCGAGAAATGCTTGAGCCGCCTTCGATCAGTAAAAACGTATCAAAAAAACGGGTGAATTCCTTGATGCCTTCTCCAAGGTAGCTGCCGACGGTATGCGCTCCATTGCTCATTCCGTCTGCAATCCGCAGGTCCGGGCTGATATTTGGTACGCGTTTCTTCAAATCCTCCAGCATCGGCCGATGGTAGGCCCACAAACGAGTGCTGCCACGACCCTCCTCCACGGCGAGCAACGGGCGGGGTTCAGATTCCGGGTAAGGGATACAAACAATGAGAAATTCTTTTGGGTCGACCAACGGAATCGCTTGATTCACGTCACGAGAACCCCTGCCGCCGGCGAACCAGACGATCAATGGAGTGGATTTCCAAGGATGATAATTCTCCGGAACACGGAGCGTGTAACCTGCGGGTTGGGAAGCAGCGTCTTTTTCCAAATCGGGCATCGCCACTTCGATGATTTTTCCCGGTTGGATCTCTGGAGCGGGATCCGCAAGTTGATTCAGGTCGAACGGCTGAAGCTGGTATTTTCGAAAATCCTCAAACGTCGCATGATGCTTTACGTCGAATTTATCCCAAGTCGTCGAAAGAACCCGATCCTTGATCTTGAGTTTCACCGTTCGGTCACCCACTTCCAGAAGGGATGCGGCCAGGACTTTTCCTTCGGGATTCTGAAGTTGAAAAATCCGCTCATTCGCGGTTTTTGTCTGCCCGCAGGCACCCGTCGCGAACACGGTGGCCACCAGCGCAGGAAATAATCTTTTTATCACGTTCGAAACCAGCACGCGTGAGTTTCAAACAGAATTTTCCGCTCGTTACAAGTTCCGTCGAAGACCTATTTTTGAAAAATGAACACCCTCCGCTCCAGCGTCGAATCCCTCGGCATCGAAAAAATCGACCGCCATATTTTCCTCTGCGCGGGGCCTTCTGAAGCGAAGTGTTGTGCCACGGAAACCGGTTTGGAAGCGTGGGAATTTCTGAAAGCACGCCTCAAGGAACTCGGCCTGGCAACCGGGAAAAATCCGTCGGTTTTTCGAACGAAAGCGAATTGCCTACGCGTTTGCCTGCAAGGCCCGGTCGCTGTCGTTTACCCGGAAGGAATTTGGTATCACTCGTGTACGCCGCCGGTTTTGGAGCGGATTATCCAAGAGCATTTGATCGGCGGCAAAGTCGTTGAAGACTTCGCCTTCGCGAGCAACGATCTGAAACACAACCAGCGAGCCGCTTACGACTGATTCGCCATCTGCTTGCGGAACAGCGGGACCAGCTCCGCTTCCATCCAGGCAAAAGCGGCTTCAAGACCTCCTTCGAGATACAGTTTTCCGATCGATGCCTCGACGCGCGTTGGATTTCCAAAAGCACTCAGGAAGCCGTTCGAGGTCAGCTTGGTAAACCAAACGCCATCCATGACGTGACGTTCCCGAAGAACGAATTGGCGGGCGAACAGGGCGAGCACGGCATCGCCAATCCAGGCGTTTTCGCGTTCATTGCGGATTTCTTCGTCTTTACGGCTCACAGGAATGGATAATCTCGTCAAGGATAAGGGCGGCGGAGGCGATCAAGGCGCTCGCGTTCGATGCGTTCGCGAAGTCGAGTTTCAGACTCGGCGTCCCAATAGCCGGGCTGAAGTTCGAGGAAAACGGAGGAATAGGGAAGCGCAGTCGGCGTGCGGATCACCAAAACTTCAAAATTCCGATTCGCATCTTCCAAAAGCGTCAGCAGCGACTGCTGATCGAGCTCAGTCGGTTCGTGCCCGTGGAGGGAAATTTTGAGTTTTTTCCGCAGATCTTCAATTCCTGGGGCGAAATCGTTTTCCACCGATCGCAGCTCACGGGTGAGATAAATCTGAGGCCGCACGTGTTGAGTCTGCTCAAGCGTGTTCAACACATAATCGAGCACCTCCGGAACGTCCTCCGTCGCGTTGACCTGCCGGACGCCATGACGACTGTGCGCCGGAAACGAAGCTTCGGCGATGACGATCCAGTTCCGATAGCCGAGTTGAGTCGACTGCCGGGTGACGGCGGATTGCCAAGTGGGAGCTTGCTGGAACGCGCCGCAACCCCACGACGCAAACGCCACCACGAGGGTAAGTAACCATAGGCAAGCGCTCATTGGCAGGCAGTAAAAGGCCTTCCCGGCAGCCTGTCAACGTGTTGCCCGCTTGTGCCACCCGGTTTTTCTAACCGGAATTCTGGCGTGCAAAGCGGCCTTGTCTGTTGAAAAAATTTGAGCCAAACTCAGGTCATGGCCGCCCGCGACCCCATCGCTCCCCTCGCGTCCTGGACGCAGGAAAACGGAGAGGTCGTTCTGAAGCTCAGTGGTGACTGGCATCGGGACGGCCCAGCACCCAAGGTGGATGGTGAGTCGCCATCCCAAGCCCCGGATCGATATCTCACAGAAGATCTCGGTCTGTTCGATTCGACGCTGCCTGCCTTTCTCCTCGCTCATTTGCGAGACCTTGCGAAACCGGTCGATGGCGGACAAAAATCCGGATCCGCCTCGTTTGATGGACTGCCGGACAATCTTCGCGGGCTGATGGAGCTCGCGCTTGCAGTACCGGAGGAAAGCGAAGCCCGGGATAAGACATCGCAACCTTCCGAGCTGAAAAAACTCGGGCAAATCACCCTCGCCGTTTGGGAAAACGTACGCGTGCTCAACGAATTCGTCGGCCAGTCGATTCTTTCGGTGGGCCGCTTTTTCACCGGTCGGGCGAAATTTCGCAGAGGCGATTTTTGGATGACCGTTCAGGAATCCGGCGTGCAGGCGCTGCCCATCGTTTCGCTCATCAGCTTTCTCATCGGCCTGATTCTCGCTTTCGTCGGCAATGTGCAGCTCAGCGATTTCGGCGCGGGGATTTACGTCGCAGATCTGGTCGCCCTCGCCATGGTTCGGGAAATGGGCGTGGTCATGACCGCGATCATCATGAGCGGACGAACCGGTGCCGCCTTCGCCGCGCACATCGGCAGCATGAAGGCGAACGAGGAAGTCGATGCGTTGCGAACGTTCGGATTTGATCCTTTCGATTTCCTGGTCCTGCCACGGTTGATGGCACTGGTGATCATGATGCCGATTCTCACGGTTTACGCCAATGTCGTTGGCATCCTCGGCGGCATGATTGTCGGGGTCATGAGCGGCATCCCACCGGTTCTGTATTGGAATCAGACGATCAACGCGGTCGATCTCACGACGGCTTCACTCGGCGTGTTCAAAAGCTTCTTTTTTGGTGCGGCCATCGCCATCGCCGGTTGCCTCCAAGGCATGCAGGCTGGAAATTCCTCCGCGGCCGTTGGCCAGGCCACCACCCGCGCAGTCGTGGCCTCGATCACCACCGTCATCGTGCTCGATTCGGCATTCGCCGTCATTTTCACCGTCCTCGGAATCTAAACCATGGCCGAATCTTCCGAAAAACCGACTGCGAAAATTTCCGTCCGCGATCTCACGATGGCTTATGGATCCTTCGTCGTGATGAAGGACCTGAATTTCGACATCAACGAAAAAGATATCTTCGTGATCATGGGCGGTAGCGGTTGTGGGAAAAGCACCCTGCTCCGCCACCTCATCGGCCTGCGTGAACCGGCGAAAGGCGAGGTTTTCTACGATGGAGAAAATTTCACCGCGACCGATCCGGAGAAACGGGGCAATTTCATCCACCGGTTTGGCGTCATGTATCAATCCGGCGCGCTTTGGTCATCCCTCACTCTGGCGGAAAATGTCGCCCTGCCGATCGAGGAAAATACCGACCTCAATGCAAAAGCCGTCCGCGATCTCGTTTCCTACAAACTCGCACTCGTCGGTCTTTCCGGATACGAAGACTACTATCCATCCCAAGTCAGCGGCGGCATGAACAAACGTGCCGGGATCGCCCGCGCGATGGCCCTCGATCCCGATATTCTGTTCCTCGACGAACCGGGCGCTGGCCTGGATCCGCTCAGCTCACGCCGACTCGACGACTTGATTCTCCGCCTTCGCGACAGTCTTGGATCGACCGTCGTGATCGTGACTCACGAACTGGCCAGCATTTTCACCGTCGCGAACAATTCCATCTTTCTCGATACTCGCACTCGCACCCAGGGCGCCCTTGGCGATCCCTCTTCCCTTCGCGATCATTCGGAAAATCCGGCGGTCCGGCTTTTCCTCCGCCGCGGCGAACCTGAAACCTCCACCGAAGAATCCAAGCCATGAGCAAAAAAGCCAGCCCCGCCCTGATTGGCGGATTCACCCTCGTCGGCCTCCTCATTATCGGCCTCGCCATCATGCTTTTTGGCGCGGGGAAATATTTTGAAAAAACCTACAGCGTCCTGCTGTTTTTCGACAAAAGCGCCAACGGCCTCCAAGTCGGCTCGGACGTCCGTTTTGGTGGAGTCCGCATCGGAACGGTGAGATCGATCAACGTCCTCATCGACGTCGCAGAAAACCGAAAAATCATCCCCGTCGTCGTCGATCTCGGAGAAAAAGAACTCCGCCTCGTCAGCCGGGAAGGTGAAGGCGGCATCGACTTTTCCACCCACGAGGGCGTGGAAAAAGCCGTCAAAGAAGGCCTCCGCGCCGGCATGAAGCAGCAGAGCCTTCTCACCGGTCAGCTTTATATCGAATTCGACATCGTGCCGAATTCCCCCGGCTTTGTTTACGAAACACGCCGCAAACCGAAGATCCCCGTCGTCCCCACGATCCCCACGGAAATGGACGAACTCATCGCCGGAATTTCCGACGGATTGAAAAAAATCAACGCGCTCGATGTCGAAGGAGTGGTCAAAGAACTCCGCGACGTCCTCGTCAGCGCGAACGCACAGATTCGCGAGCTGAACTTTAAACAGATCAACGACAACGTCGTCGGCATCACCGAAGACATCCGCGTCATCACCAGCAACGACAAGCTCGTTTCCGCCGTGGAAAATCTCGATAAAGCGCTCGTCCAAATCGACCAACTGGCCGCGAAGGCAAACGCCGGGATTGATCCGCTCGTCGCAGATCTCAATGCGGTCATCGTCAGCGCCAACGCCGGAATCGCAAAAATCGACGCGGCCGCTCAGGAACTTTCCAACCTATCGAACCCGCGCGCGCCCGTACTGCTGCGCCTGCAAAACGTCCTCCAGGAAACCGAGCGCGCCTCACGCGCGATCAAGGAACTTTCGAACGATCTCAAACAAAACCCGAACTCTCTCATTTCCGGAAAGGCCCTGCCCGAATGAAAAAACTCCTCCTCCTTTTGCCCCTCCTTCTCACCGGCTGCAGCGTGCTCAAACCGGTCAAAGACACTTCGATCAGTCACATCCTCGATCCCGTGATTTCGGATCGGCCGTTGACCGCTTCGACGCCTTCGATCGCCATCGCCCGGCCCTCGTTGCCCAGTTACCTCGATCGCGAGCAACTCGTCGCACGCAGTGAAAAAGGTCAGCTCCAGATGAATCCCTATCACCTCTGGGCCGAGCCGCTCGACGCCGCGTTTTCCCGCGTTTTATCTCAAAATCTCAGCCGCCTGACCGGTTCGCTCAACATCCAACCGGTCGAAAATTTCGTCACCATGGATTACACCACGCTGCTGGAAATCCGGGTCACCCAATTTGAGCCAGACGCATCCGGTTACGTCACGCTCCAGTGCACGTGGAAACTGCAGCCGGTTCATGGCCGAGTCGCGTCCACTCGCTCCTTCCGCACCCAGATTTCCGCCGGACCTGACGATGCGACATTATCGAACCGCACCGCCGCGATGAACGAAGCCCTCGCTCGCCTCGCCCGCGAAATCGCCCGTTCGCTCTAAAGCTCACGCTTTTCGTCTTCCTGCGCCAAAGGTGCATCATCCCTTAGCCCAGGCCAACGGCCTGGGGAACCCGTCTTCAAAATTCATAGCCCACCCACGGTGGGCGATACCGGTTCGGCGACACAATCCGGTGAAGTCGGCCACTTCCCTTTCGCAGCCCGTTGGGCCGCAATTCATCGGACGCGCTTCACCCAGCCCGATGGGCTGGGCTAAGGAATCGCGGACCGTTGGCCCGAGCGAAACGGTTATGTCGATCGGTTAACACATTCCTGCACACCTAGGTGGGCGAAAACAGTTACCGAAACCGGTTGCCACTACTGGTTTACTAAATACTTCCTGCGCCAAAGGTGCGTCATCCCTTAGCCCAGGCCAACGGCCTGGGGAACCCGTCTTCAAAATTCATAGCCCACCCACGGTGGGCGATACCGGTTCGGCGACACAATCCGGTGAAGGCGGCCACTTCCCTTTCGCAGCTCGTCGGGCCGCAATTCATAGGACGCGCTTCACCCAGCCCGATGGGCTGGGCTAATGAATTTCGGACCCTTGGCCCGAGCGAAACGGTTATGTCGATCGGTTAACACATTCCTGCACACCTAGGTGGGCGAAAACAGTTACCGAAACCGGTTGCCAATACTGGTTTACTAAATACTTCCTGCGCCAAAGGTGCATCATCCCTTAGCCCAGGCCAACGGCCTGGGGGAACCCGTCTTCAAAATTCATAGCCCACCCACGGTGGGCGATACCGGTTCGGCGACACAATCCGGTGAACGCCGCCACTTCCCTTTCGCAGCCCGTTGGGCCGCAATTCATCGGATACGCTTCACCCAGCCCGATGGGCTGGGCTAAGGAATTTCGGACCCTTGGCCCGCAGGAAAATGGCTATTTCTTTCCGTGCGGCTCAACGCACGCCACTAAAATTTTCCCAAAGAGAGCACGCGGAAATTTTCCGCGTGCTCGTTTGGAAAACCTCACATCAGCTGCGCACCTGCTTCTGCAAGCTCGGAACGTTCGCCGCGATTAAGCGCGACGTGGGCGACAAACGGCTGACCTTTCAACCGGTTTCGCGTGTAAACGAGGCCGTTGCTGCGGCTGTCGACATACGGATTATCAATCTGCGCCGGGTCCCCAACGAGGACGAGTTTTGAATCGCGCGACATCCGCGTCACGATCGTTTTCGCTTCCTGAGGTGTCAGTTGCTGCGCTTCGTCGAGAATGAAAAACCGGTTTGGAATCGAGCGACCGCGGATGTAACACAGCGCCTCAATTTCGAGAATGCCTTGTTCCATCAAAAGCTCGTAAGGTTTCTTCGCCACCGTCGCTCCCGCCGAGCTTTGCTGCTGCTTACGGCGCGGTCCGAGCGGAGTCGTCGGACGCATCAAGAGATCCAATGCGTCGTGAATCGGTTGCAACCAGGGACGCATTTTTTCATCGAGCGAACCGGGAAGGAAACCGAGCTGATCCCCCATTGCCACAACCGGTCGGCTGACCGTGATGCCGTTGTATTTCCGATTGAACATTTCGTGCAAACCGGCGGCGACTGCGACCAGCGTTTTGCCGGTTCCGGCGTGGCCATAGCAGGTCACCAGCGAAATCTCGGGGTTCAGCAGCGCATCGATCAAGCAGCGCTGGCCGAGGTTGAGCGGCTTGAGAGATTGACCGTCCGGGATTTTTAAAACTTCTGGGAGATTCAGACGCACAAACCGACCGTCAAATGCCAGCCGGGCCGGGATCGTCTGCTTTTCGCCGGCACCGAGAAGAACGTATTCGTTGATCGTCAGTCCTGCATAACGATCCTCGGAAATAGCGAGCTCACCCGTGCTGGCAAACCGGTGCAGTTCGGACGGATCGACTTCAATACGACGAACCTCGTAGTTCGAAACTTCGCGCGCGTCGACTTTGTCGTTCAGGTAATCCTGACATTCGATGCCGACCGACCGCGCCTTGAGCTGCATGTTGATGTCTTTGGTAACCAGGACAACCGGTGCCTTGTTATACTGCATCAATAGTAAACAGGCCGCGAGGATCCGGTGGTCGACCCGTTCACGATCGGGGAAAATCCGGTGAAATCGGTTGAGCTGTTCGGAGTTTTTCGGGCAGATCGCTGGATCGTAAATGACCAACCGCACCGTGCCGCCGTGAGCGGTTTGCACGCCCTCAGTGACTTTTTTCGCGCAGGAAAACATTTCGGTCAGCCGGCGGTGGACGCGCCGGGCATTCGCTCCGCGTTCGGTTTGCTCGGATTTGAATTTATCCAATTCCGCCAATACATCCACGGGGATGCACAGGTGGTTTTCCATGAAACGCTCGAGCGCCGCGGGGTCGTGCAACAACACGTTGGTATCCAGCACGTAGTTTTTCGCCTTCTGATTCGGCGCGGTCATGCCGAAATCCGCAGGTTTGGGTTGAGCGTTTCCGGTTCGCTGCCGGGTCCGGCCTCCGGTGAGAGCTGGCTCTTCAAACACTCCGGCTTGAGACTCGTCGGTACGGTTGATCATGGTTGGGGTTCGATGTTATCGCAAACATGGCGGGTAACGGGGTGCGGTCGACCGGCCCGCCGCCGGTTGCCGCAAAAATCCACCAAAGGTGGCTGCTTGATACCACTTTTAATCAAGATGTACTGATCATCGCGAATTCTCGCAAAAACGCAATCTAACTCTTCAACCGTTCGCGAATCTGCGCTCGCAGAATTTTCCCCAAAGGACTTCGTGGCAATTTTTCCCAAAAAACCGGTTCGGCTAAGCGCCGATATCCCAGGGCTTCTTTTTGGTAATTTGCCAGAATTTCAAAGACTTGTGCAGGGCCACAGCGCGCGTCGAAAACCGGTATCAACCGATGTTCCGCCCGCTCGTCCGGCACGGCGGCGACCGCAAAATCGCCCGGTTTTAGTCGTCCGCGGGAAAGGACGAGCAGCTCGTGCTCGATGGATTCCGGGTCCACCAATTCGCCCAAAACTTTCACCAAGGAATCCGCGCGGCCTCTGGGTGAAAGTTCACGGTTTTCCAAAACCACTCGGTCAGATGTTCGATGCCATTCGGTTTCACGCGGAGAAAATTTCCAACATCCCGCCTCGCCCATCAGGGTTCCGGAAAACAGGGCCGGTCCCGAAATTTGTAAAATCTGATCTTCGGAAACCTTCGCCTTCCAAATCGGCAAAAGCGGAATCGGCGCGGAACGATACGGCGTTTCCAGTTGCTCAAGTCCCTGGGTCGCGATTTGAGAACCTGCCTCGGTCATTCCGTAACTCGCCAGCACCGGCCAGCCGAGATCGCGCGCGGCACGACCGGTCGCCTCATCGAGATGTCCGCCACCTACGACGATCGCAGTAAGTGAACCCGGGGCTCTCCGTTTGGTGGTGACGAGATCGTGCACTTGCGTCGGCACGAGCGACGTATGGGTGACGCGCGTTTTTTCCAGCCAATCCCGAAACGCAGCCGGATCCCAACGTTTGCTGAACGATTGCATTTCACAGGCAGCCTCAAATGCCCGCGCTGCGACACCGAAACCGCCGACGTGGTGCAAGGGCAACGCCAAACCCCAGGAGGAATCTTCCGTCACGTTTAAATGCCGATTCACCGCGGCGGCGGAAAGCAGCAGCGCGTTTTTCGACAACGCGATCCATTTGGGTTTCCCCGAGCTGCCCGATGTTTCAAAAAGCACATGGCCGTCCAGCCGTGGATCCTCCGGCATTTCTCCGGCCCATCCCGCCGGAGCAAACGGCCGGGCGCTCGTCCAAAAAACCGGATCGGCTAATACAATCGGGTCCATGGCAAGGCATCGAGATAATCATCAAATCCCAAACCGGTTCCCGCCGGGACCTTAAACTTCGGCGACCACGGCCCGAGCGCTTCGGTGAACTCGCTTTTTTCGAAAAGGTGATGTGTCTGCAATCCGCAAACGCCGACCAAACCGGGGAATTCCAATTCCAAGCGCGCCGCTTCCCACGCCGCGAAACTTTGCCCGAACGGATGATCCATATAACTCGTCAGGATCACGCGCTGCTGAAATCCCATCGCCGATTCGCCTAACAGAAATGGCTCGTCCACCGCGGGCTTGATCACCATCACCTGCGCTCCGGCGCTTTGCGGGCCAGCTTCATGGTCGACGGCCAATGGCACTCGCGTGCGGCGATACAAATCCTTCCAAACGTTTTCAGAAAACGGACAAGGATCTTCGACGAAATCCAGTGCCGCCCGTGCCTTTTCCGAGAGGCCCGAAAGAAATTCCAAAGCTTCACCCGGACTCAGAACCTCATTAAAATCCAGCCGCCATTTCAGCGCGGGATAGGCCTCGATCATCGATTCCAGAAACTTCGTTTCCTTCGCCAGATTGCGACCGGTTTTCAGTTTGATGATGGAAAATCCCGCTTCGACGGCGAGCGCGACATGGGCGCTGTCCGTTTCCGGAAGTGTCGCATGACTTTCCGGAATCTCCATTTCATCGAACAACGATTCGTTTAGGCTCCGTGCCGCCGCATCAAAAATCGCGCATCGCACCGCACGCCTGACGATCGGCCAGTAGCGGTTGCCTGCGAGGTCGGTGAGGCATTTTTCCAACGGTGGATCTCCCAGTTCCGGCCAGGGATGGATGCACCCGTAGCCGCCGTCGATTTGAATGAGCGCACCCTCGAATTCACGACGATTCGAAATGGAATTCAGCATTCCCCGGCTCTTGAGGCGGTAGCGGGAAATCAGCGGTTTTTGTTGAAGAGAAAGCATGTCAGGGAAGTTGGATCGTCGCGGCGAAATGAAAGGCAGCGGCGAATAAGATCAATTGAACTGCGCCAAAAGCGAGCAATCGATTGAACGCAGGACCGGGTGGAAACGTCAGCACGCCCCAAATAATCCGCAGCCCCAGCAGCAAAACCGGCGCGCCTGCGATGGCCAACGTCGGATGACCGAGCGCGACCCAGCCCAAGCCGGCGAACGCCGCGATCTTCACCTCCAGCCAGATCACCGCCACCGCGAATTTCGGCCCGCAGCGGACAGCCAAAGTCCGCTTACCGGTGGTGGCATCTTCCTCGCGGTCCCGCAAATTGTTGATCGAAATCAAAACCGCCGACAGCAGACCGATCTGCAATCCCAGCAACAACGCCTCACGCGGCCAGCCACCAGTCTGGATAAAAACCGTCCCAGCCACCGCGACAAAACCAAAAAACAAAATCACGAAAATTTCCCCCATCCCGCGATACGCCAACGGAAACGGCCCACCGGTATATCCGTAAGCCAAAAACAACGATGGAATCCCAATCGCCAAAATCGGCCACCCGCGTTCTTGGAAAAGAAAGGTTCCGAAAATCACCGCAATTACTAGAAATCCCGTACCCCAACCCAGCACCGCCTTTTGCGACATCAGGCCGCTCGCCGTTACCCGAACCGGGCCCAACCGGTTTGCCGTGTCCGCGCCTTTTTTCGAATCGATCGCATCGTTGAAAAAATTCGTCGCAATCTGAATCGCGATCGCCCCGCCCAGCGTACAAATCGCCAGCCAAAGATCGAACAAACCGGTCAATTTCCAAGCCAACACACACCCCGCCCATACCGGGACGATGGCCGCTGGCAAAGTCTTCGGTCGCGAAGCAAGGAGAATGGATTTCACAGAAGAACCGGTCACACGTTCAGTCAAACCGGTCTTCCGCTACCAATCGACATCAAATTATTTGCAACGGAATCAGAAAGCGATGCGCTTGATTCCAGGAACGAGATCGAAATGGCTGTCGTTGCTCAGCAAGGGCAACCGATTTTCGAGAGTGATTGCTGCAATCCATAGGTCGTTGGAGGGAATCGGGGTTCCGTTCGATTTTAGTAACAGACGGATATCGGAATAGATGCCGGAAGTGCTCGCCGTAACTTGTGCAATTTCCGCCAGCGGCAGATTGGAGACGAGCCACTCCTCGTAACGACGACGGTATTTCGATTGGCGGATGCCGGACAAATATTCCCCCAGTACGATGACCGGCACGACAAGACGCTGGGCGGACAAAAAGGCATCCCGACATTCTGGATTTCCATCCGCCCACGCCGAAAGCGCGTTAGTGTCGAGAATCATGCCTCGTTTTCGGAATCGAGGGATTCAAATTCTTCCTCAACCAGCGCCATCAACCTCCGCGATTCATCAGCGAGATCGGCTAAGCCTCCGAAGCCCGCCATCCAAGCAGGGGTCGCGAAACGTTCAGTGGGCTTAGCCAGTTTTTCCTCCACCGCTTCCGTCACGAATTGCCGCAAAGGAATATTCTGCAACGCCGCCTGGACCTTTGCCTGATGAAAGGTCTCATCCGGAATCTCAAGCGTAGTTTTCATGAAAGGAGGTTCCCATATTTATGGGAAAATTCAAGAAAAACGTTCTCAATACGTGATCACCGCGAGATGCGGAATTCGTTGGAAATGAGATGCGTTCCGCGTCACGAGAGGAAGCCCGTGTGCCAGAGCGGCGGCGGTGATCCAGAGGTCATTCGTGCCAACGAGCTCGTTGCGTTTCCCTAAAAAAACCGGTCCTCACGGTGTAGTGGCGGGCGGTTTCCCGATCTGTCTCCAAAATTTCAAACCGGTCCAGCATGGCGGCCAAGCAGGATGGCTGATGTCTCCGAAACCTTCGGCGAATTCTCCGGCGATGGTCCAGGTCAGGCAGGCGCGCGAATTTTGATGATCGATCAAAAACCGGTGAGCCGCACCGGGACCGCGTTTCATTTCCCGCTCCAGATCGATGAGAAAGCAGGTATCGAAAAGAAAGCGCTCGGTCATTTCCAGGGATTATCAGGGGGGAGATCGGTGTGTTGGGCGAGTTCGAGAATTTCCAGAACCTCGTCGTCGACGGTATCCATTCTGGGCAGAGCGGCCACCAAGGCGCCGCAAGTTTTTCCTTCCTCGCGCCAGACCGCACGCTTGATGACTTGGAAAAATGATTCGTTAGCCTCTTTCCGCGCAGCCGACAACCGCCGGTAGGCTTCCATGTCGATAGAAATCGTCTTCTTCGCCATGCATGCACGGTGCATCATGCATCGAGTTTATCAATTTTGATCGGGAAATCTTGAGGAATCCATTCTCACGGGACCCTCGGAAATTTCGTGAAATCCGGGGTACGTTTTTCGAGGAACGCTTGTTTTCCTTCGCGGCCTTCTTCGCTCATGTAGTAGAGCAAAGTCGCGTTTCCGGCGAGGTCGAGCAGGCCCATTTGGCCGTCGCAATCGGCATTGAGGGCGGATTTGAGGCAGCGCAGGGCGAGCGGTGAATGGGCGAGCATTTCGCGGCACCATTGCAGCGTTTCTTTTTCGAGCTCGGCGAGGGGGACGACGGTGTTGACCAGGCCCATTTCGAGCGCTTGTTGGGCGTCGTATTGGCGGCAGAGGTACCAGATTTCGCGGGCTTTTTTCTGGCCGACGATGCGGGCGAGGTAGCTGGATCCAAGGCCACCGTCGAACGATCCGACTTTTGGACCGGTTTGGCCGAAACGGGCGTTGTCGGCGGCAATGGTAAGGTCGCAGACGATATGTAAAACGTGACCTCCACCGATGGCGTAACCGGCGACCATGGCGACGACCGGTTTAGGCAAGGAGCGGATTTTTTTCTGCAGGTCGAGCACGTTGAGCCGTGGGATTCCGTCTTCGCCAATGTAGCCGGCGTGGCCGCGGACTTTCTGATCGCCGCCGGAGCAGAACGCGAGATCGCCCTCACCGGTGAGGATGATCGCACCGACTTTCGGATCTTCGTGCGCGAGATCGAAGGCGACGAGCAGCTCTTTCACCGTCTTTGGACGAAACGCGTTTCGCACTTCCGGGCGGTTGATGGTGATTTTCGCAATGCTACCTTCATCCGTCGTTTCGTAACGGATGTCCTCAAACTCACGCATCGATGTCCACATGGCGCGGCACTCTGGACGATCCGATGACTCGCCGCAACCTTTACGAAAAATCCGAGTCGCCGGTTTTGAGAAAATGCGTCACCTGCTGCGCAAACCATTCCGGCGCTTCCCACGGCACGCGGTGACCGGTTCCGGGCGCGATGGCCAATTTCGCCTTTGGCAAAAGTCGGACCGCGCGTTCGGCGATCGAACGGAATTTTTCATCGTTCTCACCGGCGATCCACAAAACCGGTATCTGGATACCGGCTAACCGGTTCCACAGCGGTTCCTGATTTCCTAATGACCAATCGATGAAGCTGCGGGCGATTTCTTGACGGCGGTTTGCCAGACGAGTCATCGCAGCATCGTCGCGGATCATTGTTTTTCCCAAAACCGGTTGCGCGTTCCAGTCGCGCAGAAAGTCGTTCCAACTGGCGGTAAAAGCGCGGGTCCCCCACTCCGCGTCGGCCGTGCGGCGTGACGACCGGTCGCTTTCATTTTCCAAACCGGGATGTCCGGAAACGATCACCGCTGCCTGCCACGGGTGGTTTGGTTCCGCCAGCGCATGCAGGGCCATCCGCGCGCCCATCGAGTAGCCGAGCAGCGCGCGACCGACGCCGCGTTTCACTTCGCCACCTGCTTCGGCGTTCAGAGCTTTGCCAAAATCGTGCAGCGGCATCGGAGCGCATTCGAGAAATCGCCACAAATCCACCGCTCGCGTCGCGATGGCGGAAGCTGCCGCATTTTTCGAAAATTCCCGCCAATCCGCCGCGACGCCGACCGCGCCGTGAAGGCACCAGCATTCCATCGGACCCGCGCCACGGGATTCATCAGCGACTTTGGAAAATTGGATCACCGCGGTAAGATGACGATCGCGTGTTCGTCATGGCGAGCCTTTGCGTGAGCTTGGGTCAAAATGTAGTCGAGGATGCCGCGGGCGGGAATGGCTTTCAGTTGCAATGAGACTTTGGCGTTCGCCAGTGCGCTTCCCGGGTCTTCGATGATGAAGTTCGGTGTTTCCTCACCGTTTGAAGCTTTTTCCATCGCCATGCTTAAAGCGTCCAATGATTCTCGCAACGTCGCGCCTTCCAGTTGGAAATCCGGGATGACGGTTTGGCCAAATTTCGCCTCGCGGCCTTTTTTCGAAATCGTCTCGCCATGGATTTTGATTTCGCCCAGTCGAAACCGGGCTTGGGCGTGATTCGGATTCGCCTTCAGTGCGGCGGCGAAAGCGGCTTCTGCGGCAGCCGGATCGCCTGCTTTCTCAGCAGCGACACCTTGAGCAAAAAGCACTTCCGCTCGTTGAGCCGGTGAGCCAGTGGCCGCCGGTTGGGCTTGGGCGAAGATTCCGCCCGCAAATAAAATCAAAATGGCACGCATCGAATTGGGTTTTGGGGTTCTGCCCAACATCGCCGATATCCTTGCGGAATCAATGGGAAATCAGGCTGTGGGACGAGCTTCGATCGCGCGCACGGTCAAATCGATCGTTTCGGAAATCCATTCTTCACGAGTCAATTCGGACAGCTCCGAAGTCCTTCGCAACAAGCCGGCCATCAAAGTCGCCGTCAGCAATTCCGCGATCGCGATCGGCCGCACGTCGCCACGAATTCTTCCAACGTTGATCTGCGATTCAAAATAAGAGGAAAGGCTGTGGTGGAAGGGCTCCATCACATCCCCGATCAGCTCTTTGACCAAGGTCGGGCGGCGCCTTCCTTCACCGATTAAGACGCGAGTCATGCCTTCGCACCGCTCCAGCGATTCGTTATAAGCCACGGCGAAACGGGTCAGATCGGTTCTCAAATCGCCGCACATCGTTTTCGGGCAATTGCATAAAAGCCGAAACTCATCCGACGTTTCCTGCACCACTGCGGCGAGCAGTTTTTCCTTCGACTCGAAGTTTCGGAAAAGCGTCACTTCATTGCAATCGGCGCGGTCAGCGATGCCCCGGGTGGTGGCGCATTCAATGCCTTTGGTGCTGAATTCCGCGCGCGCTGCCTCGATCAAACGCCGTCGGGTTTTCCCACTTGCGCCTCCAGTTGAGGTTTTTTTTGGCTTCGCGGTGCTCATTTAGCAGGAATTTTGCAAGTCGTCACTTGCATGCAAGGGAAATCGCGCTTTAATCCCCGCAATTCCATGTCGACGAGCCACGCGATCCACTTGTTACCTCTCTCCGCTGTTTTTGTACTCGCCGCGTGCCAGCCACTCGGTCCGAACCATGAAACTCCAGGGATGAACCTTCCAGCTTCCTTCTCCCAAAGCGGGGTGAGATGGGAAAAGCAAACGCTTGATACGCTGCCGAAGCCGCAGGCTTGGTGGAAACTTTACAAAGACAGCACGCTGACTTCGCTGGTCGAGCGTTCGTTGGAGAATAACCAAGAACTGGCAGGCGCTTCGGCCCGGCTGCGCCAAGCGCGCGCGATCAGCCGTTCGACTCGCACGCGTTATTTCCCGAGCATCGATTTGAGTGGCTCGGCGAATCGTTCGAAATCGCGGATCTCCGGAACGAATTCGTCGACGATCGGCAATGATTTTTCAGTTCCGGCGGATTTTTCGTACGAACTGGACATTTGGGGCAAAACCCGCCGTGAGGTGGAATCCGCCGAAGCTTCGGAAGCTGCCACGGCGGAAAGTTTAAACGCGCTCCGTCTCACCATCGCCGGTGAAGTCGCGCAGACCTATTGGGCGCTGCGGGCAGTGGATGCCGATCGTGCATCGCTTGCCCGCACGGTGGAACTCCGTCGGAAAACCCTTTCGCTTCTCACCGAGCAACGTGACGCCGGTGCGATTTCCGGTCTCGATCTTTCCCGTGCGGACACGGAGGTTGCTACGGCTGAAGCCGAGCGCATCGACCTCGAGCAAGACCGCCTCGAATTGGTCAACGCATTGGCCGTTCTCGCCGGTGCTGCGGCAACCGGTTCGACGGTTCCTGAAAAAACCACGTTGCCGGAACCTCCGTCCGTACCGGTTTCCGTGCCATCCGAGTTGCTTCGCCAACGTCCGGACATTCGTTCGGCGGAACGCACGGTCGCCTCGGCGAACGCGGACATCGGCGTCGCGATCGCATCGTATTATCCCTCGGTCGGGATTGGCGGTTCGGGCGGTTTCAGCGCTGGGAGCACCAGCGACTTGTTTAAATCCTCTGCCTTGATTTGGTCGATCGGGCCGAACGTTTCTGTCCCGATTGTTGGTCAAGCCTCGCTTCGGGCACAGCGCGATGCCGCGATCGCCGCGCACGAAGCCGCCAGCGCCGATTACCGTCAGACGGTTCTCAATGCGATGCGGGAGGTTGAAAACGCCCTGCAGGGTTCGAAGATTCTTGTCCAGCGGCAAGAGGCTCAGGAGCGAGCGACGGCCTCCGCGAATGAGACTTTTGATCTTTCTTCGAAACGCTTTGAGGCCGGTTTGGTCAGTTTCCTCGACGTCGTCGATGCCGAACGGACTCGCCTTGACGCCGAGCGCAGCAGCAACGGTGTTCGCGCCGAGCGCCTAGCGCTTTCGGTTTCGCTGATCCGCGCGCTGGGTGGCGAGTGGTGAACGGGATAGGCCGCTTTCCTGAATGGATACAGGTGAGGCGGCCCTGGAAAAAGATTCTGGGAGCTTCCGTTTTACTGGCGTAGAGATCAGGGAAGCCGATGAATTTCCGAATCTTTTTCCTCCCCGGATTCTTGCTATTTGCGTCGACGGGAGTTCCTGCGCAGGAAATCACCATGAACTATCCGGAAACCCGCAAAGAAAAGGTCGTCGATGATTATCACGGCACCCCGATCGAGGATCCTTACCGGTGGTTGGAAGATGACCAGTCGCCGGAAACAAAAGCGTGGGTGACGTCACAAAACGAAGTGACGCGGAAATTTCTCGATGCCATTCCCCAGCGGGAGGCGATCCGTGACCGGTTGAAGGCCTTGTGGAATTTCGAACGTGTCGGACAGCCGCGCGAATTCGGCGGGCGCTGGTTTTTTATGCGAAACAGCGGCCTGCAGAATCAGGCGGTGCTTTACGTGACCGAATCGCTCGACGGTGAGCCGCGAGTGTTGTTGGACCTGAACGCGATCGCACCGGATGGGACGGTTTCGATTTCGCGGTATCAACCAAGTGAAGATGGAAAGTGGTTGGCGTATGCGGTTTCATCCAGCGGCAGCGATTGGTTGGAGATCAAGGTCAAGGACGTGGCGACCGGTGAGGACCGGGCGGATCATTTGAAGTGGGTGAAATTCAGCGGCATTTCGTGGGCGAAAGACGGCAGCGGGTTTTACTACAGCCGCTATGATGCACCGGTGGACGGCGCGGCGCTGACGCAGAAGAATGAATTTCAAAAGCTGTATTTCCACAAACTGGGAACCGGTCAGGAAACGGACACGTTGATCTACCAGCGCAAGGATCAGCCGCAGTGGGGCATCAATGGATTTGTCACCGACGACGGGAAATACCTGTTGATCGGGATTTCCCACGGAACCGATCCGAAAAACCGGGTGTTTTACCAAGAGCTTGGAACATCGGATGCGCCGGTCGTTGAATTGTTGTCTGAGGCGGACGCGGATTACGGATTTGTCGGAAACCAAGGTTCGGTTTTCTATTTTGCCACCGATTTGAAAGCCCCGCGGCGGCGGGTCATCGCCATCGATACCAAAAACCCAGCGCGGGAAAACTGGAAAGAAATCCTACCGGAATCGCGTGATCAGCTCGATGACGTCAGTTGGGTGGGCGACCGGTTGGTCTGCACCTACATGGAAAACGCTCGCAGCCGGGTGGAAATTTTCAGTTTGGAGGGAAAGAAGCTCAAGGAACCGGAGTTGCCCGGATTGGGCACGGTCGGGGGATTCGAAGGGAGGCAGAGCGATCCGGAGGTTTTCTACAGCTATACCAGTTTCACCGAACCGGGTGCGATTTACCGTTTGAATGTGGAAACCGGTCAGAGCCTGCTGTGGCGAAAGCCGATGGTCGATTTCCACAGCGACCTGTTCGACACCCGGCAGGTGTTTTTCCAGAGCAAAGATGGCACGCAGATCCCGATGTTCCTGGTGCAGAAAAAGGGCACGTTTCAGGACGGGACAAACCGGACCTTGCTTTACGGATACGGCGGATTCCAGATCAGTCAGCGCCCCGGATTTTCCGTGTCGCGGGCCGTGTGGCTCGAACGCGGCGGCACCCTGGCGGTGGTGAATCTGCGCGGCGGTGGCGAGTTCGGAAGTGAGTGGCACGATGCCGGACGGCTGGATAAGAAGCAGAACGTTTTTGACGATTTCATCGCTGCGGCAGAATATTTGATCGCCGAAAACATCACATCGCCCGCGAACCTCGCGATCCAAGGCGGTAGCAATGGCGGCTTGCTGGTCGGCGCGTGCATGACTCAGCGGCCCGAACTTTTTGGAGCGGCCTTACCGGCTGTCGGTGTGATGGACATGCTGCGGTTTCATCGGTTCACCATCGGCTGGGCTTGGGTGAAAGAATACGGAAGCTCCGCGGACCCTGCTCAATTTCAGACGCTCCTGAATTATTCGCCCTATCACCGGCTAAAACCGGGGACTCGCTATCCGGCGACCTTGGTGACGACGGCGGACCACGACGACCGGGTGGTGCCAGCACACAGTTTCAAATTCGCGGCGCGGTTGCAGGAATGTCAGGCGAAAAACGGCCCACCGGTTTTGATCCGGATCGAGACCAGCGCGGGCCACGGAGCGGGCACCGCGTTGGCGAAGACGATCGAAGAAACCGCCGATTCGTGGGCCTTTCTGGAAGCGGTTTTAGGAAAATAATCACTCGGAATCTGGCACGGGCACGATGAGCGTCGGAACCTCCGCCTTGCGCACCAAACCTTCGGAAACGCTGCCGAGCAACCAGGATGCAATCACTCCATGGCTGTGGCCGCCCAGTACGACCAGATCTGCATGCACCGATTTCGCATAATCCAGCAGCGCGTAAACCGGGCTGCCTGCAGCGACGTGCGCCACGACATCAGGCACTTCTGCATTCACCGAGGTTTTCACCTCTTCCAGCCGGACGACTGCGCGGCGATTCGCTTCTTCCTGATAGATTTGCATCGCCGGAAATTCATCCGGAGCGAAGCCATAGGCGGTATAAGCCGGTTGGGGCTCGACGACATGGAGCAGGTGGAGCTGAGCTCCGTAGGCTTTCGCCAAACTGCTGGCCATTTTCAACACTCCAGAACTGGCGTCGGAAAAATCGACCGCTGCGATGATGGTTTTCATAACAGTGAAACTTAGCATCCTGCCGACCGCTCCGCAAAGAGTGGTTTGGTGATGGGTGAAAAATCAGAGTTTATGCAAAGCTCGTTTGGCAAACCGACCGGTTTACGCCATGCTGCGGCACCATGATTCGCTTTCTCCACACTCGCATCCGTGTCCGCGACCTCAACCGGTCGATCGAATTTTACGAAAAGCTCGGCTACCAAAAAGGCGAATTTAAGGATTCGCCCGAGGGCAACAAACTCGCGTTTCTCAACTTGCCGGGTAATGACGTTTTTCTCGAACTGACCTACTCTCCAGATTACACCGCGACCTGTCCGGAAGATCTGATGCACACGTGCCTCGGTGTTTCGGACATTGTCGAATATTGCGATCAGGTCGAAAAATCCGGCATCGAAATTTGGCCGAGCGGCTGGCGTGAGAAATTCACGACCGGTGGCCGTAAAATGGCTTTCGTCACCGACCCGGATGGATACGAGGTCGAAATCCTAGAGCGCGGTGACGATGTCTTGAAGGCGTGATTTATTTCGCCGGGAACTGGCTGCCGCGGCCGGATTCCCACGCTTTCCGCAGGTGATCGTAGAGACGGGTAAGTTCCTCGGCGGAAAGGATCCGGTACTCGATGGTCTTGGCGTGAGTCGTTTCGGGATATTTTTTCACGACCTTATTCTGAACGTCCACGCCAGTGAGCTGCCCGGCTTGGTCGAGCAATTGGGCACCCCGATCCGCGAGGAGCGTGGCGGTACTGTTTGGCACGGCTTGAGTGATCGGGCTGATGAAATAAAACCGGGTGAGTGCTTGGCCGAGAGTGTCGATGGTGACTTCGTCCACGAGCAATGTGCCATCCAAGACATAGTTGTGCCGACTGACCGAAGTGATCGCATTGAGGGCGACCATGATGGTGCCGCCGTTCACGGAAGCCTGCCAAAATGCCTTGTCGGTCGTGAGCATTTGGTCGGCCGTATTTGAGTTATCATTTTCCTGAGCCGTAAGAACGGCGGAGGAAAGAATCAATGAGAACGCCAGAGCTGGCAGAAGATGGATTTTCATGGTTTGAGAAAATCTCTCACGCTCCGCCGGTTTTGGCGAGAGCGGGAATCACTTGGGGAAAGTTAAGGATTGTCAGGAGCAGCTGGGAATCTCAGGCTTTTCTCATGGTTCGATTTCGGCCGAATGTGGCGGCATTGATCGTGAAGCCCGACGGCGCATTACTCATTTGCGAGCGTTGGACTGTGCCCGGCGCATGGCAATTTCCGCAAGGCGGAGTGGATGCGGGAGAGACGCCCGAGAGTGCGCTTTTTCGAGAGGTCCGAGAAGAAGTCGGCTTGGAGCCGAAGCATTACCAAGTGATCGCTCAGAAAGCGGGTTACCGGTATCTTTATCCGGAAGATGTGCGGCAGAAAAAGCTCAAGAAACACGGTTTCCATGGACAGGAGCAGACGTATTATTTATGTCATCTCCACAGCAATTCCACACCGATCAACGTGGACCAAAAAGGCCGGGAGTTCCGCGCCTACCGGTGGATCGATCCTGAGGAATTTGATCTCGACTGGCTGCCGTCTTTCAAACGCGATGTTTACCGGCAGGTGATGCTGGATTTTTTCCAAGTGGAGATCTGATTTCGTGAGGAACTCCTTTCTTGTGTTGGATGGGAGAATCCTCCAAAACGCCATCGTGAAAAAACTCATCCTTTGCTGTTTGGCGACGACCCTGCCGCTGTGTGCTGAAAATCGATTTGATAATAGCACGATGGACACGACCGGAAGTTGGAAAGGCTCGCGGAAAATGATGAAGGAGCCAGCGGATCCCAATTCCGAGCCAAACCGGGTGCTTGTCGTCAATGCGAATAAGCGTGGCATGGAGTCATTCAGCCAAGAGGTCGATTCGAAGGGAGTAACCTCATTCACCGTGCGATTTCGCTATCGCACGAAGGATTACGCCGGACTCGGTCTGGAAATTCGGGGAACCCGGCCCAGCGGTGATTTTACCTACAATCAATATGCTCTGGCCGCGGACGACAAGTGGCACGAGGTCGTTTGGAAGTTCAACCGCGTGTTCGATAGCGATGAGATTAAATTCGTTTTCAGCGTGCTCCAAGGTGAAGGCGAAGTTTGGTTCGACGATATCACCGTGGCAGCGGACAAATAAACGAATCTCACCGTTCAGAATTCCTGAGGCCGCCGGGATCTTTTCCCAAACCGGTCAGCAAGGCGAAGACGCGGACAAAAAAACCGAGCTGGGATTTCCACGGCCGCTGCGGACGGAAGATTTCCCACCCGGATTTCTCCGCTAAATCGGTTAGCCTCTGCGAGGGATTGACGACGACCGCCGTGTCGCAAATCGCGAGCATCGGTAGATCGGCAGTGCTATCGGTGTAGCCGGTGGCGCGCACGAGCTTGCCCTTTTCAAAATAAGAAGAAGGCAGAGAGGATCGCAACCGGTCGACTTTTGCCTGACCTTTGTGATTTTCCAGATCGGGGAAAAACGCGAGATGCCCGTCGGTTTCCACGACCGTTCCCAAGGTGAGATCGAAGCCGAGATTTTTACCGATTTCCGCGACGTAAAATTCCGGACTGGCCGAGGCGAGGATGAGAAAGTCCCCTGCTCGACGGTGCGCTTCGAGCTTTTGCCGGATTTCGGGGTAAATCGTCGGCATGACGGAATCGGCGAAATCTTTTGCGTGTTCCGCCAGCGTTTGCGCGTCCATGCGCCACAGGTAGCTGAGGAAAATGCGTTTCAGCCCCGCGATGCCCAGCAGCCCGATCAAGGGAAGAAATGTGAGGTAGACTGGCAGAAAAATTCCCCGCCACGGCTCGCGGCGGACGACTTGGTGGCGGAAAAGCAGTTGGCAGTCCCACGCGAGCAGCGTGCCGTCGAGATCAAAGAGGGCGATGCCAGGAGGCGCGAGTAAAGGTGGATTTTCCGGCACGGAGAAGTCTTCGCGATTCCCGGGACAACGATCAAGCGCCGAGCGATTCAAACGTGCCAGTGCGCTTTTTTAATGCCGGGCAGAAGTGACAGGCTTGTGATCATTTTTGCCGGCAGTTCAAAGTGATCGCCCTTTTTGTATTTCAGATGAAGGGTGAGAGTGCGGCGGCGGTTGACGATATCTTCCTGCCAGTTGATGCCCTTGATTTTCACGCCGAAAGATCGGATCAGCGCGTTGATTTCTTCCACCGAACTGATTTCGGAATCCGCTTCGACGGTGAGATCAGAATACCAATCGTTTGGAATATGATCTTCAAGACGCGGGATGAGATTGAGAATGATCGCCGCGATAACGGTGGCGACGAGACCGACGCCGATCGCCCCGGCACCGACGGCTAGACCGAGGATGGACGCCAGCCAAAGCGTTGCCGCCGTCGTCACGCCGCGGATGACGTGCGAGCGTTGGTGAATGATGACTCCGGCCCCCAGAAATCCCATCCCGGCCAGAACACCCGCCGCGAGACGGGCGGGATCCGGTCGCCAACCGGGGTCCGGATTTTGAGCGAAGCTCTCGGTATAAAAGGCTTCCGAGATAATCATCGCCACCGCCGAGGCGAGGCAGACCAGCAGGGTCGTGCGCAAACCGGCAGCACGGCCATGGATCTCGCGTTCGATTCCGAGCACCAGCCCAACGATCATCGAAATCGCCAACCGGAGGAGGATCTCCGGCCGGATTTCATGAAGGATCGTTTGCCAGGACATGACCAAAGGGCCAACCGGCCTGGAAATTTACACGTAATGGAGCTCGACCGCCTTTTTCTCGATCTCGCTTTCGTTATCCAACAGCTCTTGGATCGGATCCCAACGACCGGTCACCAAGGCTTCGCGAGCCGATTCCGGCATTTTTACCGCAAAGTCCAAACCGGTCGAAGTGCTGACGCGGAGTGCGTCGACATCGATTTTAACGATCAGATTGGGGTCGGCTTCGATCGCGGCCGCCAGTGCTTTGATGTCAGCGGCGGAAGCCATCACGCATGGCATCGCCAAAGTCGTGGAGTTTCCGTAAAAAATCTCTGCAAACGATTCCGCGATGACGCCATTAAATCCGTATTTCCGGAGCGATTGCGGAGCATGTTCGCGGGACGATCCGCAGCCGAAATTTTCACCCGCAACGAGAATCGAAGCTTTGGCAAATCGGGGATCGTTGAGCGGATGGTTGGTCTTGTTTCCGTGTTCGTCGAAACGAACGTCATAGAAAGCAAATTCACCCAGCCCGTCAAAGGTGACGCATTTCATGAACCGAGCGGGGATGATCCGATCGGTATCGATGTCAGCGCCGGGTATGAAAACTCCGGTGCCGGAGACGGAAAGTACAGGTTCGAGAGCCATTTTGGAGAAGATTGAAGGTTGAAGAGTCCAGAGGACGATGGATCAAGCGACAGCGGCTTCCGCTTTGAGCTCGAAAAGTTCGCGGGCGTCGGAAATGCTGCCATTGATCGCGGCGGCGGCGACCATGACCGGCGACATCAAGACGGTGCGTCCGGTCGGGGAACCTTGGCGGCCCTTGAAATTCCGGTTCGAAGATGAGGCGCAAAGCTGATCGCCGATGAGCTTGTCAGGGTTCATCGCGAGGCACATGGAGCATCCAGCGGCGCGCCATTCAAATCCAGCGTCACGGAAAATTTGGGGAAGGCCTTCTTTTTCACATTGGACGGCGACGATTTGGGAGCCGGGGACGACGATGGCTTTCACGCCAGCGGCGACTTGGTGGCCGCGGATGTATTTCGCCACTTCTCGGAAATCGGAAATCCGGCCGTTGGTGCAGGAACCGATGAACGCGACGTCGATTTTCACTCCTTTGATCGGCGTACCGGCAGGGAGTTTCATGTAAGCGAGCGCTTCTTCAACGGACGCTTTTTCGCCAGGAGTCTGGGATTTTGCCGGGTCAGGAATGTTTTCGGAAATGGAAATGCCTTGGTCCGGGGAAATCCCCCACGTCACGGTCGGCTCGATGTCAGCGGCGTTAATGCGCACGATATCGTCGAAAACCGCATCGGGATCGGACGCAAAAGAAAGCCAGCGAGCGGCGGTGGTGTCGAAATTTTTCGAATCCACATACGGGCGTCCCTGAAGGTAGGCGACGGTTTTCGCGTCAGGATTGACGTAACCGCAGCGTGCACCGCCTTCGATGGACATGTTACAAACGGTCATCCGTTCTTCCATCGACATGCGGTCGAAAACATCGCCCGCATATTCATAAGCAAAGCCGATACCACCCTTTGCGCCCAGCAGGCGGATGATGTGAAGAATCACGTCTTTGGCATAAACGCCTGGGCGAAGGTCGCCGTTGACTTCGATGCGGCGGACTTTCAACGCTTCCAGCGCCAAGGTTTGCGAAGCGAGCACGTCGCGGACTTGGGTCGTTCCGATGCCGAACGCGATCGCACCAAAGGCGCCGTGAGTCGCGGTGTGGGAGTCGCCACAAGCGATCGTGGTCCCTGGCTGAGTGATCCCCTGCTCTGGGCCGACGACGTGGACGATGCCTTGTTTGCCGGATTTCAGGTCGAAATAGGTGACGCCGAAGTCATCGCAGTTATCGCGCAGAGCCCGCATCATTTCCGCAGCAAGCGGATCCTGAGGAGCATCTTGGTTCTCCGTGGGAACGATGTGGTCGACCGTGGCGAAGGTGCGTTGGGGGAATTTCACCTTGAGTCCGAGATCGCGGAGCATCCCGAAGGCTTGCGGCGAAGTGACTTCGTGAATCAGGTGAGTGCCGATGAAAAGTTGCGTGCGACCATCAGCTAATGTGCCGACAGCGTGGGTGTCCCAGACTTTTTGAAAGAGGCTTTTGCCCATATGAATTGACCTGCCGTGGTTTGCGGCGGGGCCGGAACGTGCCTACGGTTGGGAAAAATGTCAAAGCCGCATCGAAAATCGGCACAGAAATCCCGTTTGCGAAATCAGTTCGGAGCGAGCTCGATCGCCAAACCGGCGATGATGATGCCGAGAACCAGTAAAGACAGCGTGACAAGAAGGATTTTCCCCCACGGATAATGGCGCCGTTTGGAATGGCTTTCCGCCCATTCGTCCCAGCCGACACGACGTTGCACGCCGCTCCGGCGGTGGTAGTGTTTTAAACCGCCTTCAAATTTGGGCTTGGCGGGGGAGGGCTGTTTCATGGAATCAAAAAGGACAGGAACCGGTTTGTCTCCGTGGAGTGGGTGAAATGCGGAATCTTTTTAGTCAAAACTCTCCACTTCGGACAACAAAAAAGCGCCTCCCAAATGGGAGAGCGCTTGGATTTGGGTTTTTCGAAAAATCGGCGAAGACTATTTGGTGTATTCGACTTCCGCAGGCGCGGTTGACTGGATTTCTTGAAATTGCGGAAGTGGACGAAGGCCGGGTGGCTTTGAGTCACTTGTGCAGCAGCACGAGGCTGAGATGAAAGCGAAGGCGGTTGCGGCAAAAACAAGAAGTGTGCGTGTCATGAGGTCGAAGTTATAGGTTTTTTAAATACGCCGATTCAGAAGGCAAGATCGAAGAATTACTTCGAAGGAGCTTGATAGGTCGGTTGGGTAGGAGCCGGCGCGGAATTCGGGCAGCATGAAGCGCTTACGAGTGCGGCGGCTGCGCAAGAAGCAAGAAGAGCGATTTTGATCATTTTCATGGGTTAGTAGGATTGGATTAGGTTCGACCGCATGGGAATCACACGGACTATTGCGAGATTAGCGACCGCGGTGTCGGCTGCAAGGGGAAAAGCGATTCACTCCCGACATGGGAAGGACCTGGTGTTCAGCCGGGAAAGGAGCGAGGATGGGCGTTGACGCCACCGGAGTTTAAGTACACGTTCCGGGCCTAACGTTCGCATCGGACTTAACCCCTATTCCCAAGATGACCATTATTCGTCGTTTCCTTGCCATGGCATTTGCCGCCTCGATGGTGACATTTGCCGCCGCCCAAGAAGGCAAACTGAAGATCGCTACCGTCGATATGCAGGAGCTTTTCAAGCAGTACTATCGCACCAACGAAGCTCAGAAGCAGATCAACGTCGAGCGCGCCCGCATTCAGAAGGATAACAACGAGCGTCTGGCTCGCATCCGCGAGTTGGAGAACAATCTTGGCAATCTCCGTAAGCAGCTCGAAGACCCTGCGATCAACGACACTCGCAAGCAGGCTCTTTTCAAAGACTGGCAGATGCAACAGCAAGAGGGCATCGCTCTCGATCGCGAGCGCCGCGAGTTCCTCCAACGCCGTAACCAAGCTCTCAACGAGAAAATGGTGCAACGCATGAAGGGCATTCTCGAAGAAATCCGCAAGCTCGTCGAAGAGCAGGCAAAAACGGATAACTACGACTACGTGTTCGACAAATCCGGTCTCAGCACCTCGCAAGTTCCTTTCCTGCTCTACACCAAGGATGCAACCGACATCACCGCCGGCTTGCTGAAAGACCTCAATAAGGATGCTCCTGCCGAATCCCTTCCTGCGGAAGGCGATGCTCCTGAGATCCCAGCGGCCGAAGAGCCTGCCAAAGAAGGCGCGGAGTAATTCAGGTTTTAGCTCATTTTCTCAATTGGCTTTCGCCCTTACGCTTTCCGAGCTCGCCCGATTGGCCGATGGTGACATCGTCCGGGGCGGGCTCGATTTGTCTTTGACCGGTGTCGCGTCTCTCGACGCTGCGGGTCCAGCCGAGATCAGTTTCCTCGGAAACGAAAAATATCGCAGTCAATTGGCAACGACCCAAGCGGGAGCGGTCATCGCTGCGAGGGGTGAAACCGGAGGCCCGGAAACCACCGCGTTAATCGTGGTGGAAAATCCTTCGCTGGCATTCGGCGCGATCGTCAAGCACTTCGCCGCTGCATCCAAGGAGTTTGAGCCGGGCATTCATCCGCGGGCGTTTGTCGATGAAGGCGCGGTTTTGGATCCCGCTCAAGTCCGGGTTCATCCTGGCGCGGTTGTCCTGGCGGGCGCGCGGATCGGAAACGGGACGGAAATTGGTCCGAATGCCGTGATTGGAGAACATGTCGTGATTGGCGAAAACTGCCGGATCATGGCGAATGTCACCCTTCGCGAACGTTGCGTTTTAGGGAACCGGGTGATTCTCCAACCGGGCGCTGTCATTGGCTCGGATGGCTACGGTTATGAATTTTCAAACGGACGCCACGTCAAGATCGACCAGGTCGGAATCGTGGAAATTGGCGACGACGTGGAAATCGGTGCCAATACGACGATCGACCGGGCGCGTTTTGGGAAAACCCAGATCGGCGAAGGATGCAAAATCGACAATTTGGTCCAGATCGGCCACAACGTGGTCGTCGGCAAACATTGCCTGATCATCTCTCAAAGCGGTATCGCAGGCAGCTCGAAGCTTGAGGACTACGTGACTGCCGCTGCGCAAGTTGGCATTGTCGGTCACGTCACCGTCGGCTCAAAGGCGATTCTCACCGCGCGAACCGGTGTCACTGCGGATCTTCCCGGCGGTGAAATGTATGCCGGAAAACCTGCGCAACCGATGCGTGAGGAAATGAAGATGCAGGTCCAGCTCCGCCGTCTCGCGAAGCTGGTGGATCGGGTGAAAGCCTTGGAAAAGGCGATCAACTCATAGATTCAGGGGAAGCCTCTGGCTTCAACCGGTCATGCAGGGTGGCCAGCGTGTCGTCGCCTAAAACAGGTTTGGCGGATTCCAGCCAATCGGCTGGTGGGTCGGGCAGATGGATCCAGCTGCGGCAACCGCCGTATTTGGCTTCGTAAGGAAACTCCCAGGGTTCTGCCAGCTCACGCACGCGGACCAGGGCGACGTGGATGCTTCCGGAAGCCATGCCTTTGCCCTCCCAGTCAAACCGGTCGTGCACGGTTTTCTCCGAATAGATGTGGAAAGGTTCCATTTCCGCGACTTTTTCCCAATCGGTCAGAGTGATGGCCCACAAAGCCTCGGCGTGGTGGGTGATGCGGATGGTGTCGCCCGGCTGCCACTCCGGCATCACGGTGACTTCACCTTCGCGGACTTGGTCGCCGGTCGTGTGAAAACGGGTCGGGAAAAGGAAAAACGAATCATGGGCGAAGGAAAATCCTTTGCGGCCTTCGTGAATTCCACCTTTGCGGAGGAGAATCGATTGCCGACCGGTCGCGAGTGCCTCGCATACCACCTGCCACTCCTTGAAGCCGATGTTCATCTGTGGAGAATCCAGAATCCGGACGGAAGAGTCCAGAAAGACCCGTCGGATTTTTATCCCAAATCGTCTGCCGTCACCGAGGTCTGTTCTCGGGAGCCCAACAAGTGCGCCTGGCGGATCACTTTTTCCGCAGTCGCATCAAAACGAAAGCTGTGGCAGTTCGGACAGAGGGCGGCGCCGCTTCCGACAATGGAATCACAACCTTCGCAGACCTTGTAGGCGGAAGGGTTGGCAGCGATTTTCGCCGCTGTCTCGGCGCGCGATGGGGAGGGCGAAGAGGACATGATATAAAAAAAGCGGCACCGGGAGACCGGTCCGCTTAATTTCGTTTTTCCGGTCGAGCCGGTTAGAAAGAATTAGGCAATCGCGGCCAGAGCCTTGGCAGTCTTGCTCTTGAGGTTTGCAGCCTTGTTCGGGTGAACGAGGTTGCGCTTGGCGGCCTTGTCGATGACGGAGGCGAAAGCGGAAGTGGCTTTGACCGCAGCTTCTTTGTCACCGCTGGCGATGGCAGCAAGAGCATTCTTGCGAAGGGTCTTGAAGCGGCTTTTTTCCGCGCGGTTGCGCTCAGTGCGAACGATGGTCTGACGTGCGCGCTTGATGGAAGATTTGTGGTTGGCCATGGTCGTTTTGGAAAATTATCGCTCGTTTGACGGCGGGCGGAGGAAAATATAAAATTTTATGTGAGTGTCAAGCTTGTCTTTAGCAATTTTCATGCTCCACCGTCGCCGGCGGTCCGGATGCGGTTGTAAGTGTAGGATTGCCCGGCTTTGGTATGAGTCAGAGATCCGCGGATGATTTGAACTTCCGCGCCGGTTCCGACACGATTGTAGAGGTCAACGACATCGCGGGCACCCATCCGGATACATCCGTAAGAAGCGGGTGTTCCGAGGCGGCGCTCTTCGGGGGTGCCATGGATGTAAATGAAACGCCGGAAGGCGTTTTGGTTGTGAGGTTCGGTGCCGGTCAGCCACAAAATCCGGCTGACGATCGGGTCGCGGCCAGGTGCGTTTGGCCGAAGAACCTCGCCGGTGAGTTTACGACTTTTGAAAACCGCGCCAGGAGCGGCGTTACCGCCGATTTTACGGGCGATTTCCATTCTTCCAATCGGCGTGCGGTTGCTGCCGGGACGATCTCCGAGGCCGAATTTCGAAGTGGAAACCTTGTAGGCTTTGACCGGTTTGCCGTCGCGGAGGAGCAGCATTTTTTGATCCCGGACGCTGACGATCATTTTATTATGATCGTCTTTTAGTACGGTGGAGCAACTGGTAAGGCCGCCGGCCAGTACTAGGCTAAGTACCGCCAGAACAAGATTTCCCGAAAGTCTCAGAATCATGTATTGATATCTTTGTGGGTGACATTGGTTTCGGGGGGAGTAGACGACCCAGCAGGAAGCATGCGCGCTAGGGAAGAAAGTGAAGTGTAGAAGAAGCCGACGGGGAACGGAAGGAGTAAAATCGCTGAGGACCAACGACCGCTCATCGCGGCCTCGATGACGACAAAGAGGAAAAAGAATCCAAACAGCAGCTCCACAAAGGGCGTGAGGGTCTTCATGGCCTTGTAGCTGCTCTTTTTCCAATCCTGGCGTTTGCCTTCAATGCCGTACTTCGGAGTGCGGACGAAGGCGCTCTGGTGGTTGAAAAGAGCTTCGATGACGGCCTTGGCGTTGCTGATCGACATCCCGATCCCAAGCGCGAGAAGCAGTGGAAGGTAGGGAATTTCTTTCCACCAGGATTTCGGGCGGAGCGCTTTTTGGGAAACGAGGTAGAAGAGAATCACCGATACCGATGCGAAGAAGAAGATCGGGATGTTGATGATGTAATAGGTGAATTTTCCGAAGTCCGGCTGCGCTTGTTGATTGGGGTAAATCAGGAAGCAAAGGCAGATCAACAGCAGGTAGGCAAAGTTCGACGTGAGGTGAGCGGTTGCTTCCATTTTCACGAAAAGCGGCACGTTGCTTTTCCAGATCGCAGGCAGGACTTTTTTGCAGACTTGGATCGAGCCTTTGGTCCAGCGGTGTTGCTGGCTCTTGAATCCGTCCATGTCGACCGGAAGTTCCGCCGGGGTTTCGACGTCGTTGAGGAAAATGAAGCGCCAGCCTTTGAGTTGGGCGCGGTAGCTGAGGTCCATGTCTTCGGTGAGCGTGTCGTGCTCCCAGCCGCCAGCGTCGGCGATGCAGGATTTCCGCCAGATGCCGCCGGTTCCATTGAATGTGAAAAAGCGGCCGGACCGGTTGCGCGCGGTTTGCTCGAGCTCGAGGTGGCCGTCGAGGAACATCGCTTGGATGCGGGTCAAAACGTTAAACGTGCGATTGAGGTGACCCCAGCGCGTTTGCAGCATTCCGATTTTTTCGTCGGTGAAAAAGTGGATCGTCTTCTGCAGCATGTCCGGATTGGGCACGAAATCCGCATCGAGAATCAGCAAAAACTCGCCCTTGGCGAAATGCGTGCCGTTTTCCAAAGCGCCTGCTTTGTAACCGGTCCGGTCCGTCCGATGGATGTGCTCGGCGTCGAAACCACGGCTTTTCAGGCGTTCGATGCCGGTGCGGCAAATTTCGACGGTTTCGTCGGTGGAATCATCCAGCAGTTGGATCTGCATTTTGTCCTGCGGGTAATCCAAAGCGGCGACGGATTCGAGCAACCGATCGACCACGTGCATTTCGTTAAACACCGGGAGCTGGATCGTCACCAGCGGCAGATCTTTAAATAACTCCTTGGGTTTCGGATGCTTGCGGGAATGCATCAAATAAAGGGCGACGATCGTCAACCGGTGTGAACCGTAACCGGCGAGGCCGATGAGAACAACGATGTAGCTTGCGTACCAAAGAGGAGAAGACCAGTCCATGAAAGTTAAGAGTCGGGATTGCAGGTGATGTCAGAAAACGACACGGAGCGGCGATTTCTTTCCGACAAAATAACGCGACAATCGATTGATTGTCAGATGTCGACAGCCGGACGCCAGCAGAAAGCGGCCCCGGCGTCAAGCGCCAAACAGGAATCCCGGTGAGCATTTACCGGGATTCCGACTCTTGTTTTCGGTCCGATCAATCCCGACGGCCCATGGCCATCGAAATGTAGTAGAGCAACATCGCGATCGATCCCAGAGCTGCGGCGACGTAAGTCATCGCGGCCCAGAACAATGCGTTTTTCGCTTTTTCCTGTTCCATGCTCTGAGCCAGGCCACTGCTTTCGAGCCAGACCAGCGCGCGACGGCTGGCGTCGAATTCGACCGGAAGCGTCACGATCGAGAACAAGGTCGTCACGGCGAAAAGCGCGATGTAGATCCAGAGGAACGTCGGGTTGTTCATGAAGTACATGCCAAATAGGCTGGCAATCATGATCATGTTGAGCATTTTGCTCGAAAATTGCACGGCGGGGACCATTTTCGAGCGCATGCCGAGCCAGACGTAGGCTTGTTTGTGCTGGATCGCGTGTCCGCATTCGTGGGCAGCGACGGCCGCTGCGGCGACGTTGTTCATGGCGTAGACGGATTCACTGAGATTGACGGTTTTTTGAACCGGGTCGTAGTGGTCCGTCAGTTGGCCGGGTGTGCTGATCACCCGGACGTCGGTGATTCCGTTTTGGCGAAGCATCGCTTCAGCGACTTGGGCACCCGTCACGCGCAGGGGAATTTCCGAATACTCGGCAAAGCGACGCTTCAGAGTTCCACTCACGAGGAAACTCACCAGCATCATGCTTCCGAGGATGATCCAGTAGGTCATGGAAATCCCGAGCGGAGCGGCTGCTTGTTGAGCGAGCACCATCATTTCTGCATTCATGCCGCTAGATTACGCGGAACCGGACCACGCGCAACTCGAACCGGATTCGAAAATCCGGCGAAGTTTCCAAACAGTGCACCGGTTTTCCCTCTCGGCTGACCGGTATGTTGAAACCGGTGTCGCCCACCTTTGGTGTGCGAGATATTTGGAAACGGGATCTCCCAGGCCGTTGGCCTAGGCTAAGGAATCACGGACCGTTGGCCCGGAGGGATGCTGTGGACGCCATGACACACGCCGTTTTGGCTGTTCCCCAGAGATAACCCGTCCTCTGAATGAAGGTCATGGTTTTTTCAAATGCTCTGGCGTTTAGAATGAACGCGCTCCTTTACGCCAGATTCGTGAAAACCTGCTGCACGTCGTCATCATCCTCGATCCGGTCCAGGATTTTTTCGACGTCTTCCATTTCCTCTTCGCTTAGCTCGATCGGCTGTGCGGGAAGCCGTTGCAAACCGGCTTTCGTCGCGGAAATACCCATGGTTTCAACCGCTTGGGAAAGGCTGGCGAAGCTCGTGTAATCGCCGATCACCGATACGATGCCGTCTTCGACATCCAGTTCTTCCAAACCGGCGTCGATCAGCTCCAGCTCGATTTCCTCCAGCTCCTTGTCTTCTGGAACGGGAAATTCGATCACCGTTTTCCGGGAGAACATGAAGTCGAGCTGGCCGGAGTTGACCAGTTGGCCGCCGTTTTTGTTAAAAATGATTTTGAGGTTGCCGACGGTCCGGTTGGTGTTGTCGGTCGCACATTCGATGTAAAAGAGCGATCCGTGCGGGCCTTTTCCTTCGTAGAACACTTCGGAAATTTCCGAGGCGTCCTTTCCTGCGGCGCGTTTGATCGCGTTTTCGATGTTTTCTTTCGAAAGGTTTTGCGCCTTCGCGTTGTTGATTGCGACTCGCAACGGGGCGTTCGACTCAGGGTCTGGGCCACCATTTTTCGCGGCCAGCGTGATCGATTTTGCGAGTTTTGGAAACACTTTGGACATGGTGGCCCAACGCGATTCCTTCGCCCGGCGGCGGCATTCGAAATGTCTTCCCATGATTCAATAAAAGTTCAGAGCGCCGGTAGCGCACCGGCCCCGTCATGCAAGCACGCTCCGGAAAAAGCTCAATAGCGGAAAAATCACTTCCGCACGATCAGCGCAGGAAATGCTGCCGCATCCGGATCATCGAACCCTTCGACCCGGTACCAAACCTGGTTATCCGGATTGTAGCGGAAATACAACGGCTCCTGATAATGGCCTTCTTCACAGAGAACGGAAACGCGCCGACCGGGCTCCACGATGAAAATTTCCGCGATCTTCCACGATGCGGTTCCACCGTACCGGTCTTCTTTTCCGATCGCCTCGTTCACCCGCTGGTTGTCGGATAAAAACGTGAGCAGTGATCTTTCCTGGCGCGTCAGCGAGCGCACCGGGACGGAATTCGCCACCGCGCTTTCCAGCGTCCGCACTTTCACTCGGTCTTCTTTCAGCGCGACCGGCCAATCTGCGGGAACCGGAAATGGCGCGCACGCCGAAAAAATCAACGCCACCCCCATCGAAACCGTACCCAACAGAAAAGGAAAACGACGTTTTTGTTTCATCTGTCCCGATATTCAAGCGCCTGGAAACAAGAGACGCAAGCCTTGACCCTTGGGGGCGGTGAGCAAAGTCTCCCGCGTGCTGGGAAATTCTTCTTTTGATCCGATCGCACCGTTTTATCGGGCCATCGAAGGGATATTCGCCGCCGGATTTCTGCAACGCAGTCGGCTTGCCTTTCTCGACGAAATCCCAAAACCGGTCAACGCGCTGTTCGTCGGCGAAGGCAATGGCCGTTGTCTCGCAGAGTTTGTCAAAGCTCACCCGCACGCCCATTTCACCTGCCTCGATTCCAGTTTGGCCATGTTGAAACTCGCGGGAAAACGCGTCGCCAAGCTCCAAACCGGTTCCGTCGATTTCATCCACAGCGATCTTCTCACCTGGCGGACAAATCAAAAATTCGATCTCATCGTCACCCATTATTTCCTCGATTGCTTCGATGCCGATGGACTCGGAAAAGTCATCCCCCATCTCGCTGCTGTCGCCGCGCCTGGTGCTCACTGGCTGATTGCCGATTTTCACCAACCGGCGACGGGATGGCGGAAAGGATTTGCCGCATTTCTCCTCGCCGCGCTTTACCGGTTTTTTGGGCTCACCACCGGTTTGGCGACTCGGCAACTTGTCGCGCCCGACCCCTTTCTTCTCCAGTCAGGTTTTAAAAAAATTCGTCGCCGTTCGTTCGCCTGCGGACTGATCCATGGCGTGCTCTGGGAAAATTCCGCCGAGTTTCCGCCGGAATAGCTCCCTCTTTTAAAGGAAGTTCCCGGACCGTTGATCACACGGAGGTTTGCATCAGAAATCCCGCCGCATCAATCGTCACGCCAACCGGTAACAAAGTCCCCTCACGCGGCGCGGCGGGTCCGAGGACCCGAAGCCTTCCGTCAACCGGTGCGCCGAGGAAAAATCCGGGCAGAAGTTTGCCATAACTTCCCGCTTTTTTCCCCGGCTGAAATTCGCTTCTTCCCGGTGCTGGCGGATCCGGCATCGACATGGAAATCACCACGCCGCCGATTGCCAAACAGGGACAGTGATTGACGTTTGGGATATCGAGCGACCTGTTCGAATTTTCGCTGAAATCATAAAACACAACCGGTTGATCGACCGTTGTTTGTTCCAATTCCGCGCGCAGCTTTTCGCCGCCGACCCATTCGTTCATGCCTTCGTTTACAAACCGGCCGCGGAATTCCACGGGCGATCGGAACAACTCGGGGAATCCGCGAAATAAACCGGGCAATGCTTTCGTGATCGGGTCACCGGTCAGTGCGCCAAATTCATGGCCGCGCTTCAATGCGTTGATCTGCCCGATCTGGTGGGCATTCACCCAAACCGGTTTGTCATCATGCTTGGCGAATCGCCGGGACATTGCCCCGGCGGCTGCGCGCCAGATGCCATTTCGCACCGTTTCCAGATCGCCGTCTTTCGGCTCGATCGGCCTGCCAAACGCGACGCTCAGACCGTACGGAATCCGATACGGTCGCTTTTTAAAATACCGGTTTCGCTCAAACGAAAAAATCGATCCCCAAGATCCATCGACGAACATCGGGATCAACGGATGCCCCGCCTTTCTGGCAATCAGTTCAAACCCGCGCCGCAATTCACAAAGCGTGCCGGTCCGGGTGATTTGACCTTCTGGAAACAAACACACCAATTCCCCCGCTTGCAGCGCATCAATCGTGACCCGAATCGCTTCACGCGGTTGGTCTTTCCGAATCGTCACCGTCTGGAAAAGGCTGCAAAAAACACGGATCGCCGGCGACGCCATGAACGTCTCGTCCATTACGAATCGAACCGGTCTTTCACAGCTCGCTGAAATGAAAAACGCGTCCGCGAAGGTCACATGATTCGGCAACAAAAGCGCCCCCCCATTTCGAGGGATGCGCTCCGGATGCGAGACTCGGATATGATAAATCGAGCGAATGATCGCGACACCCGCGACACGCACGACGTGGCGGATGATCGCTTTCCAGCGCGATTCTTTCACCGCCGTCTGGATTTTCGCAACCGGTTCGGCGCTGCTCACAAGCGACCTTTTTTCGGAATTCTTTTGGGTGCGAAGCTCACTTCGGAAATGACGAACTTCTCCGGATCGTAGCCCGGATTCATCCATTCCGCGTCGCCGTGCAGCGCGCGCATGTAAGCGAATGCCCCGCCAAAATCCTCCGGTGGACAAGCCCGTTCTCCGCCCAAAACTTCCGGCCCGCCTTCGCCGCCCGTGAGTTTTTCAAAAACGATCTCGTGAATCCATTCGTCCGCGAAGTCATAACGGTAGAGCATCCGCATCGGCAGCCGTTTGCGCCCGATGTAGGCCGCGACAGTTAAGACCGTTTCATCCTGAAACTCCCCTGCTGTCTGGTCTTCCAGTCCGACCGGCCCGATCACGTCGGTCAGCCGCTTGCCTTTTCCGTGGCGAAATTCATGCGGGCTTTTGTTGTCCCAACCCATCACCGCCTGGATCGCGTCGCTGAGCTGCAAAAAAGTCACCTCCGATGAAATCGAAAACCTCCGCCAAATCTGCGGCTGAATTCCATACAAAAACACTTTTACCACCACACGGGAAGTCTCACTCGCTTTCGCCATGCCGCCATCGTGGAAAAATCCCCCGCCAGAATCAAATGGAAATGGAGAAGTGCGAGTGATCCGTGAGCTGTGATCAGCGAAGAGGAATTCTTCACCTCTCTAACAACGCCCTCACCATCGCCGAATCCAATCGCGACGAAATATCCGCATTGGATAAAAGCCCCGCCGCCAGCTTCGCTTTTTCCTGCTGCAGCTTATGAATCCGTTCTTCGACCGTGTCCTGGCAGAGCAGCTTATGCACAAAAACCGGTTTATCCTGGCCGATGCGATAGGCTCGATCGGTTGCTTGCGCTTCCGCCGCCGGATTCCACCACGGATCGTAATGAATCACCGTGTCCGCAGCCGTTAGATTCAAACCGGTTCCACCCGCTTTCAGCGAAATCAAAAACAACGGTGCCTTGCCCGTTTGGAAATCCTCCACCAATTGACCACGGTTTTTCGAAGAACCGGTGAGCTTCAAATAGGAAATTTTTTCCCGCACCAAATGCTCTTCGATCAACGACAGCATCGTCGTGAATTGCGAAAATAACAAAATCCGCCGACCTTCCTCGATCAACACGCCGACCAATTCGGTGAGGAAATTCAGTTTCGCCGATTCAAAAACCTCATTCGTGAAATCTTCCGGTAACAATCGCGGATCGCAGCAAATTTGCCTTAATTTCAGCAACGCATCCAAAAAGATAATCTGCGATTGTTCGATGCCCCGAGCCGCGATTGCTTCCCTCACGCGTTTGTCCATCGTCGCGCGGACCGTTTCATAAAGGTCTTTCTGACCGGTGCTCAGCTCGATCAAATGCACCAGCTCGGTTTTCGGCGGAAGTTCCTTTGCCACCTGATCTTTCGTCCTCCTTAAGATCAACGGCGCGACACGTTCCCGCAGCGTTTCGTTTCGCTCCACATCGCCGTCTTTTTCGATCGGATTCCGGAACCGCTTGTTGAACGCGTCTTCGGTCCCCAAAAATCCCGGAACCAAAAAGTTCATCAAACTCCACAGCTCGCCCAAATGATTTTCGATCGGCGTTCCGGAAAGACACAGCCGGTTTCGTGCATCGAGTTTGCACGCCGCTTGCGCGACTTTGGATCGAGGGTTTTTGATATTCTGCGCCTCGTCCAAAACCACCAAATGAAACGGATAGGCCGCCAGTTTTTCAATATCCCGCTGCAACAGCGCGAAAGAGGTCAGCACCAGATCCGCGTGCGGAATCGATCGGAAATACTTCTTTCGCTCCGGCCCATTCAAAATGAGCACGCGCAAATCCGGCGTGAATTTCATCGCTTCTGCCCGCCAGTTCGGAACCACCGAGGTCGGAGCGACCACCAAGACCGGAAGCCCGCGGGAATGACCGTTCTGTTTTTCGGTGAGAATATGAGTGAGCGTCTGCAGGGTTTTTCCCAAGCCCATGTCATCCGCTAAAATCCCGTGCAATCCGTGCCGTGCTAAAAATTGCATCCAGTGAAATCCGGCCAATTGGTAGTCGCGCAGCGTCGCCCGCAAACCGGTCGCGGTCGGGACTTGGTCCACGCCGGAGAAGTCCTGTAGCTTGGAGGCGAGTTCGGTGAGATCGGCGGGAGTGTCGATTCCCAGTCCGCCCAAGCCTGCAAGCGACGCCGCATCCAGCGCATGCAGCCGCGCTTTATCCGGGAATTTCGGATCAATCAACGCGGCGAGATGATGAAGAATTTTCCGCACCCGGCCGATGGGCAATTTCAACGCGTCGCCATCCGGTAGCGGCGCGTAAACATAACCGTTGTCCGGGCGATCCAAGGTTTCTTCCAAAAAATCACTTTCCAACAGACCGGCAAGAATCGGCAGCAGGTCGTATCGGTTTCCGCCGACATCGAATCCGACGGACAAGCTGAACCATCCCCCATCGCCCGGCGAAAGGGAGCTTTCCCATTTCTGAGGATCGGCATCGTGAACTCGATGGCCGACGTTTTCGGTCACCGTCACTTGCCAGCCCAGGCTCTCCAACCGGTCTGTCATTTCCCCGCGGAACTGATGCCAAAATGCATCGACCGGTACGCGACCCGGATCCGGGAACCACCGGTCCGGCGTTTTATGAGGGCCGCTGTCCTTCGCTTTTAAATTCAGAAGGAATCGCCAAGAGGAGTTCGATTGCAAAGAAGACAAACCGGTATCACGAAGCTGTTGCGCCGCCGCCGTTTCCGCTCCGGCGTCGTGCTGCAAAATCGCGGGTTGCCCATCGATCATCGCCGAGCTGATCCAGTCCGGAGCAGATGCTCGCAAGCAGCTACGATGTTCGCCGTAGATCACCGTCGCTTCGGCGGAAATCCAGAAATCCGGTTGCGGTTGACCGAGAGACTGCAACAGCAGCCGCGTCGCGCGGTCCGCAGGTTCGCGACTGACGCGGAGTTCGAAGCGCGGTTCGTACGAAAAACGGGGTAGATCGGGTGACGGTGATTTTAAGAGATCACGGGCGGTTGGCAATGAGGCCGCCGCCGCTTTTGCCGGGATCTTCCCGATCAGGCGCGTCGCATCCCGTTCTTTCGCCGCGCGAATCAGCAACGCCGCAGCGTGGTGACAAAAACTCCCGACTTCGCAGGAACAAAACGTTTCGAAATCCCAAGTCCCGTCCGAGGCCCAGAGATCCACACCGGTTTCCTCTTTTCCGACTTCTCCCAATAATGAGATCGATCCAGGCGCCGTTTCCTCGATGCGCAGATCACGAACTTTTCCCGCGAGTGAATTCGCGGCGACGAGGATCTCGTCGTCGAACCGGTCTTTCCACCGCGAGCCAGCGAGGAAAGATGGAATGTCTGATGCGTTTGCCAAGGTGCCGCAGAGATTTCACCATCCGCAGCCGGTAGTGCAACCTTGAACAGCAGTTTCCCGCAGAACGAACCGAGTCGTCTGCGGGAAACGGGTTTTTCGGCACTTAGCGAATCCGCAAGGCGCGCAAGGTGCGATCATCCAAACGGGCGGTCGCAGGAAGGCGGTTGTCGCGTTGGAAACGAGACAGAGCTTTTCTCGAGCCACGGCCGAAATCGCCGTCGATCGGGCCGCGATAATAACCGAGTTCGCGCAAGCGGCGCTGAGCTTGGGCCTCGATGCTCTCGCGTCGTGGGCTGTCATGGCGGCGGTCGCCGCGATCGTCCCGTTGCTCTTTTTGGGGTGGAGATTTGATCAGAAAATCGAATGGGCTCGCTTGTGCGATTCCTGCGGAGGAAACAAGAATGGCGGCGAGTGAGAGGATAGTGATATTTTTCATAACGCAGAGTAGAACGAGTCTGCGGAGACCTTTATTCAATCGGATGTCAAAGATCGATTCCCGCCTGGAGAGGTGGTGGAAAAATCCACCATCACTTCATCACGTGATCTAGCAGCATGCTTTGAATCGCGAGATAGAATTGGGAGCGGAGAAAAGCGGATTTTCGGATGGGCGTTAAACCGGTTTCGTCAAATTCGTCTCTGGCTCCGAATTGATATTTTTCTTCGATCGCGAGGCGCGCCTGATTCAGTGCGCCGTACCAGATCGATCCGTGTTCGGGTTTGATCCAGAGTGGGCCGGGGCCGCCTTTTGAAGCCGCCATGGCAGCTTCCAAGGTTGCTGAAATTTCGTGAAGCTGGTCTTGGAAAACTTCCCTCAGGTCTGGAACGACGTATTCTTCCCAATCTTCCGAACCGGCCTCTTCTGCGATCAAATCTCCCATGCGGCTGGCGAGGTCAACGCCGTGGCTGTTCGCGTCCTGAACGATCGCTTGGAGGACAACCCAGTCGTTTGGCACTTCGGCGTCGATTCGCAATCCGCCTTCCAGCGTCGGCATGGCTTTCATGCGGATTTTTCGAGTGAGCTTTTGAGTTGATGCGCTTGCAATTGCTGGACGTAAAACTCGGCTTTTTCCCGTTCGCCCGACCAAACGACCGAGCGACCTTGTTGGTGGATTTGCATCATTAAAATCGCCGCCTTTTCTTCGGTGTAGCCGAAGATTTTCATCAAGGTGAGCGTGACGTATCCCATCAGGTTCACGGGATCGTCAAAAACGAGAACGTTCCAGGGAACATCGGCCGAAGTCAGTTCTTCGGTGCGGGTGAGCGTATCCGTGTCAGCCATATCCGATTAGGCGATCGCAGGTTCCGGGACAGGTGCGTCGACCCATTTTCCGTGCTCTCGGATCAGATCGATCAAGCGTTCAACGGCCTCGGCTTCCGGAATGTTAAATTTCACGGCGGTTTTCCCGACGTAGAGATTGATTTTATTCGGCGCGCCGCCGACATAACCGAAATCCGCGTCCGCCATTTCGCCGGGGCCATTCACGATGCAGCCCATGATGGCGATGCGCACGCCTTTGAGATGACCGGTTGCCGCGCGGATTTTTTGGGTGGTGGATTGGAGATTAAATAAAGTCCGTCCGCAGCTCGGGCAGGCGACGTAATCGGTTTTGAAAATGCGGGTCCCGGTGCCTTGCAGAATGTTATACGCGAGCCGCAATGACTGACCGGGAGCTTTTTCTCCGCGAACCAAAATCGCGTCGCCGATGCCATCACACAACAGCGAGCCGATGTTCTGTGCGGCAGGCAAAAGAGCCTCGATGAAATCCGTATCGCCGGCCGGAGGTGAGAGCGTGTCTTTGAGCAAGATCGGATGCTTCGGATCGACGACAAACGCCAATCGCCGGAAAGCGTGGATTACTTCGAGGTCGAGGCCATCTTTGACGGTGACCAGCTTCGGATCGACGGAATCGTTGAGGGCGGAGACCGCTGCTTCATCGCGTGGATCGATTTCCAGAACGCCGGATTTTTCGAGAATGATCTCGGGTTTGAAGTCCCCCATGCCGGAAATTTTGTGGGCGATCGCGTTCCAGCGGTCTTGGGTCGTAAACACGCGCACGGTTTTGTCGCCGCCGAGTTCGTGACCCAGGATCGTCATCACCGAACTGTCGCGCCGTTGGTAAGAGAACGGATCGTAGGAAGGAACAAGCTCGGTGACGGCTCCGGTGGGATGTTCGGACGGGAGGTTGTGGTAGGGAGCGGTGATTTTTTTCGCCACCGGGATTTCGTGGATCGCGTCTTCGGTGAGAGACACGCGAATGGTGTCGCCGATGCCGTCGGCGAGCAATGAACCGATTCCGATCGCGCTTTTGATTCGACCGTCTTCGCCGTCGCCCGCTTCGGTGACTCCGAGGTGGATTGGATAATTCCAGTCCGCGCCTTCTGCTTCGAGTCGTGCCACGAGCAAGCGGTAAGCTTCAATCATGACCTTGGGATTCGAGGCCTTCATCGAGAAAACGAAGTGATGGTAATCGTTCTCGCGGGCGATGCGGGCGAATTCGAAGGCGCTTTCAACCATGCCCAGCGGTGTGTCGCCGTACCGGTTCATGATCCGGTCAGAAAGGGATCCATGGTTCGTGCCGATGCGCATGGCCCGGCCGAGATCTTTGCAAAGGTGGACGAGCGGGGTGAATTCGGCGCGGATGCGTTCGAGTTCTTCTTCGTATTCGGCGTCGCTGTACTCGCGGACTTCGAATTTCTTTTTATCGACGTAGTTTCCCGGATTGACCCGGACTTTTTCGACCCACTTCGCCGCTTCCATGGCGGCATCCGGTTTGAAATGGATATCTGCGACGAGAGGAACCTGGCAGCCTGCGGCGCGCACTTCTCGGGCGATATTTTCCAGATTGGCCGCGTAAATTCTTGTCTGTGCGGTGATCCGGACGATTTCACAACCGGCTTCGGCCAGATCCAGCACCTGCTTGACGGACGCCGGCGTGTCGCGGGTGTCGGAAGTGATCATCGACTGCACACGGATCGGGTGATGTGCGCCGATGCCGACATTTCCCACCATGACCTCGCGGGTGAGACGGCGGGCATAGTGAAGCAGATCCGGGCAGTAGCGCAAAGACGCGGGCGAGTTCATTGACAATAGGGTATAGTCCAAAATCCGGGCGTGAGCAACGACCCGTACTGAGAAATCCCTCGCTCCCCCGAGTGCGGAATGCAAGATTTAGCCCACTTCGCGATGAAACGTTTTTGTGTCCAGGCCTTGGTGATTTTTTCGTTGGCGACCGGTTTTTTAGCGGGAGAAGAGACCGGTTTCATCCGAGTCGATGAAGATGAGCGGGCGATCCGCCTGCAGACGGCGGTGACACGGTTCGAAAAAGGGGGCGTGAAAGTCGATCTGATCGGTGCGATTCACATCGCCGATCGCGCCTACTACCTCGATTTGAACAAGCGATTCGAAAGTTACGAAACCCTGCTTTTTGAAATGATCGGCGGCGAGCGGCTCCAGGATTCCGCACCGGTTCAAGCAGATCCAGAGCGCAAAGAACTTCAGGCTCTGCGGCGCCTCTATCAGGTGGCGATGCGCACATTGGCACTCACCGGGCAGATCGACGTCATCGATTACACGGCGAAAAATTTCGTTCACGCGGATTTGACGCTCGCCGAATTTGAAAGGATGCAAGCGGAGCGCGGTGAATCCCTTCTCGGTTTCGCAGCAGCGGCCGGACAAGCCGAACCTGAGAGCGCGCGGCAGCCGAATCCCGCGAAAGTTCTACTCGCCCTCGCCATGGGAAATCCGAACCTGCTCAAACGTGAGATCGTCCACACCTTGGGGACGGGTGATGATCAAATCGCCGCCTACGTTGGCGAAAGTGTGATCATCACCCACCGGAACATTCGCTGTCTGGAGGTGATGGACCGGGAAATCGCCGCAGGCCGCAAAAATCTCGCGATTTTTTACGGCGCTGCTCATCTTCCCGATATGGAAAAACGGTTGATCGAAGCCGGTTTCCGCCAAACCGGCGAGGATTGGGTCACCGCTTGGAATTTGCCAAAACCGAAGCACAAATCCGCGATCGGCCGCTAAGATCGGCCTCCGTGGATCATCCCAGAGTCTCGATCCGGAAGACGACCGGGGTGCTGTTGATGCAATCGAGCTCGGCGACTTCGTCGAGGGCGGATTGGAGTTTTCCGAAGGAGCAGGTGTGGAAAAGGAAAACCATATCCTTGAATTCTGCATCCGGATCGGACGGATCGACGGGCGAATGAATGCCGGAAATGCCAATTCGGTGAGCCGCTAAGACGGTGGCGATTTCGGCCACGACGCCGGGACGGTCGGTCACGTCAAACCGGACATAATAAGCGGTCGATGTTTCCGAAACCGGTCGCAGTTCGCCGGACTCGCGGTAAGGCAAGAAACCCCGATGCCCGGTCGTTTGGCGCAGGGAGCGAGCCGCTTCGACAAGGTCCGCGACGACCGATGACGCGGTCGGGTCCTGTCCGGCGCCGCGACCGTAAAAAAGCGATTCCCCTGCCGCATCGCCATGCACGGCGACGGCGTTGAAGACGCCATGAACGGAAGCGAGGATGTTCGATTTCGCGATGAAAGACGGTTGGACACGAAGCTCGACCGAGCCGTCGGCATGTTCGCGGATGACGGCGAGAAGTTTCACGACGTAGCCGAGGTTTTTCGCGAAAGCGATGTCGGTTGGACGGACTTGCTCGATGCCGGAAACGTGGATTTCCTTTGGATCGATTGGGAATCCGTAGGCGAGAGTCGCCAGCAGGATTGCCTTGTGAGCGGCATCCCAGCCATTCACATCCAGTGCGGGATCGGCTTCGGCGTAACCGAGGGCCTGAGCTTCGGCGAGGGCGGCTTCGAAGGTCAGGCCGGCATCTGTCATGCGGCCAAGAATGTAGTTCGAGGTGCCATTGATGATCCCCGAAAACGAATGGATCCGGTTTCCGATAAAGGAATCCTGGACTGTGCGGATGATGGGGATGCCTCCGGCGACCGCGGCTTCGAAGTGGATGGGCGTGTCCATTTCCTTCGAAAGGGCAAAAAGCTCGACTCCGCGTTCGGCAAGCAGCGCTTTATTCCCGGTGACGACCGGTTTGCGGGCGCGTAGCGCTGCGGCGACGATTTCGAAAGCGTCGGTCGTTCCGCCGATCAGCTCCACGACGATATCGACTGCCGGATCTTCGACCAGCGCGCGCCAGTCGGTGGTGAAAACTTCGCGTGGAACTTCCGTCACCGTGGCGCGGACCCGTGCGGGGTCGCGGACGAGGATTTTGGAAATGTGCAGAGTGACGCCGCCGCCGGTTCGCCCGGTAATGAGTTGGCCATTCCGGTGTAGGGTATTCCAGACCCCGGAACCAACGGTTCCGAAGCCAGCCAAGCCGATGCCGAGAGACGAGCAGGAGTTCACGCCGCGGAATGTGGACGGCGGGGCCATTTCCTCCAAGCCGTAACCGCGGAGAAATTTTGTTTTTCGCAAAAATCAGGGATCAACGGGTTGACTGAGCTGGTGTTCCGCTTCGAGCCAATCGCTATCGGAATCTCCAGGCAGCCCCTGTTCGACGCGGCGGCGGTAGTTCAGGTAAGCAGCTCGAGCCAGCGCTTCTAGCGGGGGGCGTGTCTGGACCGGTGGGACGGTTTTCACCATTTTTTTGGCGGCTGTTTTTTTCGCAGCCGCTTTTTTGGCGGGTTTCTCGGACGAAGCTTTCGTCGGATCTTTCGCTTTTTTAGCAGATTTTTTGGCGGCCATTTTCGTAGGGGGCAGAGTGCTTCTTTTTCAAGCGAACCGATTAACACATCATTCGGGTGATTGCCAGCGGGTTTGATGCGCGTATAATAGAATCGTGGCCGATGGATATTCATGGAGTGATGTGAGAAGCGAGGGAACCTACCGGTTGCCAAGCTCGGATCGCCTTGGCTTTTGGGCGGCGGTAGCGATGTTTCTTTCGGTCCTGTTGCATGTGATTCTCTTTTTCGCTCTGGATCACGTGAAGATCGTTTTCGGGGCGCACCCGATTCAAGAGCTCAGCACCGGTCCGATTCACGTTCGTGAAATCGAAGTTCAGCCGATGGAGATTCCTGAAACTCGACCACCAGACGACGCGGTGATACCTCCGACAAACGCGGCATCGTTGCTGGAAGAGGTCGATTTGTTGGATCTGCTGCCGAAAGATCAGGAGCTCGACATCAAGCCTGACATCAAAGAAGCCGAATACGCGATCAAGATGGCGAGTCCGGCGGCTTCGGGGGACCCGGCTGCCACGGCGCTGGAAATCACTTCCAATCTCGAAGTCCAGGCGGATTTGCCGGAGTTGGGACGGCGAGAAGAGTCATTGCCTCCGGCTGCCGTCGGACAGATCACGGTCGATTTCGGATCGGTGAAAACCGACGATGTCGATCTGACGAAATTCACCGATGATCTGGTGAAAAAAGGGGCGAACGGAAAAATCCAGAAAGGCGCGCTCGATGGTGTGGCATCACTCGATGATCTTCTGGGACTTCCTCCGAATGAACTCATCGGGAAGAAGACCTTGTTGCCGAGCGATTTGCTTTTCGAATTCAATAGTGCGGAGCTTCGCGAAAGCGCGAAAGTCGGCCTCTTTACGCTGGGCTTGCTGATCGATAAAAACCCGAACCTTTATTGCTGGATCGAGGGGCATACCGACCTGATCGGGGGCGATGCGCCGAACTTGGAGCTTTCTCGCCGCAGGGCGGAATCGGTTCGGAATTATCTCGTGAAATCGATGCGCTACGATGGCGATCGGATCATCGCGCGTGGATTTGGCCGATCCCAGCCGTTGGTCACCGAAGGCAACGCCGAGCAGCAAGCGCCGAACCGCCGGGTGGAAATCCGAATGAGGAAAACCCCGCCACTGTCCGACGGTTTGTCGAAAGCGGAACCCGCAAAGCGTGCGCCAGTGGTCGAGGAAGCACCGCCAGCGAAGGCGGCAGAGCCAGCTCCGGTGGAGCCACCCAAAGCGGTTTTGGTGAAGCCGATGCGAGCGTACCCGGTCGAGGAAGTCGTTCCCACGGCGAAGCCGGTTCCCGAGCCGCCGGCACCGGTTGAGGCTGCTCCGCGTGCAACTCAAGTTCCGGAGCCGGTCCAAAAGGCCGTGCCAGTTGAGGAAGAGCCCGCAGCCCCTGCGATCCCGAGAGCGGAACCGGTTCAGGAGTAAAAAATTGGATCTCGGACTTGAGTCCGAAGGAGAATGGGCTTCGGGACGAACGGACTAAAGTCGGTGGTCCAGTTTTTACCGCTGATTGAAGCGGGACATTTCGCGCTGAGCTTCGCGCAGTTCGACGCGTTCTTTGAGATCCTGGCGCTGATCGGAGTGGGTTTTTCCTTTGCCGACACCGATTTCCACCTTCACGCGGCGGTCTTTCCAGTACATCCGCAGCAGAGGGAGTGAGCAGCCTTTGATCGAAACGGCGGCCGCCAACTTGAGAATTTCCCTTTTGTTTAAAAGCAGCCGGCGGGGACGCTTGGCTGTGTGGTTGAACCAATCACCAGCGGTTTGCCACGGCTGAATGTCACAGCCATAAAGAAAAACCTGATGATTTTCGACACGGGCATAGGCGTCGGAAACGTTGATTTTCCCCGCCCGGATCGATTTGACCTCGGTTCCTTTGAGTTCGAGGCCGGCCTCGTATTTTTCCAGGATATGGAAATCACGCCCAGCCTTCCGGTTGGTGGAGATTTCCGATTTGATGGACGGTGCGGCCACGCGACGAGCTCCCGGTTACGGGTTCTCTTTCGGGATGAGCTTGATCTTGCCTTCAATGATTTCAGAGAGGGCAATGTCCGCCACACCCATGCTCGGGCGGGTGGCGATCAACGGGGAACGACCGCTGTTCAATTGTCTAACCCGTTGAGAAACAAGGTTGATGAGAACAAGAGGGTCTTTGACAATTTCAGCCGCTTTATCGACAAGATCGCTTTTCATAGAAGAACCGGGAAATCGCGAATGTGGCTTCGCTTGCTCAAACGGGATGACGTTTTCGGGCAGGGACGAGGCATTTTCGCTCAAAACGAATACAGTGAGTGGTTAACGGTGGTGACACCGGAGTGGTGGTGAAAACAGGTCTGAGGCTTTTTGACAAGTCTTATCTGGAAATTAACGAGGGATTTCCGAGGATTGCGGAGTCGGTCTCGGAGGCATTTTGGCTATTTCGGCATCAAATCCACCCCGAAGCGCCGCAGGATGATGACGGTGAGCCAGAAAAAACCGACGGTCAGCAGGCAGTTCGCCAGAAGCGCGGACCAGAAGCCCCAGCCGTTCCGCAACATCCAAGGTAAAATCAGGAACATGGGTAGGGTCGGGAGGACAAACCAAAACGTGCCCTCGGAGTGATTGGCGATGCGTTCGCGGCTTTGTCCACCACTGTGCATCCAGACCATTGCGACCAGTGAGGTGAGCGGCAGAGCGATCAAAAGCGCGGATAACCGGTCGTTCACCAGTTGGATTTTGGTGACGATGACGATCACCAGTGCGGTGATCAGAAGTTTGACGGCGTCGAACGCGGTGAAACTCAAGATTTTATCCCAAGGAATGCGGTTCATGGTGGCTTGCGGTGAGTGGGTGGCTGGATTAAAGCTACGCCCATGCAAAGGGTCTCTTTCTTTTTTTGTGCGGCGATGATTTTTACCGGTTGTGCCCCCGCAGAATCGGGCGGCGGAGCGGTGGCACCGGTTTCGACTCATCTGAGCGCTTCACAAAAGGCGGCGATCGGGAAAAAAATCTGGCAAAATGAAAGCGGCGGCAAGGTCGCTGGACTGACGGCTTGGAACGCGGGAGAAGAATTTCCGTCGCTGGGCATCGGGCATTTCATCTGGTATCCGGCGGGATTCAATGGCCGTTTCGCCGAAAGCTGGCCGTCTTTTGTCGCATTCGCGAAACAACGGGGAACCAATCCGCCGCCGATCGCTTCGGCACCGGCAGCTCCTTGGAACTCACGAAAGGAATTCCAAGCGGCTTTTAACAGTCCGCAACTGACCGGTTTGCGGTCGTGGCTGGCAGGAAATATCGAGGTGCAGACGGATTTTATCATCGCTCGATCCCGCGCGGCCTTGCCAAAAATCCTGGCAGCCGCCCCGCCGAGCGAGCGGGCGCGGATCGAAGCGAATTACCGGAAAGTTTCCACTTCCTCGCAGGGAACGTATGCCCTCATCGATTACGTGAATTTTAAAGGCGACGGAACTCAGGTTTCCGAGCGCTACAACGGACAAGGCTGGGGATTACTGCAAGTCTTGGGCGGGATGAAAGACGTTCCAGCCGGTCCAGCCGCCGCCAGCGAATTCGCCGCTTCGGCGAAACGAGTGCTTTCACGAAGAATCTCCAATGCTCCCCCAGCGAGAGCGGAAGCGAAGTGGCTGCCAGGCTGGCATAACCGGTGCGACACCTATGCTCGTCCTTTGTAAGTTGAGTCGGCTCAGTCACTAAAAGGCTTAATAGGAAGGCGCGGACCTGTTGCCAGATCCGCGCCTAATCACTATCCCCCCTCGGAAAGCGAATTTGGAATAATTGCAGATCGGTTTCCCCCCGGAACCCTAACTGCTTCCAAACACGCACGAGGTTGGGAGGAACCTGCATGGTATGATGCGATTTGTAAATGATTTTTTTGGCAAAAATCGTCCGTAGATTTCAATTCGTTTGATTGTCTTGTGACGTTGTCGGGTCAAAAGACCAATCACTGTTTGGGCGCGGCGAGGCATTTCATTCTGTTGGAATAGCTTCGGGATTTTGGCGAAAGCGTGGAGCTTCGGTCGGATGCAATTTCGATTGCTCCCGCCTTTTTCATCCACACACTCGCGCCGATGAACGAATCGCCAGACCGCCCCGTGGGACCGAGAGAGCTCTCGCTATGCCCATGCAAAAGCCGGGAAACTTATGCGGCCTGCTGCCAGCCATTCCACTTGGGCTCTCAGAAACCGGAAACCGCTGAGCAGCTCATGCGCTCCCGCTACAGTGCTTATTTCTTTCGATTGGTCGATTATCTCGTCACCACCACCCATCCGGACACCCGGCCGCGTGATTTGAAAATCCGCTTGGAAGAAAGCATCCATGAGGCGAACTGGCGCTTCCTTACCATCCTCGGATTTTCCAAAGGCGGCCCCGAGGACAAAACCGGTAAAGTTGAATTCATTGCCGAATATTTCCAAGACGGAAAACCCCATGAGCTCCACGAGCGGTCCCGCTTCAAGCGCTACAAAGGCGCTTGGAGATATTTGGACGCCAAGGGCTGAGCGGAGCTTTTCAACCGGTCAGAACTTTTTCGTTTCATGAATCCATCGAGCTGCCTCTTTCTCCAATCGATGACGAAATTCGTCCCAATGAAGATAGCGATCGGTACGCAGGCTTTCCTCTTGGCCGATTCGAAGGAATTCGCCGACGTCCCGGATTGGGTGATGCCGTCAAAAAGCGGATGCCAATTAGGTGGAGTTCTCGGGATTTTCAAAATTTGCTCCTAACTTAGGATTCGTTAGGAGCAAATTAGGAATTGGCCATGCTCGGGGGCTTCGTGCCCGGCATACTTTCAGGCGGTTTACGCGTGATACTCCTGGATGCTCTTCACCGTGAATTCCTGATTTTTCAGAGAACGGATCGCTTTGACCGAGGCTTCGGCGGCGGAGAGGTTGGTGGCGTGGGAGATTTTCTGAGCGATCGCGGTGGAACGAATCAGAACCTCATCGGCGCGGCTCTCGTGGGAAGCCGGGGTGTTGATGATGAACTGGATTTCGTTGTTCTTCATCACGTCGATGATGTTCGGGCGGGCTTGCTCGGCGACTTTGTAAACGCGTTTGCAAGGGATGCCTTCATCGGTGAGGCGCTGATGGGTGCCGCCGGTCGAGTAGATCTGGAATCCGAGATCGACGAGTTCGCGAGCGACGTTTACGGCGCGGTCTTTGTCGCGGTCGGAAACGGAAAGGAAAACGTTGCCTTCGGTCGGAAGCGGGTTGAAGGCGCTGATCTGGGATTTGGCGTAGGCCATGCCCCAATCGGCGTCGATGCCCATGACCTCACCGGTCGATTTCATTTCAGGGCCGAGGACGATGTCGATGCCTGGGAAGCGGTTCCAGGGGAAGACGGCTTCTTTCACGGAGAAATGCGTCGGGATGATCGTTTCGGTGTAGCCGAGGTCCTTGAGTTTTTCGCCGACCATGACTTTGGCCGCAAGTTTCGCCAAGGAAACGCCGGTCGCTTTCGAGACGAAAGGCACGGTGCGGGAGGCGCGTGGGTTGACCTCGATGACGTAAAGTTGCTCGTCCTTGACGGCGAACTGGATGTTCATGAGGCCTTTCACCTGAAGCTCGCGGGCGAGGTCTTTGGCGGCGCGGATGATTTCCGCTTTGATCGGCTCGGAAAGCGAGAAGGCGGGGATGACGCAGGCGGAGTCGCCGGAATGGATGCCGGC
>DBTN01000028.1:18778-41758 GCA_002307065.1 Akkermansiaceae bacterium UBA1315 | reverse complement strand
GTCTTGATTCCGGCCGATCGCACCGCCGGTGACACCGCCTGCGGCCGCGCCGATAGCTGCGCCTTCCAGGCCGCGTCCGGATTGGTGACCGATCACTCCGCCGAGAACGCCGCCGGCAACCGCACCGGTGGCGGCACCGCGCTGGGTGTTCGGGCCCATGTCGGCGCAGTTTGAAAGAGCGAGTGCGGTGATTGCGGTTCCGAGAGTCAGGAGGGTGGTTTTCATAGTCGTAGATTCGGGTTTGTCGGTGTAGATGGGAGTTTCAATCTGGCTTGTTTAAGCTGTTTTCTGATCGGCCAGCAGTGAGTGTGACGCAAACGGGAATTTATTTATTCAGACTGGTTGACGCTTCATTTTTCCGGATTGTCTGCGAGACTGTCGCGTGATCCTCGAAGTTTCCACTCCCGCACTTTTGTTTCCGGCCATCAGTCTGCTGTTTCTCTCCTATACCAATCGGTTTCTGCATTTGGCGGCGCTGATCCGGAAGTTGCATAGCGATTGGTTAGAACGCAGGGATCATACGTTGCGGGCGCAGATTGAGAATTTGAAGCGGCGGCTGGTTTTGATCCGCTCGATGCAGCTTTTGGGCGCGCTGAGTCTTTTGCTTTGTGTGATCTCGATGCTGAGCGTGAGTGCGGGGCAGCAAATGGTGGCGATGATTTCCTTCGTGGTGGCGCTGATCATGATGGCGCTGTCGCTGCTGGCGTTGGTTTACGAAGTGTGGATCTCAGGAGGTGCGCTGGGGATTTTGCTGAGTGTGGTCGAAAAGGAAAACAACGGACCGGTTTGAGAATTTCCGCTCCGCGTTTCTACGGTCTGCCTTGACCGGAGGGGGTTCATGGGCGTTAGGTTATCCGTTCACCCGCCCGGTTTCCATAAAGGGACCGCTCGGGGGATTTTTTTAAAGACCATGAGCACGCAAAATAAAGTTTCGTTCAGCATTCCTTCGATCATTTCGGTGATCGCTGCGATCTTCAGTTTCCGTGTGGGAGCAACCGGCGGTCTGTTGCTTGCCGTGATTGCGATCGTTTTCGGTTTGATCGGTTTCCTGCTGTCGCTGTCACCCAGTGTGCGCGGAGGCATTGTCAGCCTATTTGGAATCTTCGCCGGATTGATCGGGATCATTGCCGCAGTGGTCAAAGCCATCCAGTGGTTCTTCTGATCTTGCTGAATCAAGGAATTCGTTCTGCGGCGTTGATGCGTTTCAACGCTTGCGATAGCTTGTCGAGCGGTGCCGAACTAAGATGAATACGTTTTTTTGTCAGAAGTGCGACGAGCGCCTGTTTTTTGAAAATACGGTTTGTCTTTCATGTAACAGCGCGCTGGGATTTCTCCCGGATTTGCTGACGATGTCAGTGATCGAAGCGCAGCCGAACGCGGCGGGTTCATGGGTGGGCGTGGCATCGGCACCCAACCGCCGGCTTTACCGCAAATGCGCCAATTACGCTGTTGAGAATGCGTGTAACTGGATGATCCCGATTGAGGAGCCAGACGCATTTTGCAAAGCCTGCCGACTGAACCAAACAATCCCGGATCTGAGTGGCGGAAACAACCGCGAGATGTGGGTCAAGATGGAGGCGGCCAAACGACGGCTCATTTACAGTTTGCTGAAGCTCAAGCTGACCGTGATTCCAAAAACCGCGGATCCGCAGCGAGGGATGGCGTTTCAGTTTTTGGCCGATCCCGCGCCGCAGTTCGCGGAAGGAGATCGAGTCCTCACCGGTCACGCCGACGGGGTGATCACGATTAATTTGGCAGAGGCGGACGATGCGGTTCGTGAGTCGATGCGGCTGAACATGCGTGAGGTTTACCGCACCTTGCTCGGTCACTTTCGCCACGAGTGCGGGCATTATTACTGGAATCTTTTGGTCCGGTTCCACCCGAATATTGATGCGGTTCGAAAGATGTTCGGCGATGAGCGGATCGATTATCAAACCGCATTGCAGAAGCACTATCAAATGGGGCCTCCGCCGAGCTGGGGGGCGACGTACGTGACTCCGTACGCGGCAGCGCATCCGTGGGAAGATTGGGCGGAAACGTGGGCTCACTATTTGCACATCATGGATACGCTGGAAACGGCGGCGGCCGGCGGGTTGGAAATCCACGGGCGAAAGGAGCAACGCGCGATCGCCAATCCGTATGAACTCGATTTCCCAAGCATCCGGGAACATTGGCATGCCCTCAGATTTGTGATCAACAGTCTGAACCGCAGCATGGGGATGGCGGATCCTTATCCGTTTATTCTCTCGGATGCGATCACCGAAAAACTTGCCTTCATTCACCATTGGGTGAGCGATGCGGCAAAAAAAATTGAAAAGCCAAATTCCCCGGTTGGCACGGTGAATGCTATATCTTCTCCTGTCGTGGCAAACTAAAGTCGGCCCGGCTGAGAGGTTCCAAAGGTTAATGGGTTTTCCTGGGGATCGTTCCGCCGGACCGCTTGGTTCGAAAGCCAGTTATCTATCGAAACTCCGGTCTCATGATACCGATCATTGCTTCGAGAAAAATTGGCGCGACGGTTGCTCATATCATATCATTCTCGTCGAAAGACGGACGTAGGCGGTCCGATTGAGATGCCCCAAGGTTAATGGGTTTTCCTAGGGATGATCAATCGGGCCGCTTATTTGTTGTAAACCGGTGTGGAGTCCAAACTTTAGTTTGCTCTTCGGGGGGAGCGGCGGAGTTTCTCATCATCTACCTTAATCTTATCCATCTGTGTGGAGATACGCTGACTTACTTTTAGCAATTTCCAGAACCGGTTCGTCCTCGATGTCGATTTCGCTTTCGAAAAGTTCGATCGCGGTTTTGGCGACTTGGGCGGTGTCGTAAAAAGCATAGGCACCGACACCGAGTGCACCGAGGATGGGTAACCAGCGGGAGACGGCTTTGCCAACGGCTTTCTGGGTCAGGTGAATGCCGACTTTTTCAGCGATTTTTTGCAGGACTTTCGGTGTGACGCGTCGGACCACATAGCGGTCGCCGACGCGGACGACGAGGTCCCGCACGGCCATCGCCGCCCCGTGGCGGAAAAGACAAAAGACCATTTGTTCGCGGGAAAGGGCGGCGGTTTTTCCGTAAATTCCGGCGATGTCGGCGACCATTTGGGTCTGGATTTTCCAAACCGACGTGAGTTCCGGCAAAATCGTCAACCATCCGAGCGGGCCGGGCGGCAGAGCGAAGGCTCCGGCGGCGGTGGCGGCTTTCGCGGCAGCGGTGTTTGCGATTCCGCGGGCGGTTTGCGCAGGGGTGAGACTTTCGGTTTGGCGGGTTTCCGGAATGCGACCGAGAAACTTAAGAATTGCCTCGCTCAAGTGGTGTCCAGGGTTTTCGGCGGGCTCAGGGATGGATGGGAGATTTTTCACAGGAAATCGGAGTGACCGGTTTCATGGATACAACGGGATTTGGAATCCTCCATCGGAAAGATCGAGTTGGGAAATCCGGCGGAGGATGCGGAAATTTTGCCATTTCGCTCCAGGGGTTTCCGGGTTAATGATCGAAGCATGAAACTGATTCGATTTGGCGATGCCGGACGGGAAGAACCGGGGGTTTTGTTGGCGAATGGCAGGCGGGTGGATGCGAGTTTGGAATTCAGTGATTACGACGAGGGGTTTTTCGCCTCGGGCGGTCTGGAGTCTTTGGCGGAATGGGTGTCAGATGGGTGCCCGGGCGGCGTGGAAATCGATCCGCTGGTCCGGCTGGGTCCACCGGTCAATCGACCTTCGAAAATCGTTTGTGTCGGTAAAAATTACTTGGAGCACGCGAAGGAGTTGGGTGAGGGAATTCCGACCGAGCCGACGCTTTTCATGAAGGCGACGTCTGCCTGGAGCGGGCCGTACGACGATGTGATCCTTCCGAGAGGTTCGACGAAATTGGACTACGAAGTTGAGCTTGCGGTGTTGATCGGGCAGACCGCCTCGTATGTGGAGGAAATCGATGCGTTAGATTTCGTAGCCGGTTATTCGACGTTTTGTGACTATTCCGAGCGGGCATTTCAGAAGGAAATGGGTGGGCAGTGGATGAAAGGAAAAAGCGCGGACAGTTTCGCTCCGATGGGGCCATGGTTGGTGACGGCGGATGAAGTGGCGGATCCGCAGGGGTTGCGACTGTGGTCGAAAGTGAATTCGGAAATCCGGCAAAACAGTTGGACGGGCGACATGATGTTTTCGGTGCGGCAGATCGTCAGCTACATCAGCCGGTTTATGACGCTTTTGCCCGGGGATGTGATCGCGACCGGTACGCCGAGCGGGGTGGCGGCGGGGATGCAGCCACCGAGGTTTCTGGAATGTGGAGATTTTGTGGAATGCGGAGTTGAGGGACTGGGCGAGTTGGGCCAGCGTGTCGTCGCGCTTCGTTGAGTGCCGCCCATTGTGAGACGTCGACTTTCCATCCTTCCTTGGCCCAAACCGCGGGGCGGTCCGCATTTTGTGGTGTGTCACTTTTGCGACACGCTGCATGAGGCGGGCAGTTTGCCGGAATCGACAGCGGCCCGTTGCGTCCGCTGTGGAGCGGTGCTTTACCAAAACCGGGCGGCATCGCTGGTGCGTGCGACGGCTTTTTCGCTGACGGCTTTGTTGTTGATGGTCGTCGTCCACACGTTTCCGTTTTTGACGATGGAAACCGGGGGCATGCGTACGACCCTGAATCCCGCAGGCGCGGCTCGAGCGCTGATTGACGAAGGTAGCCCCATCGTTGGCTGGGCCGTGGCCTTATTTACGATTGTGACCCCCCTGGTGATGTCCTTGGCGCTGATTTACATTTGTGGGCCGTTGCTTTTCGGGCGGGCGGCACCCGGTTCGATGACGGTGGCGCGCTGGATGAGTTTGACCGAACCGTGGAATATGATCGAGGTATTCTTGCTCGGCGTGCTAGTGAGTTTGATGAAACTTGGGAAAATGGCGGAGCTGCATTTCGGCGTGGGCTTTTGGGCGTTTGCGCTGCTGATGGTTTGCATGGCGGCGGCGGTGGCGGCGATCGATCGGCATGAATTGTGGGATCGGCTGGAGGTGGCGAAGTCATGAGCCGGCCTTTGCCTCCACGAGGGATTTCCAAAGGCATGGCGGGCTGCCATACCTGCGGCAAAGTGTCGCCGGTTTCTCTCGGGAAATGTCCGCGGTGTGGAACGGAGCTGCATTTGCGCAAACCGGGCAGCATTCAGAAAACCGCCGCGCTGCTCATCGCCGCGACGTTGCTTTATATTCCTGCGAATCTTTTGCCGATCATGGTCGTTTCCGAAATCGGCGGCACTACGGCCAGCACGATTTTGGAGGGCATGGTCGAGTTTTGGAAAACCGGTGCCTATCCGATCGCGATCGTGATTTTCACCGCTTCGATCTTGATTCCGCTGGTGAAAATCGTGGCGCTCGTGTGGTTGTGCGCGGCGGCCAGCGGTAAGGTTCACCCGTCACCGGCGATTCTGGGAAAGGTGTATTTTTTCACCGAATTGATGGGTCGTTGGTCGATGGTAGACGTTTTTGTCGTAGGGATTCTGGTGGCTTTGGTGCAGTTAGGCGCATTTATGACGATTACTCCGGGACCGGGTGCGCTTGCATTTTGTGGAGTGGTGGTGCTTACCATGTTCGCAGCGATGAGTTTTGATCCTCGTTTGCTTTGGGATCGACTGGAAATTTTAGAAACCCCGCCGACTATCAAACCGTGATTGAACCGAAACCCGAAACTTCACCGGATGCTGAATCCGACGTGGATGCCGCCGTACCAGAATTTCGTGCCGCCCAGCGGTGGAATATGGTGTGGGTGATTCCCATTCTCGCCCTATTGATTGGCGGTTGGCTGGTGTATCAAAATATTAATTCGCAAGGCCCGGTGGTGCAGATCCAGTTCGACACGGCGGATGGGATCGCGCAGGGAAAAACCGAGGTGCGCTGCCGCTCCGTCCGGGTTGGAATGGTGGAGGAAGTGCAACTGGCGGATGATCTCCACTCGGTGATCGTGTTTGTCCGGATCGATCCGAAATCGGCGGATTTGCTGAGAAAAGGAACGCGATTTTGGGTCGTACGGCCTCGCGTTTCGACCACGGATATTTCCGGATTGGGCACCTTGTTGACCGGTGCCTACCTTGAGCTTGATCCCGGTTCGGGACCAACCGCTCGCGAGGAGAGATACCAAGGATTGGAAACCCCTCCGGCGACCAGCCGCAGCATTCCGGGTCGACGGTTGGTGCTCTCAGCGGAAGAGGCGGGATCGTTGATGCCCGGTTCGCCGATTTATTTTCGAGGTTATGAGGTGGGGCGGATCGAGAGCCGGACCTTGCAACCTGAAGGCGATCGGGTCACCTACGAGGCTTTCATCCAGGAACAATATGCTGCTCTTGTCACGACCAACACCCGGTTTTGGAACACCAGCGGGATCGATATCAGTGCGGGAACGGATGGGTTTAAAGTTCGGACGCCGTCCTTTCAAGCGATGGTTTCCGGCGGGGCCGAATTTGGTGTGCCAAAGGATTTTCCGGCGGGCGAGGCGATTCGGGATGGGATGACGTTCACACTTTATCCGGACAAGGATGCGGCGGTGAAATCGACTTTTGCTCCGACCTTGAAGTTTTTGCTGTTGTTTGACCAATCGGTTCGCGGTTTGAGCGATGGGGCTCCGGTTGAATTCCGCGGCATTCCGATCGGGCGAGTGGCGGATATTTCTTTCGATTACACGGAAGGCAGCGCCGAGCGTCGGATACCGGTTTTGATCGAGATCGACCCTTCGTTGCTGCGTGCGCAAACGGCGGAAAAAATGGCGGATGTGAATTCGCCGTTCATGGCGGATGCGGTTGGGCGCGGGTTACGTGCCGCGCTGAAAACCGGGAGTTTGTTGACCGGTTCGCTGTTTGTGGATCTGGATTATTATCCGGATGCCCTGCCTGCGGAGATCGTGCTCACTGGGGAGTTGCGAACCTTACCGACGGTTTCATCCGGCCTGGCGCAACTGGAGGCAAAGGTCACGGCGATTTTGGATAAACTCCAGGCGCTTCCTCTGGATGAGACGTTGCAAAAAATCGGCAGTGCTGCGGAGGAATCCGCGACGACCATCGCCGAAGCTCGTGCGACTTTGGATGAAATCGAAGCGACGGCGGCCTCGGCGCGGGTGATGCTGGATGACCCGGAATTCCGCAATTTACCGAAAGAGTTGCGCCTGACCTTGGATGAACTGAAAAGTTCGATCTCCAGCGTCGGGCCGGACGGTGCGATTCAAGGGGATCTTTTGAGAACGCTGGACGAGCTCCGCGGATCATTGCGCTCGATCAAATCCTTAACGACGACGATTGAGGAAAAACCCAGCTCACTTCTTTTTGGAAAAGATTCTTCCGGAAATCCGATTCCTCGTGCACCGCGCAAAAACTAATTTTTCAGTTATGATCAAATCCTTCCTTTTTTTAGCCTTTGCCGTTTTGGTGAGCGGGTGCGGTGGTTCGCGGGCCTTTTACATGTTAACCGCCGATGGTCCGTCGCCTTCGGGGGGCGGTCGTGGAATCGGTGTGGGTCCGGTCGTTTTGGCCGAATATGTCGATCGGCCGAATTTGGTGTTACAAGACGGAGCGAATACCCTGGCGGTGGCGGAAGATCATCGCTGGGCGGGAGATTTATCCGCATCGATCAGCCGCGTGACGGCGACCAATCTCGGGCGGCGTTTGGGGACGGGAAATGTGCGGGTCTATCCTTGGCCGCGCGATGAGGAGATTGGTTATCAGGTCACCTTGGATATCCGTCAATTTCACGGCGGAGCGGACGGATATGCGGTCATTGAAGCCGGTTGGCGCGCCTATTCGTTGCCTGATCGTCGGTTGAAGATCTCGCGAACATTTGTCGATCGTGAGCCGCTGGAAGGGGACGGCTATCAAGCGCTTGTCGCTGCGGAATCGCGTTTGCTTTCGCGCATGGCCGATAGCATCGCTGCGGGGCTGAAGTAGATTTCAGAGATCAGAATCAAGAGAGCGAGGGAGTTTGTTCCTCTTCGTCGGATTTCGGCTCAGGGGTTTCTTCGGCATTTTCTTCTGAACCGGTTGCCGCATCCGGTGAATTTTCCAAACCGGTTTCAGCAATCGGTTCTTCCTCTTGATTCTGGATTCTTTCCTCTGGATTCTGCTCCGGAGCGCGTCCGTTGTTTTCGAGAAGGATGATCACTTCCTGCTGCACCGCTTCGATCTGGCTGAGCGGAATGTCAGGGTCTTTGACGATGTAGATTTCACCGGTTTTTCGGTGTTCGTAAACGCGGAGAATACCGCTCGGCGTGCGCTGGGAATCGGTTTCCCGAAGGAGCTTTTGTCGCTCCAGCATGATCGCGAGGATAAAGCGGGTATTTTCCGTGTGATCTTCGTCTTCCTCGATCAGCCGCCGCAAAATGTCTTCAGCTCCTTCTTTTTGGATTTCCGGGCGTGATTCGGTAACGGTCACGGTGTAAGTCGTTTTCCAGAAAGAAAACGGCTTGTCGGCGTCATCAGGCAGATTTTTCCAAGCTTCGAGCGCGAAGTCGCGGCGGACATAACCGCTGGATTCCGGATCGGGGAAAATGGCGGTGATGATTTTTTCACCATCCTCAAAAGGTCGTTGGGTGGCGGTGCATTCCTTGCTGCGGGAACGAAGATGCCAAGTGTCGGCGAAGGCCATGGATCGTGATTTGGAGGATTCAGTCGGTGCCGGGAACCAGTGCCGTCCGGAGTCGTTGATAGATCGGACGACCGGCGATGCGGCGGTGGAAAAGATAGAGGCCGAGGAGCGTGAAAAGAATATTCGGCAGCCACGCGGCGAGTGCGGGCCGGACGATCGACGCCTCACCCAGCACGAGCGAAATGCTAGTGACCAAAAGCATTAAGGCCGAGAGAACGACCGCGAGAAACACCCCGCCGCCGGCGCCACGGCGGGAGAAATGGATGGCAAGGGGTGCGGCGAGCAAGACGGTGACGAGGCAGGTGAAAGGCAGCGCCCACCGGTAGTGCCACTGCGTCAGGTAGGGCGCGGGATTGACGGTCAACTCGTTGCCCCGGTTTGCGACCAACCAGCCATTGAGATCGGGAATGCCGAGGTATTCCGCGGGCAAGCCCGGTTTGATCAACTGCCAAGGCGTTTCATTCCAGGAATAAACCAGAGGCCGATCTGAGGTGGTAAACTCAGGGGGCTCACCGGGCGTGAATTTTCCGACAACCGGTTCCTCGAAAGTCCACGTCAGATTTTCGCGATTCCAGATGGCCATTTTTGCCGCCAGGCGCGTTTCCAAAGTGCCATCTTCGCGGGTGGTCGTGACTTCGACATTGAGCAGCGGTTTTCCCCGTTCGTAATCTTGGGGGAACGCGCCGACCATCCAGAGCCTCCGCTCATTGGCATTTCGGTAAAGCACGTAGGTCGCCTCGGTGACGGCCTTGCCCTGGGAGGCTTCGAGGATTTCGTCTTTCCGTCCTTCGGAAATCGGTGCCCAGTGATAGTTGAGGCCGAGGCAAAGCAGGCTGCAAAAAACACCGGCGGCGATCAGCGGGGTCGTGACGCGCAGCAGGCCGCGACCCGTCTGGATCATGGCGATGATTTCCCGCGAGGCGGAAAGTTTTCCCAAGGAATAGAGCAGTGAAAGCAAGAGCGAGTAGGGCGCCAGAAAAAGGATGATGGCGGACGAACGCGAACCGTAGAATTTCAGCGCGGTCAGGATGGGCGACTCGCCTTTCAGGAAATCATCGAGGTTTCCATTCAGGTCCATCAACAGCCAAACCACAAAAAGCGCGCTGGTGCAGATCCCGAAAATCCCGAGGAACTGGCGGGAAAGATACCGATCCAGCGTGCCACCGGCAGCGTAAGCGAGCGCTGCTATGGCGGGTAAAAAGCATAGCAAAGTGAAAATCGTCGGCCGCGCCAAATGACCGGTCACGTCTGAATCTGGAAAGCCAATGATCTGACGGTCAACCGATTCGATCTCGTGAGGCAGCAGCAAAGCGCACACGACCGCACCGAGGATGGTGAGCACCAAGGCCGGAAAAAATCGTGAGAAATAGGCTCGGAAATAATACATGGGCAGCTCTGCGGGGGAAAGAATGGTTGCGAAAAGGTGGGGCTGTCGAGTGTCTTGTCAGACCGGTTTTGAAGTTGCGGCTTGGCAGAGAGGACATTGCCGGATGCGATGGGCCGGTAATGATTGCACTGACGGAAGGTCAACCGGTTCCGGGATTTAGCGAGGCGGTAAGAGAGGCTTTTTCCAGAAAAGGCCTTTTGGCGAAATCTCGCGATTTCGAATACCGGCCGCAACAGCAGGAATTGGCGGTCGCGGTCGCGGAATCGCTCGTCAGTTCGATGCCGCTGGTCGCGGAAGCGGGGACCGGTGTCGGGAAATCCCTGGCCTATCTCGTACCTGCGGCGAAGTTCGCCATCGAAACGGGTCGGAAAGGGATCATCTCCACGCACACGATCAACTTGCAGGAGCAACTCGTCCGAAAGGATATTCCGATCGTGCGGAAAATCCTCGGCGAGGAATTGCCGGCAGTTTTGCTGAAAGGTCGGCAAAATTACCTCTGCCCGCTGCGGCTGAGGCGCGCTCGCGAACAGGCGGGCGATTTATTTACCGGTACGGAAACGACCGAGCTCGAAGCGATTTCCCGTTGGGCGGAATCGACCCGTGACGGGACGCTGAGCGATCTCGATTTCCAGCCGCAGATGAAAGTCTGGATGCAGGTGTGCAGTGAGGCTCATCTTTGCACCGCGCGAAACTGCGGACCGCGAGGAGATTGTTTTTTTCAGGAAGCGCGCAAAGCGGCGGCGGACGCGAAGCTGATCGTGGTGAATCACACGCTTTTTTTCGCGCTGATGAATCAGGAAATCGAGGCGGAGGATGACGATGAGGAAAAGCCTCACGGCTTTCTTTATCCGAACGATTTCGCGATCCTCGACGAGGCGCATACGATTGAGCAAGTCGCCGCGATCCAACTGGGTTTGCGGGTTTCGCAAGCTGGATTGCGCTTCGATCTGCAGCGTCTTTATCATCCACGGACGCGGAAAGGGCTGTTGAAAACCTTCCGCAAAGCCTCGGCGATGCTCGCGGTGGAAGATGCGTTGATGGCGGCGGACCGGTTTTTTGATCAATTGGCCGATGTGACGAAATTTGGAAATTTTTCCAAAGAATGCCGCGTTCGTGAACCGGAATTGTTGCCGAATACATTGGCGGATCCGTTGCGGAATCTTTGGTTGGAAATTGATGCGTTAGCGGCGGACGCGGAATCGGATACGACGCGCGCCGAACTGCAGGACGCGGCGCGGCGTTTGCGCGAAGCGCATGGATCGGTGGGTGTGTTTCTCGATCAGCGAAGCGACGACAGCGTGTATTGGGTGGAGCGCAGCGGACGGGACGAGACGCAATACAGTCTCCATGCGGCACCGGTGAATGTGGCCGATCGGCTGCGACCCTTGCTCTTCGCTCCGAAAAAAAGCGTGATTCTCACCAGCGCGACCTTGGGGGTGGGGGATCCGAAGTTGGGGTATTTCCGCGGTCGCGTCGGCGCGGAAAAAGCGCGAGCCTTGTGCATCGGTAGTCCCTTTGATTATCAGCGACAAATGCGGGTGCGGATTTACAAATCGGTGCCGGATCCGGGGACGCCGCGATATGACGAATTGCTGGCCGATGGTATCCGGCAGGCGGTCAGCGAAAGCGACGGGCGCGCGTTTGTTTTGTTCACCAGTTACAAGACGATGCGGGATGCGGCGCAACGGTTGGAGGCGTTTTTCAAAAAGAAAGGTTGGCGGCTTTTTATCCAGGGCGACGGCCTTCCCCGTCACCGGATGATCGAGGAATTTCGCAAGGATGTGAGCAGTGTTTTGTTCGGCACCGACAGCTTTTGGACCGGTGTGGACGTGCCGGGCGAAGCGCTTTCGAACGTGGTGGTGACCCGTTTGCCATTCGCGGTTCCGGATCATCCATTGACCGCGTCACGATTGGAAGCGATCGAAGCCGCAGGCGGAAATCCGTTCATGGAATATTCCGTCCCCGAAGCGATTCTGAAGATGCGCCAAGGAGTGGGCCGGCTGATCCGGACCGGCAGGGACAGTGGCTTGGTCTGCATCCTCGATAACCGCATTTTAACCAAACGTTACGGACCGGTTTTTATGAAAGCCCTGCCGGATGCGCCGGTTGATGTGATTCCCTGACGGACATCTAACAGTTTCTAACAGATGACGGTCGGAGTGAGGTGAGTCGTGCGATCGCCTGTTTGAGAAACTCACTTTCCCATTGCCCGGGAGCGGTGGATTTTTCACCGATGAACCCGTAGTTCAGGACGCTGCCGCTTTGCGCGCAAAGCAGGCGTGAAACCGGTGCGAGGGGGCCCATGCCCATGGTCGAGACCGGTAGCGGGTGATCGAGCAGCTGGAACTCTGCCAGTTCGGCGACTTCGGCGGGAGAGGTGACTTTTGCGGCGACTTTGAAGACGGCGGCACCTGCTTCCGAAGCGCGCTCCACGGCGTCGAGCAGGGTATTTCGTGAAGGAAGCTTTTCAAAATCGTGGAACGAAGCGATCCACGGGATGGCGCGAGTGGTTGCCTCGGCGATCACCTCGGACATTTCCGCGACGCTCGCCAACTCGACATCCATGAACGCCGCATCCTCCAGTGAAATCCGGAGCAAGGCGGACCGTTCGGAAGCGTTCAGGGAAAGCGCGCCCCCTTCTTCCTTGCGCCGCGCGGTGAAGAGCAATGGATGGCCGACCAGATGCTGCCAGAGGGAGCGGTCTCCGGGGTATCCGTCCGCAGCGAGTAAATCGAGCCGGATTTCGGCGATATCACAGCAGGTGAGTGCTTTGGAAAGGGGCGTTTCCGTGAGAGAAATGGCGTTTCCGAAGCTTCCTACGACGAGGGGACGGTTTTCTTTCAAAATATTTTGCACCGGCGGCATGAGGGAGTGAACGCCAACAAACCTTGATACGTCAACAGATTGCATGCAAATCGGTGACTTCAAATGTATTTACTTTAAATTATTTTTACTCAGCAGGTTCCCTTTTCTCTGGTCAACCGGAAGAGTGATTTCTTAGTTTTCTAGGAAACCCAATTCGTATGCGCACTTTTCTCCGAAATTTCCTCTTCATTGCCGCTACCGCATCGACCATCGCTGTCTTCTCAAACGTCGCAAACGGCCAAGCTGCCAAGGTCGAATCCGAAAAACCGACCTTCGATGATCTTCCTTCGCCGGAGGTAAACACCGGCAAGGCAAAATCTTTCAAACCGAAGGATTGGTTGGAAGTCGAAGCCAAGATCAACGTCGATCTCCGCCCAGTTCCACCTTCAAAAACTTGCGAACGCCTCACCGTGAAATGGTATGTCGCCGTGAAGAACCCCGATAAACCGGGAAGCTTTCTCCTTCTCACCAAGGATATTGAACACGTCAACGTTCCGCTCACCGAAGACGTTTTTGTTTCCGTTTACCTTTCTCCAGCTTCCTTGAAACGCATCACCGGTTTGGACGGCGGCGGAAAAGGCGCGGTGGAGCTCGTCGGATTTGAAGTTCTGGTCAATGGGCAAAAAGTCTCCCAACAAACCAACAAAGGAAAAGAAGGATGGTGGCTCACCTCTTCCGATAAAATTTCCCGAAGCGACACGGTGCCTCTTTTGAACAAAAACGAGACCCCATTCGCCATGTTGTGGTGGGACCGATACGCCGAGATCGCTCAAGAACGCCGCTGAGGTGGTTTTCCGTCATTTAGGCATCCGAAAATCTTCGTTTATCCTTTTAGGTTTTATTTTTTATTTAACGCATCATGGCTGATTCCCCAGCAACCGTCGCTCTTAACATAGGGTCCCAACGTATCGGCATGGCCGTTTTCGAAACCGCTAAAAACGGCGGGCTCGTTCTCAAAGCCTACGATTCCGAGTCCATCGTCGCTGATCCGGCGCTCGAAGCTTCCAGAATTTCCCAAACTCGCGTCGCCGTTGCCGATTTGGCGCAGCGCCTGAAGGTAGGGAAATCCAAGGTTCGTTACGCCATTTCCGGACAGTCGGTCTTCACTCGATTTGTGAAACTTCCGCCGCTTCAGGATGATAACATCGAGCAACTCGTCACTTTCGAAGCCCAACAGCACGTTCCTTTCCCGATCAATGAAGTGGTATGGGATTACGAATTGATTGAAAGCTCCTCCGAAAAGGAAGTGGTGATCGTCGCGATCAAAGGCGATGCGCTGGATGAGATCAATGCCGCCGTCAATGACTCGGGCATGAGCACCGCGGAAGTCGATGTGGCGCCGATGGCTTTATACAACGCGTTCCGCGCGTCTTACGGCGAACCGGCCGAAACGGTGCTGGTCATCGATATCGGAGCGAAAACGAGCAACCTTTTGTATATCGAAGGACGCCGATTTTTCACCCGGAGCGTCCCGGTCGGCGGTTCCGCAGTGACCGCGGCGATCGCCAAGGAATATGGAATTCCGTATGCCGATGCGGAGCATCAAAAAGTTTCCAACGGATTGGTCGCTCTTGGTGGCGGACATACCGAACAGCTTGAAGAATCGGTGGCCGCTTTGGCGATGGTGATTCGGACGGCGTTGACTCGTTTGCCTGCGGAAATTGCTCGCACGACGAACTACTACCGCAGTCAGCACGGTGGCAGCGCTCCTCAGCGGATCGTTCTGGCAGGTGGGGGTGCGAACCTCCCGTACACGTTGGAGTTTTTCCAAGAAAAACTGAACCTTCCGGTTGAGTTCTTTAATCCGCTCCAAGCGCTTTCCATTGGTAAAAACGTCGATCCTGCAGTGGTGGAGCGTGAGGCTCATCTGATGGGCGAACTCATCGGCTTGGGACTGCGCGGAATCGGAAAATCTGCGATCAATATCGATCTGGTCCCTGCCGTGGTCGAGCAATCGCGGGCCGCGGATCGTCGCAAGCCTTTCCTCATCGGAGCTGCGGCGGTCGTCCTGTTCGGTTTCGGTACGTGGGCGGCATTGCAAAACGTCGCTGCGGGAAAAGCCGCAGACGAACAGCGAAAAATGGCAGAAGCCCAAACTTCTCTTGCTCCTTTGGAGGCGCAGATCAGTGCGTTGCTTAAGAAGGAAAACAACATTCGTGAAATCGCAACCGGTTATACCACGGCTGAAGCAGATCACGCTTTTTGGTACAATCTCCTTTCGGAAGTTCGTGGGGCAATGGCGAGCGATGCGGTTTGGATCACCGACTTGGAGCCACTCTATAACTACAATCCAAATCCAGCCGATCCGAAACTGCCCAACGCTCAATCGGTGGTCCGGGGTGATTTTGCCACGGCGGCCTACGGATCTTCCGGCTTGGCCGACATCAAAATTGAGGCTCCTGCCACGAAGAAAGGCGCGAAGAAGCAAGCGGTGAATCCGGATGCCGTCGTCACGGCCAATGCGGTTCGTCTTCGAGGCTTTTGGCGTGAAAATCCGAAAAGCCAGAACCTGATTTCGGATCTTCTCAAACGCCTCCGGGATCAACCGGGAAGCTTCAGTTTCACCGCTAAAAACGCCGCCGGAAAAGAAGAACCGCTGCGTGACGAGCAAATCCTCAAAGTCACCGTCGCCGGACAAGGCGGCGAACTCGCTTTCCCCTTCGAAATCACTCTGCCACTCGCTCGTGAAGTGGTGGTCAAGTGACCCAGAACCAAATTTTTTGTAACCCATATTATGAGTTGGATTAAGGACAACCAGTTTATCGCAGTGCTTGGAGGAGTGACCCTGGTGGGTGCTCTCGCGCTCATCTTTGTCGGATTGAACGGCAGATCGCGATACAATGCCGCCTTCGATAGCTATCAAAATTCGGCGGCTGCGGCTTCGGGATTCGAACGCCTTCCGCTTTATCCCACGCCGACGAATCGGGATGGAAAACGCAAAGCGCTTTTGGATTATCGTGAAGCGGTCACCGATCTTCAGACGACTTTCGGAAAATTCAGCCCGGCGGAACTGACGAACATTTCCCCTCAGGAATTTACCAACCACCTGAAAGCGGCAAACACGGAAGTGCGAGCGGCTTTTGAAAAGAGCGGCGCGACCCTGCCAGACGGTTCGTTCTTGGGATTCGAGTCTTATACCGATGTGCTTGCGGGTGAAAAATCCACCGGAGTTTTGGACTATCAGTTGGGCGCCGTGAGAGAATTGATGCTGGCGCTGGCGAAAGCCGCACCGACCCAGTTGATCAATCTTCACCGTCCGCGCCTGGCCGAAGAACGAGGAGAAGTTTGGAAGGCCGAGCCTAAAGAGGTCGCCCGAGAGCTGCCGCTTGAGATCACCTTCAAGGGATCTGAAAAATCGGCTCGGGAATTCCTCAGCTCCATTTCCAAACTGGACAATTATTACGTGGTGTTACGGACGGTCCGGATTGGAAACGAAAAAGCCACTCCGCCTCTTGCAGGCGACGCCAAGTTCGACGCTCCTCCTGCTCCTGCCGCCAGCAATGAGCTATTCGGTGGTGCGGGTTTTGTGGTTCCTCCCGACGGCGAAGCCGCTGGCGCTGAATCTGCTCCTGCTCCAGCCCCCGTCGTTGATACCGGTCGCGTCCTTTCCCAAGTCTTGGGGAATGAAGAAGTGGTCGTTTTTCTCCGCCTTGATATTCTCCAATTTCTTCCAGCTAAAGAGCTTCCTCAGCCCTGATCCCTGTCACAGCACTTAACCCATGTCCTGGATTTCTCAGAATTACGAAAAAGCCGCCCTTGGCGGTGCCGCCGTCCTCGCCCTCGGTCTCGCCTTCCTCGGTTGGTCGAAGATCAGCGGCGTGGAAGAAGAATTTAACACCCACTTGAAAGGTGCTGGAAACAACGACCCGTCGGTTCGCGGCGCGGATCTTGTCCCTCAAGCGATCGCTTCACTCGGGCTGAACCGCACGTGGTCGCAAGCGGAAGACGACGGCCGCGCTGTCGATCTTTTCACCGGTATCCCACTCTTCGTTTCCCGTGACGCTCCGAACAAGGCCTTGGATCTCGTCGAGGGGGAATCGGTTCATCCGCCCATTCCCAACGTTTGGTGGATTGAAAATGATCTCGATCCTGGCTTCGGAGATTCTCCGCAACGCGATCCAGATCAAGACGGCTTCAGCAATCTTGAGGAATTCAAAGCGGAGACTGACCCGAACAGCGCCGAGTCCCATCCTCAACTGATCGCGAAATTGAAATACGTCAAAGACGAAACCCTCACATGGGTGTTGCGCCCGGGATTTGAATCCGACGGAGGTTTCCCTTTCACCTACGAAGATTCCGCTCGTCAGACGAATCGCGCCGGGGCCGCTGAAATCATTATGCCCGGAACGGTTTTCTTCGGCGAAGGCGCGGCGAAAAACCGGTTTAAGTTGTTGGGTTCGGAGCGCCGCAAGGAGCTCAATCCACGCATTAAAGTGGAGGTCGAGGTGCTTTACGTCCGAATCGAAGATCAACGCGCGAACAAAAAGGGAACGATTTATGAAATCCCTTCCCAGTTCAAAGAAGATCTGAAGATGGACTACGCTCAATACGACCGCACCGCGATCCTTTCCCTCGAAGCGGTCGGCCAAAGTGGGACGGAATTTAAAGTCGAAGAAAACACCATGTTCTCTCTTCCTCCCGGTTCCTCCAAAAAAGATTACCTGCTGAAAAAAGTTACCCCTGAAGGCATTGAGGTCGAATACACCGACGCGGCGGGCACGAAGAAAACCGTCCAGATCGCAAAAGGTTCCACACCTTGAACTCGTCCAGAAAAAATTGCTTCACAAATTCACATAACATCGCCAAAAAACCGAATCCAACCATGCAAAAAACGCCAATGTATCGATCCAGTCGCACCGTCCTCGCGTTGATGGCCGTGGCATCTTCCATGCCCGTCGTCGTGACGACCGCGAACGCCGGAGAGGGTTACTCCAGTTTGAGTGGCCTTGCTCAGCGCGAAATGATTCGCCGCCAAGAAGCAGTCTCCGAAGGTGATCGTCTTTTGAACGAAGGCCGCGAAGCCTATGCCAAAGGCGACTACCAACAGGCAGTCGATAAATATCGTCAGGCTTTGGATCGCCTCCCTGACGCGCCGATGCTTTCTGACCGCCGTCAGAGCTACACCGAACACCTTTCTGACGCCAGCGTCGCTCTCGCGCAGCAGTTCCGCAAAACCGGCAAGTACACGGAAGCTCGCACCTTGCTCGAAGGCGTTCTTGCTCCAGGTGTTGACCCAAACAACATCGCGGCAAAAACGGAGCTCGGTTACTTGGAAGATCCGATCCGCACCAATCCGGCCCTCACTTACGAACACACCCAAAATGTCGATAAGGTTCGCCGCGGTTTGTACATGGCGGAAGGCAACTACAACCTTGGCAAATACGACGCAGCCAAAACCGAATATCAAAACGTTCTGCGCGTCGATCCTTACAACACTGCGGCACGCCGCGGTCTTGAGCGCATTGCATCGGCCAAAACCGATTATTATCGCGCCGCTTACGACCACACCCGCGCCGAGCTTTTGATGCAAGTCGACGCCGCATGGGAGCTTTCCGTTCCTGCCGAACCGCCAACGTTTGACACCAGCAGCGGCAGCAATACCGGAACCACCAGCGGAGTCGCTTACATTACGGAAAAGCTTCGCCGAATCATCCTTCCTCGCGTCGATTTCGAAGACACCACGGTGGAAGAAGCCATCGACTTCCTTCGCATGCGATCCGTCGAACTCGACACCAGCGAGTTGGACCCATCGAAAAAAGGTGTGAACTTCGTGATTCGTCGTCCACGCTCAGGAGCGGTTGGCGGTGCCGATGCCGGTGCTGACGCCGGTGGCCTTCCCTTGGCTGCCACCGATCCAGGCGCACTCCGGGTTCGCGAACTGCGCATCCGCAACGTGCCATTGGCCGTCGCGCTGAAATACATCTGCGACCAAACGAAGCTTCGCTACAAGGTTGACGATTTCGCGGTGACCTTGGTTCCACAGACAGAAACCGGTGAAGACCTGTTCACTCGCACCTTCCGTGTTCCGCCTGATCTTCAGTCGCAACTTTCTGGCGGTGCCGAAGGAACCACCGGTGGCGAAGTCGATCCTTTTGCAACTCCGGAAGCCGGAAACGCTGCAAGACTCACGTCCCGTCCTCCGATCGCCGAGCAACTGAAGCAATCGGGTATCCTTTTTGCTGAAGGTAGTTCCGCGACTCTGACCAACGGGGTGCTGCTTGTTACCAATACTCCTACCGAACTGGATAAGGTTGAGCAGCTCATCGAAACGATCAGCAACAGCCAGCCAAAACAGGTTAAAATCACCACCAAGTTCGTCGAGGTTTCCCAAGAAAACACGGATGAACTCGGCTTCGATTGGCTTCTTGCGAGCTCATCTACATCAGGCCTTGCGGTCGGTGGCGGGGTCATCGGCAGCGGTGGCGTCCGTACGGGTGCGGATTTTGGTAGCACGATCGGCGGTGACACCTCAACAAGTGAAGTCACTAACATTGTTTCCAGCGGTCTTCGCAGTGGTGATCAGGCGATCAGTCGCAATAATATCGACGCGCTTCTTAACAATCCGAACCGCACCGCCCAAGTGGCAAATGTGGCACCTGGTATCGCGTCACTCACGGGTATCTTTGGTTCCGTCCAGTTCGAGATGATGATGCGCGGTCTTTCCCAGAAAAAAGGAACCGACTTGATGACGGCTCCTTCCGTTACGGCTCGTTCCGGACAGAAAGCGACGATCGAAATCATTCGTGAATTTATTTACCCGACCGAATACGAACCCCCAGAACTGCCGAACACCGTCGGCGCGACAGGAAGCAGTTTGACGGGTTCGAGTTCGACTGGTTTCCCGGTTACTCCAGCGACTCCGACTGCGTTCGAAACTCGGAACACCGGTGTGACCTTGGAAATCGAACCGACGATCGGCGAAAACGATTTTGTGATCGATCTCCGTTTCGTACCTGAAATCGTGGAGTTCGAAGGATTTGTCAACTACGGCAGCCCAATTCAAACGCCTTCCACTTCTATTATCGACGATGTATTGTTGACCGAAACGGTGACTCTCACCGAGAACCGGATCGAGATGCCAGTCTTCTCGTCCCGCCGCGTGAACACGGCTCTGACGATCTATGACGGATATACCGTCGCGGTTGGTGGTCTGATGCGCGAAGACATTCAAAACGTCGAAGACAAGGTGCCGATTTTGGGAGATATCCCGATCTTGGGTCGCCTTTTCCAATCGAAATCGGAAAACCGGATCAAGAGCAACCTGATCATCTTCGTGACTGCGCAGATCATCGATGCAACGGGTCGTCCGCTCCGGAATGGTGACACCGGTGGCGCCTCCGTTCCGGTGAGCACGGGTGGTGGCGAATTGGATGGCGGAGTGCTTCCGCTTCCGACCGATCTTCCTCAATAAGGAGCGGTTCAAAGCAAGTTCATGGCAGGCGGGGGAGAAATCCTCCGCCTGTTTTTTTGCGGATGAGGTGAAATTCTTACCTCTTGATTCATCAGGAAGGATTTGTGCATCATCGGCGCATGCGCACGATGGTGTTGACGGGAGGAATTGCTTCGGGGAAATCGACGGTCTGCCGATTCCTGCAAGCTTGGTCATCGGCGATCGTGATTTTCGATTGTGATATTTCCGTTCGGCGGTTGCTTGAATCCGATGCCTCAGTGGCTCAGGAAATTCTCGCTCAGTTTGGTCCGGATGCGTTGGATGCGGATCAGAAGGTGGATCGTTCATTTTTGAGGGAAAGGGTCTTTGCTGATCCTGAAAAAAGGCTGCAATTGGAAGCGATTTTGCATCCTCGGGTTCGGCAGGAATGTCTTGATTCCCGGGACGAAGCTGCCAAGGTGGGCGCGGGGATGTTCATCGCGGATGTCCCACTTTTCTTCGAAACCGGTTTTGATTTTGGCCAAGAGCAGGTACTTTTGGTTGCTTCATCCCGTGAGACTCAGATCGCACGACTCAAAGCGCGCAACGGGTTTGACCCAGATCTCATCGAGTCGGTTCTTTCGGCTCAGCTCCCGGTGGAAGAAAAAATTCGCAGAGCGGATGTGGTGTTTTGGAACGAAGGTCCGCCGACCGTTCTTAAATCCCAGCTCCGCCGTTTTGTCCAAGATTACCCCATGACTATTCCTAACGATCTCGAAGCTCCGAATGCTGGTTCCGAACCGGTTGCTGTTGCGCCATCACCGCTTCCCGCTTCGATCGATATCAACCAATTTCGCTTAAAGCCTCTGGCAGAAATGCAAGCGATGGCTGAAGCCGTGCCCGCGCGCATTCCCGGTGGCATTCCGAAAAGCCAACTGGCTTACGAATTGCTCTGCTTTTACGCCCGCGAAGGTACGGAACTCGTGTGTGAGGGCATTTTGGAGCCTGCGAAAGAAAACTTCGCGATGTTGCGTGATCCTGCCCGCAGTTTTCGTCCGGGTCCCGATGATATTCATGTCAGCCTGAACCTCCTGCGCGACCACGGCCTGCGCCCTGGTCAAATGGTGAAAATTCGCGTTCGTGCCCCGCGTGAGCGCGACAAATTCATGACCGCCCAGGACATCGTTGAAATCGAAGGTCGGCCGGTCGCGGAGTTTCAACCTTCGAAGGAATTTGAAAAACTCACGCCGCAGTTTCCCGACGAGCGGATTCATCTCGAAGGGGAGGGTCCCGATTTCCTTGGCGTGCGCGTGATTGATCTCATCGCTCCTTTGGGCAAAGGGCAGCGCGGCCTGATTGTTGCGCCGCCACGAGGGGGGAAAACGATTCTGCTCAAACAAATTGCCAAATCCATCCGGCTGAATCACCCCGAGGCGGAATTGATTATTCTGTTGCTCGACGAGCGCCCGGAAGAAGTCACCGATTTCGAAGAAACCGTCGGCGCGCAAGTTTTCGCATCGACGTTCGACGAGTCACCTCGCCGTCATGCTCAGGTCGCCGATCTTGTCATTGAGCGTGCCAAACGATTGGTCGAGCTTGGCAAAGATGTGATTCTTCTCTTGGACAGTCTCACCCGGTTGGCGCGTGGACATAACGCAGCGATGCAAGGTGGCCCGATCGGATCTGGCGGCGTCAGCCCGGCCGCGCTTCAAAAATCCCGCAAGTTTTTCGGCACCGCCCGCAATGTCGAGGAAGGTGGATCGTTGACGATTCTTGCGACCGCTCTGGTGGAAACCGAAAGCCGGTTGGACGATGTCGTGTTCGAAGAATTCAAAGGGACCGGTAACATGGAGGTGCGTCTGGATCGCGAGCTCGCCGAGCGACGCGTTTTCCCGGCGATTCACATTCCCCAATCTGGAACTCGCAATGACGACCGGTTGTATCATCCCGACGAGTTTATGAAAGTCGTCGATATCCGCAAGCAGCTCGCCCAGATGCCGATTGGGGATGCGATCGAAAACCTGCTCAGCAATTTGAAAGCGACGAAGACGAATGCCGAGCTTCTGCTGCGCGGTCTTCGTTGATTTGAGGAAATACAGGGCGCCTGTTCCCGGGCGATCGGTTGCCTTTTCAGGAAAGATTCCTTAGCGTTTCGCGCAACTGTCCCATTGACACGGTAGGGCCTCCTGTTAGCCTGCCGCGCCTTGCGCTGGGGTTTTTTGATTTGCTGTGTCTCAGCATTCCCAGCCCTAGCTCATAACCTGATATCACACCAAGATGGCAACCAAGAAGAAGGCCGCAAAGCCTGTCGCTAAAAAAAGCGCACCGATCGCCGCGAAATCCGCCGCGAAAAAAACCTCCGCTAAAACCCCACCGGTGAAAAAAACTGCTGCTAAAAAAGCGGGTGCCGGTAAAAAGACCAAATACGTCTACACCTGGGGTGCGGGTAAAGCGGATGGCAATGGCACCATGAAACCACTCCTCGGTGGTAAAGGCGCGAACCTCGCGGAAATGACCCGCATCGGTCTTCCTGTGCCTCCCGGATTCACCGTGACGACGGAAGTCTGCACCTACTTCTACGATAACAAGCGTACTTATCCAGTCTCTCTTCAAGCGGAGATGGAAGCGGGTGTGAAGAACATGGAAAAAATCATGGGCAGCAAGTTTGGCGACGCCAAAGGCTTGCCGCTTCTTGTTGCGGTCCGCTCCGGCGCGCGTGACTCGATGCCCGGCATGATGGACACCAT
>DBTN01000028.1:17967-18515 GCA_002307065.1 Akkermansiaceae bacterium UBA1315 | reverse complement strand
ACCATCCTCAACCTCGGCCTCAACGATCAAACCGTTCTCTCTCTCGCTGCCGCCACCAAGAACGAGCGCTTCGCTTGGGATTGCTATCGCCGTTTCGTACAAATGTACGGCGACGTCGTTCTCGGCGTTCAAAAAACCGAAGGCGAAGATCACGAGCCATTTGAAGTCGTTATCGAAACCTTCAAGCACGAGAAATATGGCAAGGACTTGGTCGATTCCGACCTCACCGCTGATGACCAAAAAGAATTGGTCAAGCGCTTCAAAGCCCTGGTCAAAGACCGCACCGGTAAAGGCTTCCCAAGTGATCCATGGGAGCAGCTTCGTGGTGCCGCAGGTGCCGTGTTCGGTTCGTGGATGAATGACCGTGCGATCGTTTATCGCCGCAAATACGGCATCCCTGCCGAGTGGGGTACCGCCGTCAACGTCCAAGCGATGGTTTACGGAAACACCGGTGAAACCTCCGGCTCCGGCGTTGCCTTCACCCGTAACCCAGCCAACGGTGCCAACGAATTTTATGGTGAGTTCCTCATCAACGCCCAGGGCGAAGA
>DBTN01000028.1:17162-17715 GCA_002307065.1 Akkermansiaceae bacterium UBA1315 | reverse complement strand
GGCGAAGACGTCGTCGCCGGCGTTCGCACCCCTGAACCGGTCAGCAAGCTGAAGGCTGCGATGCCGAAGCCATACGCCGAACTGATGAAAGTCCGCGCCATCCTTGAAAAACACTTCAAGGACGTTCAGGACATCGAGTTCACCGTTCAGGAAGGCAAACTGTTCATGCTCCAAACCCGGAACGGCAAGCGCACCGCAGCGGCTGCCCTCAAGTTCTCGATGGACATGGTGAAGGAAAAACTCATCGACTGGGAAACCGCGATCCTTCGCAACCCAGCAGATCAGCTCGATCAACTTCTCGCTCCGATTTTCGACATCGCGGAAGCGAAAAAGGCCAAGGTCATTGCGACCGGTCTGCCAGCAGGCCCAGGTGCCGCTTCGGGTAAAGTTTACCTCAACGCGGACCGCGCGGTGCTTGCCGAAGCTCGTGGCGAACGGGTTCTCCTCGTCCGTACCGAGACCAGCCCGGAAGACCTTCGCGGCATGATCGCCGCCGAGGGCATCCTCACCGCCAAGGGTGGTGTCTCCTCGCACGCCGCCCTCGTCGCCCGCC
>DBTN01000028.1:16525-16886 GCA_002307065.1 Akkermansiaceae bacterium UBA1315 | reverse complement strand
GGCAAGGTTTGCGTCTGCGGCGCTGCCGGTGTCGATATCGATTACGATAAGAAAACCGTCACCGCTTCTGGCCAGACCTTCAAGGAAGGTGACTACATGTCGATCGATGGAACTTCCGGCACCGTTTACGGTGGCGAATTGAAAACCGCTCCTTCGGAAATCATTTCCGGCATCGTCAGCGGAGACAAGGCCGCGAAAGCGACCGAGAAGTTCAAGAGCTTCACCCAATTGATGAAGTGGTGTGAACAAGCGACCCGCATGTCGGTTCGCACGAACGCGGACACTCCGGAGCAAACGCGCATCGCGCTTGCATTCGGTGCCCAAGGCATCGGCCTCACCCGGACCGAGCACATGTTCTTCG
>DBTN01000028.1:15967-16252 GCA_002307065.1 Akkermansiaceae bacterium UBA1315 | reverse complement strand
GCGACCGCATCGATGCGATGCGCGAGATGATCCTCGCGACGACGCTCGAAGCTCGTAAAGACGCTCTGGCGAAACTTCTCCCGTATCAGCGCGAGGATTTCACCGGAATCTTTACCGTGCTCAAAGGTCTTCCTGCGACGATCCGTTTGCTCGACCCACCGCTTCACGAATTCCTTCCTCACAGCAAAGAGCAGCAGCTTGATCTTGCGAAGAAGCTCGGCGTTAAAGTGGAAACCATCGTCCAGCGCGTTCAGGACCTTCACGAATTCAACCCGATGCTCGGCC
>DBTN01000028.1:15390-15703 GCA_002307065.1 Akkermansiaceae bacterium UBA1315 | reverse complement strand
TCGGCCATCGCGGCTGCCGCCTCGGTGTCGCCTATCCGGAAATCACCGAGATGCAGGCCCGCGCCATCTTCGAAGCCGCAGCAGCCGTTGCGAAGAAGAAGATCAAGGTGAAGCCTGAGGTCATGATCCCACTCGTGGGCTTCAAAAAGGAATTCGATCTCCAAGCCGAAATCGTCCATCGGGTGGCGAAGGAAGTCATGGCGGAGAAGAAGATCAGTTTCGAATACCAAGTCGGAACCATGATCGAAGTGCCTCGTGGTGCGCTCACCGCTGACGAAATCGCGGAAAACGCCGAGTTCTTCAGCTTCGGCAC
>DBTN01000028.1:0-15135 GCA_002307065.1 Akkermansiaceae bacterium UBA1315 | reverse complement strand
TCTTCAGCTTCGGCACCAACGACCTTACCCAAACCGCGCTCGGCATCAGCCGTGACGACATGGGTTCGTTCCTGCTTCCTTACACGGAAAACGAAGTGTTCAAAAAGAACCCATTCGCAACGCTCGATACCGTTGGCGTAGGCCAGCTCATCGAGACTGCCGTGACCAAAGGCCGCAAGACCCGTCCGGACATCAAGCTCGGCATTTGTGGTGAGCACGGTGGCGATCCAGAGTCTGTGGTGTTCTGCCACAAAGTCGGTCTCGCCTACGTTTCCTGCTCGCCTTACCGCGTGCCGGTTGCCCGTTTGGCTGCAGCGCAAGCCGCTCTCGAAGAGAAGCTCGCTGCGAAGAAGAAGTAATTCTCTGACTCGCTAAAATTCAAAAAAGCCGCATCGGGAAACCGGTGCGGCTTTTTTCATTCAGAAGCTTGGATTTCCTATCGTAAACGCGACAGAGGCCCGCCTCCGCCGATAGGAGAAGAAGTGCGGGATTATTCCGTCGGTTCCAAGGTCTGGTGGAAGCGGTCTTTTTCATCGAGCGACAAAACAAAGTTCGTCAGGAGGTCGATGGTGTTTTCGATGTCGTCCAGATCCGCCGTTTCGACCACCGAGTGCATGCAGCGCAGAGGCAGCGAAACGAGCGCGCTCGGAACCCCTTTGCGGGAGGAGTAAATTTTATCGGTATCCGTTCCGGTGAATCGGCTGCTCGCTTCGTGTTGAATCGGCAAATCGGTGGACGCGGCGACTTCGATCAGGCGTTTGACGACGTGCGGATGATTCGCCGTGCCGTGAGTTAGCGAGGGGCCTGCGCCGAGTTTGATGGCACCGTGCTTCGCCGCGTCCAAACCTGGGGTGTCGGTCGCGTGCGTGACATCGAGGCAGATGCAGACATCCGGTTTCAGCCGGTAGGTCGCCATGATGGCGCCGTGACCGCCGATTTCTTCCTGCACGGCATTGAGGCAGATGACGGTGAAAGGCGGCTTCTTTTTCGCAGTGGCGAGGCGTTTCATCACTTGGGCAATGATGTAGCCGCCGATCCGGTTATCGAGCGCGCGGCTGACGATGCGTTTGTGGGAAAGCTCCATCGGCCCGTCTTGATAAACGGCGGGATGGCCGACACGGAGGCCGAGCTCTTTGACTTCGGCGGCGTTTGATGCGCCAACATCGACCCACAAATCATGAACGAGCGGGGCTTTTTCCAAACCGGCTTCGTCGCGGCGAAGGTGAATCGCGGTGTTTCCAATGATCGCGGAAACCGGTCCTTTGTCGCCGAGAATCGTGATCCGGCGGCCACGACCGGTCGCCGAATCCGAGCCGCCGACGCGGTCGATCCGTAGAAATCCTTTGTCGTCGATCTGTTTGATCATGTAGCCGATTTCGTCGGCGTGAGCTTCGAGCATGATCACGCGGTCCGATTGTCCCGGGAGTTTTGCCCAAGTCGACCCGTAGGCATCGCATTCCACATCCGGTGCGAATTCACGAATCCATTCCGCCCAGACGCGCTGACCCGGCATTTCAAAACCGGTCGGGCTGGGGGTTTCCAAGAGACGGAAGAGAAATTCGCGATCAGCTTTTTTCATGCACAAAGACTCAAGAATCCAGAATGAAGAAGCAAGAGAACATCGAACGTCGAACGTCGAAGTGAAGAGGCGAAAACCGGTTAGCTAAAGTTTGAACTCCCTCGGCCCTCTTCACTTCGACGTTCGATGTTGGGCGTTCGATGTTCGATGTTCAATGGCCTCTCTATCTGTCTTGATTTGTTAAGGAATCCAAATATTCTGCGCTTCCTTGCGTCCATGGTGAAACGGAAATCCAAATTGCCGAAGGGTCGATCGCCGAAGAATTTGCGGCGGGAACGGGTTTCGTTCGCCGAGGTGTTGAGCGCGGCGAACCGTCGGGCGCATGAGCAGGCGAACCGGCGGTCGGGGGGGCGGCAGCGAAAATCGATGAAGGCTGCGATTGCTTCAGCGGTCCCGGATTTTGACGACTGCGAACCGGTTGAATGGCCGAAGCGCTTGATGCGCTGGGCGATCGCGTTGGCATTGTTGCCGCTGTGCTGGGTGACCACTTGGACGTTTTTGTCTCAATTTTCCCATGCGACGCTGCATCGGGAATTTTGGCAAACGGCGGAGTTTTGGTATTTTGCAATCGGGGTGTTAGTGATGATTGGCTGGTTTTGGTCCGGTCTTTTGCAGTCCTTTTTTCTCTACCTTTACGTGCTCGGGCATGAATTGACGCATGCGGCGTTTGTGGTGATTTACCGGGGAAAGGTGACGGACTTTCATGTCAGCACGTCGGGGGGATACATCACGACGAACAAGACGAATCTGATGATCGCGCTGTCGCCGTATTTTGTCCCGTTGTGGTCGATCGTGGCGGTGATTTTTTACGTACTTTTCCGCGAATGGATCGAGCCGTCAAAGCAATGGGATCGGGGACTTTACGCGGTGGTGGGACTGACGTGGACGTTTCATCTGGTCTGGACGCTGTGGATGATTCCGCGGGATCAGCCGGACTTGAAGGAAAACGGGACGTTTCTTTCGCTGGTGGTGATTTATTTTGGCAATCTGATCGTGCTGGTCGCGTTGCTTTGTTTGGCGATTGACGCGCCTTTGCAAAGTTTCCGGGATTTCGGAATGGAGTGGCTGCGGCACGCGGTGACCTGGGGTGATATGCTTTGGCGCTGGGGAAATGAGGTTTTTGTGAGATCGCGGGTGGAATTTAAGTTGTAGAAACCGGTCGGGCTTCTTCATCCGCGTTTTAAAAAAAGCGCGAGTCATGAGTCGCGATGAAGCAAACCGGTTTGGCGCTTGGAAATTGGGTGGGGCCGGTGGATATTTGCGGCATGATTCATTTGGACGCGAATGCGACTACGCCTTTGTTGCCGGAAGTTTTGGAGGCGATGCTGCCATGGTTGCGGGATGGTTTTGCCAATCCGTCAGGAGCGTATGCCGGGGCGAAACGGGCGCGGAAGGCGATTGATGAAGCTCGTGGCCAAGTGGCGGAGTGGATCGGGGCGGAGCCGGAAGAAGTCATTTTTACGGGCGGCGGCACGGAAAGTGTGAACACGGCCCTGCATTCGCTGAACCGATTGACCGGATCTGGCGCGGCGGTCGTGTCGTCGATCGAACACAGCGCCGTGCTGCGATATACGGAAACGTTGGACCGCGAGATGAGATTGGCCCCGGTGGGTCGGGATGGGCGATTGGACGTGGCGAAATTTTCGGGGCTGTTGGAGGGCGCTGCGTTTGTTTCGATCATGACGGCAAACAATGAAACCGGGGTGATTCAACCGGTAAGGGAAGCGCGAGACCTGGCGCATGCGAAGGGACTGCCGTTTCATACCGATGCGATCCAAGCTGCCGGGAAAATTCCTTTGCATGTTCAGGAGCTGGGAGCGGATTTGCTTTCGATTTCCGCTCACAAGTTTCACGGCCCCAAAGGGATCGGCGCGCTTTACGTGCGGAAAGGATTGCGATTTTCGCCGCTGTTGCTGGGGGGCGGGCAAGAGGGGGGGCGACGCAGTGGAACGGAGAATACGGCGGCGATCGTCGGCATGGGAGCGGCGGCTGCGGCGATGCGGCGGAATTTTTCAGACCGGTCCGGTGAGAAGCTGGCGGCGATGCGGGATGCTTTTGAAGCGAAGGTGCTGGCGGAAGTTTCCGGGGTCACGGCGAATGGTTCTCGTGAAAACCGGTTGCCAAACACCAGTCATCTATCGTTTGAAGGCTGTGAAGCGGCCGGTTTGTTGATTCTGTTAGATGAAGCTGGAATCGCTTGTTCCGCAGGTTCCGCGTGCATGACCGGCAAACAAAAACCGTCGCATGTTCAGCTCGCGATGGGGATTTCCGAGAAGTTGGCAAAAAGCAGCCTGCGGATCAGTTTTTCCGTCCTGAATACGATGGAGGAGGCGATTGCTGCGGCCTCGGCGGTGAAGCGTGCGGTGGAGAAACTGCGGCGGATTCAGGGCTTCGGTGTCGGACCGGTTGTCGTCTACTCGCCCTAGTTTTGCGGTTTGAGACGCTCCATCTGGGCGCGGTATTGGCGATCGGGAAGAACTTTTAAGAGATCGGAGCGAGACTGTGCGGACGTGGTTTGGCGAGTGGCGTAGTCGTTGATCATCGCATCGACGTCGGTGCCATCGGTGGATTTCGCGAAAAGCAACGCGCGGGAAATGGCCTGGCGCAGTTGCAGTGGGGGCTCGGAGGCGGCGGTTTCAAGAAGCAGTTCCAAGTCGCTCCGGGTGACCGGTACCTGATCGACTCCCTGAGTGTCCGCCAAGGAGATCAACTGGTCGAATTTGGCTTTCTCCTGAGAGTTCTGGAAGGCCTTCATGCCGAGGAAACCCGCGACGAGCAGGCTGACGGAAATGCTGATGATCAGCCCCACTTTTGGGCCTCCTCGTTTCGGCGACGCGGATGGATTTCCCGATTTCGCCGTGGCGTGCTTCTGAGGAGCCGCGGCGGGTGGCGCGATGGCGGCGGACGGAACGGATTTGGGCCCGGCGGTGGCGCGGGCGACGGGTACACTTGCGGCGGCCGGTTTGGCGGGTTGGACTTTGGTCGTGGGGACTGCCCGTGCGACCGGAATCGCCATCGGTTGAGCGGCAGGGGCGGCGACCGGTTCTTCCGGTGGCGGACTGAATTCGAGGGGACCGGTGTGAACGCTCGGCTTTGAGCCCGCAGGTGGCGTCAAAGGTTTCGGGGCGCTTTGGGTTTTAGGCTGATCGGATACCGCCGGTTTGGTGGGCGCGGAAGCGCCGGGAATGACGAGACGTGGGCGCGGCGGAGCCGTCGGCGTGGATGCCGGAGCGGGGGAGGGTATGGGATTTTGTGGCATGGGAGCGTCGTTGAGGAGAAAGATTTTCAACGAATCGCGCGCGCTTTCCGGACGGTCGGCGGGATTGCGGTTGATGTGCCACATGACCCAATCGCACACCCACCGAGGCAGATCGGGCCGGACTTGTTCGAGGGGAATCACCTGATGCTCGAGGTGGGCGATCATCACGTCGTGACCGGTTTTTCCATTGAACGGGTAGGTCCCGGTCAGGGAATGGTAATAAACCGCTCCGATGGCATACATATCCGTCCGGGCGTCGACCGCAGCACGCTCGAATTGCTCGGGGGCCATGAAAAAGATCGAACCGAAAATCGAATCCGCCTTGTCGATTTCCTCCATCGACGGCTGGCCGATCAATTGGGCGAGGCCGAAATCGACGATTTTCACCTGGAATTTTCCCGAAGGAAGCCAGTTGAGCATCAGATTTCCCGGTTTCAGATCGCGGTGAACCAGGCCAAGCTCCTGGGCGGCGATGAGCGCTTCCTGGGATTGCAACGCAAGCTCATGGAAATCTTGCCAAGTGAGCGGGGCGCTCTCGACCAATTCATCAAGCGTTTTCCCGGTGATGAGTTCCATCACGACGTACGGGCCTTCCTCGTCCGCGCCGACGTCGTAAACGGTCACAATGTGAGGGTGTTGAAGTGAGGCAAGGGCACCCGCCTCCTTGTTGAGCTGCTCCGTGGCATCCGCCTTGATATCGTCTCCGGTCGCGATTCGTTTGATCGCTACCTCGCGGTTCATACGGGTATCGAAGCCCTTATAAACGAACCCAAGCCCCCCGTGGCCAATTTTTTCCCGGATTTGGTAACGCTCTTCCATGATTTCGACGAGGTCCAATCTGGGCACGGAAGGACGACCGGGCAATCAAGAAAACCTTCATTTTGCGTTCCGGATGTGACAAACTCTTGCCTTCCCGCTTGCCGCTCCGCCCGGATCATGGTTGCCTCCCGGCCTCATGAAAATTCTCGTCGCCTACTCCGGGGGTCTCGATACCTCGGTCCTGCTGCTTTGGCTGAAGGAAAAATATAACGCTGAAATCATCGCTTACTGCGCCGACGTCGGTCAGGGCGACGAGTTGGATGGGCTTGAAGCCAAGGCGCTTTCGACAGGAGCGTCAAAATGCTTCATCGGGGACCTGAAAGAGGACTTCGCTCGCGACTACATTTTTCCGATGATCCAAGCTGGCGCCATCTACGAAGGTCGCTATTTGCTCGGAACTTCGATCGCACGTCCCTGCATCTCGAAAGCGATGATCGATGTCGCGATCGCCGAAGGCGCGGATGCCATCGCTCACGGCGCGACCGGTAAGGGAAATGACCAAGTTCGGTTCGAGCTGTCCGCCGCCGCTCTGGCACCGAACGTCAAATGCATCGCCCCGTGGCGCGACGCGTCGTTCCGCGAACAATTCCCGGGTCGTGCCGAAATGATCGCCTACGCGGCGGAGCATAATATTCCGATCAAGGCATCGATGAAAAAACCTTATTCGATGGATCGCAATCTGTTGCACATCTCGTTCGAAGCCGGTGCGATGGAAGATCCGTGGTACGACGCCACCACTCCGGAAGACCGCGATATGTATGTGCTTTCGGTTTCCCCGGAAGATGCTCCTGACAAGGCGGAATACATCGAAATCCTTTTCGAAAAAGGCAACGCGATCGGCCTGAAACACGAAGGGCTCGATGCGATTTTGGAAGAACTCGGCGATGTGAAATCGACCGGCCAGCAAGACGGATACGCCTTGCTCACTCCTTACGGCGTGATGCGGGTGCTCAATCTCCTCGGCGGCCGCAACGGTGTCGGTCGGGTGGATATTGTGGAAAACCGGTTTGTCGGCATGAAGTCGCGCGGCATTTATGAAACGCCAGGCGGCACGATCTTGCTCGCGGCGCATCGGGATTTGGAAACGCTGGTGGTGGATCGCGAATCCATGCATATCCGCGACAGCCTGATTCCGAAATACGCTCAACTGGTTTACAACGGTTTCTGGTTCTCACCTGAGCGTGAAGCGATCCAAGCGCTTGTTTCCGAAACGCAAAAAACCGTGACCGGTGAAGTGCGGATGAAACTTTACAAAGGAAACGTCATGCAGGCCGGTCGCCGCTCGCCATTCAGTCTCTACTCCGAAGCGGTCGCCACCATGGAAGGCGGCCAAGAGGAGGCTTATAACCAAGACGACGCCACTGGATTCATCGCCCTCAACGCCCTGCGCCTCAAAGCCAGCGCCCGGCAGTTGAAACCGTAAGGTTTTCTTCACCGATTCCAAAAGCCGCTCCTCAAAAGGGGGCGGCTTTTTTTGCATCCATCTGATCTTCAATCTGATTTAGCGGGAAAATCGCCGCTTTCGAATTGTCATCCCAAGCGATGTTTGTAGGGTGGGCCGCGCCGGACGAAAATTCCGGTTTCCCCCCAAAGCCGATGTTTTCCCCCCCGTATGATTTTCTTCGCCTCTTCGTGTTCATTTCGCTCGGAGCGATCACCGAAGTCCTCGCTCAGACACAGCCAGAGGCGCGTGAGCAGAGCCGAATCAACCAGTTCCAATCCCAGGAATGGCAACGAATGCAGGAGGACCTGCGCCAGCGTGCGGTGCGACGGTTGAGCGAACCTCAGGAAGATACCCCGGAAATCAAGAAGGAAGAGCGAAGTCCAGCAGACGCACCGCGCATCCGGATCGATCGCGTGGAACTGGACGGGAGTGATTTGATTTTACCGCAGGAACGGGCGGAAATCCTCACGGATTTTGAACAGCGGGAACTTTCGGCGCAAGATCTGGAAAATCTCATGCGGCGCCTGACGAATTGGTACATCGAGCGCGGCTACGTCGCGTCACGAGCCTATTTACCGCAACAAGATCTCAGCACCGGTATTTTAAAAGTTCGTGTGGTGGAAGGTCGGGTGGAAAAGATCGAGCTGACCAAAAAGGCAAGGATCGGCTTGAAAAACGCGTTTCCCGGAATCGAGGGAGAAGTCCTGAACCTACGAGATCTTGAGCAGGGGCTGGATCAGCTCAACCGGTTGTCGTCCCGTCAGGCGAAAATGACGATGGAACCGGGCGAAACGTTGGGCGGGACGGTGGTGAAAATCGAATCGGAGCGCACAAAATGGTTTCCTTTTTCAATCGGTGTGGACAACGGCGGACTCAAATCGACGGGCAACTGGGTGGTCCGGACACAGGGGCAAGTTGAGCAACTCCTGGGAATCAACGATCAGTTGGCCCTGTCCTATTCCTTCGATCCGACGCTGAGGGATGACGACCATTTCAGCCAAGCGGCGTCGGCGCAGATCTCGATTCCTTATGGCTACTGGATGTTTCAAGGCGGATTGAATTATTCCGACTATACCAATGAAATCCAAAGACAGTTCATGACGACCGGTTCCTCGCGCGGGATTTATGGCGGTTTGACGAAGATGTTATATCGGGATCAGAAGATCAAATGGCAAACCGGTGTGCAGGTTTCCTATCAAGATTCCGCCAACGAAATCGATGATATTCGTTTGATCACCGGTAGTCGGAAGTTGGCGAGCGTGAAGTGGAGTAGTGATTTTACCTATCTCGCAAAATCGTGGCAAGCCAGTGCGGCGTTAGGAATAGAACAAGGAATGGACTGGTTTGGCGCGAGGTCGGACGACGAAAGACGTTCGTCAACGGAACCCTATGCGGAAGGTCAGATTTATACCTTGGATCTGAGCGGTCAATGGGCATTGCCATTTCGTTTGCCGGGCGCGCCGTATTTTTGGAGCAGTTCACTCCGGGTTCAATATGCGCCGCAATCTCTATTCAGCTCACAGCAAACCAGTCTGGGAGGTGGATCAACCATTCGAGGGTTTCGTGAGGAATCGATCCTTTCTGATTGTGCTTATTATTGGAGAAACGATTGGATTTGCGGCGGATTTGATATCGACCGGTTCACCCTTGGGACTTTTTCAAAACTATCACCCTACGTTTTCACGGATGTGGGCCAGGCATTCGGCCCGGCGGTGGATGCCTCCGAAGACGGTGTGATCAGTGGAACCGGCATAGGCCTACGTCTGATGGGCCGGAACGTCAACGTGGATACTTATCTCGCCGTTCCTCTTTCCGCTCCTGATCAGGTGGTCGATCGCGGATCCATTGGCTATTTCTCGATCAAATACGTCTTCTAAATTTTGCCTATCTCATTTATGAAATCCCCCCGAAATTCACTGAAAGCGAAAGACCGTTTAGGAAGCTTAATCGGCTGGATCATCGTAGGACTTGCGGTCAATGCGACCGGGCAAGTGGTCGTCGATCCCAATGCTGGCGCGGACAATCTCCCTGTTTTGGATCAAGCGCCAAATGGTGTTCCCATCGTCCAGATCGCAACGCCGAATGCGAACGGATTGTCCCATAATCTCTATCAGGACTACAATGTCGGTGGCGGTGGATTTATCCTTAATAATATCTCCGGGAAATATGGAGAATCGCAACTCGGCGGAGTGATCTTCGGAAACGCAAATCTTAAAAACGGTTCTGCGTCGACGATTCTCAATGAAATCACTGGGATCAAAAGGACCGAGTTGTTAGGTTTCACTGAAGTCGCCGGGCAAAGCGCCCATGTCATCGTTGCAAACCCAAACGGGATTTATATCAATGGCGCAGGTTTTATCAATACCCCCCGAGTCTCACTGACAACCGGTAAACCGGAAATGGACGCGTCCGGCGCGTTGATCGCTTATCGGGTCGAGCAGGGAAATATCTTGGTCGAAGGCGCGGGATTGAACGCGATGGATACGGATGCGTTTGATCTGATCTCGCGGACGGCATCCTTTGCGGCGGATCTTCATGTGAGAGGAGAAATGCGCGTGGTTGCCGGTCGCAATCGGGTGAACGCGGACGATCTCGATGCAGCGGAGTTGGCCGATGATGGATCGGAGAAACCGGTGGTGGCGATTGATTCGTCACAGCTCGGCGGAATGTATGCCGGGAAAATCAAATTGCTGGCGACCGAAAAAGGCGTCGGCGTGAACATGCAGGGTGCCGCTGCAGCGAGTGCCGGGGATTTGATCGCACAGGCAAAAGGCGATGTGAAAGTTCGCAAAGCCTCCGCCTCCGCGGGAAAAGTCCGGATTCAAAGCGACGAAGGAAATACTGAAGTCACCGAGCAAGTCGCCGCGACGGGTAAAATCGAACTTCAAAGCCAAACCGGAGAGGTGAGAATCGCTTCGGGTGCGCAAGTTGCCTCTGCCGAAGCGCTGCTTTTGGAAGCGGGCAATGCGGTGCGAATCGAAACCGGTGGTATTGCAAATTCGCACGGAAAAATTGACGTAAGCGCCGCGCGTCTCAGCAACGATGGCGAGCTGGTTGCAGGCACCCAACTGAATCTCGTTTTATCCGGCGATGTGGAGAACACCGGTATTCTCGGCGCGGATCAGCATGTCTCGATCGTTGCGGCGAATTTACAAAACTCAAACCGGATTCTCTCCAACGAGACGCTTGATTTCCAAGTTGCGAATTCTCTGAAAAATACAGGTCAGATCCAAGCGCAGTCGTTTTTATCCGGTGCGGTTGCAGGAAATACTACGAATTACGTAGACGGCTTGATCCAGTCAGGAAAAATTTTGATGTGGGAAACCGGTTCGTTGCAGAACGAGGGTCGTGTTCTCGCCGGTGAAAGCTCGGTAATCGAAACGGCGTCTGCGTTGGTCAACAGCGGAAAAATCGCGGCTCAGAATGATCTTTCGATCGCTGCGGGGAATCTGGAAAACCGTTCGGAACTGCTGAGCTTAGGCGCGCTCCAGCTTCGAGTCAGTGGAGATCTGGTAAATGCCGCGGTCATTGATGCGGTGGATCTGGACGCTGAAATCGGCGGGACGACGACGAATCAATCCGGCGCCACGATTTCCACCGGGCAAAGCTTGCTCTGGACTGCTGGAGGAGTTTTTTCAAACGCCGGTGACGTCGTTTCCGAAGGACACGCGGTGATCACCGCCGCCCAAGGCATCGATAACCTGACCGGCGGTCAATTTCACGCGGAAACGTTGCTGAGCTTGGAAACGTCCGCGCTGGTTCAAAACAGCGGCGCCCTTTCCTCCACATCGGATCTGCGAGTGACGGCGCAAAATTTAGTGAATCCGTATGGTCAGTTAATCTTCGCGGGTGACAATCTGATCCTTTCCGTCGCTCAGAACGTCAACAATGCCGGAACTCTCTTTGCAGGCAATGCATTGGTGGTCGGTGTCGATGGAAGTTTAATCAACACCGGCAACCTGTTGGCAACTGGTGATATCTTTGTGCAAAATCGCGCCGGAACCGGGCGTGCGACGGCAATTGTCAACTCCTCCGCAACCATCGATTCGCGAAATGGAAACATACTCTTGCGCGGTGAGCGGATCGAAAACAAACGCACGGAGTTGGTGATTGAACGCGATGCGGTTGATCTTGGCCTCGGGGAGATCGAAGTGATTAACAATTTCCAGTTTCCTCTCATTTATGGAACCTGGAATGTCACAAACGCTTATGATATCCCGGAAAGTTTCTGGGAAGATGCTCCCTACGAAGAATTCAGATTTTCGAAATATTATGGCAAGCGTCCGATTGAAGAGCGGACCAATAACCTCTACGTTCAAGAACACCGGTATGAGGATGTGGTGATCGCCGACAGCGGAGCGGCAACGATCCGCTCAGGACAAGATATCATTTTTGATGCCAATACGATTCTCAATCAGTCGAGCTTGGTCAGCGCCGCAAGAGACATCGAAATTCAATCCGGGAATCTCACCAATGAAGGGGATGCCCTTCTGAATCGGGTGGATACGATTTCGAGACAGGAGTATTTTGTCGTTAAATTAAAAGAAAAATACAGCGGACGTGATCGTTGGAAGAGGGAAATTATCGCCGGCACCGAAGTTTCCGATGTTCATTATGAAACTGCCCAATCGTTCTCCGCGACGCTCGAAGCGGGCGGAACGATCCGCGGAACGATCAATGCTTTAGAAAATAGCGACGTCCGTGCCGGTACCACTGTCGATCCAGGAACCGGTATCATTCCGAGTTTCATCCGGCCCGATGAAAACCCGCCTTCTTCTCTCGGCACCGATCTCGATACCTCGCTGAATTTTCTCGGTTCGCTCAGCCAGTTGTTGATCGAGAATACCGATCCTCAGGCGAAGTATCTTTATGAGACCCGCGAAGAATTTTCCCGCCTTGGTTATTTCCTAGGCAGTGATTATTTCTTCGACCACCTCGGCCTCGAAACCGGTGCCACCGAAAAGCTCCTCAAGCGTCTCGGTGATGCGTATTTCGAGACCCAATACGTCCTCCGCCAGCTTTACGAACTGACCGGCCGAACCTTTCTTGGTGCCCCGGAAACCGATTTCGCGCTCATGCAGCGGCTGATGGACAACGGCATCGCGACCGCGCGGGATCTGCAACTCACGCCAGGCATCGCTCTGACCAAAGAGCAGTTCAACCGGTTGGATCAAGACATCATCTGGATGGAAGAGCGGATCGTGAACGGCCAGCGCGTGATGGTGCCAGTCGTTTACCTTGCTCCATCCACCCTCAAGGATCTTGGAAAAAGCAGCGCCAGCATCGCCGCGACGAATATCGATCTGAAAACCGGTTCGCTCGTGAACTCCGGCACGTTCGCAGCGAAGGAAATTCTCAAACTCGATACCCAATCGCTGCTTAATTTCGGCGGCAGCCTGCTTTCCGAAGGATCGCTGCTTGTCAGTTCCGCTGGCGATATCATCAACCGGTCGGGAACCATCAGTGGTTCGTCCGTTGGGCTTTTTGCCGGAGGGAATATTCTCAACACCACCGATTCCGTCCAGCGGATCGATGGAACCGGTGCGCTCGCCAACCGTCACACTCAATTCGGAAATACCGGTAGCATCAGCTCGACGGGCGACCTTGCACTCAAAGCCGATGGCGACATCCGCAATCTCGGTGCCGATCTTTCCACGAAAGGAAACGCAACTCTGCAAGCCGGACAAGATATCGAAATCGGCGGCATCGCAGCCACTAGCGAGATCCATGTCCGCGGACCAGGCATGACGTTGGACCTCAACCAAACCGGTCATCTCGGCAGCCAATTGGACATCGGAAAAAACCTCACGCTTTCCGCCGGACAAGACGTCACCCTCGCCGGAGCCGATGTCGCCGTCGGTGGCGATGCCACGCTCGCCGCCGGTCGTGATCTTTCCATCACCACCCTCACCGACATCCTCCAAGCCAGCGGCATGGTCAAAGGTGCCGGGGTCAAATTTTCCACCGCCACCGACCGCACCACGGAAATCGGCACCCTCCTCACCACCGGCGGAAACCTCACCCTCGCCAGCGGAAACGACCTCACCGTGCGGGGATCTGAAATCGAATCCAGTGGCGATATGGGGCTCATCGCAGGCGGCGATGTGAATGTCCTGGCCGGTTGGGAGCACGAAAGCGTTTCCACCTTAAAGAAAAGCAAGAGTGGCGGATTGATCACCCGAAATAGCAAAAGCGCGACCTACAACGAGGATGATAGCGTCATTCAAAGTGAACTCGTTTCCGGGGGAGATCTCTCCATCCAATCCGGCGGAATGGCCACTTTGGAAGCTGCAAAAGTTAGGGCGGACAATGACCTTTCCATCGTTGCGCAAGGTGGCATCGATCTGACGGCCGCGACTGCGACTTCTTTGGAGCAGCAGAAAAAGTCGACCACGAGCGTGCTCAGCAAAAGCAAGTTCAACAGCACGGAAACATGGAGCTCCGACATCGGCACCACTCTTGAAGCAGGCAATAATCTAACTCTCGGAACCGATGGAAATATCGATACCGAAGCCGCATCGGTCACGGCCGGAAATAACCTCAGCGTCCAGGCGACGGGTACCCTGACCGCAGAGGAAGGGCGTTCCACTCATACCAAAGACACGGCAAGTAAGAGCAGCGGTTTCGGCATCACCCATACCACCACATCCACGGGTGCCAGCTCAACGACGGGCTACACCAGCAGCAAGGAAAAGACTCATCTTGCCGAAGATTATAGCATTTTGGGGACTTGGGAGGCGGGCAACAACTCCGTTCTTCTCAGTGGTGACGATCTCACTTTGCAAGGTCAGCAAGTCGGCGCAGGAAACAACCTCACCGTCGGTTCCGGCGGAAATATCGAGATCCTCGCTGCCAACGACCACAGCGAAAGCAGCTTCAAGAAAGAAGATTTCAGCGTCGGGAAAACCACCAGTCTGCAGGTGACCGGTTTGATCGTCGATACCCTTGCTGCCGCCGACCAATCGGGCGACCGCGACGACGGAACCAATGCCATGCAGGCCGCCGTCACCGCGCGCGCGGCTTACAACGTGATCGCCAGCCAAGGAACCGGTTTGATCGGCATATCGTTAAGCGAATCGGTCGGCTACACCAAAAGCGAACAATCCGGTTCGAGTCTCAGCGACACAGCCGCCGCCTCTTCCCTCACGGCAGGAGAAATCCTCGATGTCATATCCGATAGGAATATCACCGTTATCGGCAGTGATCTCGCGGGCAAGCAGGTCAATCTCGATGCCGCTGAAGATATTTTTCTCCACAGCCAGCAGGAAATCACCAACGACGGCCACAGAGAAAACAGTTCCAATGCCAGCGTTGGAGCCGTCGCTTATGTCCAATTGGGCGGCCCAACCGGAGTCGCTTACGGCGTCAATATCACCGCGAATTTCGGCACCAGCCAAGGCAAGGGGAACACCGATACCCTCGCTCACCGCGAAACCACGGTAACCGGTAGTGAAGGCGTCGCCATCACCAGCGGCAACAACACCGAACTCATCGGGGCCCTCGTGTTCGGTGAAACCGTCAAACTCGATGCCGGAGGAAATCTGATCATCCGCAGCGAGCAGGACATTTACGACACCAGTGAAAAAAGCCAAAGCGCTGGAGTCAACGTCAGCATCCCGTTGCCCATCCCCGGCACGATTCCCGCCAGCATGAGCATGGGCGGAAACTATCAGGATCAAAACGCCAGCGGCCACATCCAAACCGTCCAAGAGCAAACCGGTATCTACGCCGGAACAGGCGGCTACACCATCAACGTCGGCAACCAAACGAGCTTAACCGGTGGTATCATTTCCAGCGAAGCCGATGCCAAACTGAACCACCTCACGACCGGTAGTCTCGTCCTCGAAGACCTGAAAAACACCAGCGAATGGAATGCGGAGACAACCGGTTTCAGCGGGAATTTCTCCAAACAGGTAAATGCGAAAGAAGGCGATCCTGTCATTCCTACCCAAGCATCGGCAAGCCCGACCCTCGGTCAGGAAGACGGCGACAGCGACAACGGCATGACGCGCAGCGCGATTTCCGCAGGAGAAA
>DBTN01000025.1 GCA_002307065.1 Akkermansiaceae bacterium UBA1315 | reverse complement strand
AGTGACGCGGCGAAAATGCTGGAATCCGGTGGATTCATGGGAGGGGGAGCTTGGGGGAAATCGATCCCCGAACCAGCGATCTGGAAAAGCGCATACGCTTTTCGCCGACCATCGACAATCTTTTTTTGTTTCGTCGCCGATTGACTGCGCTATTCCGGCTGGGAAAGCGTCGAGTTTGGCAAATCAGGAGCGCAAAAATACAGCCGACGATTTTGTTGCCGATATACGCAGTCCATTCGCTATGCGAAGAAAAACACCTCCGCCGAAGGATCACGAAGCGAGTCGACGAAACGTTCCCACTCATGAATTTCTTCCGCGGTGGGAGCGACCGGTTTTCCGCTGGCATCGACATTCGCAATCAGAAATTTGATCGGCGTCTCCGGGCGAGCGGTTAGGCGAACTTGTTCATGCAGCATTTTCATTCGTGCCGGAGAAAGCGCCCACCCTTCCGCGAGCAGGACGATTCCGGCCGGAGCGGATGCCAATGCACTCGCTGCCTCCGCTTCAGAACCGGTGTCCAAAACCCCCACCGAATGCCACGCCGCCGGATGAACCCGCAACCGCTGTAGCAAAAACGGTCGCATCGTATCGGCACTCAATCCACTTCCGCCAACATCGAGAACCAACACGCCATCCAACGGTTTTTCATCACTTTCCACTCGCGCGGAACCCGTCAGTTCGCGCCACAACGACCGGTGATGACGCGCTTGGAAATCCAGTTTTCGCAACGCTTGATTCGATGCCCGCCAAGCGATGAACCACAAAATCAGCCTCGGCAACAAACCCCAAACCACCGTCGCCATCAGCAGGAAAAGCCACCACTCGGTCGGCCCCGGTGCCAGCGATTCTTCACGACCTGGCAACCACCGCGAGCCATCGATCACCCGCTCCGTCGGCACCGCTGCGGGAAAAAATCCGGTCCAAGCTGCGGAGAGAATTTGAACGGTTTTCGCCAAACCGGTCCGCATCGCGCCCTCGGTGGTCGTTTCCCAGAAAAATCCGACGTGCTTCACCAAGACCAACCCGGCCAAGCCCAAAAGGATTCCGAGATTGAAACAAATCCCCGCCCCTTGCGCCAGCCGCGCCAATCGCCAAAGCACTGCGGCCTTTGCTTGTCCGCCGCCGTCCATGATGTTTCGCCACCACCGGTTTTCGCCGTCACCGGCCAGACGTTTCACCAGTTTTCCCGCGATCGTTTGCACCGCGCTGAACCCATCCCCTACCCGCCTGCGGAAAATCCAGCCGACCCACGCGAAAATCAAAATCAGCCACTGAACGCCAATCAACGTCGCCAAAAAAATCACCACATTCACTCCGCCTCTCGCCGCATCGAGCAAACCCAGCATCGCCGAAATCCCCGCCAAAAGCGCGAGTAAGCCAAGCCCGCCCGCGACCAGAGAAAGCGCCGTGGAAAATTTCCGCCCGGTCGAAGACGGACCACGAACGCTATCCAGCCAAACGCGCAAACCGGTTCGGCGCGCGGCGGCCCCGTCTTTTCCGCGAGCTGCGGCGATGACCGCCGTGCGAGCGCTTGATGAAATCTTGGGCGACGCCGCCGTCGCCGCTTCGAAATCCACCAGATCTTCCAGAGTCCATTTCCGATTTTCCGCAGCCATGGATCAGCCGAGATTGGAAATCGTTTGGAAAATCGCGGTGATCATCAGATAGGCCATCGTCCCAATCAAACCGGCCATCACGATCAACACCGCCGGCATGATCAGCGCCATGATCCGCTGCAAATCTTTATCCAATTCTTTATCATATCTTTCCGCCGCGCGACGGAGCGACATATCAATTTTACCCGTCTGCTCACCGACGGAAATCATATCGATCAACAAGGGAGGAAATGCTCCGCTGCGAACCATCGCTTTGGAAAACGCCCGGCCATCGCCGACCTGTTCGATCACGCGGTCCAGCTCCGATCGCAGCGACCGGTTTTGCGTCGCATCGCGGGACAGCTCCAGCGCGCGCAACAAAGGCAGCCCATTGCCAACCAGATTCGCCATCGTTTCCAAAAACTGCACATAGAACCGGCTGCTGATGACCGGCCCGACAAGCGGCAGGTTCAGCTTGATGCGATCCCACGCAGGTTTGTTCGCCTCGTTGTCTTTCCAAGCTTTGAAAAAAACGCCCGCCGCCAGCAGCACGAGCAAGATCACCAGCCACCACTTGGCTAAAAAGTCGGACAGACCGATCAAAATCGCCGCACCCAGAGGAATTTTCCCGCCCGGTGTGCTTTCGATCAGCTGCACCAATTGCGGAATCAATGTCGTCACAAAAACGATCGAAACTCCGATGCCCGCGAGAATCAGGAACGCCGGATAAATCATCGCCAGAATCAACCGGCTCTGCAATTCAGCCAACGTTTTCAGATAATGCGCCTGGCGTTTTAAAATCGTATCCAGCGCGCCCGACGCTTCACCGGCCGCCGCCAGCGAACAATACAGCGGACCAAAACTCGGGCTGACTTTTTTCAGCGCCGAAGAAAAATTGACACCGTCTCGAACGATCTGCCGGATCTTGGTGGAGACGACTTTGAGATTCCCCAATTCCTGGCGCCCCTCCATCGATTTTAACGCCGGCTCCAATTGCAGACCGGCGCTTAACATATCGGACAGCTCTTCGGTGAACAGGATCACTTCCTGTCGTTTCAGCTTCACGGGGCCATCGGGAATTTTTTCCTCCTCCGCTGCCTTTTTCGAAATCGCTCGGTCGATTTCATCCGTCCGCGATTTCCCTTTCCCCGACCGTGCCGAAACGGAAGCCGCAGCCGCCGTCGATGACTCACGAAGATTGACCGGTTGCAGCCCGCGCTTGTCCAAAACGCGCAAGGCCTCCGGACGGTCTGCCGCATCGATTTCACCGGTCGTCACCGATCCGTTGGACGCAAGAGCTTTGTAAGCGAAGAGGGGCATGGTTGGAGTTAAAAGTTATCAGTATCGGGATATTTCATATCATCAGCTCTTCTTATCTTCGCGATAACGGATAACATATAACTTATCACTCAATTTCACTCCCCAATATCCGAAGCGGTCACCGAAACCACTTCCTCGATCGTTGTTTCGCCCTGCATGACTTTGTGCCAACCGTAGCCGCGCATGGGAATGTAACCGTCGCGGACGGCCTGGGCGCGGATGTCATTGGCCGGAGCGCTGTGGGCGACCAATTCCTGCATCGGCTGGGTGAGAAGAACGACTTCGTAAATCGCAAGCCGTCCCGAGAAACCGGTGCCGCGGCAACGGTCGCAGCCGCCCGGCTTCGTCGTGTATGCTTGGCCTGTTAGATTCATCGGAATCCCGAGTTCCATGCGATCCTCGTCAGAAATTTCACGCGGGATTTTGCAATGCGGGCAAAGCTTCCGGACCAACCGCTGGGCAAGGAATGCGCGAACTGCGGCGGAAACAAGGAACGGTTCCACTCCCATATCAACCAACCGGCTGATGCCACCGATCGCGTCGTTCGTGTGGAGCGTGGAGAAAACCAAGTGACCCGTCAGCGAGGCGCGGATCGCGATTTCAGCGGTTTCCAAATCCCGGATTTCCCCGATCATCACAATGTTCGGATCCGCCCGCAAGATCGAGCGCAGCGCGGCGGCGAACGTCAGGCCGATTTCCGATTTCACCGCGATCTGCATCACTCCGGTCAGCTTGTTTTCCACCGGATCTTCGACCGTCACGATGCGCCGTTCGGGGTGATTCACTTCGCTGAGGAAGGAATAGAGGCTTGTCGATTTCCCCGAACCGGTCGGACCGGTAATCAGAATGATGCCGTTCGGCAAATGCAGCAACGACTCGATTTTCCGCCGGACGAACGGCTCCATGCCGAGTTTATCGAGATTGAATTTCTCCTGGTTGAGCAAACGCAGAGAGACGCTTTCGCCTTCGACCGTCGGCACGGTCGCGACCCGGACATCGATCGTTTGGCCTTCGAATTGGAGGTTGATCCGGCCGTCCTGAGGAACCCGGCGCTCGGCGATATCGAGCCTCGCCATGATCTTCAAGCGCGCGATCACCGAGCTTTGCAACGCCTTGATGTTTTCCGGAACGGCGATCTCCAGCAACCGGCCGTCGATCCGGTAGCGAATGCGCAAGTTCGTTGAAAGCGGCTCGACGTGGATATCCGTCGCCCGTTGATCGAGCGCTTCGCGGATGATCTGGTTGACGAATTTGACGACGCTCGCCTCTTCATCCTCATCGTGATCGATGATATTCGCTTCGTCCTCACCGCTTTCCAAATTTCCGTAATCGAAATCCCGGCCTTCCAGGATCTGCTCAAAGGTATCGGCACCCACGCCGTAAAGGCGCCGCAACGACTCGTGGAGGCGTCGGCGCGAAGCCATGCACCAATCGATCGGCAATTCGAGTTCCTGGGCCGCGGCCTGCCGGGCGACGAGATTAAAGGGATCGAAAGTCGCCAATTTCAGCCGACGGGAAAGCCCCTCGCCCTCGATCGAAATGGGCAGCAACCGGTGCCTCAGGGCGATTCTCGGCCCGCATGCTTCGCGCAACGGCAGTGGAATTTCCGGAACGGGAATGCTCGCCAGCCATTCCATCCCAAGCGAATCCGCAAGCTCACGAAGATAATTTTCCTCATCCACCAACCCGGCGTCCAGCACATCATCGATCGGTGAGCGCTGACGTTGCGCCGCACCTCGCAAAACTTCAGCAAGCGCGGGGAGGTCGTCACAACCGGTGCGACGGGCGGGTTCAATCAAAAGCTGGCTCATTCGGATGTTCTCTCTCTTAAAACTCCTCGACGTCGTTTTTGTCTCTGCATTTCTCATGCAATCTCAACCGGTTCACAAGGCCGGAAAGTCCCCGGCGCAGGAATTTCCGTGCGAACCGGGCGGGATCGTGCATCCTTTTGGACGTGTCATATTTGGAAATCCGGGACCTCCACACGCACTTTTCACAGCGCGGCGGAACACTTTTTTCACCGTCGAAAACCTTGGTGAAAGCCGTTGATGGCGTGACCCTTTCGATCGAAAAAGGGGAAATCCTCGGTTTGGTCGGGGAGTCCGGCTGCGGGAAATCCACGCTCTCGCGGACCTTGATGCAGCTGATTCCCGCGACGACCGGCTCGGTCATCCTGGACGGGGAAGATCTTTCGAAACTGTCCGCCAAAGAGGTCAGGAAAAAACGCCTGGATTTCCAAATGGTTTTCCAGGATCCGTACGCGTCGCTCAATCCGCGGATGACCGTGTTTTCGACCCTTGCTGAGGCCGTCCGTCAACGCCGGCCGGAACTGCGTGGAGAGGCGCTTTCAAACCGGGTGGAAACGCTGATGGCCACCGTCGGCCTCGATGCAAAAGTCATGCGAAAATATCCGCACGAATTTTCCGGCGGCCAACGCCAGCGCATCGCCATCGCCCGCGCGCTCGCTCCCGAGCCGAAACTCATCATCGCGGACGAACCGGTTTCCGCCCTCGATGTTTCGATCCAGTCGCAGATTTTAAACCTGATCAAAAAGCTGCAAAAAGACCTCGACCTCACGATGATCTTCATTTCTCACGACCTCGGCGTCGTCCACTACATCGCCGACCGCATCGCCGTGATGTATCGCGGAAAGATCGTTGAAACCGGTTCGGCCGATGCCGTTTTCCATCATCCCAAAGCGGATTACACCCAACGTCTGCTCGCCTCGATTCCGAAGCTGGTGGTGAATTCCTAACCCGCCACGAGAGATGAAAATCTCCGTTCTTTTCCTCCTGGCGCTTTTCCCCTGGTGCAGCGGCTGTAAAAAATCTCAGGAAAAACCTTTGGCGCCCATGCCTTCGGAAACGCTCAAATTGTCCGATCACCCCAGAGCGAGAGAAGTCGCATCGCGGATCCGACCAGGATTGGAGAAAGATCTGTTAGAGAAAAATCTGCGGCTGGGTGATCCGATTTTTATCCGGGCTTTTAAGGAAGAAAAGCAGTTGGAGGTGTTTGTGAAAAACCGGGCGACGGCGAAGTACGATCTTTTCCGGAGTTACCGGATCGCGGCGGATTCGGGGATCATCGGACCAAAGCTCGCGGAGGGCGACGGGCAGGTGCCGGAAGGGTTTTACAAAGTCCCGCTTTCCGCAATGAAGCCGGACAGCCGATACCATCTCGCTTTTAACATCGGCTATCCAAACGCGTATGACCGGTTTCACCAAAGGACCGGCAGCTTCATCATGATTCATGGAGACCGCGTTTCGATCGGCTGCCTGGCGATGACGGATGAAAAAATCGAAGAGATTTTCACGATCGCGGATGCGGCGTTGCGAAACGGACAAGATGCGTTTCCGGTTCACCTTTTTCCATTTCGGATGACCGAAAACCGGTTGAAGAAATCAGAAGGAAATCCGTGGTTCGAATTCTGGAGCGATCTGAAGAAAGGGCATGATCTTTTCGAAACGACGAACCTCCCGCCCGATGTTTCGGTCAAAAAAGGCCGCTACGCCTTCTCCTCACCCGAGCATCTCGGGAGCTAGATTTGCCAGCCAATCCGCAAGGTCGGCCGCAGCCAGCGTTTCGGGCAAGCCGTCGAGATCGTCGAGTCGCCATCGGAAAATCAGTTTGTAACCATCCCAAGTCGCATCCGCCCCACAATCGCGCATCCATTTCGCCGCGCGGCGATTTTCGATGTGCGTATAGCCGACCATGCGCGTGACGCCCGCGCGAAACGCGGATAACCAGACCACGGCAAGCAGCAACGTCCCCACACCGCGGCCCTGATCCTCATCGAGAACGACCATGGAAATCTCCGCTTCGGTCGGATCTTCCGGATTTTTCCACCAGCTCGCACCGCCGAGCGGCGGAAACTCCCGGGACAAATCGAGAACCGCCCAGGTCATGTGATCGTCAGGATTTCCACCGAGGATGCGGTCGAGCATTTTATCCCCGACGACCTCGCCGGTGTGTGTCCAAAACCGGTTGTATCGCGCCTCCGGGGACAAGCGCCGGTAGGCTTCCGCCAGCGCTTCACGATCCGCCGGAACCAAGGGGCGCGCGAGGATCGGAGTCCCGTCACGAAGTTTGATGTCCAGCCGATCAGACATTGGATTTCACGCCGTTGACGATATGAACCGGTTTTCCATCGAGGAAACTCCGAACATTCTCGACCAAAATTTCCATTAACCGATGCCGCGCTTCGACGCTTGCCCACGCGATGTGCGGAGTGATTACGGTATTCGGCGCACCGATGAGGGGATTGCCTTTCACCGGAGGCTCCGTGGTGAGGACGTCAGCGGCGAACGCACCCAACCGGTTTTCCCTCAGGGCTTTCGACGTCGCCATTTCGTCAACCAATGGCCCGCGACCGGTATTGATCAGCCAAGCCCCCGGTTTCATCCGATTGATTCGCGCTTCGTTCACCAGATTCGACGTTTCCGGGGCCAGCGGGCAATGCAGAGAAACGACATCCGCTTGTTGAAAAAGCTCATCCATGGAAAGCCATGTCACCGGCACGGTGGAGGGTTTTTCGCTGCGGGAATGCACCAGAATTTTCATCCCCAGCGCATGACCGATGGCGGCGACCGCCTGCGCGATCGCGCCAAAACCGACAAGGCCGAGAGATTTGCCCGCGAGCTCGGTGAACGGCGCGACCGTGAAACAAAAGTCCGGCGAGCGTTGCCATTCTCCCGCTTTCACCGCCGCATCCGTCGGGCCGATGCGAGCCGCGAGTTCAAACATCAGCGCGAAAACGTGCTGGGCGACGGACGGGGTCGAATACCCGGGAATGTTCGAAACCGGGATAGCGCGTGCCGTCGCGGCTTCGAGATCGATGATATTCGTTCCGGTCGCGGTGACGCCGACGTAGCGGAGTTTTGGCAAAGCCGCAAACGCAGCGGCATCGAGCGGCACTTTGTTGGTTAAAATGAGGTCGGCATCGCGGCAGCGTTCCAGCAATTCGGAGGGCGCGGTGCGTGGATAGATCGTCAAGTCACCCAACTCGGCGACCCCATTCCAAGACGGATGAGCCGCAGATATTTCACCCGGCGAAATCGGGCTCAGCGTGTGCCCATCGAGAACAACAATTTGGGGAGGGATCGATCCGTTCATGGTCAATGGTCGGCCCGATTGTTTCAACTTATCCCCAAAAAACGATCCAATTCGAACCATCGTTTCGGAAAACCCGCTCTGAAACAAAAAAGACCGGTTCTTGCGAACCGGTCTTCTCAAAAATTCTCGATCCGCGAATTTACTCCGGAGCGCCCGCTTGGAAAGTCACGTTGGTGATCTGGGCGCGGCTGAGAGCATCAAGGACATCCACCACCCGCTCGTAACGCGCGAGTTCGTTCGCGTAAATCGTGACGATGACGTCGGATTGAGAGGCAATGGCACTTTCCCGAAGCTGCTGAAGATTTCCTGCGAGTTCCGGAAGATCCTTGGATTCCGGAGCATCGAGGGGATCGTCATTGAGATAAACTTGGTCGTCATCCTCGATCTGGATGGCGATTTCGTCCGGCATCGTCGTCGGAGTGTCCGTGGCGACCGTGCCGGGCAATTTGGTGTTATGCGCGTTCTCCTTCTGCTGCTGACCGGCGGCCACCATGAAGAAGAGAAGAATCACGAAAACCACGTCGATCATCGGAGCGATCTGGAAGCCAAGAACGACCTCAGAAGGTTTTTTGCGGTGTTTCCTTTTCATCGTGATATCAGCGGTTGGAGGAAGCGAATGCGATGTCGGCGATACCAGCCATGCCGATCACGTTCATGATGCGCTGGATTTCACTTGCGGGAAGGTTTTTATCGCCCCGGACGACCACTCGGATCGACTGCTGACGTTCCTTTTGGTTATACTCGTTGCGACCTTCCAAGTAGGGCACGAGGTCCTCCCAAGTGTCATAGATCTTATCATCCACCACGAGAACCCCTTTGTTCGTGGCCTCATCCCAACGGACGTTGATGGCGAGTTCGTTTTTCGCCATTTCCGGATCCCTTTCCTTGGCGTTTGGAGAAACCGGCAAGGTGAGGTTTTTATCGACCTTGAGAACCTCGGCCGAAGTGATCGCGACAAAGAACACCAGAAGGACGAGCAACACGTCGATCATCGGTGCGATCTGGAATTCCGGTTCTCCGTCTCCTGAGCCTGCGCTGGCCATTTCGTTGGTGAATTGGGGTTTTTAAAAGGTGGATGGAAAGGAATCAGCCTTCAGGAGATTCCACCCAGTTTGGCAGAGCCGCGAAGGTTTCTTCCTGACCGACGTCCGCGTTTTGGAGGTATTCGTAAGGAGCGTTACGGAACAGGCGCTCCGCTTCGTCCTGAAGATAGTGAATCCCGCCCTGCAATTTGTTCCGCAGGAAATAGAAAGCGATGAACGCCGGGATCGCGACGAGAAGTCCGGTCGCCGTTGCCACGAGAACGTGTCCGATGTGGCCCGAGAGCTGGCTGACGTCTGCACCGGAAGTTCCCAGCGCACCGAAGGCGCCTTTCATCCCGAGAGTCGTTCCCAGCAGTCCGATCATCGGTGCGCAAACCCCGATGACCGAAAGGTAGTTGATGCGCGTTTGCAGGGTCGCATTGATTTTTTCAACCGTGATGTAGATGGCTTCCTCCGTCGCATCTTTTCCGTGTCCGACCGAACCGAGTGCGGCACGAACGACTTCGCAATACGGGCTGTTTCCGCTCTTCATGGCCTGATAGGCACCGACGTAGTCTCCGGCGATAAATGCCTCGCGGGCTGCGGTCACGTCTTCCGGTGGAGTCATCCGCTTGCGGGCGGTGCGCATGATGATGTCCAGCACCAACCAGACGATCGCGATGGAACACACGAGCAGGACGTGCATCACCCATCCCCCTTCTTTATACACATCCATCAGCGTCTGCTTTTGGCCGCCGGCGGGCTCCGCAGCGAAAGCCAGGCTCGGGAGAAGGAGAAGTGCGGCGTAGAGTGCCGTTTTGGTGATCGAGTTCTTCATATACGGATTTTGAGGATTTTTGAGGGATGTTTGTCGAGCGCAGTAATAAGATTATTGGAGACTTTTCAAGCGTTTATCAGCTTCCGCGCCGGCCGCCGTATTTTTGGCTTCCCGCACGGCAGACTGGAGAAGCGCAACCGCTTCTTCGCGGCGATTCATGCTATTGAGAATCTCAGATGCTTGAAGCTCAGCAGCTCCATTCAAGACCCGGCCACCGGTTGGATAGAGGCAGGAAACTTTAAGAAACGAATGCAGCGCTTCCTTGTCACGTTTCACCCGTTTCAGGAGATTTCCATGGAAAAAAGAGGCATACGCACTGACGACGGGCGGATTGGTGTCGTTGACGAGGCTTTCCAAGGCTGCCAACCGGTCTTCGAGCTTGGAGGATGACGGCATCAGCAGCGCTTTCCCGAGAGCGGCGGCGGGATCTTCGCCTGGGGCCGGAGTGGCTTCCGCGATTTCCGCCGCGAGCGCTTCCACTTTGGAAGAGGAGCCGTTGAAGGCGTTGGCCACCAAGGCCGCACGAGCGGCTTCTAACCAATAATTGCCCGGAATTTTCGCGGTGACCTTGTGTAACTCAAGCATCGGCTCAAGAAGCAGGAGTCCATCGATCGGTTTCCCGAGCATCAGCAGACCGATCGATTCATTGACGACCGCCGGCTTTTCTCCGCTGACGTAGCTGGCCAGAGCGATGGGAAATGTCTGACCTTTTTTGAAGCCATCGGTGTCACTCTTTACGACAAAGTTGTCGCCATTCACCGTCACTTGATCGAGCGGCAACGACCGGTTGCCTTCGAAGATGATGCGGTTCTGCGCTTCTTGGGCGAAAGCGATGGAGAAAATGGACATCACCAGGGCGGTCAAGAACCCTGCCGATCCACGGGAAATAAAGGGGATTTTCATGGGTTTTAGTCGGTTAGAGGGCCTGTGCCTGTTTGCCGCGAGCGGTTTGTTGAAGCTTGGAATTGGTTTTCAGCACTTCGAGTGTCTCCGTGGCGATCTGGGTTTCGCCCAACTCGGTAGCGACCTCGTAAGCTCCCCAATATCCTTCGGCGCAGACTTCCGGGAACGCACGGTAAGCGGTGTAAACCCGTTGGTAGTAGGCGTGAGCTTTCTTCAGCGCCTCCTGTTGGTCACCTCCCGCGAGGTTGGCAGCCTTTTTGCGGTAAACTTGGGCGAGGACCAGATAGGCTTTGCCCGCCGTTTCGCCACGGAACTGCCGATCACCGACGATTTCGAGGGCCAGTTTTTCCGCCTCTTCGTATTTTCCAAGACCGGTCAGGGCTTCGAGTTTTCCGAGGGTCGCCTCGTTAAAGCGGGACATCGCCGCGTTGTTGGTGATGGCGTCGTCGAAGATTCTGAAAGCCGTTTCATAATCCTTGTTCACCATCGCGACGCGACCCAGGCCCACCGGTCCGGCATCGGCAAACATCGATTCTTTATACCGGTCGGACAAGCGTTGGAACATGGCCTGAGCTTTCTCCAGCTTCGTTTTCGCCTCGTCCGGCTTGTTGTCTTTTTGATCCTGCTGGCTTTCTTTGAGCAGGATTTCACCCGAGACCGCGAGCAGCGCCGGGCTGAGAGCGGATGGATCTTCCGAATTCATCGCGATGCCCTTGAGGTAAAGGTCGGACCGGTCCGTCAACCGCAGCATTTGAGCCAAGCGAGCGCGGGCATAAGTCGTGCGAGCGAAAGTGGTCGGATTGCTCTGACCGGCAGCCGCTTTTTTCATGATCTCGTCCAACTGCGTGAAAAGTGCGTCAACATTCGCTTCGGCGATCTTGTTCCGCGGTGGGACAAGGGTTTTCACCAATTCGTCGATCAGGAACTCGACACTTTCGTTCGAAGGATCACCCAAAGTGGATTTGAGGGATTCGGCGAGGAGGTCTGCCGCCTCGGCACCTTTTCCTTCGCGGACTTTCATCTTGGCAACCCATGTCGCGGAAATCAGACCGATGTCCGTGTTTGGCATGCGCTGAAGAACGTCGGCATGAAGATCTCCCAAGGCTTTCCAGTCCTTTTTCGCTTGGAGGATCGAAGTGGCGGATTCGAGGGCATAACGGACGACATCTTCCGTGCTGCGGCTCCAGACCGCCTTGACGTAGGCTTCGAGAGCTTTGTTCTGGAAGCTCGCCATTTCTTTCGAATCCTTGCTGGTCTTCTTCTGGCTGTATGTGTCACCGAGCAACGAATACATCGACCCAGCGGCCGGATCATTGGGATTCGAGGCGAGGAAACTGGTCAGATCCTTGATCACCTTGTCAGCCGCTGCCGGGTCGGGATCGGAAAAATTGATGAACGCCAACCGGTAACGAACGTCGCCCGCGTAGCGACCATCGGGGAATTTTTTGAGATAATCGGCAGAAGATTCGAGCGTCTTTTTATATTCGTTGCTCAGGAAATTCGCCATCGCGATGCGATACAGCGAGTCCTCGACCAGCGGACTGGTGGGAAATTTCTGAACGAGCTTCTGAAGGTGAGAAATGGCCTCCGGAAATTTCCGTTGTTGGAATAACGCAACACCTTGGAAAAACGAATAGCGGTCGAGATTTTTCGACTGTGGAAATTTCGTTTCGAGATCCTGATAAAATTTCTGCACTTCCGGCCATTTTTGCGCTCTCGCGAGACCGTCACCGGCCAACGTCGCGATCTGTTCAACGTTTTTGGCGTTCGGGTGGTTTTTGAGGAACTCGGTGGCGAGCCGCTGCATTTCCTCCGTATTCTTCAATTGGTTATAAACGAAAATTTCGGAATAAGACGCCGTCTGAACGTCAGATGCGTTCGGGTGATCGGTCCGCAGCGTTTGGAAACAAACGAGCGCTTCTTCATACCGGTTCAGGTAATAAAGGCAGCGGCCACGGCGCATCAGCAAGGCCGCATCGAGATCCTCTTTTGCTTGGATCGCAGCCATTGCCTTCTCGGTCAATGCAATCGCAGACTCAAGCTCTCCGATCCGCTCAGTCGTCGCCGAACGTTTTTCAATCGGACCTTTCTCCTCCGCAGTGGCACGAACTTTAAGAGCCGCGAGTTCCTTGCGCTGATCGGCCAGAGCGAGGTTTTGAGTATCAAGAATCTGCCGGCGGGGCGGGATCGATCGATAAACCGCGAGCGCCGCATCGTAATTTTCCGCCTCAACCAACTGGTCACCGCGGACGATGATCTGATTCGCATACCACGAAATCGCATTGCGCACCCCGGACTGGTTAATCAACCGGTCGAGATAGGCGACGAGTTGATCCATTTGGTTCGTTTCCGCAAGCAGCCCAACAACCTCCACGGCAGCATTCGTTTGCTGCGGCGTCCGAACATCCGAACCCATCAAGCTGCTGAAAACTTGGAGCGCTTCTTCCTGACGCCCCGCCTTGATATAAACTTGCCCGAGAGTCAGTCCGGCCTCCGACCGAAATTGCGGATCCGCAGCGGCGATGCGTAATGCTTCAATCGCGCGTTCTAGTTTTTCCGGCTTATTTTCAGCGATGATCGCGCGGCCGATCCCGAGATAGGCACGACTGGAATACTGACCCTTCGGATTGACCTTCACGGCTTCAGTGAACGCCGCTTCCGCTTTTTCATACTGCTCGCCCAGAAGATAGGCCAAACCGGCGTTGAAATGGAGCATCTCCATCGGCGAGTTCGGCGTGGCACCTTTAATAATCGCTTCGAGCTTCGCGGCCGCATCGAGATAGTTTTTCGCGGCGAATGCTTCTTCTGCCTGTGTGAAAAGCACTGCGAGATTCGCCGGCTCACCGGACGACTGCGCAACCAACGGGCCGACCGAAGATGCGAAAAAAATCGCACCTAGTAGGTGCTTGGAAAAAAACTTGGGTTTTAAAGTAGCCATACGCGATCGCTGAGGGGTTCTTTTCTCTTCTCCTGACGCCTTGTCAAGCGGAAGGTCATCACGGGGATGGGGCGAACGGAAACGCAGACGTCACGCACTTTACCCATCCCGCTCATAAGAAGCGTCACTCACCATTCCTAATTTTTCATCTTTGTCAAACGGTTGAATCTTTCTTTTAATCCTATAGGTTCATCGCCCGCCGCAAAGGCTCGGATTGACGCACGCCGAGCGGATCGCCACGCTGTGCCGCATGAGCGAGGCGCCTTTGGTCGGAATCATTATGGGAAGCACGTCGGATTGGCCGACGATGGAGCATGCGGCGCGCACGTTGAATGATTTTGGCGTGGCTTGGGAAGCGGAAGTCGTCAGTGCGCATCGCACTCCGGATAAGCTGGTTTCGTATGCGACAGCCGCTCGCGGACGTGGCCTGAAATGCATCATCGGGGGCGCCGGAGGAGCCGCTCACCTGCCAGGCATGACCGCTGCGATCACCGACCTGCCGGTTCTCGGCGTCCCGGTCGAGTCGAAGGCCCTGCAGGGAGTCGATTCGCTTTTATCGATCGTTCAAATGCCCGCAGGCATCCCGACCGCCACCTTCGCCATCGGTAAGGCCGGTGCCACCAATGCCGCGCTTTTCGCCATCGCGATGCTCGCCAACGAAAATCCGGAACTTGCGAAAAAACTCGCCGAGTTCCGCAAACGCCAGAGCGAATCGGTCAAATCCGCCACGCTCCCTCCTCTTTCCTGAGCCACCCATGCAGCAGCACCTTCACGAATCCATCCCGCTCCACCCACCCCATTGCGTCGTCGGCGTCATTGGCGGCGGCCAACTCGGCCGCATGCTCGCGCTCGCCGCTCGTCGGATGGGCGTCCGCACGGTCATCTGGACCGGTGGCCTGGAAGCACCAGCCGTGGAAGTCGCCGATGAAGTGATCGATCTACCCTTCGACGACCCAGCGGCGCTCGACCGGTTTTGCGCGACCGCCACCGTCGCCACCGTCGAGTTCGAAAACATTCCACGCGAAACGCTCGAAGCCGTCGCCGCAAAAACCCCGCTGCATCCCTCGCCCTCCGCCATCTCGATCTGTCAAAACCGCGAGCGCGAAAAAGAATTCCTCCGCCAAAACGACATCCCCCACACCTGGTTCGCCGTCATTTCCAGCGCCGAGGATCTCGCCGCCGCGATGGCCGAGCTCAACGGACCGGCCGTCCTGAAAACCGCCGCATTCGGCTACGACGGCAAAGGCCAACTCAAACTCGAAGGAAACGAAAACCCGACCGAGATTTGGGAAACATTCGAATCCGACCGCGCGGTCCTCGAAGCCTGGGTGCCATTTGAACGAGAACTTTCCATCATGGCCGCACGCAGCTCCGACGGCACCATCGTCACCTACGACCCTGCGGAAAACCGCCACCGCCACCACATTCTGGACGTCTCGATCGTTCCTGCCCGCGTTTCACTTTCCGTTTCGATCGAGGCTGCGGAAATCGCCCGCCGCATCGCCGAGGCGCTCGACTACCGCGGCATCCTCGGCGTCGAATTTTTCCTCAACCACGACGGCACGCTGCTGGTAAACGAAATCGCGCCACGCCCGCACAACTCCGGCCACCACACGCTCGACGCCTGCGCGACGTCGCAATTCGAGCAACAACTCCGCGCCGTCATCGGCCTACCCCTCGGCTCCCCTCGACTGCTTAGCCCCGTGGTCATGCTGAACCTGCTCGGCGACTTCTGGCCGGCGGAAACCACCCCGCCCAACTGGCTGCCGCTGTTTGAAGACGAGGAAGCATTTCTCCACCTCTACGGGAAACGACGCGCCATCGGCCGCCGAAAAATGGGCCACGCCAATTTCCTCGGCGCCGACGCCGACGAAGCCCTCTCCCGTGCCGAAGGCCTCAAACTCCTCTGGCTCGACGCAGCGAAATAAAGGAGCGCGTTCATTCTGAACGCTATTCTCGAGGACATTCTGTCCGGCGTTTTTGTGACAGAGAATCTGAGCCAATTCTTCCGACAAAATGTCGAAAGGAACAGTCGATAAAATATCGACGCTCCTTATCTCCAAACTGGAACCGCTTCCCGCGAAATCCCAATCATTTCCGCCACATCTTCCTGCAGCATCCGCCTGCTTTTGCGCAGCGCCTTCAAATCCGAACCGATGTGGATGGAATCGTTCATAACGGGAAATGAGCTTCTCTTCTAATGGGACCTCGGACTTGAGTCCGAATCTTCTCCTCCTTCTCGGCCACCAACGCCGAACCATGA
>DBTN01000038.1 GCA_002307065.1 Akkermansiaceae bacterium UBA1315 | reverse complement strand
CTCATCTGGCAGGACCCGATTCCGGTGGTGGATCATTCACTGATCGACGACAACGACATCGCCGTGTTGAAGGGCAAGATCCTCGAAACCGGTCTGTCCGTTTCTGAACTTGTCTCAACCGCTTGGGCCTCCGCATCGACGTTTCGCGGTTCGGACAAACGCGGCGGTGCCAACGGTGCCCGCGTTCGGTTGGCTCCTCAAAAAGATTGGGAAGTCAATCAACCTGCGCAGCTCGCGAAAGTTCTCGGCGCGCTTGAGGCGATCCAAGCGGATTTTAACTCTGCTCCATCCGGAGGGAAAAAGGTGTCTCTCGCCGATCTCATCGTGCTCGCCGGGAATGCTGGTATCGAAAAGGCCGCGAAGGCGGCGGGTCACGACGTCACGGTTCCGTTTACTCCGGGCCGCATGGATGCGTCGCAAGAGCAAACCGATGTGGAATCATTCAGTTTCCTCGAACCGGTTGCCGATGGATTCCGCAATTATCTGAAAACTCGGTTTGCCGTTGCGGCAGAAGAATTGCTGATCGATCGCGCACAGTTGCTCACGCTGACCGCCCCTGAAATGACCGCACTCATCGGCGGCTTGCGCGTTCTGAAAACCAACGCGGGCTCTGGCCAAAGCGGCGTTTTCACTCGACGTCCGGAAACACTCAGCAACGACTTTTTCGTGAACCTGTTAGATATGGGCACCGTTTGGAGCCCGTTGTCGCCAGAGGAAGAAGCCTTTGAAGGTCGGGACCGCAAAACCGGTGAGCTCAAATGGACCGGCACTCGTGTCGATCTCATCTTCGGTTCCCACGCGGTCCTTCGCGCCTTGTCCGAGGTCTATGCCACGGCCGATTCCAATGAAAAATTCATCCACGATTTCATCGCCGCCTGGACGAAGGTGATGAACCTGGACCGGTTCGATTTGGCGTAAACATTCCCAAAAGTTAAAGATCGCAGCGCCCTCGACCTCACCCGGCCGGGGGCGCTTTTTTTGCTTCATGCGGCGACTTTTTCCGCGAGCTGACGCAAGATCGTCCGATGGCTTTCGGCGCAGACCGCTTGATCGGATTGTTCCAGAGCCAGCTTGGAATGACGGATGGCCGCTTGGGTCAGCTCTGGATTTCCCAAACGGGAAAGAATCGAAAGGCCTTTGTGCAAGCGACAACCGACTTCAAAAATCGCCGCCCCATCGCGGCTGATTGCGGTGAACGCATCGTCCATCAAATCTTCGGCACAAAGAGCGGGGACTTGAACATTTGCATACCGGTCGTCTTGACCCGCACGGACTTGGCAGCTCCATTTTTCAAGCAAGCGGATTTGGATGCCCAGCACGGCGATGGCCGTTCCGGGATCGTTGACAGCCGGGGACAACGCGCGGGCCGCGATTTCCGAAAACAACACGAGGCCAAATCGAGGATCCGTCCCGAGCCTCCGGGTGTCACCCGTTTGGAAGGCACCTTTGATTTTTTTCAACGAGGCTTCGTCCGGTTTTTCGCCGCCAAAAACGACTGCCAGGGAATCGCGCTTGTCCAAAAATGCACCCGGGCGTTCGTGAAGGCGAATCGTTGCCCCCAATTTTTCCGCTATTTCATGGAGCTCGGCCACGTCAACATTCAAGAGATAACCGATACTTTCCGGATAGATCTCCACGCCTTCGGGTGCCTCGCCTTCCGCCGGTTTCGCTCCAAACGTGCCCATGATCTGAGGGGAGGAAAAGGATTCGTCGCACGCTTCCTCCACCCGTTCCAGTGTGTCTCCCATCCGACCTAAGTTCGAAATACGATCCACCCAGCGCACGAACGACACCAACACCCAAACCACGATCACCACGTAGGCGGCGAAAAGTAATAACCTGCCGCCATTGCCATATTCCAAAATGCTCAACGCGACCAAGGCGACGATTGCGTAAATGAACGCGCAAAGGAAACTGGTCAGCGCGTTCTGCGACGACCGATCCGCCATGACGATGCGGGTGGCCCGAGGTGTCGCGGAGTTGGAAACCGCGCCAAAAGCACCGACCATTGCCGAAACCGAAAACGTCGCCACAGTGAGCATGGTGGAAGCAAGGATTCCCAACAGATTGAGAAGAATATCCCGCTTCACGCCATACTGGAATTTTTCCGGAATCAGCTCGGCGAAAGAATAAGCGATCGATACCCAAACCGCCGCGCTCAATCCCATGATAGACGGCTTGATCCAGAGATTTGAGCGGAGCTCACGGAGGATGTATTGGAGGCGAGTCACCACTCCGTTTTAGCGAGGGGTTTGGTGAGAGCCAGAGGGAATTGTATTTCAGGCGTAGAATCGGTCTGAAACGGCTGCGATTTCACAGCGACTCCCGGTCTCACGGCGGGAACCCTTCTTCCCCATGATGCGATTTGTGATAGAAATGATCGATGGTGCGGTCTCCGCGTTTGAGAAAACGTTCGCAGAAGCGGAAGGTGAAGTCGTAGATGATCTCAGACTTTTGGTAGGAGAGGAGGTCGCGGTAGTTGCCGCCGGGGGGAAGGAAGCCGTTTGGGTCTGCGGGCATAAAAATGAGGTCCTATAGGACTTATGAGTCTTATAGGACCTATTCTTCGCGGAGGGAAGTCTGCTCGGCCGTAATTATGCAGGCACGTAAACTTCTGCTCCCGCTTCAGCGAATTCCTTGGACTTCTCCGCCATGCCTTTTTGGATGGCCTCTTCTTCGGAGATCGCCTGTTCGGCGGCGTATTGGCGGACGTCTTCGCTGATTTTCATCGAGCAGAAATGCGGGCCGC
>DBTN01000006.1:124042-125883 GCA_002307065.1 Akkermansiaceae bacterium UBA1315 | reverse complement strand
TCATGGGTCATGGGTCATGGGTCATTGGTCATTGGTCATTGGTCATTGGGCATTGGGCATTGGGCATTGGTCATTGGGCATTGGGCATTGGGAAGAGCTGGATTGGGTGGGGTGATTGTCCGCGTTTAGATTGTTGGAACGTGAATTGCTGATGAGGTCATGGGTCATGGGTGATTTGCTGAACTGTTATTTTAAAGCAGTTCGGTATTTCAGTTTAACTGATGAGTAGCAGTCGAGGTGGATCGCCGGGGGCTGTGTCGGGTGCTCGGTGGATGCAGGGCGGAACGGAACTTTCCGGCCACGCGACGGCGATACGCCAAAGGTGTCCGAGGCCAAACGCTTGCGGACGCGCGTCAGCGAGGGGCGCGTAGTGAAGATCGTAACAATGGTCGCTGAGAAATTCGGTGAAGCCTTCATCGTCTTCGCCGCCGTAAAGTTTCAGAAGTTCGGCACGCGTTTGTGGTGAATCGACGCGGCGTTGAACTTGCGAGTTTGGCACTCTTTCGCTGGTGGCCCCGTGATAGGTGCATAGCCAGGTGTCGGCTTCGACCGGTGCGCTGTCGGCGTGAAATGAAAAGACATCGGTCGAAACCGGTCCCGGTTCTTCGTCGCGCGGGTAACCGGTGATCAGATTGAGCACCGGTTCGCGGTCGTGTTCACGCAGCAAGCGCAGATCGAGCAACATCATTTCCACGGCGCGTTTTCCGGCGGCGGTTAAGGAAAGAGATTCGAGAAAATCGTCGTCGAGGGGGGTGACTCCTTCGCCGGTCTCGCCCAACCGGTTTGCGACTTCGGCGAAATTTCCGTCGAGCATTCGCGGCCAGCACAGCGCGTTGATGCCGTTTTCGAATCGAGCTTCGATCATTTCCTGAAAGCTATGGACGATGCGCACTTGCGGGTCATCGGTAGGAAACGAAAAATCATTCATGAGCGGGGCCGAGGGTAACCGGAGCAGGTGGATGGCCCAAGAAATTTCGGAACGGGAGATCTGCGTAAAAGAAAGAAGGTTGGCAGAAAAAGCGAATGCGGCGAGTCTGTTTCCGATGATTTGGGAGACGATTAAGGGTTTGTTCGGGGAAGCGGAGGAACCGGTTTTTAAAGAGGAATGGAAGGCGCTGTTAGAGACGACGGTGCCGGTGGTTTCGCGGTTGCCGGAGGAGTTGAAGCTGCGGCTGCAAGAACGGGTGGGGCGGTTTGTTTCGTCGATCCGGTTTGAGGGGTGCAATGGATTGGAGCTGACGGATGAGATGGTTCTGACGGTGGCGGCGCAGGCTTGTTTGTTGGTTTTGAATCGGGAGGGGAATCCTTACCCGGAGTTGAAGACGGTCTATCTTTATCCGACGACGTTCAGTTCGGTGCAGAAAAGTCAGGACGCGATGGGCATTGTCACCGAGGGTGAGGTGCGCCGGTTGGGCGAATCGTGGAGCACCGGGACGATCGTGCTGGCGTGGGATTCGGTGGAGCGCGGGGCGCGAAATGCGGACGATGCACGGAATGTGACGTTTCACGAATTCGCGCATCAACTGGATCACGAAGATGGCGATACGGATGGAGCACCGGCTTTGCCGAGTCGCGCGGCGTACCGGTCGTGGGCGCGGGTGTTTGGGGAAAACTATGCGGAGTTTTTGGAGCTCGTGGAATCGGGCAAGCCGACCTTGATCGATCCGTATGGGGCGACTCAACCGGCGGAGTTTTTCGCGGTGGTAACGGAGACCTTTTTCGAAAAGTCGAAGCAGTTGGCGAGGAAGTATCCGGAGATGTATGAGGAGTTGAAGGGGTTTTATGGGGTGGATCCGGGGGAGTGGGGGGAGTAGGTTTGGTTATTGGTTATTGGTTATTGG
>DBTN01000006.1:96860-123739 GCA_002307065.1 Akkermansiaceae bacterium UBA1315 | reverse complement strand
GGTTATTGGTTATTGGTTATTGGTGGGTGAGGATGGGGTATGCCGACTTATGTTTATGAGACGATCCCGCAGAGTGAGGGGGAGGAACCGGTTCGGTTCGAGGTGAGGCAATCGATGAACGATGCGAAACTGATCGAGCAACCGGTTACGGGGAAACCGGTGCGCCGGGTGGTTTCGGGTGGGTTTACGATGTTGAAGGGAGAGGTTCCGTCCGTGGGATCGGTGACGGATGCGTCGTGGCATGAGAGGGGGTGAGGGATAAAAGATGCTTGAGCGTAGAGGAACTGGTAAAACTTTTCTGCGCAATTAGTATTGCAAAACGCAATTAGTTTTTCAAACATCGTTCATGTTCCAGTCCTTATGTTGCATTCTGTCGTCAGGGTTGATGTGTGCGGCCACAGCTACCCTGCGAGGAGCGATCATTTCGCCATTCACAGAAGATTTCTCTTCAGGGACCAACGAACTAAACATGTCGCCGTTTTCATCATCGTTGGAATTCAACAATATCATTTATACAGTGGACGGGGATGGCGGAGTTGCCCTCTTTAACACCCAAACTTTTTTAGGTGCCGCTTTGGAAAATTTCAATGGTCTCGGAGTGATCGGCGACTGGACTTGGACGGGATCTACGGAAAATAACGTTCACAATTTCACTGTGGCATTGAGCGATGCGTCGGCGTTTGCATTGACCGGTTTCGACTGGGCCACAGGAAACGGCGGGCCGCCGACTGAATATACTATTTCGGGATATCTGGGATCCGATTTAATCGCACAAATCGTCACCATTGATCTCACTGTCGAAGGAACCTATGCGGTGGGGACGGCGAACGAAATCCTCGCGACGGATATCGGACCAGGAGACGATTCGGGTTATGGTCTTAATCTTTCGTTTGCCGGTTCGAATTGGAAAAATATTGACCGGTTTGTGTTTACTGCATCGGGCAACGACATCGTGGTGGCTTTGGATAATATCCAGCTTGCGGCCGCCATTCCTGAAACTTCGACCGCATTGTTGCTTACCGGCGGTGTGTTGTTGGCCTCGACGCGCAGAAGAAGAACGGCGTGATGCTTCTTATTTAAACGCATCGCGATCTGAATCGGTCTCGTCGTGATGTTGGAGGCCGGCGCCGATACCGGTTCCGGCCATGCCGGCTCCCATGGCGAGGCCGCCGCCGCCGGAGCCGCCTGCATTTCCGCCGTTGCCTTGGCGATTTCCGTTTCCGCTGCGTGGGGTGTCGTCGCCGGATTTTCCTCGGCCGTTATTTCCGCCGGGGCGTGTGGGACCTTGTTGGGGGATTGCGAGATCGGCGGGGATGGGGGCGAGGTCGAGGGCGTGGCGGATGAAGGCGCGGAGAGAAATGACGAGTTCGTGGGTGTGGATGTTCCGACCTTCGACGAGTTCTTGCGCGGCTTTTCCGGCGAGCCGGACTTGGTCTTCGGTTCCTAAGAGGATGATGTCGGAAAGCGCGGCTTCGACGGCGTCGCGCATGCGCCTCGCGCGGTCGGAACCGGTTTCGGTGAGGTCGGAGTCGGGTGATTGAGCGCGGCGGAGGTCGCGGAGGTGAGCGGGATTGACGGCGAGTTCACCGGTGAACGATCCGCCGAGGGTTTTGTAGGCGGCGATGAGAACTTTGAGGCGCTCATTGATTTGGCGATTCGCGCGTTCGCGGCGTTGTTGGATGGTGAACATGACGAGCAATCGGATGCCGACACCGATGACCGTGACCAGCGCGAGCGCGAAGAGCGTGGAGAGCAGGTTTTGCCACGAGCTGAAATCGATGTTTCTCATGACCGGTAGTGTCGGCGGGAATCAAGGTAAGGCAAACATCGAACATTGAAGTATAAGATAGAATCAATCGCGTGCGATGTGCATGGTGAAGTGCGGGATGTGCATGCTCGAGATGAATATGATTTCCTTATCACTCAGCAGAAGTCGCTCGATGGAGAAGAGTTAGGTCGAACTTGAGGGTTTTGGCATCGGGTGTGCGAAGTAAGATGTTTTGGCATCGGGTGTGCGAAGTAAGATGTTTTGGCATCGGGTGTGCGAAGTAAGATGTTTTGGCATCGGGTGTGCGAAGTAAGATGATAACGAACCCGTGGTCAAATGCATGGGATCAATCACTTAATCCAATCATGAAACCTTTATTCATCACTCACAAAATCTTGGCAGCTTCGACGTTTGCTTTTGCTCTATCTTCGGCTGCTCCACTCATGGCCCAAGGCAATGCTGAACCGGCTGGAGCGCCTGAGACTGAAACAGCTCCGGCTGTGCCGGAAACCGGTGTCGGGGGTGCTAAACCGGTTCAAGCTGATCCTAAAATGGCTCAAGCAGAACCTTTGGAGGCGGGCGCGGAAGTTCCGGAAACCAAATTGACCGTCTCAGAAATCGTTTCTGGCTCTGAGGATTTCACGACTCTCGCCGGCGCTTTGAAGGCGGCGGGTATGACGGAATCGCTGGCCACTGAGGGAGCATTCACTTTGTTCGCACCGAACAATGTGGCATTTGAAAAGCTACCTGAAGGCACACTAGAGATGTTGCTCATGCCCGAAAATCGTCCGAACTTGCGGAAGATTTTAGCCTATCATGTGGTTCCTGCGAAAATGATGGCGAAGGATTTGATTCCCGGACAGCTCCAAACTTTAGATGGCGAAAGCATCACTCTAACCGGTAAGGAAGGCGGCGCTATGACGATCCAAAATGCTGAGTTTGGTTTGACGGACGTGAATGCCAGCAACGGAGTGATTCATGTGGTGAACACCATCCTGATGCCGCCAACCGTTGTGTTGGATGCCCCGGCTGCGGCTCCAAATCCATAATTTGAAGTGCGCTTCGCGATTTTTTTAGAGCAGATCGGCGTCTGCGGCTCCTCTCTACGCGAGGCGGAATTTCGCATGACAACTGCGGAGGCACGGGCAAGTTTTGGAGGCTTCAGTTATGGAAATCTCTCTCGTTTATCCGCACCAGCTTTTTACGCCCCATCCGGCGCTGTCGGAGGGGCGACCGGTTTGGTTGATTGAGGATCCGCTGTTTTTTGGAAACGATCCGAGGTGGCCGATGGCGATGCATCGGCAAAAGCTGGTGCTGCATCGGGCGTCGATGGCCGCTTATGCGGATGAGTTGGAAGCGGCGGGTTATGATGTGCGGCGGGTGGAAAATCCCGTGGGTGAAAACGAAGACAGCGCGGAGTTGTTAGAGCGGGTATTACCGAAATCGGTGACGAGAATTCATTTCGCTGATGTTGCTGACGATGTGCTGGGTCGAAGGCTGAACCGGTTTGCTGAAAAGCGAGGAGTTGAGCGACAGATCTATAATTCGCCGAATTTCTTGAGCCCGGATGTATTTCTCGAAAAGCATCTAACTGGGAAGTCGAAGCCATTCATGGCGAGATTTTATCAAGCCCAGCGGATTCGCATGGGAGTGATGGTGGAAGACGATGGATCGCCGTCGGGCGGACGTTGGTCGTTTGATGAAGACAATCGGAAAAAGCTGCCGAAAAATCATGACGTGCCCAAGGAGCCGTGCGCGGCTGAAACCGGTTATGTGGAAGAGGCAATCCAATGGGTGGAGAAACGTTTTCCAACAAACCCGGGATCGCTCGACCGGTTTCGCTGGCCGGTGACGCGCGAGGATGCGGAAGCGTGGCTGGAGGTTTTTCTGCGCGACCGGTTTGCGGAATTCGGCGCGTATGAAGATGCGATTTCGGTGAAGCACGCATTTCTCCATCATGGGGTGCTGACGCCGATGTTGAATATCGGTTTGTTAGATCCTCAGAAGGTCGTCGAGCGTGCGCTTTCGTATGCCGCGAGGAGCGGGAAGGTTCCCATCAATTCTTTAGAGGGATTTGTCCGGCAGGTCATCGGTTGGAGGGAATTCGTGCGTGGCGTTTACGTGCATCACGGAGTGAAGATGCGTAATGGGAATTTCTGGAGCTTTCGCACGAGGCTACCGGCTTCATTTTATGATGGGACGACGGGAATCGCACCCGTCGATCGAGTCATCCGTCAATTGTTAGAAGAGGGCTGGTGTCATCATATCGAGCGATTGATGATATTGGGGAATTTTTTCCTGCTGTGTCGCATCCATCCAGATGACGTGTACCGGTGGTTTATGGAAATGTTTATCGATTCTTACGATTGGGTGATGGTGCCCAACGTTTATGGCATGTCTCAATTTGCTGACGGCGGAAGTTTTACAACCAAGCCTTATTTCTCCGGATCGAATTATATCCGAAAGATGTCCGATGAACCGGTGGGTGATTGGTGTGGAATATGGGACGCGTTATTTTGGAGTTTTATTTCGACCGAAGCAAAATTCTTTTCCGCGAATCCACGGCTTTCGATGATGGTGAGGACTTGGGAGAAGATGACCCAAGCAAAACAAGAAGAACATCGGAAGAGGGCCGAGAAATTCTTAAGTTCGCTTGGTGAGAACTGAGAGATTTTGGCAACCAACGGATTCTCTCAAAGCGGGTCTTGTTAAATCGCCTTGGCGAGCGGTTCTGCTGCTTGGCCAAAATCCCCTTGAAGAATCTTAGCGGATTCTGCCGAAGGTTGTTTCGATTTCCGATCCCACGTGTCGAGGCGGGCACTTGGGTATTTTTCCTTCACCCGATTTGTGATTTCCGGGGAGTCAACGATGATGACTTTTTCGACTTCCCCAAAGCCTGGTAGGTGATCGAGCGAGAAATTGAGAAAGCGAACGCCGGCGGGTGAATCGTCGAGCGTCTTCGGAAGCGGGCGAATCAGATAGACGTAATGAGTTTCGCAAAGCGTTTCGCAGAATTGATCGATGGTTGGATCCGATTCGGCAGCGTGAGGTTGGACGATAAGGAGGTTTGGTTTCATGTTAGGCCGCAGTGGATTGCTCTTCGCAGATGGGGTGCCAAAAAGGAATGCATTGTCCCTTTAACGTTTCGCGATTTTAAACCTGTTAGAGATCGGCAAAGTGCGCGGGCTTGATTGAAAAATGCACGGAGTGGCACCGAATGCTGCGGATTTTATTCAATGTTGAGCCAGTGGCGCCGGTAATCATGCGGGGTTTGCGTTGTTGATAAAATCGATTCTGCGCTACGATGAAACATTTTTTCCTTGATGCGAATCGTTCACATACTCATCTTCGGGCTACATCTATGATTAAACGATCGCTTCTTTTGGCCTTGGGGTTCGGTTTGTTGAGTTCCGCGGTACAAGCGGCGCAAATCATTTTTACATTCACCGGTTCCGTTCTTTCTAGCCAGAGTAGCGAGTACGAGGTGGGTGATTCCATCACTACGACATTTATTGTAACGGAAAATGTTGCGACGTCATTCGCACCGAGCGGAGCAAGTTATGAATGGATTGAGGAGGATCTGACCGATCCAGAACTTTTCACCACCGTAACCATCAGTGGAGCCTCGGGGACTTGGACCCGGCCCGATCAGTCATCTTCCGCACCGGAAACCATCATCGGATTGTACCAGGGTATTGCTACCGCAACGAGTAATGATCTCATTTTTGAAGCAGCTGCAGATATCGCTGATGATCCTAACGCTCGTAACGGCCTGACGATTGGCGGAGAGCCTGTCTATTATGTTTTGCTGCAGGGATTTATGGATCCTGGAATGTTTTCGTTTGATGTCGATCCGGTCAATCTGGTGGATTATTTTTCCTCCTATGTCGGAAGTTATGCAATTTCGGCGTACGACTCGTCTCCCAGTGTGATCCGATTGGTAAATGGTGATGAAATCTCCCTTGCTCTTAACACCTTCACGATCTCCATTCCGGAGCCGACGAGTGCAGTGATTTTCCTGGGAGGTTTAATGATTCCGATCTTTCGCCGTAAGCGAATTTAAGCTTCGCCTTCGTTTGTCCGATCTTTGCTCAGATGGTGGTCCATCCGCCGAGAATGCTCGTTTCGATTTATTTCCATTGATTTAAACCGGCGGTGCGCGTTATGAGGCGGGAATTCCCTGACCAAGAAAGATTTTACTCATGGCTGTCACACCGAGCAAAGATTACAAGCGCCGCGAGCGCGAACAACGAAAGATTGATAAACGGATGGCGAAAGAAGCCGCCAGAGCGCAGGAGCTTGAGGAAGCAGAGAAAGCTCGACCTAAAACCGAGGAAGAGCTGCTTGCGGAAGCCGAAGCGGAATTTGAGGCCGAGCTCGAGGCTGAACGAAAAGCAAAAGAAGACGCCTGAGCGGCCAGCCGAATTCGAGGGGCGAAGAAATGGACTGTCCTGTTTCGGTCGAAGCAGGACCTGTTTTCCGCAAGTCCCACGGTTGCCATTGAGATGTAGAAGGCCATCATGTCCTTCTACTCAAAAAGGATTAGTTCAATTTCTCGGTGAAAAATTCGAGCAACTTTTCATCACTCATCTTATTTGAGGTGCACTCCTTCGCGGCGGTGTTTTTAAACTGAGGTGTGTCGGCCAGGTAGTGAATGAATTGTTCTTGGACGATACCGGTGCCGGACACGTGGACCTCTTCGGCGTTTTGCATGTGAGAGGTGATTTCTTTGAAGAACTGAGTTTGTAACGTTTTTGCCTGATTGTTGGCGGCATTTTCGTTAGAATTGCCATCCGCTCCGGGATTTTTGGCGTGGCCCAGGACGGAAAGTTTTTCGGCGGTTGGGTCAGCGTAACCGATGATGGTCGCGTGGTGGTTATCCATCCAAATGCCGAACTGCTTTTTGTGTTTTACTGACATCCGGTTACTTGTGGCCGCAACCGTGTGAAAGCGAATGACTTTTTCCCTTCTTTTTTCGGCTCACTGCCATCGGCAGAGGAAACGGAAAAGGGGCGATCGTTCAGATCGCCCCTTTTAGGGTCGGTTCTAGCAGAAACCGGTTCTCGGATGATGTTTATAATTTCTGGTCGAGCGACCGAATCAGTTCCGCAATGTTTTCGCGCGAGGCTCCTTCGGTTGCTTTTCGAACGCGGACGGCACCCACAAAAGCCTCGCCCATCGGAGCGGTGTAGCTGGACTTGATACTCTTTGTCCAGACGGTCGAGCCACCTTTTTTGAGAACATAACTGACTTCCATGCCAACGGTCATGCTAATGCCGACCATAGGTTGTTTGATGGAAGTGATAAATGCTTCAACTCGATAGCCACCACTGCCGGCGCTTTTGAAGAGGCCGCTTTTTACCAAGGAGGTTTCGAGAGCTTCTTTAAAATCTTCGTTGGTTACATTCGCGAGCACTTCACTGCGAGGTGTCCCACCGGTAACGATGGCGGTGACAGGCAAACCGGTGCGGCTCGAGGCCGTCGCGTTTGTAGGCATCATGGCGGTCTTATCCGTGCTGCCGGCGCAACTGACAAAGAAGCATGTTAGGAAAATGCTGGCCGCGATGAGCAAGAGGGATCGAATGGATCGTGTCATTGGTTTTTCAGGAGTTTGGAGAGAGTTTCGCGGACCATCTCTTTTTGAGATTTCCGAACTAAAGAAGTGCGCACGGTTTTTGCGGTGGCAAAGACTGTATCCGAGCCGGGTTCGCGAAGTTGAAGTTCAAGGCTGAGCATATACATGGTGATATCCCACATCCACTGATCGGAGAAAGATATCACCGCATCGACTTTCGACGGCGGTCGTTGGGACGAACCGGTTGTAGCTTTGTAACCGAGGGAGTTGAGTTCGCTCACGAGGTCAGCCGCGAGTGGCTGTTTGTCCTCTTGATCTTCCGAATCGTTGCGGACGTAGAAGGTTTTAAGGTTTGAAAGACGGGCGTCGCTATAGCCGGGGGCAAATTGCCGGTCGCTGGTATGAGCACAGCTATTCAACGCAAATGGGATTAAAATGACCGCGGCGAAAGGGAGGAATTTCGCGTGCCACGCCGACCTTAACAAAAAATTGAGGTGCATAGGTGTTTAATACACCGCGACGATTGCCTGATTTTTGAAGAAATAGAAGATTTTTTCGGCATCTTCTTGGATTAAAAAGGGGGTGAGGTGGTAACGGGTTCAATTGTCGCAAAAACTTCGATGCTACCGGTTTCAGTAAAGTAAAATGCCGCAGGAGATTGTCTCCGGCGGCAGTTGAAGAGATCGTGAGGACGACCGGTTTGTTCGAGGGAAATTAGGGCAGAATTTTCCCTTCGATGGAATCGTCCATGGTTTTGCCGATGGCGGCACCGATGAGCATTTTGACACCGGCGATGGCGCTTCCATGTTTATTATCCCAGTAGTATCCGGCGGTTGGGCGAAATTGAATAACCGTGATACGTGGGTCATCGACGCCTTCGGTGAACCAAGTTTTCATGATGGGATTCCAGAGATCGTGGATCATTTCTTTCGAAGTGTATGCGGTCGCGATGCCTTTGAGTTCGAGAAACCCTGCGTGTGCGGAAGCTTGGAAATACATCGTTACTTCCGGGTCGAGCGCGATTTCTTGATTCTTATGGCTGTCCGATGCGCTGAGGAACCAGAGATTACCGTCATCATCGACCTTCTGTACGCTCATGGGCCGGGCTCCCTCGGAATCGCTCACCGAAACTTTGGTGCAGAAAAAACCGGTTTCCGCCTGTTTTACCAACTCCTTGATTTTGTCCACGGCGTCGGTTCCTAACAGATCGGCGTGGTTTTCCTCGTCTTGATTTCGATTGATCGAGTCCATCTGGCAACCTACGGCGGGTCAAAGTGCGGGCAAGGGAAGTGAAGAGGCGTTTTTACGGTCGGGGCTTGTCAGCCATCGGGTGCTTGGGTTTGTCTGAACCGGTCAGAATTTCCATGAATCCTCTTCAACTTCCCATTCGCGCCGCGCAGGAAACAGCGATTGTGCACGGCGTCGTTCCAAACCGGTGCGACATTTTGCAGGACGGAAATACGCTGGTGCTGCGGCTTTCTGAAACGCTGGTCGCAAGAGTGGTGACGGATCGTGAGGGGCCGCGGCAGGGAACCGGTTGGTTTGAGCGGGAAATTGATGTGGCGCGTTATTTGGCGAGCCAAGGCGCACCGGTGATTCCTTTGCATCCGGATCTCGAGCCGGGGCCGTATGAGCATTTGGGGTATCCGATCAATTTCTGGAAATATGTCGAACGGATCGATGAGGAACCGACTGCATCGCAAATTGGGGCGACGCTTTATCAATGTCACCATTTGCTTCGCTCGTATGAGCAACCGCTGCCTGAATTTGCCATTCTAACAGAAAGTCTGGCGTTGTTAGAGACCTTGGAAAAGAAAGGCACATTTTCGCCCGAGGAGAGCGGCTTGCTGCGAGACCGGTTGAGTTCCTCGTTGAAGGTTCTGCAGAGTTTTCCGATCCAGGCATTGCACGGGGACGCGCACATGGGCAATGTGATGAATACGACCGTCGGGCTCTTGTGGGCCGATTGGGAGGACGTTTTTCTCGGTCCGGTCGAATGGGATTTGGCGTCAATTATTTGGAACGCTCGTGTTTTGGATGGAGATGAATCAACGGCAGAGGGAGTTCTGAGCGCCTATGTCAAAGCGGGCGGGCATTTCGATCCGGTCGCGCTTCATCACAGCATGATTGCGAGAGCGGCGGTGATGAGCACATGGTATCCGGTTCTTTATCCAAATCCGTCAACGGATCGGCAGTCCAAATTGCGTCGACGCTTGGCCTGGCTGGAAACGCAGGAGGGTGGAGCGTAAGGGGCGCCCGGGATTTTGCGTTTTCTCCCTGTCTTGACGATGGATTCGGTGGCTCTAGCGTTTTGGATGAACGAAGAACCCACAAATTCCTCTTCAACGAAAGCGCCTGAGAAAACCGGGCTTACTTTGTTTTTCCTGGTTGGCGGATTTTTGCTGCTGCTCATGGTCATCGGCTGGTTGATGGTAGGGACTCGCTAAGGCGATCGCCGGAGCAAAAAATCCGACGGTTGGTGAGATGAAATACCGCTTTCCTTGAAATCTGATCCGGGGTTTGATTTCCGGACATGTCTTTCCTTCCCTTAGGGCTATCATCCGCATTGTTGGAAATTTTAGGGAAGGAAGGGATCGTTGATGCGACGCCGATCCAAGCGGCGGCCATTCCTGCGGTTTTAAGAAACAAAGATCTTCTGGGGATTGCGCCAACGGGTTCGGGAAAAACGGCGAGTTATGTGTTACCGATTGTCCAAGGGGCGACAACATGGGAGGCCTCGAAGTATCGGGAGCCGGTCGTTCTCGTGATGGTTCCGACGCGGGAGCTTGCGTTGCAGGTTGATGCGGTTTTCAAAACCTATCTTCCGGCTGCGCGTGGCCAAAGCAGTCTGGCGGTTTTCGGAGGTGCCTCCGTGAATTCTCAAATGCAGGAGATCGGAAAGGTTTCCATACTCATCGCGACTCCCGGGCGATTGCTTGAACTGGTGGAAAAAAATGCCGTGCGGTTGTCAGCGGTTCAGACGCTCGTTCTGGATGAGGCGGATAAAATGCTGAGCCTCGGGTTCAAAGACGAAGTGGATCGCATCCTTCAACTGCTGCCGCCACGGCGTCAGAATCTTTTGTTTTCCGCCACTTTCAGCGATGATTTAGGTGCCAGTCACAAGCGGTGGTTGCGTGATCCTCAGGTGATCCGAGTCGATTCTGAAAGGGTGGAAATCGATCTCATTCGGCAAAGCGGGTATTTCGTTTCGGAAGAAAAAAAGGGGCCGTTGCTGCGTTACTTAATTAAGCGATCGACCTATCAGCAGATCTTGGTTTTTGCCTCATCGACGGCGAAGGTTGACGGTATCGTGCACAAACTTTTCAAAAACGGAATCCATGCTGCGGCGATGCATTCGAAGCTGAGTCAGCAAATGAGGCGGGATGCCTTGCAGCAATTTAAGAATGGCAAACTACCGGTTTTGGTCGCCACCGATCTTTTGGCTCGCGGGATTGATATCGAATTTCTGCCGTGTGTGATCAATTATGAACTTCCGCGTTCGCCGAAAGATTACATTCATCGGATTGGTCGAACCGGTCGCGCGGAATCACCAGGTGATGCCATCTCTTTGGTTTCTCCCGAAGAATCCGCGCATTTCCGAGTGATCCAGAAAAAGACCGGTAAACAGGTTCCGATGATCGATGGCAATCATCTGGATCTTCATGGATACTGAAGCCTATTTTTTCCCGCGCTTTCCAGGCGGTTTTTTTGCCTTTGGCCAAGGTGTCTTTGGCGCGACGGGTTTTTCGGATTTCTTCGCTTCCATTTCGCGGGTGCGTTTGCGCCAGTCGCGTTTCGCTGGCGGGGCCTCAGCGCTGGGGGCAGGGGATTTTGCGAAATAATCGAAGCCTCGAAGTTTTTTTCTAACAAGTCGCTGTCCGAGTGTGAGCTCGGTGATGCCCAGGAGATTCAGATCGCCTTTGGGGACGAAACTGATCGCCTCCCCTTGATGCTCCGCGCGACCGGTGCGTCCGACACGGTGAACGTAATCCTCGGGATTGACTGGAAAGTCGAAGTTGATGACTTGGGTGACGCCGTCGATATCGATGCCGCGTGCGACGATGTCGGTGGCGACGAGCACTTGGTAGATTCCGTCTTTGAAATCCTGGAGGGCTTTTTGACGTTGTTCCTGGGTCCGGCTGGAGTGAAGTTTCGTGACCTTGACCTGCGCGGCTCGGAGGAAATCTGTTAGGCGGTTTGCACCATCTTTCATGCGCACAAACACGAGGACACGTTTGAATTTGGGTTGCTTGAGAAGCTCGACCAGCAGCGGGCCTTTCAAGTGAGGCTGCACTTCGTAAACGCACTGCGAAACGGTATCGGCCGCTTCCGACCGGTTGCCGATTTGGATCATTTTCGGCTGATTGAGAAAGCGACGTGCGAGCGATTCGACTTCTTTGGAAAACGTGGCGGAAAACATCAGTGTCTGGCGCCGTTGTGGCAGGGCGGAGATGATTTTTTCGATGTCCGGCAGGAATCCCATGTGAAGCATGCGATCCGCTTCATCGAGCACGAGTGTTTCCAGCGGATGGAAATCGAGTTTTTGTTGATCGAGGAAATCCATCAGGCGGCCCGGTGTGGCGACGATGAGATGGACGCCTTTGCGCAGCGTTTTGAGTTGTGCTTCTTCATCGACACCGCCGTAGATGGCCGCGATCCGAATCGGCAAATGCTGTCCATAAATGGCAATGTTTTCGGCAATTTGCAGAACGAGTTCCCGAGTGGGAGCGAGGATCAGCGCGCGAGTGCCGTGAAGTTCTCTTTCGCGATTGAGGAGGGAAAGGCGGTGGAGGATCGGAAGCACAAAGGCTGCGGTTTTTCCGGTGCCGGTTTGAGCGATGGCGATCAGGTCATGACCTTTCATCACCATCGGAATCGAGCGCTCTTGAACCGGTGTTGGCCGGGTGTAGCCTGCTTTTTCGACGGCTTGGAGGATTTCGGTTTCGAGACCAAATTTGCTGAACGGCATGGCCGGATCATAGGCGGGGCGGACGATTGTTGGCACGGATATAAATCGTGGGATTCTTTCCGATGGCTTTGGGTGTGCGTCGGGGCGGGCGATGGGTTAAGTTGAGTGATGGGAGGACAAGTCGGCATGGAAAACGAACCGGATACGAAATGGGGGCGGCGGATCGTATCGGCGCTTGGGTTGATGGTTCTGGGCGTGCTCGGGTGGCTGCTTTGGCATTCTTGGGATCAGACCGCGATCGAGGACCTCACTGAGGATAACCCGTTGGTGTTTTTCGGTTTGATGGCGCTGTTGCCGGCGTTGGGATTTCCTGCGACGCCTTTTTATCTCGTTGCGGGAGCTTCTTATGAAACCCGTTTTGGACTGGCGGGGACACTGGCGGCGGTGGCTTTAAATTTGTCGCTTTGTTATTGGATCGCGCGAAGTGGCTTGAGACCGGTGGTCAAAAAGTTGCTCACGTGGGCGGGTATCCGATTTCCGGAGGTGGAGGAGAAAAACGAATTTAAATTCACCTTGCTGGTGAAGCTGACGCCAGGCGTGCCGGTTTTTGCGAAGAATTATCTGCTCGGGATGGCGGATATTCCCTTTAGGATCTACTTTCCCGTGTCGATGGTGATTGCTGGAACGTATGCGTCTTCGTTTGTGATTCTGGGCGAGTCGATGCTTGAGCGTGATCCGTGGAAAGCCGTGGGCGTCGGGGTGTTTCTCGTGTTGGTAGCGGGCGTGATCTTTGTCGTGCGGCGGCGAGCAAGACGGCGTGAAAAAGATCCGCAGTGAGAAGCTAGCGTCCACGGAGCCGCCCGCGGGCCAAGGCCGCAGGGGTGGACTTGAGGTCCAGAATTTCGAAAGTCGTCGCGAGGATGCGGAGTGCGACGCGACCGCCTGGTGAAAGGCGCGGGGAGGTGCCGAGTCCGAGCGTTTCCCGGACCGGCGCTGGGAGGATGTCGATGGCGGCATGGACCAAAAGGCGATTGAGGAAACCAAATGGCCGGGGAAATAAGGGCAGAGTCCGCATGATTTCGAGGAACTCGAAAACGATCTCCGAGCGTTCGAGGCGGGGAAGGGTTGTTTGAAAAAGTTCGTTCAGCTCCGATTCGGAAGTGGGGGCGTTTTCCGCACCGTAAAGTCGGGCGATGGGGGCTCCTTCCGCGAAATAACGGTCACGGTCTTGAGGGGAAACCCGTCTGACAAAATGATGGAAGGCTTCGAGGAATCCAAAGGCGGCGGTCGCGTGAACCCAGCGCAACAGTTGGGGGTCACTGGCGTGGTAGGGAATGCCAGCCGGTGTTGCCCCGGTGACACGCTCGTGCATTTTCCGAACTCCGGCGATCATGGACTCGGCGATGCCGCGCGCTCCGTAAACCGTAACCATCGCGGCCAATCCGGTCCGGCGCATGCGTTTCATCGGGTCCGTGCGGAACGTCGTGTGATCCCAAACCCCGGACCGCACGCTGGGTTCGGCCAGTTCTAACAGAACGGCGGTGACACCACCGATGAAAAGCGAGACAGGGTTGTTAAAGACTTTCCAAGATACCGAATTCGGCTCCGTGAGGGCACTTTCGCCGAGAGGCTGGGTGAAATCCACCGAAGGGATTGTGCCGCCATAAAGCCGCTCACGAAGCATCTTTTCCAACCGGTCTGTTAGAAAGGGGATCATGAATCCGAGAGCTTGAGGATTTCTGCGGAAATGAGATCTTCTTTTCCCGGAGCGGTTCGGATGAAAATTTCCTGCAGTCCCTTTGCCGATTGAGTCACTGCTTTCAGTCCGCCTGGAACCTTTCGCTGAACTTTTAGGGAACCGGTTCGGCTGCCCGCGCCAAGAGACTTTCCGCCATAAGAACGCCCGATGATCACGCCCACAACTCCGTCCAGCGCCTCGATCTTGCGCATGATCTGGTGGCACTCTTTCGAAGAACTTTGATGGCGGCCGCGCGAGGGCATGATGGTTTCGCCCTGACGATACTTCAAACCGAGAGGGTCGAACATTTTATTTTCCCACCCCTGTCCGCAAAATAAACGGATGCCTCATCGGGAGGTGATGCTAGGATCTGAAATGAATCAAGTGGCGGACAATTTGGCGCGGAATCGCTTTGAGCTGATCGAAGAGGGGAAACTGGCGTATGCTGACTACCGGTTGGAGGGCGAGGTGCTGGTCATTCCTCATGTCGAGGCGGATCCAGCATTGCGTGGAAAAGGGACGGCGGGCCGTCTCATGGAAGGCCTGTTGGAGATTGCGCGGAGACGTAACCTCAAGGTCAAACCGGTTTGCAGTTATGCGGTTGCCTATCTCCATCGCCATTCGGAGCATCGCGATCTTTTGATCTGAAATGCGGACGCCTGCGAGTCCATAGACAAATGCTGGCCATGCCGATGAGCGCACTGGTGCTGGGTTCCGGAACCGTCGTTCCGCTGATGGTGATGCTCGTGATGCTGCTGGTGAAGGATGAGCTCCCATTTGAAGTGCCCCGGACATCTTCGAGGAAGGCTGTGATTCGGATGCCGCCGATTTCTGTCCCTTCCGCGAGACCGACATCGTCATATCCGATTCCGCCGGAAAGCGTGTTGTATTCTCCACTGACGCCGCTGTTGGTGGTTTTGTCCGTTCCCACATCCAGAACGGTCTGAGTGCTGTCGATGACAAACCAACCGGTGGAGGGGCTGCCATTGATGGAGGTGTGGTCAAGATAGGGTGAGATTTCCGGAGCGTCAGAAAACGAGCTGCCATCTGGTTTGAAAAACTCGATCACCGCGTATTCCCAAGCGACTCCATTGGTGTTGAAGCTGGTGCCAGTGAAGCTCAAGTCATCGACCACCAAGTGGCTTCCGAAGGTGAGAGTGAGCGTGCTGGAAATCAGGTCGCCGGGATTGTTGACCGTGCCTGTGGTGGCAAGAGCTTGAGTGGCAGTGAAGCGCCCGGATGACGTGGCCTGCCACTGCCATGACGCGGAGCCGTTGGCGGTGGGAGTGTTGGTGAAATCGAAAAGGAGATCGGATTGATCGCCGGACATCGCGGAGAGTTCTTCGCTCGTGGCGATTTTGGAACCGGTTAAATCGTTGATCACATTAAAACTGACTTCCCCTGAGACATCGGTCGCGACGGTCGGAAAGGCGGGTTCATCAAAAGAAATCACCACGTTGGAGAAGGACGCGGCGGACAGTTGGGAGTTCAGCCCGATTAAGGAGAAAACGGATAAAACAATGGCTCGGGGGAGAAATTGAAATTTTTGCATCACTTTGGGGGGAAGAGAAAGCGTTCGAACTTTCGAAGAACGCGCGAGTTATCTAGTTCAAATCGTCCAGTCTTTCGAGGATTTTTTCCGAACGGGTCGAAACGGCGGCGAGTCGCCGGTGAAAATTCGCCGTGGTTTGCCGAGTTTAAAACAGAAGGTTCTGGGTTTCTGCGGAATACGAAATCTCGAATTTCGGACGGTGGCATCAAACTTGCTTAGTTCAGGAGCGACACCCGGAAATTTCACCCGATATTGCGGGCGAAAGAATCCCTTCGGATTGGCCTGTGAGAGCTGATCTGTAGTTAGGGCGGGTAGAAATTTTCGATCACGAACCCTTACCTAAACCATCGAGCCATGAGACACGGAGATATATCAAGCAGCCCGAGCACTGTCGGAGTTGCAGTGGTGAATTACAAAATGCCGCGGCTGCACACCAAAGCCGAAGTGTTGGAAAACGCACAAAAGATCGCCGATATGATTGTCGGTATGAAAATCGGTCTGCCCGGGATGGACCTGGTCATCTTTCCGGAATATAGCACTCACGGGATCATGTACGATCGACAGGAAATGTTTGATACCGCTGCAATGATTCCGGGTGACGAAACGGAAATTTTTGCCAGCGCATGCCGCAAAGCGAACACTTGGGGGGTCTTCTCTCTGACCGGAGAGCGTCACGAAGCGCATCCGAAAAAAAATCCTTACAACACTCTCGTGCTGATCAACAACAAGGGCGAGATTGTTCAGAAATACCGGAAAATCATTCCGTGGTGTCCGATTGAAGGTTGGTGCCCTGGTGGAGAAACGTATGTTTCCGAAGGGCCGAAAGGATTAAAAATCAGCCTGATCATTTGTGATGATGGCAATTATCCGGAGATCTGGCGGGACTGTGCGATGAAAGGAGCCGAGTTGATCGTTCGGTGCCAAGGATATATGTATCCGGCGAAGGACCAACAGGTGATGATGGCGAAAGCCATGGCCTGGGCGAACAACAGTTACGTTGCTGTCGCGAATGCGACCGGTTTCGACGGAGTTTATAGCTATTTCGGCCACTCTGCGATCATTGGCTTTGACGGTCGTACTTTGGGCGAATGTGGTGAAGAGGAGATGGGTATTCAATATGCTCAACTTTCCATTCCGGAAATCCGCGATGCGCGGGCAAACGACCAATCGCAGAATCATCTCTTTAAACTGCTGCACCGTGGATATACCGGAGTGCATGCTTCGGGCGATGGAGATCATGGCGTTTCCGAATGCCCCTTTGAGTTCTATCGGAACTGGGTGAACGATGCGGAAAAAACTCGGCTACAAGTCGAGGCGATCACCCGTAGCACCGTCGGCGTCGCCCAGTGTCCGGTCGGAAACTTGCCAACGGAAGCGAAGGAAAAAGAAGCTTCGTGAAACCGGTTTGAGAGTTGATCCCCGCGAATAGTTCAAGTGCCGTTTATCAATGACATGTTGGAGGAGACGGAGCGGCGCAGGCAGGAATCGCGTGCGTTAGAAGGTGAGAACCTTGCTTCGGACGATGTGCTGAGTGCCCACCTGTCGACTCAGGGGATCGAGAGCCGCTACCGGTTTGATATCGATATCATTTCCCGTCACCTGAAAAGCCAGATTGTTGGTCAGGACGCGGCGGTGGAAAGCGTGATCAACATGCTTCGCATCGTCCGGGCCGACATCGCAGATCCTCGGAAACCGCTTTATTCCGGGCTTCTGTTAGGTCCTACCGGTGTGGGGAAAACCGAGCTGGTCCGGACGCTTGCCCGGGCCTTGCATGGCGACGCCGACGCGCTTTGTCGGATTGATATGAATACGTTGTCGCAGGAGCATTATGCGGCCGCGATCACCGGCGCTCCTCCAGGATACGTGGGCTCGAAGGAAGGGAAGACGATTCTCGATCAGGACAAGATCGAAGGCAGTCATGGCAAACCGGGCATTGTTCTTTTTGACGAACTGGAGAAAGCAAGCCCCGAGGTCGTGTTGGCGCTGCTGAATATTTTCGACAACGGGATTTTAACCGTGGCGTCTGGTGAAAGGACGTACTCGTTTCGCAACGCGATTATTTTCATGACCAGCAATCTCGGTGCGGAAAAGTTGCGAGCGGAAGCTGAGGCGGCGACGGGTTTATGGCGTCGATGGAACCCTCTCTCGGAAAAAGTGCGGCGTGACCGCTTGGAGGCGATCGCTCAAAAGGCGTTGTTGGGAAAATTTCCACCCGAATTTGTCAATCGCATCGATCACGTGGAGGTCTTTAACTGGATCGAACCGGAGGTCGTGCATCAGTTGGTCGGACTCGAATTGGAAAAGCTAAATCGTCGTTTGTTAAAGCATCATTGTTATGTCGAATTGAGCGAACCGGTCGTGCAATGGATTGTCGACAAGGGATTTGACCGTCAATTTGGGGCGCGGTCGTTGAGGCGGGCGGTGCGAAGATATCTTGAAGTTCCATTGGCGAAATTTCTGGTCGACGATTTTCCGGGAAACGCATCGACCGGTTCGAGAGGTTTATTTGCCATTTTGAGAGGAGGCGGTGTGACCTTTGAACCGATCGATCCGGTTTGATTCGCTTGCACCGTTCGGTTATTTTGAGTGCTCAAACACGCGTGCCAAGGAGTGCATCGCGGCGATGATTTTTGGATTTTTTTCGGTAGAGCGATAATGGATTTGTTGGGCGTAAGCCTTGGGCAGCGGGGCGATGAAACCCTTGGAAAACGTGAGACCCGCTTGTGAAAGTCCCATCCGTTTTTCTGCGTCTCCAGGGAACACGATCACTCCAAGCCCGAATTTGCAGGCGTTGAGCGCATCAAGTTCACTTTTGCACTCGATGAAGTTTTTCAGCCCGGCTTGATAGGTGGAATCACACCAGGAATCGAGAAACTTTCGAAATCCCAGACACAACGATGGACTCGGTAAAATCACGCTGAGGGCGAGCGCTTCGGGCAGATCGAACGAGTCTTTTTCCAGAGAGAAACATTCAGGGTTCCAGGCGATGGTGATGCCCGGTTCTTCTTGAAGGATTGTTTGATCGATGCCGTGCAAAGTGTCGCTTTTGAGGAAAGAGCCGGCGATCACCAAATCGACTTCATAGTTTTGAAGCGCTTCGATCCAATCACTTGTCGATCCGAGATAATCCCATTCCGACTTTGTAAGTGAGGGCTCGTCCAGATCACATCGGTTACGGATGCGATATGCATTGATGCTGCCATCGATCCATATTTTCACCTGTTTGGATTGAAAACGTTGCCAATACGCGGCACGTCCTAACAGGTTGGAGTGGGCATTTCGGATTTCTTCCATGAGTGGAATCAACGCCTTGCCCTGTGCCGTAATCGCGGCTCCATCGGGATTGCGGTGGAGCAGCGGAAAGCCGACGCTCTGTTCCATTTTGGCGATTTGCAGACTGACGGCGGGTTGGCTGATGTTGAGGATTTTCGCCGTCGCCGAAAAGCTGCCTGTCTCCGCAAGGAGCAGGAACGTTTGAATTTCACGAATTTCTGGGGTCATCATCCCACCATCATCTTTTCTTGGATTGAATCGGTCAGAGAGGGGAGGAACTCATAGGGATGTTGTCGGAGAAAACTCAGCCGCAAAGATTGTGACAGCCCCAGTGGGTTGGAGTTTGGAGAGATCGTCCAAAAGGTGGAATCGACCGGTATCTGAGGGGCGTAGATTCGTGTGCCTTCGGGACATTCGTCCGGGTGATCCATCCATCGGAGCCACTGGTTTTCCTCAATGGTTTGCCATTTCGTGTCACTGGCTTTGGGTGAAGCCGGAAGGGGCGATTTTACATTGGGCCAAACAAGATATGCCAAAGAATGAAGCGTTGTCGCGCGATCCGGCGGATTGTTCGGTTTTCGGGTCAGGATATGGTAGGGATTTGAACCGGAGGAGCAGTTGGTGAAACGTCGCGGATCTCCTTTCCACGAGCCGACGTACAAATCACAACGGCCCGAAATGAGAGATTTGGCAGCGTCTTCGCAGGGGATTGAAGAATAAGATGTCCTCACTCCGCTCACGCTTTGCATTTCGCGAAAGAGTCGGCAGAACGACGGTGTGCGGAAGACTGCAGGAGAACTCGCGATTTGCAGTACCCGGTCTGATTCACGAATCGTGGAGATCTTCGTTTCAAGGTCGGTCTGGAGTTGGGATATCGGTTTGAGATCATTGAATAACCGCTCCGCGAAAGGGGTAGGCTGCAGCATTCGGTACCCGTCACTTTCGAACAGCCGACACCGAAAGGAATTTTCCAAATTTTCAATCATGCGAACAATGCTCTTTCGTGAGGTCCGCAATTCGCTCGCAGCTTTTGAAAAATCTCGTTCGCGATAAACTCGTCTGAATGCGGAGAGATGCCGAAAATCCACATGATTTCCTCCTGTGGACGAAGGCTCGGTGGGAATGGGGAATGGCTTCATGAGCAGGGGTTTGAATTCAGGATCGTGACGACACTAAAGAGACAAATTACGATTTATCGAACGTTTGATCAAATGCTTTTCTAACGGCTTTCGGTCATCATTTCGACTCGTGCCGTTTGGCTTATAAGGGGATAAGCGACGGTTTCACGGGATGAATGGAATTCCTTGGATTTTCTAACAGATTTTAGGATTCGGGGTGCCAAAAGAAGAGGTGAGTCGAAATGGCCGGATCTTTATAAATCTAAAAATAAGAATGTTAGAGAATTTTGCTGGTGATAAGTAAAACGGCCTAGAGGGGTTTCGACAATTTGTTCGTTGTTGATGCACGGTATTCAGTGCTATGAAAATCACCCCTACGCTGTTGTTTTCTTTCCTGGGTTTTGTCGGGAATTACGCATCCGGACAAAACCTGAATTTCGCACCGCAATCGTCTGCTTCCACGTTTCCCGGGCTGACGTTTTTAGAAACTTCCACCAAAGTGGGAACCGTCGGCACAAGCTCCGGCGGACTTTGGTCGACGTCGGCTTCTGGAGGCCTGCGCGTCGCCGCGCTTGGCTTGGCAGTTGCTACGAGCCAAGCGCAAACTGTGATGACTTCCGATTCCTTGGTGTTCAAACAGAATTCCACCGGGCTGGTGGGTGATCTCACGGGAGCGAGTGTGCCATTGGCATTTGCTTGGAGCGCACAGGGCACGTTCAGCGGAGTCGGTGGTACCACTCCGGCTTTCGTCCAACCGAATCAGGCTTACGACGTCAGCTTTAACATCGATACAAACAACGGATTGTTGAGTGACGTTGTCGGAGTGGGAAATTCCTTGTCGGTAAGCATTCTTGACGGAAATACCGTGATCCACACGATCGGAACCGGTTCGCTGATTGACATCGTCGGCCTGTTAGGCGGCGGCGTCGATGGATTGGTGAATTACACCTTTACGACTGCGAGCGCGGTTAGCGGACAGAATCTTGGGATTCGTATCAGTGCGACCCGGGCGATCGGTGTGGATGCGTTGTCAATTGGCGAAGATTTCGCGACGTTCAGCAATATCTCGGTCACTCCGGTGCCGGTGCCGGAACCGGGTGTAAGTCTTCTTTCGGGGCTGGCCCTGGTGAGTTTGGGACTGCGCCGCCGCCGGTCGAACTGACAGGCTTCAGGATGTCTGGCGTTCGAGGAGAATGTTTTCTCCGAGAACGACCAGATCGACGCGGCCTTTCAGCGTTTGATTGATGAAAGGCGTGTTGCGGCTTTTCGATTTCATGAAGTCGGTCGTGAAAGTCGTCTCCGCATCAGGGTCGAACAGGATGAGGTCGACCGGTTTTCCTTCTTCGATCAAGGCGACCGGTAATCCCATCAAGCGCCGTGGTTCCGCAGAGTAACGTTTGACGATCAGATCCCAGCCGAATTTGCCGGTGGCGACGAAATGGTGGTAAAGCGAAACCAGAGCGGTATCCATGCCGGTGATGCCATTGGGCGCGCTGACGAAATCCTGGGATTTTTCGAAAGGCGTGTGCGGCGCGTGGTCGGTGGCGATGAGGTCGAACACGCCATCAATGAGGCCCTGAAGCAGAGCTTCGTTGTCCGCTTTGGTCCGGAGCGGAGGATTCATTTTATAGTTCGTGTCGTAATCGCCGATGTCTTCGTCGGTGAAGAGGAGGTGATGAGGTGAGACTTCCGCAGTGACCTTTACATCGCCGCGATTTTTCCACCAGCGAATCGTTTCCATGCCGAGTGCGGAAGAAACGTGTTGGATGTGGATGTGAGCACCGGCTGCGTGGGCGAGGCGGATATCGCGATCGATGATGATTTCTTCAGCGCATGCGGGAGAGCCTTTGATGCCCAAGCGATAGCTGGTGACGCCTTCGTTCAGCGCGCGAGGGCCGGCGAGTTCCGGAACTTCGCAATGGCTGGCGAAAAACATGCCGAACTCGGTAGCGTATTGCATCGCCCGGAGAAGCACGGCGGGATCCGCGATGGTGTCGCCATCGTCGGTGAGCATCGTGACACCGAGCGCACGCATGCCGTCGATGCCGGCGAGCTCTTTTCCGTGCCGGCCTTTGGTGACGCATCCGGAGGTGTAAACCGGAATGCGGGACTGGCGTTTTGCCGTTTCGAGAACTTGGGAAACAACAGTCGCCGAATCGATCGCCGGGCTGGTGTTTGGCATCATCACGACACCGGTGATGCCGCCGTTGATCGCGGCTTCGGTACCGGTTTGGATCGTTTCTTTCGCTTCAAAGCCTGGTTCGCGGAAATGGACGTGAGCGTCAAACATGCCCGGAAGCAGGATGCGGTTTTTCGCATCGATGACTTTTGCTCCGGCTGGAACGGTTAGATTTTTTCCGATCGATTGGATGATGCCATCTTCGAGAAGAACATCGGACTCTAACAGATCGGCGGAATTTTCAGAAGCGATGCGGGCGTTTTGGATGAGTAGCATGGGAAAATGGGCGGGTATTAGATGATGCTTCGGTTTTGCCAAAACTTTGGGTGGCGTTGATGATGAAAAACCGAAGCAACTAGAATTTGTGAAGAATCACCATTCCAGTGATGGAAAATCGAATAGGGAAATCGTTCGACTTGAGAGACTCTGAGGACTTGGTTGGCAAACCGGTATCGTTCAGGATGCATTTCGATTCTGTCGAATGCCTTTTCGATCTCTTCTGAAAACTCGCTTCCGAGACCACTCGTTTTTTCGTTATACCAAGCAATTGCGCTGAGATATTCAGCTATCGCCTCAGGGTGCAGCTCAAGACTCATGAAGCAGAATTTTCACGCAACGATTGCTGGATCAGCTTTTTTAACTCCTCACGTGAAATCGGTTTCACCTTTCCGCTGAGGAGTTCGTCCAACCGCCTTTGTCCCACTGCCAAGTGGGCTTCAAAAATTTCCTGATCTGACACGATGCTTCCAATCAGCTTTTCGGCCAATGCAATGCGCTCATCATTTCCGAGAGTCATTGCATCATTGAAAATTTGATCCGCTGCCGTGGTCATGAGAACAAAATAGCGATTTGCTGAGGAGTTTCAAGGCGGATGTCAGCCCTCGGAACCTGGCTTGAGCCAGTAGAGAACGGCCATGCGGACGGCGATTCCGTTTTCGACCTGATCGTTGATCAGGCTGCGTTCGTAGTCCATCACGGCGTCGCAAAGTTCGACACCGCGGTTCACGGGACCGGGGTGCATGAGGTAGAGACCGCGTTTGCGGATTTCCTCAAGACGAGCGTCGGTGATGCCGTAGAGCCGGTGGTATTCACGAACACTGGGAAAAAACTGGACGTCCTGGCGCTCGAGTTGGACGCGGAGGAGGTAAACGACGTCTGGCGACCACGCCATGGCTTCTTGGTAATCGGTGAAGCGGCGGATGTTTTCCGGGCCGACTTTTGGCACGAGCGAACCGGGTCCGAGGTAGGCGACCTGAAGGCCGAGTTTTTTCAGGATCGTCGATGTCGAGCGGGCGACCCGTGAGTGGAGGATGTCGCCGATGATCAGGACTTTTTTGCCCGTTGGATCGGGAAATTTTTCTTTAATCGTGAAGGCGTCGAGCAGGGCCTGGGTGGGGTGGGCATGAGCGCCGTCGCCCGCGTTGATCACCGAGGCGCGGGTGTGTTTCGCGATCATTCCGGGCAATCCGGAGCGGCCGTGGCGGACGATGATGTAGTCCGTGCGCATCGCTTGCAGGGTTTCGACCGTTTCTTTGACGGATTCTCCTTTGGTGATGGAGGAATGGGGGACATCGAAATTCGTCACGTCCGCCGAGAGGCGTTTGGCGGCCACTTCGAACGAAGAATGCGTGCGGGTGCTTGGTTCGTAGAAAAGCATCAGCACGGATTTCCCCTTGAGCGCCGGGACTTTTTTCACCGATCGGGTGAAGAGTTCCTTAAATGGGGCGGCTTGATCGAGGAGGAGGTCGATTTCTTCCCGATGGAGCGATGAGATGTCGAGCAGATCTTTATGCGGCATTCCGTAGTTGGGGAAAGTAGTAGAGAGCGCCGAAGATGATCACAAAAATGGCGAGCGCTCCGATGAATCCGGCGTGGGGCCGTGAGTAAGGTTTGGTGACGAAGATGAAAATCGAAATCAGCAGGGCCGTGATCGCAAGGGCACCGGGAAGATGGACGGTCATGCCGAAAAACGAGCAGATCGGGCCTCCGACGGCGAAGGCGTAGCCGATGAGCAACAGACTCCAGTGGGCGCGGACGGCATGGGCTGGGACCGGAGGGACGACTTGCTCAAGAAATTCGCGGCGGCGGATTTCTTGGATATCTTGGTCCGAGTGGCGGTGGAGTGGAATCTTTGAATCGGCAGGAGCGGATGCGGCGGACGGTGGCGCGACCCAAACCGGTCCTTGCTCGGACTTTTTCAAGGATCGGACGATGCGTGGCTGGATGGCTTTGCGTTCGCGGGGAGCCGGTTCGGCCGTTCGGTCCGGCTGTCGCGTCTGCCGGTTTTGAGGGACGACCGTTGTGGGGCGAGCGGGCGGCGGTGGGGGAGTCGTTCCCGGAGGCGGGGATGAAGGAGCAGCGAGCGGCGGTTGAGGTGCCGTCGCGCCGAGAGCGTCGCGGAGTTTGGCGATTTCTTCGGCGGTTTTTTTTCGCTGCGGAAGGGGATTCATGGGCTGGTTGGCTCGACGATGCGAACTTGATCCAATCCGTCGGTTCCTTCCAGCGAAACCAGCACGTGATCGAGTCTTTGTGTTTCGAGAGAGATGCCGACGTAGTCCGGCTGGATCGGCGTTTCGCGGTGGCCGCGGTCGATGAGCACGGCGAGTTCGATTTTTGCCGCGCGGCCGTAATCGGACAGCGCATCCAATGCGGCGCGGATGGTGCGACCGGTGAAAAGCACGTCGTCCACCAAAATGATGTGCGCCCCGTCAACGGTGAAGGTGATGTCCGATTCTTGAAGCAGCGGGTTTTCGTGGAGGTGCTCGAAATCGTCGCGATAGAGCGAGATGTCGAGAACGCCGAAGGAAAGCTCGCGGTCCTCTTCGGAAAGCAGCGTTAAAATGCGTTCGGCCACCTCATCGCCGCGACTGCGAATGCCGACCAGAGCGATCGGTTTGCCATCGGTTTTTTCGCGGATCGCCTGAGCCAGACGTTCGACGCCGGCGGTGATTTCTTCTGCGGTGAGCGTGCGTTCCATGGGATATTTTCAGTCGAAATGAAGGATGCCGATATCGCGGCGGCGCTGCAGGCCGTCGAAGTTTACGAGGTCCGCAGCGGCGTGGGCTTTTGAAACGGCTTCGGCACGATCGGCGGCTCCGGCGACGATGGCGAGGACGCGGCCGCCGTTTGTTTCCCAGGTTCCGCGGTCGGTTCGGCGGGTCCCGGAGTGATAAACGCGGGCGTCGGACGGGGATTCCAAACCGGTGATTTCGTCGCCGTTGCGGGAGGTTTCCGGGTAACCGGCGGAGGCGAGGATCACGCAGACGCTCCAGCCGTCGTCGAAGGAAATAAGGTCGGATCGCAGTTCGCCTTTTGCGCCAGCGAGGCAAAATTCAGCGAGATCGCCGCGAACGAGCGGCATGACCGCTTGGCATTCCGGATCGCCGAAACGGCAGTTGTATTCGATGATTTGTGGACCGGTTGGCGTCAGCATCAGGCCGAAGTAAAGAAACCCGCGATAAGGCAGGCCTTCTTTTCTCAAACCGGCCACCGTCGGTTGAACGATTTCTTTTTCGATTTGATCGAGAATTTCCTGCGAAACGAGTCGTCGGCTGGCGACCGCGCCCATGCCGCCGGTATTCGGGCCGAGGTCGCCGTCGTTCGCGCGCTTGTAGTCGCGGGCGGGGGTGAAAATCAGATATTGGTCGTCGATGATCGCGGCGAAAACCGAGACTTCTGGGCCAGTCAGACATTGCTCGACCAGGACGCGTCCTTCGCCGAAGCGCTTTTGCGTGAAAACTTCGTCAAGGAAATCGAGGGCGGACGCTTCATCCGGGCACACCGCGACGCCTTTTCCGGCAGCAAGACCATCGAATTTAAGAACCGTCGGGTATTCACCGGCGATCGCGGAGACGGCTTCTTCCAGCGTCTCCGTCGCCGTCGCGCGAGCGGTCGGGATGTGATTGCGGAGGAGGAAATTTTTCGCGAATTCCTTACTGGCTTCGAGTTGTGCGGATTCCTTGGGTGGTCCCCAGCAGGGGATTCCATTTTTTTCGCAGAGATTGGCGAGGCCTTCGCCTTTGACGAGGTAGCTTTCTTCACCGGCGACGCAGAGGTCGATGGCGTGGGTTTTCATCCACTCGACCAACGTTTCCAATCCGTCGGCTTCCACGGGTTGGGCGATGCTGAAAATCGCATCACTTCCAGGAAAGCAAAACACTTCCGGTTTACCCGGGGATTCCGCGAGCGCACGAACCAGGGCGTGTTCCCGCCCGCCTTTTCCGACTACCAAAATTCTCATCCGCAGAGGTTTTCGCGGAATTAACGGCGGGACTCAACGACGAAGCGCAGATTTTTCAAAAACCGGTCGCGAGCCGCATGAGGCGTCCCTTCAGGACGCGTGATGATTTTGAAACGGTGTCCTGGGGTTCCACCCCAGGCTGGTATGAGTCGTCCCGTTGGGACGAACCGGTTATTACGGCCGAAGACGGCGTTGTGACCGTGCCCTGAAAGGATGGTTCAAACGACGAAGCGCAGATTTTTCAAAAACCGGTCGCGAGCCGCATAAGGCGTCCCTTCAGGACGAGTGATGATTTTGAAAAGGTGTCCTGGGGTTTCACCCCAGGCTGGTATGAGTCGTCCCGTTGGGACGAACCGGTTATTACGGCCGAAGACGGCGTTGTGACCGTGTCCTGAAAGGATGGTTCAAACGACGAAGCGCAGATTTTTCAAAAACCGGTCGCGAGCCGCATGAGGCGTCCTTTCAGGACGCGTGATGATTTTGAAACGGTGTCCTGGGGTTTCACCCCAGGCTGGTATGAGTCGTCC
>DBTN01000006.1:13230-96486 GCA_002307065.1 Akkermansiaceae bacterium UBA1315 | reverse complement strand
CCGCATAAGGCGTCCCTTCAGGACGCGTGATGATTTTGAAACGGTGTCCTGGGGTTCCACCCCAGGCTGGTATGAGTCGTCCCGTTGGGATGAACCGGTGATTAAGTTCCAAGATGGTGTCGTGACCGTGTCCTGAAAGGACAATTCATGGTAGCCCGGGGTGAAACCCCGGGGATGGACAGGGTTCGGAATTGCGTCCTGAAGGGACGCTTCATGCAGGGAATCGCCGAGATCGAATTCTCGTGATACCTCGCCCTTTAAGCGGCGAATTCGTTTATTTCTGGGGGATCGAATCGTAGACTTGTTCGAGTGAAAGCACGGTGTAGGCCGTGACAAGAACGGGGTTGGATTCCATCCAGCGACCGTTTTCATTGACCCATGAGCCATCGGATTTTTGAACGGAAAGAAGTTTTTCGGCGAGGTCTTTGCGCCAATCGGCTTCGCTGCCGTTTTCGAGTTTGAGTTTATCGATGCCGGCGGCGCTGAGCGCTTTCGACATGGTTTGGTAATAGTAGTAGAGCCCTTGGGCACCCATGCCGGGGTTTTCGTTCACCGTGTAGTTTTTCCCGAGCCACTCTTTGACCGCGACGACGCGTTGGTCGTCCGGGCCGAGTTTTGCGTAAATGAACGAGAGTAAACCGGCGTAGGAAATCGAGCCGTAGGAACGAAGCGCTTTGCTGCCGTCGGGAAGAGTTTCCTCACCGGCTTTTGATTCGAAGGTGTTGTAAAGAAATCCGCCTTTGTTTTTTGGATCGTTCGAGGCCCAGGGCTGATCGTTTGTTTCCTTCAAGTTTTGGCAGCGGGAAAGGAACTGCAGGGCCGCTTCCCAATCGAGCTCGGGCTGGGTGCCGTGTTTTCCGTCCTCGACCACGTCTTTTGAAAGCGCGAGCGCTTCGATGGCGAGATACGTGTTCGAGAGATCCGTGTGGGTGTTTTTCGAACCGTAACCGATTCCGCCGTCGTTTGGATTATCGGTTTTTCCTTTTGCGTCGATGTCCCACTGGTTGTCGATCAAGTGCTTGCGGGCTTTGACGATGGCGGGTTCGTAGGCGTCGCGGTCGCCGGCGACGAGCGCGGTGACGGACGTCGCGGTGTTGTAAACCGAGAGTCCGCGATTAAAAATGCCGCCGTTTTCTTTTTGTTGGGCGATGAGCCAGGCGAAGCCTTTTTCGATGTGCTCGGGATAAGGTTTCTTGTGATCGAGATTCGGATCGCGAACGGCGGCGTTGAGCGCGAGGGCGGTGAATGCCGGGAGGCCGGGATCGTCCCAGTTGCCTTCCGGTTTTTGCTGCTGTTTGAGCCAAGCGTTGCCACGGGCGATGGCTTGGCGGATTTCTTCCTGGAGGGAAACGTAGGGATTCTGTTTGGCCGGTTGGGCGACGGTCAAACCGGTTGAGAGAACAAGGAGAGCGGCGATTTTTTTCATGGTTTGGAAAGGGGTTGGTCGTTTTTAAAAGGGGCGATGATCACCGTGACCGGTGTGTCCGGGGCGGGAACGCGTTTCGGGTAGGCAAACCAAACCGTATCGTCGCCATTGTCTTTTCCGGGGTAGTTGATGAGCGAGGTGTTGCTGAGGTAAATGGCGGCGATGTCACCGGTCGTTTCCGGAACAAATTTTCCGCCCTGAATTTCCGATCCTCCATAAACCCATGGGCCTTCGGGCATGGTGGTACCGTTGACGGTATGTTGAACCCACTCGTTGATGGGGATGTCGCGGGTTTTTTCGCCGTCCTTCCATTCGACGCGAATGGAAATTCGGGCGCCGGTTTGGGTGGTTTCGGAAACCGCGGGCGGTCCGGCGTCGGGCCGCCTGTAGAGTTCGGGCGATGGCGGGTAACGCAGTAGGGTGAACGCGAGGTTGAGGTGGGTGGGGGAAATGTCGGTTTTGAGGAGCGATTCGTGAATTTTTCCGTTTTCGTGGACGATGATGAATTCGAGCAAACCGTCGTTCATGTTGATCGAGGCCGGAAAACGGATTTCGCGGGTCTTTTGATCAAACGTGACGGAGCCGATGCGAAACCGGTTTTCGTCGAGCCGTTCGACGACCGGTTTTTCCGGTTCCGCCGATGCCGGATCCCACGCGGCGCACCAAGCGAAGGTGGCAAAAATCGCGGCGAGAAATCGGGCAAACATGGGCCCTAATTTCGCGGATCTGCGTTTTTTGTCAAAGCCGCAGAAAGTAACGCGGGATCAGCGGCGGATTTTGGGGCGAACCAAGACGGGTTCTTCTTTGACCGGTTCGGCGCGGGGGATGGGTTCGGAAACCGGTTCAGGTGGCGGGTTGAGCGATGTGCCGAATTTTTCCCAAGAAAGGCGGGTGATGTGGGAGCGGATCGCATCCAGCGGATCTTCCGATTCCATGGGTGGCAGCGGTTCGGTGAAAGTGGACGAGCGTTTTAACTGTCCGCTGATGAGAAGAAAGGTCGTGCGGAATACCTCGGTGCGGAGCGTTTCGGGCGAGGAAACGGTGAAGGAAAGCACGTCGGTGGAAGGGGCTTCCTTATGGTCCGGGCCGGATCCACCGAGCCAGAGTGCGACGGGGGTGGGCACGTTTTTCGCGCCGATCCGGCGACCGACGGCGATGTGTGAAGTGACTTTTAAAATGCCGGAGGAGGCGGATTGGAGGTCGAGGGCGGCTTGTTCGAGAACCGGTTTGAGCTCTTTGGCGAGTTCTGGCCCGGTCCCGGCGTGGAGGACGACGGGGATGGCTTTGTCCGGATCGGTGTTCCAATCGGGCAAGGTTGGGCGAAGTCTTCGGACGGCATTGAGAGCGGCAGTCGTTTGTTCGGGATTGGCTTTCACCAGGTCCAGCACGCGTTCCCACGCGAGCAATGCGCGCTGGAATTTGCCTTCGGTTTCGAGCAGTGACGCGAGTTCGACGATTTTTTCCGGGCCGTCTGGTGCGCGTTCGCTGTAAGCTTGAAGCGTTGGTGGCGCATCGAGATCGCCGAGGAGAATGCCGGTCGGGACTTCGACTTTCAGATCGGGGCCGGGCTCAGGAAGGTCGGAAACCTTGGCATTTTTATCCGGCAGAGTCGTTGGTTCGTCGCGGCGATCCGGCTGTGGGATCGAGGCTTGGACGTCTTCGCGGATTTTTGCCAGTTCGGTTTCGCTCGGCGGGGTGAGGAAATCCAGGTTGCGGGTATTCCACCACCACAGGCCGCCGACCAGTAGGATCGAAAGCAGAAGGACGATGGGAATGGGGATGCGCACAGGCAAAGGATGACGTGGAGTTCGTGCGGGCGCAAAGCGGAAATCGAGCCGTGCGCCGGAAAACAAAACACCCCGCCGGTTCAGGGCGAGGTGTTTTGGGAAAACTCGAAGCTGAGAGGATCAGTTCGAAGCGCTCTTCACGAGGAGAGCGCGCTTGCCGACGCGTTCGCGGAGGTAGTGCAACTTGGCGCGGCGAACCTTGCCTTTGTTGGTCACTTCGATCTTGGCGATCCGTGGGGTGTGAACCGGGAAGACGCGCTCGACGCCTTCGCCGTAAGAGATCTTGCGGACGGTGAAAGCGGCGTTCACGCCGGTTCCGCCTTTTGCGAGGACGATGCCTGCGAAAATCTGGATCCGCTCTTTGCCGCCTTCGACGACCCGGCAATGGACCTTCACGGTGTCACCGACATTGAACGGGGTGACGTCTTGTTTCAACTGCTCTTGCTCGATCTTTTTGATGATGTCCATGGGGTCCTCTTTCGCGGAAAATGGGTCGGTCTGCGGGGTTCCGGCGGGTGTGCCGGATGCGCGGGGCGGGAGAGCTACCGGTTGTGCTGGAAAATTGCAACCCCGAAATCGCGTAAAACCGGTGGTTTTTTCTCAATGTTTTCCATAAACGGCTTCCGGATCGAAAGCGCGGTCGGTGCTATTGAAGGTCAATTTCGCGCCGCCGTCGTCGCTGAGGCCAATGACATTGCGGTAAAAACACGAGCCGCGGCCGGTGTGACAAGCTCCTGCGCCGATTTGTTCGACGTAAACAACCAGGGCGTCCTGATCGCAATCCGTGCGAATTTCGATGACTTTTTGGATATGGCCGGAGGTTTTTCCTTTGTGCCAAAATTCCTGACGGGAACGCGACCAATAGACGGCTTCGCCGATTTCCAAAGTGCGGCGCAGCGATTCCTCATTCATGTAAGCGAGCATCAGCGGCTCTTTGGTGATCGCATCGATCGCCATCGCCGGAATCAGTCCGTCGGCGTCGAATTTTGGGGAAAATTCCGATCCTTCCTCAATTTCCGATTTTCCGCCGCGTGGGGCGAAAGTGTGGTTGCAGCTCATGGACGGATGGTCACGGGTGACCGGTCATTGGTCAATAGGAAGAAGCCGGTGCTTGAACTCTCGGCTCGTCGCGGCGAGAACGTGCGTGCGATGGCATACACGGCGGAACGGGCATTTGAGTTGATTTCTTCGGCGCAGAAACGCGGCCGCTTGGCGCACGCGTTTTTGATCAGCGGCGCGGCGGGCAGCGGGAAGGAAAACCTGGCGGCACGGGTGATTCAATTGGTAAGTGGAAATTCGGGCTCGGGTGGAGTGGATCTTTTTGGTCAACCGGTTGTTGAAGAGACGCCATCGTTGGATGAATTGGAAAGCGGCTGGGTTCGGATCATTCGTCCGAAAATGAAGTCCCGGCGCGTCGGGGTGGATGAGATCCGCAATCTGGAGCACACGTTGCACCTCGCTGCTCCTCATGGGGCCTGCAAAGTGGGGGTTATTGTCGAGGCGGACCGGATGAACGATCAGGCGGCGAACGCGTTTTTAAAAACGTTGGAGGAGCCGCCGCAGAACACGCTTTTGCTTTTATTGACGGCGAATCCGCAGCGGTTGTTGCCGACGATTTTATCGCGCTGCATCGGTTTGTCGTTGTTGGGGGGTCGGTCGTTGTTGGAGGATGGAGGGGAGGAATTGGTCGCTGCGCTCAATCGTGCGGCGACTCGAGGATTCGGAACTCCAGTGGGTGCGTTGCATTTAAAAGCGGCGTTTTCCTCGTTTCTCGCGGACCGGCGATCGGATGCGGACGCAGCGGCGAAGGCGGCGGAGAAAGAAGAAGTCAGCGCTTATCGAGATGCGACGGATGGTGCCTGGCTGAAGGAGCGGGAGGCGTTCCACAAGGCGGCGGCGGAGGCTGAATATCTTGAATCGCGAAGCCGGCTGTTCGACGTGTTGATGGCGTGGATGGCGGATCTGCTCCGCTTGAAAATGAAAGCGGGCGGTTTGGATTTTCCCGAAACCGCGCCGGAACTGCGTGAAGTGGTGGAGCGGGAAAGCGAAATTCGTTTGCTCCAGCGCGTTGAGGCTTTGGAATCCTTACGTCGGACGCTCGAAACGAACGCGTTCGAGCCGCTGGCGATCGAGGTGGGTTTTCTGAAAGCCTTTGGCTGATCAGAAATCGCTGGCGCTCAGCAGTTCGTTTTCGACCAAGTTGCCTTGGCTTTCCAGCAGCTTGTCCAGTCCGTCGAGGACCTGTTCGATGCCCTCCGACCATTCGCCCGCAGACCAGGCCGGGCCGGCGAGATCGAGGAGGTGATCGAGTGCGCCGATTTTCAGAAAGGGTTCCAGTCCGTAGCCGGGCATGATGGATGCCTCGCCTCGATCCGGGTCGATCAGCAATAGCAGGGCGTGATTGTTTCTTCCGCGGCGTGCTTTTCCTGCAATCGCGGTGCCGTTGAAAATCCAGAACGTGTAGAGCTTGAAAGAGTAAGTGGGAGGAAAGCAATTCATCACCACTTGCAGGACGACTTGGGGAAATCTCCGCTGGATTCGCTCGATGCGCCGCCGGATGCGGGTGTGCTCTTGGGGTTTGAGCGAGCGGGTAGTGTCGGAAATCGTGGGGGTCAGTCGCGGCATGACTCCGAGCAGCACCTGCGTCCGCGCAAACGTGAGGCGGCAGGATAAACATTCAGTGGCGCTGGCGAGCAGAGGGGTCTGGCAGTAAGGGCACTGCATAAGTCTGGGGGACGATGGGGAGTGAGTGGGCGCGCCGCGAAGTGAATTCAGCGCTCGGTCGAAGTAAATTTAGGGTTATTAAAACGAAATTTGAAAGCCCTTATTTCGCTCAGGCGCACTTCGGGCAAACGCCGAAAAACTCCAGTTCGTGATAAAGATTTTGGAAGCCGGTTTTTTCGCGGATTTCGTCCTCGAGTTGATGAACCGGGCACGGCGCCTTGATCGCCTCGATCGTCCCGCAGCCGGTGCAGATGAGATAGTCACTGTGGCGTCCCGGAACCAAGAGGGTGAAATACGCGGCTCGTTCGTGAAGACCCAGGCGGCGGACCAGCCCGTGCTCGGTGAGACGCTGCAGCAGCCGGAAAACCGTGGCTTTGTCGCACTGGTCGGAAAGTCGAGGCGAAGTGGCCAGTTCCGACAAGGTCATGGGGCGCGACTTTTCAAGCAGCGTGCTGATCAGCTCCTCAAGCGCCTTGGTTCGGCGGAGGCCTGCTTCACGGCAGCGGTCGATGGTTTGCTGGACGATTGGATTCATGAAGGATCGACAAAAAGTAACCGCGGAATCGGCAGAGGGAAACGTGAAAATTAAAACAGATCTGGCTGTGGATCTTCCGGCCGCGGCGGCGGAACCGGTGCGCCGATTTTTCGATAGGCGGCGGGCATCGCGATTCGGCCGCGCGGTGTTCGCTGGATGAACCCCTGCATGATGAGGAACGGTTCATGGACTTCTTCCAAGGTTGCGGAATCTTCGCCGACGGCAACGGCCAGGGAATTCAGTCCGACGGGGCCACCGTTGAATTTGTAGATCAGCGATTCGAGCAAGCGCTTGTCCATTTCGTCGAGGCCGTCGGAGTCGATTTCGATCATTGCGAGCGCGGCGTCTGCGACATCGCCGTTGATTTGTCCGCGGTTTTTCACCTGTGCGTAATCGCGGACCCAGCGCAGCAGCGCATTTGCGACCCGGGGTGTGCCGCGTGAGCGAGAGGCGATTTCCAGCGATCCGCTGCGTTCGATTTCCGTGTCGAGCAGCCCGGCGGAGCGTTCGATGATCAGGGCGAGTTCCTCGTGAGTGTAATAGTCCAGGCGGTTGACGAGACCGAATCGCGACCGCAGCGGCGCGGTCAGCATGCCGGATCGAGTGGTCGCTCCGACCAGGGTGAAGCGAGGCAAATGGATCTGGATCGAGCGTGCCGATGGGCCGGAATCGATGATGATGTCCAAACGGAAATCCTCCATGGCCGGGTAAAGGTATTCTTCAATCGCCGGGTGCAAGCGGTGGATTTCGTCGATGAAAAGGATGTCGCCTTTTTGGATGTTGGTGAGAATGCCCGCGAGGTCTCCGGCTTTTTCGATTTGCGGACCGGATGTCGTATGAAGCTGAGTGCCGGCGGCTTTCGCGACCAAGTTGGCCAGTGTCGTTTTTCCCAAACCGGGTGGTCCGGAAAGCAAAACGTGGCCGAGCACGTCGTCGCGTTGTTTCGCCGCTTCCAGCATCAACAGCAGGCGGTCTTTCACTTTTTCCTGACCGATGAATTCCGAAAACGCCGGTGGCCGCAGCGAAACGTCAAACGGTGTGGCCGGAGCGGTGGTGGTTTGTTGGTAAAAATTTTCGGACATCGGCGGGGCGGAGGTATTGGAAACCAGCAACCGGTCGGAGAGAAGCGCAGAGTTGGGAGAGGCAGAAATCGGCGGATCTTGAATCGTGCACGAAATTTCAGACCTGCCTTGCCACGCGGCGGCGGGTGGGTATGGTCGCGGGGAAGCGCTTCATGACTCCATTTTTGAGGAAAATTCTCGGCATGAACTGGGTGCTCGTGCTGGTGATGTACGGGCTCCTGATCTTTGGCGTGTTCATGATCGAGAGCGCGGCCCAACATTTGCCAATCAGCGGCGAGCTGAAGAGTCGTTTTGGCAGTGCCGGCGCTTATTATGCGTGGATGCAGAAAAACTGGATCGTTGTCGGGAGTGTTGCCTATTTTTCGGCGGCTTTTATCGATTACCGGTGGATCAAATGGCTCGGGATTCCGTTCTATGTCGTGAGTATCGGCCTGATGGTCGCGGCGATGGTGGCGGACAATGATGTCCATCAATTGAACATCGGGGGCTTTAATTTCCAACCGGTCCAGCTCGGGATTACGTCTGGGATTCTTTTGTTAGCGTGGCTGTTGCAGGATTTGCCGAAGCTTCATCGGTGGTTTGCCGCGCCATTTGCGAGGATCGCGGTGATCGGATTGGTGGTTGGGATTCCTTTCGCGCTGGCGATGAAAATGGGCGATATGGGTTCGGCGCTGGTCTGGATACCGGTTTCGATCGTCGCGTTGCTGATTGGTGGTGCGCCCTTTCGTTACCTTTCGTTCATGGCATTTATCGGAGCTGGAATGCTGCCGTTGCTGTATTTCGTCGCGCTGCCGCTGGTTTCCGAGCGGGGGCCGGAGCGCATCGATGTCTGGCTGCGCATGATGCAGGGCCGAGAAGTCGATATCATGGGAGACGGCTACGCGCCGCACAACGTCTCGATGGCGGTTGGGAAAGCAGGTTGGAAAGGCGTCGGCTGGAAGGCGCCAGCGGAGCGCGGTTCTTTGCATGCGAAAGGTTTCATTCCGCGTAAGACCGCGCACAACGACTACATCTTCGGAGTCATTGCGGAAGAACTCGGATTTCGTGGCAGCTTGTTGCTGATTACTGCCTTCGCGCTGTTGCTGATTCAGGCGCTCTTTATCGGATTTTACAGCCGAGATGTGTCCGGACGGCTCATCGTGTGCCTCGTTGTCGCGCTGATTTTTGCCCACGTTTTCGAAAATGTCGGCATGTGTGTGTTGATCATGCCGATCACTGGAATTCCGCTGCCGCTGATCAGCTATTCCGGAACGTTCATCGTTATTTGTATGTTCCTGCTCGGCCTCGTCCAGAGCGTCTGGATCCACCGCAATCAGCGGCTGGCCTGATCCGGTTCGTAATCTTTCCCGGGCGAGATTGATTTAAAAATTGGACATTTGTTTGACTTTTTCAATCGATCGTCCAATTTTTCCGCGATGCAGGCCGAACTTTTTTTCAGCGCTCCCGGAAAAGGCGAGCAAGCGAAACAAAAGCTCCTGTTAGCCGCATTGGAAAAGATCGGCGAAAAGGGGTATGAAAACGCTTCGGTTCGTGAGATCGCCGTCGCGGCGGGGCAGAATGTCGCGGCGATTGCTTATTATTTCGGCAATAAGGAAAAGCTGTATCAGGAGGTGATCGCGGGCATTGTGTCGTACCTTCAAAAGACATTCGGGCCGGTTGCCAAGGAAACCCGCGATTTGTTGGAAACCGGTCAGATGGATGCGCGTGCCGCGACCGATAGCTTAAAGCGTCTCCTGAAAACGCTCCTGCTCGAACACATCGAGCGGTCGGAAATCGGGAAGCTCCGCAACGTGATGATGCGCGAGCAGGCCGCACCCAGCGAATGCTTCGAGTGCCTTTACTCCAAGGGCATCAAACCGCTTCACGAACTTTTTACCAAAGTCCTTTGCATCGCGACCGGGGAAGAACCGGGATCGGCCGCTGCCATCATCCGCGCCCACGCGATCTTTGGTCAGATCATCGGATTCACGGTCGCTCGTTCGACCATCTTGCGCCGTCTTGGCGTGAAAAAGCTCGACCGGAGCCACGGTGAAATCATCGCGCGCATCCTTGATGAACACATCGAAATCATCTGCTCCGGATTTCTCAACTCTGCGAAAACGAAATGAAAAAAATCATCATCCCGGTTTTATTGCTGATCCTCGCGGGTGCGACCGGTTGGCACTTTTATTCGAAATACCGGCACGATCACGAGCCGTTGAAACTTTACGGCAATGTCGACATCCGAGGCGTCGATCTGGGTTTCCGGGTCTCCGGGCGTTTGTCGGAGGTTTTGAGAGATGAAGGAGACTCGGTAAAAACCGGGGAAGTTCTCGCGCGTATCGATCGCGATCCTTATGTGCGCGAGCTGGAGCAAGCGAAAGCCACGCTCGCTGCCGCCGAGGCGGATCTCCAGATGAAAAGGGCTGGCTATCGGCCGGAGGAGATTGAACAAGCGCGTGCGACCGCCGAGCAAAACCGGGTGAGTTTGAACAATGCCGCGCGCAACTTCCAACGTCAGAATGCGTTGGTCAAAGGCGGCGGCACTTCTCAACAGAGTTTCGATGATGCCGAGGCGATGCTCGAAGAGGCGAAGCAGCGAAGCAAAGTCGCAGACGCGAATCTGAGGCAACTTGAAGCGGGTTTCCGTGCGGAGGAAATCCAAGCGAGTTTGGCGCAGATGGAGCAAGCGAGAGCCTCGGTCGCGTTGGCCGAAATCCGGTTGGCCGACACCGAGCTGCGCGCTCCGTCGGACGGGATTTTGCTCACCCGCGCCGTCGAGCCGGGAGCGATTGTCCAAGCCGGATCCACCGCGCTTTCGTTATCGTTAGAAAAACCGGTGTGGGTCCGCGCGTATGTTCATGAAGCGGAGCTCGGAGAAGTTTCACCCGGTACGAGGGTTCTGGTATTTACCGATGGAAATCCGGACAAACCCTTTCACGGAACCGTCGGTTTCGTTTCGCCGCGTGCCGAGTTTACTCCGAAATCAGTGGAAACTCCGCATTTGAGAACGTCGCTCGTTTACCGGTTGCGGGTGGTGGTTTCCGATTCGGACGGGACGCTTCGTCAGGGCATGCCCGTGACGGTTTCGCTCGATTCCTCATCGATCTGATGTCTGAAGTCGTTGTCAGTTTTCGCGAAGTTTCCAAGTCTTTCAAAGGCATGGAAATGCCTGCGCTTGATGCGGTTTCCGGTGAGATCCGGACCGGACGGATCACCGGTCTGGTCGGTCCGGATGGTGCGGGGAAAACGACGCTGCTGCGGCTGATTGCCGGTCTGTTAGAAAAGGATTCCGGAGAAATCGCCACGCTGGGTCACGATCCGGGAAAGGAAGCTGCGGAGATTCGCGAACGGGTCGGATACATGCCGCAGAAGTTCGGTTTGTATGAAGATCTTTCCGTTCTGGAAAATCTCACGCTTCATGCCGACCTGCGAAACGTCATCGGTCAGGAACGCCGTGAGACGTTCGACCGGTTGCTGGAATTCACGGACCTGAAGCGGTTTGCCGATCGTTTCGCTGGAAAGCTTTCCGGCGGCATGAAACAAAAGCTTGGTCTTGCCTGCGCGCTGCTAGGCCGGCCGAAATTGCTTCTGTTAGATGAACCGGGCGTCGGCGTGGATCCGATTTCCCGCAAGGAACTTTGGGGCATGGTGGAAGACTTGGTGAGCCAGGGGATCGCCGTTGTGTGGAGCACGGCTTATCTGGATGAGGCGGAACTTTGTGGGACCACATTGGTTTTGAACGAAGGAAAGCTGCTGTTTTCCGGAACTCCGCGTGAGATGACCGCTCCGCTGGAAGGACAGTGTTACCAATTGAAAAACCTATCTTCCGGGAAACGTTCGCTACTGACCAAGGCGCTTGCGCGGCCGGAAGTCAGCGACGGTTCGATCCAAGGGCACCACCTGCGGCTGACGTTCCGCAAAGGTGAAAAACTTTTCAGCCCGGATGTCATCGGCGCGGGCGAGACCGCGGAATGGGCGGCGGTCCGGCCACGATTTGAAGATGCGTTCATCGACCTGTTGGGCGGCGGACCGAGTGGTGAGTCGGTTTTGGCGAAACATGTGCGCGCGATTCCCAGCGACGATGAAGTGGTGATCGAAGCGCAAAACCTTACGAAAAAATTCGGCGATTTCGCGGCGACGGACTCGGTGAGTTTTCAAGTCAAACGCGGGGAAATTTATGGTCTGTTAGGTCCGAACGGTGCGGGGAAATCCACGACCTTCAAGATGATGTGTGGTCTGCTTTTACCAACCTCCGGGAAGGCTTCGGTCGTCGGCCTGGATCTGCGGAAAAGCGCGGGGAAAGCACGCCAGAAGCTTGGCTACATGGCTCAGAAATTCTCGTTATATGGAGGCATCACCGTTCAGCAGAACCTTGATTTTTTCTCGGGTGTTTATGGATTAACCGGTCAACGGCAGCGCGAAAAAACCGGGGAAATGGCGGATATTTTCCATCTTCAACCGTTCCTCAAATCGAAGACGGATTCGCTTTCGCTCGGCTACAAACAACGGCTGGCCTTGGCCTGTTCGGTGATGCACGAACCGGATTTGTTGTTTCTCGATGAGCCGACGTCCGGTGTCGATCCGGTGACGCGGCGGGAATTTTGGACCCATATCAACGGCCTCGTCGAACGAGGGGTGACGGTGATGGTGACGACGCATTTCATGGATGAAGCGGAATATTGCGACCGGATCGGATTGGTTTTTCGTGGGAAATTGATTGCGAACGGAACGCCGGATGAATTGAAGGCGATGGTCGCAACCGCTGAAAATCCGGATCCGTCGATGGAAGACGCGTTTATCGAATTGGTCACCGGAAAGGAGAACGCATGACCGGTCTGTCGCTGCGGCGGTTAAAAGCGCTTTGCTGGAAGGAAACGCTGCAGATTTTTCGCGATCCGAGCAGCAATCTGATCGCGTTCGTGCTGCCGGTTCTGATGCTTTTTATCTTTGGATTCGGGATCAATCTGGATTCGGCGAAGTTACGCATCGGCGTTTGGAAGGAAGATTCCGGTCCTGCGGCGGAAGCCTTTGTGGCGGCTTTGACGGCGTCGCCGTGGTTGGAGGTGGATTCGTTCGAGTCGAGATCAGCGACGGAAAAGGCGTTGATCGATTCGCAGATCCGCGGGTTTGTGGTGATTTCCGAAGATTTTTCGAGAAAGATGGAAAGTCATTCGGCGATCGCACCGGTTCAGGTGATCGCGGATGGATCAGAGCCGAACATTGCGCAATTTGTCAGCGCGAACGTCAACGGCGTTTGGCAAATCTGGCAGGCGCAGCGGGCGGAAGATCGGGGTGAGGAAGCACAGCGCGAGATCTCTCTGGAGCCGCGGTATTGGTTTAACTCCTCTGCGGAAAGCCGGAACTTTTTGATTCCCGGTTCGATCACCGTCATCATGACGGTCATTGGCGCGATGCTGACGTCGCTTGTGGTCGCGCGCGAGTGGGAGCGCGGAACGATGGAGGCGTTATTGGCCTCGCCGGTGACTCGGGCGGAATTGTTATTAAGCAAAGTGCTGCCGTATTATGTTTTGGGGATGATTTCGCTGCTCTTGTGCGTGGCGACGGCGAAGTGGGTGTTGGGCGTGCCGTTTCGGGGGTCGGTGCTCGCGTTGTGTGTGGTCGGAACGTTTTTCCTGTTGAGTGTGCTGGGAATTGGCCTGGCGATTTCCACGGCGACTCGAAATCAATTTAACGCGGCGCAGGCGGCGCTGAACGCGGCGTTTTTACCGGCGATGATGTTGTCCGGATTTATCTACGAGATTTCCAGTATGCCGCCGCTGTTGCGTGCGATCACCCATTTGATTCCGGCGCGTTATTTTGTTTCGTCGATGCAGACGCTTTTCCAAGCGGGAACGATTTGGCGGATCTTGTGGCCGGATATTTTGCTGCTGATGGCGTCTTCGGCGCTGTTTATCGGGCTGACGGCGAAGCTCACAAAAAGGAGGATGGAATGAATTTTTTGAATCGCATTCGGACGCTGGTGATTAAGGAACTGCAGTCACTGCTGAATGATCGATCGGGACGCGTGTTGTTATTCATGCCGGTGATTTTGCAGACCGTGCTGTTTCCTTTTGCGGCGACGTTGGAGGTGAAAAACGCGTCGTTGGCAGTGTATAATGAGGATGGCGGACTTGCATCCATCGAGCTGATGCAGCGGTTTGCGGCGTCAGGCGCGTTCACCGAATTTCTGCCGATGCAAAGTCAGTCACAAGTGGAAGCGGCGATTGAAAACCGCGACGCGCTTTTGGCGGTGCGGATTCCTGAAGATTTTTCACGCAAGCTGGCTCTGGGTGAAACGGCACCGGTTCAAGTGATGCTGGATGGACGGCGGTCTAACAGCTCGCAAATCGCATTTGGTTATCTGCAATCGATCGTAGATCAGTATTTAAAAGAGCGGTCCGAAACGGCGGGGCGGATCTTGCCGTCGGAAATGGTGACGCGTTATTGGTTCAATCCGAGTTTGGATTACCCGAAATATATTTTGCCGAGTTTGATCGCGGTGATCACGACCATCGGTTCGTTGATTGTGACGGCGCTTTCGGTGGCGCGCGAGCGAGAGCAGGGGACGTTCGATCAGTTGCTGGTTTCGCCGTTGACCCCGGAAATGATCATGATCGGAAAGGCGATTCCGGCCATGATGGTGGCGTTTTTTCAAGCGACGCTAATTTTGTTGGTTGCGGTTTTCCTTTATCATGTGCCGTTTCGCGGGAGTCTGGCGTTGCTTTATACCGGCATGTTTTTCTATTCGCTGGCGTTGGTGGGAGTCGGGCTTCTGATTTCTGCGGTGAGTTCGACGCAGCAGCAGGCATTTCTGGGGGCGTTTGTTTTTATGATGCCGGCGATCCTTTTATCCGGATTCACCGCGCCGGTTGAAAATATGCCGCAGTGGCTGCAATATCTCACATGGCCGAATCCGATTCGGCATTTTGTGGAAATTGTGAAGGGGGTATTTTTGAAGGACGCGTCGTTTGATCGCATCGCGTCGTTGATCTGGCCGTTGATCGTGATCAGCGCGTGCACGCTGACTGCAGCGTCGGTGATGTTTCGGCGGAAGACGGCTTAGTTGAAGCGCCAATCTTCCGCGTCGGACTCAAGTCCGTGTTGCGATTTTTTTGAGTTAGACGAGGGCTTTGCGTTTTTTGGCGACGCGCGGAAGGAATTTTCCCCAACCGGTTTCGCCCACCCAATTTCCGTCACGGACCATGATTTTGCCACGGACCATCACATGCTCGGCGCGGCCTTCGACGGGTCTTCCTTCGTAGGCGGAATAGTCGGTCGCCATGGCATGGGTCTCGGCGGAAATGACTCCGGTCCATGCGGGATTCCAGATCACCAGATCGGCGTCGCTGCCGGGAGCGATGGTTCCTTTTTTCGGGTAGAGTCCGAAGAGTTCCGCAGGCTGGGTGCTGGCGACGCGGACAAGCGTTTGGAGGTCGATGCGACCGCGACGAACGCCTTCGGTGTAGAGGATTTTGACGCGTTCTTCGATTCCGGGCAGGCCGTTGGGAATCATCGTGAAATTTCCGGGTTTACCGGACAGTTTGAAATCCGCGTCCATGCACCGGTCTTTTGACGGGTGACCCATGTGTTTGTGGGTGGCGAAATCGAAGGCGGCGTGATCGCTTGCAACCGAATCGATCGTGCCATCGGCGAGGCATTTCCAGAGGAAATCCCGGTGCTCTTGGCTGCGGATCGGTGGATTCATCAGGTACTTCGCTCCTTCGAAATCTGGTAACTCGGCATAACTTTCATCGAGCACGAGGTAAGGAGACGCCGTTTCGATCCAGACTTTGACGCCGCGTTTTCGAGCTTCTTGAAGAAGTTCGATGGCGGGTGAGCAACTGGTATTGACGACATATACTTCCGCGCCGGTCATCTCGGCAAAAGTCATGAAATGTCGGCAGCCACCGGTTTCGACGGTGACCGGTCGCGAGGCACCATGCCATTCGGGACCGGTTTTTCCTTCCGCGATCAGCTTCTTCTGGTTTTCCGAAACGAGATCGGCGTTTTCACAATGAGCGGTGACGATCACGCCAAGGTCGTGGGCCAGCGAAAGAGTTTGAAAAAGCTCAGTGTCTTCGATGCCGTACGAGCCTTGATAGGCGAGGAAGATTTTGAACGAGGTGATGCCTTCGTCCTCGACGATCTCTCTCAGTAACTCCGCCGTGCCATCGCCAAACCGGCTGACTCCCATGTGAAATGAGTAATCGCAGAACGAGGTGCCGGCGGCGTTTTTTTTGCAAAGCTGGATCGCATCGAGCGGGTCTTCCTTTCGCGATGGACAACACATTTCGATCATCGTTGTGGTCCCGCCGAGCAAGGCGGCGCGACTGGCGATGGAGTAGTCGTCTTTGGAAAAAGTGCCCATGAAAGGGGCGTGGACATGAACATGAGGATCGATGAATCCGGGGAAAACATATTGACCGGTCGCATCGATGATTTCGGTGTTCGGCGGGGCTTCGAGTCCCAGTCCGATGGCGGCGATCACACCGTTTCGGCAGAGGACATCGCCCACAAAATGCCCTTCGGCAGTCACGACCTCTCCATTTCGAATGAGCAGATTCATGGGGCGGGAGAGAAGGTTTTTTTCTGAGCTAAGACGACAACCGGAGCGTTACTCAATCGGTCATCCGGAAGGGGGGAATTTCGGACGTTCACGGGGCTTGAGGTTTGATGGGATGGAAGCGAGACCACGAGGTTGGTCGTGTTAGCGCATTCCGTGCCACTCGGCTGACAGCGGGAAAAAGCAGGAGCTTTCGTCTTTACCCTGAAGCCCTCAAAACGTATCGATGAGTGATGAAATGGTCCGCGATTTTATTTCTGCTCACTTGTTTCTCGTTGAGGGCGGAACAGGGAAAAGCGATTCCGATCGAACAGCGGGAATCGATTGCGACGGTGGCTGGCGAAGTGGCCCGCCCAGGGCCGGTAAAACTGGTGGGGAAAATGGGGCTTTATGCCGCGATTTTGAGCGCGGGCGGTCCCACGACCAATGGCTCGCTGCGACGGGTGACGGTCACTCGCAAAGGCCGAGAAAAAGTTTATGATCTGACCGACGACGGGCAAAAGGTCATTCAAGCCAAACCGGGTGACACGATCACGGTGGCGAAGAAGAATTTTCTGGGTCGCTGATGCATCTGCCTCGCGGATTGGCGCTCACTTTGGCAGGGGGACTGTCACCCTGGCTGGCGCGGTGGGCGAGGGGTTGGGAGAAGCGAATTCTGGCGGACGGGGAGCCACTCCCGGTCGAGCTGATGGAATTCGCGGAAAGTCTTGGGATCCTCTGGCCAGAGGAAATCCGTGTTAGGGAAATCGCTGAGATTCCCTTGCCGGTTTCGGCGTTCTGGGTGTGGTTGGGAAAAAAGGTAGGGCTGCCGGTTTTCCCGCCCGGCGGCATGGCGATCGGGCGAGGGATTTTTCTGGCACCGGGAAACCGGTTGTCGCTGCGACACGAACTGGTGCATGTGTTGCAATATCAGCAGCTCGGTGGGATCAAACCGTTTATGGACCGGTATGTTTTCGAATGCCTCAGCCAAGGATATGCCGAGGCGGAGCTGGAGATTGAGGCGAGAGAATTAAGTGTGTTTTCTGGTCGTGCATCACGTCCCGTTGGGACGTCTCATCCAGGGTGACGCCGGTTTTAGAGATGACATCGATGAAATACCGCGATTTTTTTCCACATGAAGCGTCCTTTCAGGACGCCGGTTTAGACCATCGCAACACCCCCGGGGTTTCACCCCGGGCTGATATGAATCGTCCCGTTGGGACGGATAGATGAGCCGCATTTATAAATCGTCCCACGGGGACAGCCCGGTTGTTACCGGAAGAATTTGCATCGCGGAAGCGTCCTGAAAGGACGCTTCATGGGGTGGGGAATCCGATGTTTCCACCACGATTGGATCGAACGGTTTCGCCCCGCATGAGGCGTCGCGTTAGTTTTCCTCGGGATCGACTTCGGGGGCTTTCGGAAGCTTATCGACTTCCTGAAGCAAATTCACGATGTCCACCCCGCGGACGGCGGAGGTGTCGTGGTAAAAGCGGAGGACGGCAGTGGATTTCAGCACCACCCGCTTGGAGACCTTCGCTTGAATCGAACCGTGGTCTTTGTTCAGCTTTTCGATCACTGATCCAGCGTCGCCGCCGAGCACGCCAATCCAAACTTTGCCTTCTTTGAGGTCTTGCGTGACCTCGACATCGCTCACCGTCACGAGCTTGCCATTCCACTCGTAATCCTTTTGGACAATGGCACCGATTTCACGGCGGAGAAGTTCGTTAACACGGTCGAGACGGCGGGACACTGTTGTTATCTGTTATTGGTTAAAAGTTATCAGTTATAAGGATCAGACTTTTAACTGATAACCTATAACTGATAACGGACTCACAGAGTCTGAGGAACTTTATCGAGTTTGTAGCACTCGATGATATCGCCTTCTTCGTATTCGTTGAATTCGCCGAGGCGGATGCCGCATTCGAAGTTGTTGCGGACTTCCTCGACCTCATCTTTGAAGCGGCGGAGTGTGGACATCCGGCCATCGAAGACCGGAACGCCGCCGCGGATGACGCGAGCATGCGCTTTGCGGTGAATCCGACCGTCGGTGACGTAGGAGCCAGCGACGCGGCCGCGGTTGAGTTTGAAGATCTGACGGACTTCGGCGTGACCGATGACCGTTTCGCGGCTGAGCGGTTCGAGCAAGCCGAGCATTGCTTCCCGAACCTGATCGATGAGTTCGTAAACGATCGAATAAAGTTTGATTTCCACGCCAGCGGCTTTCGCGGCTTTGACGGCTTTGGCTTCAACCTTGACGTTGAAACCGAGGATGATCGCGTCGGTCGAAGCGGCGTAGGAAATATCCGATTCGGTGACTGGTCCTGCGGCTGCGGTGATGAACGAGGATTCGACTTTTTTGGATTCGATCGCGAGAACCGCTTTTTTAATCGCTTCCACCGAACCTTGGACGTCGCACTTCAGGATCAGTTTGAGCTGAGCCTTTCCTCCACCCGTATTGACCATCGAATAGAGGTCTTCCATCCGGTTGCGGTGCTGTGGTTTGAGGCGGACGAGGCGTTGTTCTTCTTGGCGTTCGCTGGCGAGAGCTTTCGCTTCGCGCTCGGTTTTCATCTCGGTGAGATGATCGCCGACGTTTGGAAGTTCTTCGAAGCCGATGACTTCAACCGGTGTGCCTGGAGGGGCGACTTTGATCGCTTCGCCGCGATCGTTGATCAACGAGCGGATTTTCCCGGCATACGGGCCACAGATGAATGGAGTGCCGATTTTCAGGGTGCCGGATTCAACGATGACAGTAGCGGTCGTGCCACGACCTGGGACGACGCGGGCTTCGATCACACCGGCGCGGGCCGTTGCTTTCGGGTTCGCCTTGAGTTCGAGAACTTCGGCTTGAAGTGCCATGAGGTCGAGCAAGTCATCCATGCCTTGACCGGTCAGGGCGGAAACTTCCGCGAATTCCGTGTCGCCGCCGTAATCGGTGGTTTGCAGGCCGTTTTCAGCGAGCTGGGATTTCACCCGCTCGACGTTGGCGCTTGGAAGGTCGACTTTGTTGATGGCGACGATGATCGTTTTGTTCGCCTTTTTCGCGTGTTTGATCGCCTCGACCGTTTGCGGCATGATGCCGTCGTTCGCTGCCACGACAATGATCACGATGTCCGTGATGTCGGCACCGCGAGCGCGCATGTCGGAGAAAATCGCGTGACCTGGGGTGTCGAGGAAGGTGATGAGCTGGTCGTTGTGTTTGACCTGATAAGCACCGATGTGCTGGGTGATGCCGCCTGCTTCACCCGCGGTGATGCGGGTTTTGCGGAGGAAATCGAGCAGCGAGGTTTTGCCGTGGTCGACGTGGCCCATGATCGTGATGATCGGTGGGCGGAATTTGAGAAGTTCTTCAGGTTCGACAGCGGGAGCTTCCGGTTCTTTGATGACTTCGACTTCTTTGTGGAAGCCCTTGTCCTTGTCGCGTTTTTCGCGTTCGAAGACGAAACCGTGAATTTCACAAACTTTCGCGGCGATGTCCGGTTCAAGCGGTTGGTTCGGAGCCGGGAAGACGCCGAGCTTGATCAGATCCGCCATGATGTTGAACGGCTTCAGACCCAGGCGTGCCGCCAGATCGGGAACCAAAATCGGCGGTTTGATGACGATCAGTTTGGGGTCGTCAGGAAGAAGATCGTGCTCAACCGGTTGGGACTCGGTTGGTTCATCGGAAGCAGTCGGGACCGGTTCCGGTGCCTTCGGAGGAGCTGCGGCGATCGCGTCCTCGTCGAGGATTTTCGAGATACTAGGCAGAACGGATTTGCCGGATTTATTGGGTTTCCGTGCCTTCGCCTTTTTATCATCCGCGAAAAGATCCAATGCATCGCGTTTCGCGGCATCGATGATGCTGACCTGCGGAGGTGGAACCTCTGCTTCCTGACGCTGACGTGCCCGGCGTGAAGGCTTTTGGGTCGTGTCGAGAAGGTCAAGAACCTTAGGCTTCTCGGGTGAACTGTCGCTATTTTGAGGCATCCGGCTGATCTGCGGGGTTGGTGGAGTCTGAATGAGAAAAGGTTTCGTTTAAATTAGTTGGCACCGACGAGAGCGCGGGCACGAACCAGGATGGCTTCGGCTTGTTCCTCGTCGATCGCAAGGGCGGCCGCGATATAGTCTGCGGGCATGTCGACGATCAACTCTGGGTTGAAGCCGCCGGCGAACGTCAATTTTTCGGCGAGTTCGTCGGTGATGCCGAGTTGTTCGCCGAGAGTGTGAGCGGCGCCGCCGATCTTCTCCTTAAATTGTTCTTCTTTGGATTCATCGCGGCGGACTTGAACGTCCCAGCCCATGAGGCGGGAGGAAAGCCGGGCGTTTTGACCCTTGCGACCGATGGCTTTGCTGAGATCAATTTCGTCGACGGTAACATGAACCGTGTGGGTCGCTTCGTCAACGGTGATTGAGCGGAGTTCGGCGGGTTTGAGAGCTTCGCGGACAAATTCCTTTGGATCTTCGCTCCAGCGGATGATGTCGACTTTTTCGTTGTTGAGCTCGCGAACGATGTTTTTGACGCGGGCGCCGCGCATGCCGACGCATGCGCCGACCGGATCGACTTTCGGGTCGGTGCTCCAGACGGCGACCTTGGTGCGGAAGCCAGCTTCGCGAGCGATGCCGCGGATTTCCACGGTGCGGTCGGAAATTTCGTTCACTTCTGCTTCGAAAAGACGACGGACGAAATTCGGGTGGCTGCGGGAAAGGATGATTTCTGGTCCACGGCCTTCGTTTTCAACGGCCAGGACATAGGCGCGAATCCGGTCGCCGATGTTGTAATCTTCGCCCTGAACGCGTTCCCGGTTGGGCATGATGCCTTCGAATTTTCCGAGGTCGATCATTACGTCGTTGCGCTCGAAGCGGCGAACGGTGCCGGAAACGATGTCGCCGGCGCGATCTTTGAATTCTTCGTAGATCATTTCCTTCTCCGCTTGGCGAAGGCGCTGCATCATCGTCTGTTTGGCCGTTTGCACCGCGATGCGGCCGAAATCTTTCGGGGTGACGTTGAATTCGAGAATTTCGCCGACCTGCGCACTCGGATTCTTTTTAACCGCGATGGAAAAGGGGACTTCGTTGAATTTATCAGCGTGATCGGCGTCTGCAACGATGGTCAGAGAAGCGAAAATACGGGTTTCTCCCTTGCGTGGATTGACATCCGCACGCAGCGTTTCGATCGCTTCGGCACCCGGAACCATCTTGCGATAAGCGGAAATAAAGGCAAATTCGAGCGCGGCGACGACCTTGGCACGGTCGATACCTTTTTCCTTTTCGTAATACTCAATGAGGGCGACGATGTCGTTGGTCATAGCTGGCGGTGTAAGCGATCGGCGCTGGTAGCATCTGGGGACGCAAAAGAGTGGGTGCGAGACCCACTCCTTTCTTTCGTCAGAAGCTGTGCGGCAGAGCTTCTAAAACGGGAAAAGTTGACATGCAAGACGAAACTGGCCGCGCCACGGGCGGTCCGGCCTAGGAAAACCTTGCGGAATCACCGGGCTGAGGGGATTTTGGCGGGCGATGACCGGTTTTCCTCAACTGATCCTATTCGACGCTGCTGGGACGCTGATTGAACCGGCGGAACCGGTCGAAACCACGTATCACCGGCATTTTTCCGATTTTGGCTGGGAAGTCGATCCGGGAAAAATACGGCGAAATTTTCAAACGATGTTCATCGATTTGCCGGAGCCGAGTTTCACTGATCCGGCCCAAGGGGATCTTGCGGAAAAAGCGTGGTGGCGGGAATTGGTCGAAAGAACGGGCCGGGCGGCGGGGATCGATACGCGCGTGGCATCTTTCGGTCGCTGTTTTGAAGAACTGTTCCGTTATTATGCGTCTGGCGCGGCGTGGTCGGTTTTTCCGGAGGCCGTCGAGGTGCTGGAGCGGATGCGATCTTCAGGGACGAAGCTGGCGGTTGTTTCCAATTTCGATCGGCGGCTGCATCAAATTTTGAGAGAGCTCGATTTATCGGAGTATTTTGATCGTGTGATCACTTCTGCAGATGTCGGTGCGCGGAAACCGTCGCCTGCGATCTTGAAGGTGGCGTTGGAGGATTTTTCGGTGCTGCCGGAGAATTCCTGTTTGGTGGGCGACAGTGAGGCTGCCGATCAAGCAGCAGCAAAGGCTGCAGGCGTTCCCGTCTTCATTTTGGAGCGTCCGAAAACCGGTCTGGCGGACTTTGAAAAATGGATAATTGAAAATTTTTGTTAAAATCAGCTTGCATGGTCGCGAGGTGGCTCCTATCTCTGCCGCCCCGCCTGCGGGAAACACAAAGCGAGGATAGCTCAGTTGGTAGAGCAGTTGGCTTTTAACTAATTGGTCCTGGGTTCGAGTCCCAGTCCTCGTACTTAATGAAGGCTCAAGCGTGAAAGCGCTTGGGCCTTTGCTGTTTCCGTCCTCAGCGCTTGGTGCCGAGGTATTCCGTGACTTGCTGGCGCGTTTCTGGGGGCAGCGTTTTCAGCCACGCGTTGGTTCCTTTCGGATCCGATTGGATCCAGTGGGCGGCGACGTTTTTGGCGGCCCAGAGCCTGGCATTTCCTTCGGGAAGCGTGGTGATCCATTCGGTAGCCGCTATCGGGTCGGTAGTGGCGAGTCGTACGGCATGGGTGGAACTGGCGACGACGGGGTCGGCTTCCTGGCTGCCGGGAGCGGGAGGAGAATTTACGACGATGGATCGAATGGCGTCTCCGGCGAAACCGGGATCCACTTCAGAATAGAGGCCGGTTGCGCTGACAGCTTTGGCAATATTTTGCTGCTGGTCGATGGGCAGTTGGTTAAAATTGGCACGCAACTCGGCGATCCTTGTTTCGTCCCAAGTGGCGAGTTGTCTGAGCACCTGATGGGAATCGACGCCCGGTTGGTGGATGCTTCCGAGTTTTTCCAGCCACTCTTTGGGTTTTTGCGGACTGGTTTGGGTGGAGGCGAGTTCAGCAAGTTTGAGTTGGTCGTGCGCGAGCTTCCGATCTTCTTCGGATTCGATCAAGTTGATGAGTCTTTCTCCCTTCGCGCTGTCTTGTTTCGCGCTCTGCAACGCTTGGGTGATGAGAAAGGATTTCAGACTCGGATCAATGTCCGGATTGGACAAATTTTTGAGAGCGAATTCGGGTTCCTGATGAACAAGGTTGGTCAGTGCGTCCCCTCGAAAGGTTTTCGCTTGGGAAGGAGAAAATCCGACGGCTTCGAGATCGATCCCGAACCATTTTTTGGCGTTGGTAGCGTTGACGAAACGGTAAGAATTTTCCGCCATGCCAGCCCTCCACGCGGCTGGAAGTTCGGCGAGATGCTCGACCAACTGAGTCGATATTTTTTCGTCTTCCGAGATGTCCGAGAAGATTTGCCAGCCATCGGGACGATCAAAAAGAGTGCGGACCTCCGTGGTGAAGGATGCGGCGAGGCGTTCTTTCACCAATGCACTTTCCGCAGGGCGTTGTAAGTCCGGGGGCAGCGTTTTCATGGCCGCTTCCAATGCCGCGGGGGATTTTTTGGCGAGTTCACTCAGCAGTTTTTTGGTGGTTCGCTCCGTTCCGGAGAAAAGTCCATCTGCGGAAAGCTCCTGCAGGCGCTGAAGGGCGATTTCCGGATGGTGCTTTGCGATTTCGTCGAGCGTCTCAAGTTCCGTCTTCGGATCGGGATGGGCGCGATAATGGTCGATGAGGGATTGGGGGTCTTGACTTGCGAGGTGCTGCAAGCCGCGGCCGGCCTGTCCGTAGTTGTTCTTTCCGGCCCAGGGAATAAGGGTTTCGGGAGATTCCTTGATCCATCGTTCGAAAAGGATCATCCGGAACACGGTGAGTTCCGGTCCTTGCCGGAAGCTAAACCGGTCTCCCTCCGCCCATTTCGCAAATTCCGAGGGGGGTAAGGAATTCACCAGAGCGAGAGTGGCCCGCATCTTTTCCGAAGGAGATTCGGCATTTCGTATGGCCTGCATCTGCGCGGAAACGAGTGCATTTTCTCTCGATGATTTTCTCTCAGGTCGTCGGCGATCTTGTTGAGCGGAGGTTTCCTTGTCCGATGTGAGGTTGGGCGGCTTGTGAGGCGCGAGGTTCCAGCCGATGGCGGCCATGATCCCAAATCCAATCAAGGCTGGCGCGAGCGCGGAGACTGGGGATTTCATCGGTTTTGTTGGATGGTGTTTCTGAGGCTGTTTTTGACCGGTTCCGGCAAAGGGGTGGTTTCCACCCATTCCAAGGCTTGGTTGGGATTGCTGCGGCTCCATCTCCACGCAAGGCTGTGGAGATTGCTGCGGTTTTTGTCTTCCCCGCCCATCGCCCATTCAGCGGCTTCTTGAAAATTTCCCTGCGAGGAAAGTTTGTTCACGACTTGGTTCGCGCCGGCGTTCCAGATGGCTGGGTCTGTTTGCTGGTTTACCCATTCGGCGTAGGATTTGAGATCCCGCTCGGCCCATTTCCCCGAAAGATCATGAAAGGTCAGAGGGATCTTCCCCTTTTCGGCGGTGATCATTTCCAGCGTTCTGCCGGGATCTTTGAGCAGAAGAGAGTTCATGAAATTCGTCGTGGTGTTGTCTTGTCCGCCCCAACTCGTTGCATAGGTGTCGGTTTGAATCTGGGTTTGGGGGTTGAGTCGATCGGGGCATGCGGCGAGGATATCTGCGCCGATTTCGAAGGCTTTTTCCGGATCCGAACCGAGTAGGGAATTTCCGATTTCCGCCAACCGCTTCGCCGCCACAAGGGGAGCATCGGTGGACTTTGCTTGTTCGAGCGCGGCCTCGGGATCCGTGGCGAGGAGGTGGGAAAAAAGCGTGTCTTCCATTTTCCATTTGAGTGCGCCCGGAGGTGTCATCTCCGCCATTCGTCTGAGATCTTCCGGAGATTCGGACTTGAGGGTATCAAGAAGAGCGACCCAGGTGGTACCGTTGTTGGACTTGAACGGACCGTCCTTTTTCAACCACTCGAAAGCGGCCCATGGATCTTTCAGTGCCAGCGTTCTGAGAAGGGTGGGCCGGACGCCCGCTCCGTGTTTTTTGAGGAAATCCATCGTGGCGATCGGATCGCTGTCTTCTTTCCATGTCGTCAGCCCGCTCAGAGCGGATGAGCGGGCGGATTCGGGAATCCGTTCGAAATTTTCCCGCAGCCACTTCGGGTGAAACTCGCCGATGCCGCGGACGACGTCATCCAACCGGTCGCTGCCGGCTGCCGAGAGAGCGGCTTCCGGATCGTGGGACGCCCAGGACCACCAAGGGATCGACGCGTCCCCCGTGCCAGCGACCGCGTTGATCGCGGCCTGAGGATCCAAGCGCGTCCAATTGATAAAAAGGAGGCGTTTTCGATCACCATCGAAATTTCCATTTTTTCGAAAATCCCAATAGGCGGCGATGTCCGCAGCGGTGGCGTCGAGCATCCAGAGCGCAAGGTCGGCATAAGTTGCATTTTCGCCCTGGGCTCTCAATGTTTCGAGAGTTTCTGAAGAGTGAATTTTCGGCAACTCCGTCACCGCGACATCCGCGTTGGGAACTCTTTCATAAACCCGGTGGATCGTGCGTTCCGAAGCGGTTTTGGCTTCTTCGAACGTGCTGGGATTTGGACCCGACCGGTTTGCGAAATAACCCACGAGCAGGCCGACGATGCTCATGGTCAGCGGGAGGGCTGGGAAACGTTTTTTCATCACTTTACCATCGATCGTTCTCCTATAACGATCGTTTCATCCGTAAGCGATCAAATTCCGCGACGCTGCCGATATTGCGAGTTCAGCCGATTCAAGTTTGGCCGTATCGGAAAATCACAAGGGCCTTTCGGTCGGTTGCGCGCATGGCGTGCCGTCGCATTTTGTCGGCTGATATCCATTGCTCGTCGCGCCGAGGTGGTGCAAAGTCGCCCGTATGCCGAACCCTTGGACCGGAACAGGAGATCCATATTCACGCAGCGAAGTCCTCGAAAGACGTCATGATACGTTGGTCCCGCTCGCACGTGAAATGGACTTGTTCCGCATCGTGGATGTCGGGGCGCCGGAAGAGGCGAAATGGATGGCGGAAGCAGGTGCGGAAGTGATCATCGCTCATGTGGGAACGACGACCGGCGGATCCATCGGTGTGGTGAATGCGACCCTGTCGATCGAAGAGGCTGCGGCGAACACCCAATCGCTCACTCAATTGACACAAGAATTCAAACGGATTCCGGTGAAGCGGAAATTTTAAGCCGTGGATTTATTTTCCAGAACCAAACCGGCGGGACCTTCAGCATTGTCGGTCACGCAGCTTTTACGGCGGATGAAAAATCTGCTGGAGGTCGAAATCGGCGAAATCTGGGTCGAAGGCGAGGTTTCGAACTTAAAAAAACAAGGCAGCGGGCACTGGTATTTCTCTCTGAAAGATGACGGCGCACAGATCCAGTGCGCGATGTTCGGAGCGCGGAAACGCGAAGGATCGGAGGCGCTGCAGGACGGTGCGAAGGTCCGGGTTTTCGCGGAAGCGAGCGTTTACGAAGCGCGCGGCCAGCTTCAGGTCATTGTGCTAAAAGCCGAGCGCGCCGGCCTTGGAGATTTGCAGGCGCGGTTTGAAGCTCTGAAACGCAAGCTGGCACTGGAGGGGCTTTTTGATGCGGATCGGAAAAAGGCGCTACCGGTTTTTCCTCGAACGATCGGCATCGTGACGTCCGAAACCGGTGCGGCGATTCGCGATATTTTGAATGTCCTGCAACGTCGTGCACCGTGGGTGCAACCGGTTTTGTTTCCCGTCCGGGTGCAAGGCCGTGGGGCGGAAAATGAAATTGCTCGGGCCATTTCGCAACTATCTCAGCCGGAAAAATTCGGTCATCCAAGATGTGATGTGTTGATCGTCGGGCGCGGCGGTGGATCGCTGGAGGACCTTTGGAATTTTAATGAAGAGATCGTCGCGCGGGCGATCGCGGCTTGTCCGATACCGGTGATTTCGGCTGTCGGGCATGAGATCGATTTCACCATCGCCGATTTTGTGGCGGACTTGCGTGCGCCGACCCCGAGTGCCGCTGCGGAACTTGCCGTTCCCGATGGGGCGGAATTGCAGCATCGGCTTGAGCAAATCAGGCGACGTGTCAATCGGTTGACGCAGGAGCGGCTGGCGCGATCCCGGGCGATGATCGATAGCTTGAAGCGCGGTGCTCTTCAGCGCGATGGCGAAAAGTTGATCCGCGAACCGATGATGCGGCTCGACACGCTGCGCAGTCGCATTTCCCGGGCTTTGAAAGTTTCGCTCGATGCCTCATCGGCTCGACTCAATGAAGCACGGGCCAATCATCGTGCGCAACATCCGGCGAGGGTTTTGGAACGGCGTGAAGATTTGCTCAAGGCGTTGCGTGACCGCCTTGCGAAATCCGGAAGCGATTCGCTCAGTCGCCAAGAAGAACGCCTGACGAATCTGCGCGGCATGCTGCGTGCGCTCGGCCCGGACTCCGCCTTTCAGCGCGGGTTTTCCATCGCTCTTGGACCGGATGGGAAGATCGCGCGGTCGGTCGAAGATTTGAAACCGGGTGATATCTTGCGGACCAAATTCGCCGACGGTGAAACTCATAGTAAAGTGATCGAATCATGACTTATCTCAAATCTGTCACGTCCGCGCTGGTCGTTTTGATATCTTTATCTGCCGGGTGTGATAACCGGGCGGAAAATCCACGGAAAATTTCCTATAAAATCGTTTCGACGATTCCGCACGATCCGAATGCTTACACTCAAGGCCTGCAAATCGATGGGGACCGGCTGTTAGAAAGCACTGGAATGTATGGCGCGTCTTCCGTCCGCGAAGTGGATCCAAAGACCGGCGAGGTGAAGAAAAAGCGGCCCTTGTCCAATCAGGTTTTCGGCGAAGGCTTGACGCTTCACGATGGCAAATTGTGGGTGCTGACGTGGAAGGAAAAAACGGTCTATGTGCTCGATCCCACCACTTTCAAATTGCAGAGTCAGTTTTCCTATGAAGGCGAAGGCTGGGGGCTGACGAGCGATGGGAAATACCTGATCATGAGCAACGGCTCTGATATTTTGAATTTCCGAGACCCCAAAAACTTCGCCGTCGTCAAATCGATCGAAGTTAAATTCCAGGGCAAGCCCGTTCGCCAGCTCAACGAGCTCGAATTCATCGATGGGGAAATTTTCGCCAACATTTACATGACCGACCGGATCGTCCGCATCGATCCCAAAACCGGTTCCGTCACCGGTTGGCTCGACCTCGGAGTCCTGCGCAGTCACCTTTCCCGTCCCAATCGAGCGGAGGCTTTTAACGGCATCGCCCACGACGAAAAAACCGGTCGCCTGTTAGTGACTGGGAAATACTGGCCGCAGATGTTTGAGCTGGAGTTGGGGGAGGAGTGAAAAGGTGAGGCGCTCGTGCCTCATTGAGCGTCTTTGAGGTTGAGAAATCGGCAGTCGGAAGGAGTCTGTTGCCGGTCGCTTGACTTGCGCGGTGGGATCGGGAGCATGGGGCGGATGTTGCTTTCGACGATGCTGTTTCGGGAAACTCGCGGGGCCGGATTTTTCCGGGTGCTGGCGGGGCGGAATGCGCCGTTTTATGTGGATGTGCTGGATGTTTTGGATCGGGAATCGAATGACCGACCGGAGGGAATGCCGCGCGAGGAGGTGATTTTGGCGATCGCGGAAACGCTGGAGCGCCACCCCGGTTTGGAGTTTGAGGAAGCGGAGGGGACGACGCCGCGGGAGAAAGCGCGGGCGTTGCTGGAGCATCTTTTAAATTGTCGCTGGCTGGAGGAGCCGCCACGGCGGGATTGGCGGCGAACGATTCATTTTGATGCGCATGGTTCGGTGATGATGGCCGCATTGCGAAAAATCGCGTGGCCGGACGCGGCGGTGTTTACGGATAAATTGATCGCCGTTTGCGCGATGTTGGCGGATGAGGCGGAGTTGATTGCTCGACCTTGGCAAGTGGTGGAAAGCTGTCTTTCCAATGTGAAGGAAGGCTTGAATGAGTTGCGAGCGATGCAGAAGTCGGTTCAACGGTTGACGCGGCGCCAGCTTGAAGAGGACACGCTGAAGGGAAACCTGGCGGTGGTTTTTGATGATTATTCGGAGCAACTTTCCCACGCGTGTTATGGCGAATTGGTGCGGGCGCGTTTGCCGCTGCGGCTCCCGGAAACGGTGCGGTGGATCGGTGACCGGTTGCTGGGCGACGGCGGGGCGATGGATGAAATGCAGACGGAAGTCTTGCGAAGGAATCCGGGCATGACCGCCGAGACCGCGCGGGCGAAGGTGCGGAACGCTCTGGATGAGCTTTCGAATCTGTTAGAAAGTGTGCTGCCGATGGCCGATGAGATTGACCGGCGGACGGCCGATTTTACGCGTCGTTCCCTTTCACGGTTTCGATATTTGCAAGACGTGACCGGTGAGCGGCGCGGAGAGGTGAAAGCGTTTTTCGAAACGGTGAACCGGTTTTTCTCGGGGAGGAAATTGGCGCACGCGCCCGAACTGCCAGGGTTGCCCGCGTTGCGGCTGCCGGAGGTCCGATTGCCCGCAGGCCTCGACTCGCTTTATTCGCCGCCGGTCCGGCGGGCTCCGGTGGAGCAGGATGCGTTCGAAGATACGGTCGATGACGACGATCGCGAGGCGGGCATGCGTGACATGGCGAGGGCTCTGCGCGAATCGCTTTCGGTTCAGCGAGCGAATCAGTTTGTGAAAAGCCTGCCGGGCGGGAAAGGTCACCGGATTGGGAGTGCGGAGTTGCCGATTGAGGGTGAAGCGGGGTTTGCGGATTTGATCGCGCTTTTGCTTCATGCGGAATCGGCGGAGGCTCGGTATCGGGTGGCGGTGGATCGGGAAGAAGGCGAAGATCGGTCGCCGGAGCTCGATCGGTTGCCGGGTTGTGTGGTGGAACGTTTTTCGGTGATTAAAAAATGAGTGAGGCGGACGAAATTTCGGGATTTGATATCGGGGGTGAAGAGGCTTCGCCGCCGAGGCTGATCGCGTTGGGCGAGCAGGATCGCGAGCGATTGGGTGAGGCGTTGCAAGAACTGCTTTCGCGTGGATCGATCAGTGGTTTGGAAAATGCGAGGACCGGTTTGTATCATTGGTGTCGGCAGCATGCGGAGTGGCTCAAGGAGGCTGCGGCAGTGGTGGGGCTCGACATTTTGCAGGACCATGAAGAGCGATTGATCCAGGGATTGCCGAGAATCTCCGCGTTGCAGCTCGGGCTGCGGCAGGATGCGACGTTGGTGTGGCTGGCGTTGTGGTATGCGGGCGATGTGAGGTGGCGGGATGATGGCCAGGACCAGGTTTTTCTTTCGGTGGAGGAATTGAACGCGCTGCTGAAGGATCAGCTATTGCCGGACGCGGTCGGGCTTTTCACAAGGGGCAGAATGCGGGAAATTTTACGGCAGGCGGCGCGATTTAATCTCATCCGGTTTTCGCCGATGGAACCGTTTGAGGATTCGGGAATCGAGGTTTTGCCAGCGATTCGGCGGGTGATTCCGTTCCGGGATTTGGCGGCGTGGATGGAAGCGGCTTCGGCTTTCCGTCAACCGGACGTAGTGGAAGAACTGGAAACCGTTGAGGAGGAAACGTTATGAGTCGTGCGATCCGTTTGACCAAACTGCATGCCCTGAACTGGTATGGCTATCGCGATAGTTTGCCGGTGAAGGGAAATCTCGTGCTCGCGGGGGTGACCGGTTCGGGAAAGTCGATCCTGATGGATTTGCTGATGTTGGTTTTGGTAGGTCCGGAAAAGGCGCGTCACCATTTCAACCGCAGTGCGACCGGTTCGCAGAGTGACCGGACGATCAAGGGCTACTGTCTGTTAGATACGAAACGTGAAGAAAACGGGCAGCCGCAATATTTTCACGAAAAAGGTGTGACGACCTATATCGCCGCCGAATTCACCTGGCCGGATGGGTCGAGAGTGGAAACGTGGGGACTGCGGTTTGAGTTTCGAAACACCACGGAAAACGACGGGGTGACCACGCCGTTTTTCTGTCCGTGTGCGATGGAGCGGGAGGACTTTTTGTCCGTTTCACCGGAAGATGGGAAATCGCGGACGAAGACCTTGGCGGAGTTCAAAGGATTCGTCGATTCGCGAGGTGGGCGGGTCTTCACGTCGTCGCGGGAATACCAGCGGGACATGGCAAATGCGAGCCACCTGAATTTTAATAAGGACGTGCTTGAGCGGCTGTTGCCGAGTGCGATGTCATTCACGAATCTCAAGAGTTTTGACGATTTTTGCCGGCGCTTTGTGTTGCCGGGCGAGGCGGTTCAGGTCGATGAAGTGATCGCGAGTTATCGGGATTTTGAATCGTATGAACGGGAGCTGCGGGAGCTTCGCGCGCAGCTTGACCGCTTGCTGCAGATTCGTGAACTCGCGACGACGTTGCGGGAGGCCGAACGCGATCGTGACGTGGCGAGTTACCTCGCGGCGGAGCATGCGTGGGAACACGCAGCGGCAGACGTCGAGGTGATGGTGAAGCGCTTGGCGAAATTGCGTGAAGACTACGCGGACGATCAACGGCGTTTGGAAGAACTCGAAGATCTAACCGGTGAAGCGCAACAGCGTCGTGAAAGCACGATGGCGATTTTGAACGAATCAAGCGACGGTCGTTTGTATAAAAAACTGGCGGATGATTTGGTAAAAATCGAAGCCGAGATTCAGACGTTGCGGGAAATTTCGCAGAAGATCGACAGCGGTTTGGGCGTGCGGATCAAAGCGGCGAAACGTTGGATGGAGGATGTTTCCAAAGCGCCGGTTTCGCCGTTTCCGGACACGCATGCCATGGCCGACGCCATCCGGCAATTGGGCGAATGCGAACGCGGGGAAACGACCAACGCGCTTTCACTGGTCGCGCACGCAGCTGATCAGTTATGCAAACAATTGCGTGACCGGTTTGCGAATGACGCCAAGGAACTGGGAAGGCTTCGTGCGGAAAAGGCGGACCTGGATTCGCAGATTGACGCGTTAAAAAAAGGGCTGCCTCCGGTTTCGCAACCGTTGTTGGCGGCGCTGAAAGACAAGCTTCCGATGTTGTCCGGAGCGACCGGTCCGCGGGCGATTCGCGAGATCTGTGAAGTGGCGGATGAAAAATGGCGAGCGGCGATCGAAGTTGCTTTCACCAAGAAGTTCGCGGTGCTGGTTTCTCCGGATCATTACGGCGAAGCGCTGGATCTGCTGAACGGACTGGGAGCTGTGGAGATGAGCAAGGCGGGCGAACAGATTTTGATCGATCCGTCGCGTGTCTCTGGAAAACCGGTCAAGCCGAAGAAACATTCACTCGCGGAGAAAATTTCGACCAACGATCCGTTGGCGCGGGCGTTGATCGACGAATGGTTTGGTGATGTCATTTGTGTCCATCGTTTGGCGGAGATGAATGAACACGCCGCGGCGATTTTGCCGGACGGTTTGTTGATGCGCGGCGCGGAGGTGATTCGTTCGAAACACTATGATGGTATTCCATTCGTTGGGGAAAATGGATTGAAGTTGCAGCTCGAAATGAAACTGGCTCGCCGCGCGGATCTCGATGCGGCCTTGCGAAGATTGGAGCCGGTTGAAACGGAGATCGATCGATTGATTGCGGCGCGGAACAAGGAGATCGGCGATCACACTTCGATCGCGAGTGAGCTGATTCGTATCGAAGGTCTGCCCGGGAAAATCGCTCAACATGAAGAATGGGCGAAGCAACTGGAAGCGATTGACCGCGATGCGTTTGCGTCCCTTTACGATCAGATCGAAGAACTGAAAGAACAGCTCGCGGTTTGGGAGAAAGAGAAACTTTCGATCATTCGCAAGGGCGGGCATAAAGATATCGAACAGGTGGAGATTCTGTTAGATAGGCGAAAGGATGAGGCATCGAAAAAGGAAGATGAGTTTTCGAGAATCAAGCTTCGTATCGATATCGTGCAATATCTGGATCGGTATCGTTCCTGGAAAGCGGAGATGCAGGAGATGATGCCTGTGCTTGACGTTCGGGTGACGGAGTTTTCGAGATATGCCAATCAAGCGAAGGAGCTGGCGCTGGAGACGATGGCGGCTCTTGGGAAATCGATGGTCCAATTTAAAATGACCTTTCAGCCGAAGTTCGATGAACTTCCAGAGGATGGTCGTGACACCGGTCCTTATGAAAAGGTCTTAGCTAAAATCGAGGATGCGAACATTCCGGCATACGAACGGAAATCGGCAGCGGAGAAAAAACGTTGGGGCAGTCTTTTCCGGACGCAGGTTTTGAGCCGCATGCAGCAAGCGATCAAGAATGTTGAAAATATCATCTCGCTTCTGAATCAACAACTCAAGCGACCGATCGGACATGACCGGTATAAGATCGACCGCAAACCGAATCCTGAATTTCGTTTTTATCGCGAACTGATCGATCTCAATGCGCTGCATCACGAAGATGAGTTATTTTACGCCAGCATCGGTGAAGATTTGAAATCCGCTCTCGATGGATTTCTAACAACTTTGGTGAAAAACGCGAACAGTCCGGAAGCCGCGCGTCTTTTGGATTACCGGCAGTATTTTGACTACGACTTGCTCGTTTCCGATATCCGCGATCCCGAGGGCAAGCCGGTCAGTGTCGATAAGCAGAGCAAAAAGATGAGCGGCGGCGAAAACCAAAGCCCGTATTTCGTGGCGATTCTGGCGAGTTATCTTCACGCTTACAACCGGCACGAAACCCGTTGGAAAGAACCATCGCTGGCCTTGGTGCCGATCGACGAGGCGTTTTCAAAACTTTCCGGTGAACGGATTCAGGACTGTTTGCGAGCGATGGCGGAACTCGATTTGCAGGGGATGTTTTCCATGTCGAGCGGCAATATTCCTTATGCATTCAGTCAGTGTGATGAATTGATCGTCATCACGCGGAAGGAAGAGCGAAAGGGGAGTCGCATCGGAATTCGAAATGTCACCAATGTGATTTTCCGAGACACGCCGCAGGGCCGCGAATGGATGAAGGAAAATGCCACGTGAGATTCCACCGATTTTAAAGGCATTGGCCAAAAAATTCCGCGCGGCGAAAGCGGGCCGTGAAGGAATGACGGCGGATTTCGGGATCGATTACCGCGAGCTTTTGAGATTTGCGAAATGCGAAGATGGCGAGGCTCGTGCGGAGGCGGAGGACGCGCTGCGAGTGGCGGCTCATGAATCGGTCGGGCGGCTTTCACTCGAAACGCACCGACGCGATCCGGCGATGATTTTACGGGTGAAACTTTCCGTTGTCGGGGGCGAGGACTGGTTGTTTGAGCGGGTGGGCGAATCTTCACCGACGGTGAAACGACAAGCACTGGCGGATTTTTTCCGGCATCAGGCGAAGCGCGACGTGGGTGTGATCTGGCAAACCGGTTGGCGCGAGTGGCTGCAGGAAATTTCCACGAGAGCGATGAGCGGGAAAAGGATCGGTCCGTTTCAGGCCGACGACGAAATTTCGAATTTGGAACTTCTGGAAGTCGCCGAGGCAATCCTTCATTGGCCCGGCGAATCGCTGATCCGTTATGCGAGTTCGGTGATTTGTGGGGATTCGAAGCGGCTGAAAATCCTGAAGCCGCGAGTGCTTGAAATTCTGCAGGGGGTGACCGCTCGTCCGCGGGTGAATTTCCAATCTTTTGGGATTTTGGAAAAACCGCGATCGGTGCGGATCGACGGGCCGTTGATTTTGGAAATGGAAACCGGCCGGTTGGATCTCGGGATGCTGAGCGGACCGGTTTCACTTTCAGGAGTGGATCTGGCGGCGGCTCGTTCGATTCATTCCTCCGTGCGAGTTTGCCTAACGGTGGAAAATGAGGATGTGTTTTGCGAATTGGCGAAGCAGAAGCGTGGGGTTTTGTTAGTTCACACCAGTTTTCCCGGATCGGCGGCGAGGTGTTTGTTGTCGCGGCTGCCGGAGGAAATTTCGTTTTACCATTTTGGCGACAGCGATCCGGCGGGTTTTGATATTTTGAGGGATTTGCGACAGAAGACGGGCCGGGGTTTCAAACCGGTCATGATGGATTTTCGTCCGACGAAGGGCGGTGCCGTCCTGTCGGCAACAGACCGGCAAATCATTGAGAGGCTGCTGGCGGACAGGGCGATGGAGGATGTGCGAGAGCCGCTTGAGAACATGCTGGCGGCTGGGTCCAAGGGGGATTTTGAGCAGGAATCGATCCCTCCCGTCGCCCTTGAGGCGATCTGGAGCCTGCTCGATGCGGATTCCGTCTAGGACCTGCGGATTTTGAAGCTTTGCGATTTTTGGCGAGCTGCTTAATTTGAGCCCATGCCTGAAGAGATACCGGTGACTGCGATTCTTGTTTTGCTTTCGGTCAATGTGGGACTGGTCGCGATCTTGTTTTTCGTGGTTTTGGGATTGCGGGGGAAAATCAAGCGATTGGAACAATTGTTGGTGTCCCGGCGAAAAGGAGACCCGGCGGTCTCGGAAAAAGCATCAGCGGGAGAGGTCACATCGCCGGAAACCGAGGAGAGCAACACCTGGGACGTGTCTCCCGGCGGGCCGTTTGATCGGTTTCTTTCCGAGGACCCTTCGCGGCGAAATCTGGCGAAAAAAGAGCAATCCATCGCTTACCGCAAATGGCGGCAGCAGAATGGATTGAACTGGTCCAATTCTTGAGAATCGTCCCCTTGTTGAGATGGGTTCTCAATCTAACGGTTTCTAGGAAATTTTCAGTTTTTCGGATTGCAAGAATGCAACTCCTCGGCATTCTCGGCGCGCCCGAACTTCGCCGTCCGGATCTTTCACGAAAACGCTTGTGAAAAATTTCACAAGCTCATAAGAACAGCCGCAACGAACCGTCTCCCTCATGGCAAATTTTTTCCCACGCTGGTCGAACCTCCTTCCTCTCCAGATCGCCGTCTGTCTCGGCACTGCGGTCGGCGGGATTGCCTTGGCATTCGCCTATTACGCGACTCCGAAAGCGCAGGTGGTCGGCTATCAACCTGCACAGCCGATTCCGTTTTCTCACAAGATTCACGTGGATCAGCTCGGTCTGGATTGTCGGTATTGTCACTCGTTCGCCGAAGTCTCCGGGCATTCGAACGTTCCGTCCGGAAATACCTGCTGGAATTGCCACCAGCACGTTCAGCGCGACAGCCCGAAACTCGCTCCGCTCCACAAATCGATGGACGTGAATTATCCCGGTTATGACGGCAAGCCGATCGAGTGGGTGCGCGTGCACAAGGCACCGGATTACGTGTATTTCAACCACTCCGCTCACTTGGCGCGCGGGATTTCCTGCCAAAGCTGCCACGGCGACGTCAATAAAATGGAAGTCGTTTACCAAGCCGAGAGCCATTCGATGGGATGGTGCTTGGATTGCCACAACGCTCCGGAAAAACATCTGCGCCCTCTCGAAGAGGTCTACAACTTCAAGTATGACGCGGAAAAATACCTCGCGGCCAATCCAACGTATCAGGACGGTAAGCGTCTGAAAACGCAGGAAGAATTTGGTCTTTTGATCAAGGACATGTTCCACGTGCATCCGAAGACCAGTTGCAGCACCTGCCACCACTGATCTGCCTTTCACTGATTTTTTACCCCACTTTCCTTAGTCTCACATGAGTAAGCGCATTTTGCATCACCCCGAGGTTCCGGCTGGCGAAACTACCGTCGCCTGGCGTTCTCAGGGTCAGCTTGAGGATACCGCCGAATTCCGCAGTTGGCTGGACCGTGAGTTCCCTCGCGGAGCCGCGGAAATGGCGAACGAAGAGGAGATGGAAACGTCCCGCCGTTCGTTCCTTAAATTGATGGGCGCCTCGACCGCGCTTGCCGGTTTCGGCATGGCCGCTTGCCGCCGCCCGGAATCTTACATCGTTCCTTACACCAAGGCTCCGGAATGGGTGATCCCTGGAAACGCGACGTATTATGCTTCGAGCATGCCGCGTGCCGGTGGCGCGACTCCTCTGGTGGTGACCTCTTTCGAGGGTCGCCCGACCAAGCTGACGGTGAACAATCTTCACCCGGATGCGGAGGGAACGGATGCGTTCGCCCAAGCATCGATCCTCGATCTCTATTCTCCGTCGCGGTCCCGCACGATTTTGAAAGGCGCAAAAAGCGCAAAACGTGGTGATCTGGATGCCGCGATCGCTGCCGTCGCCGCTGATCCTGCCGCGAAAGTCGGTTTCCTTTTTGGTGCGGACGACAGTCCGACCCGTGCGCGGCTGGTGACTCAACTCGCTTCGAAGTTTTCCGCAGCGAAATTTTATCAATACGAAGCGCTGACCGGTGAAGCCGCTGCCGCTTTGGGTGACGGCGTCAAACTCGTCGCCGACTTCGCCTTGGCCGACCGCATTCTTTCGTTGGACAGTGATTTCGCAGGTTCGGATTCCGCCGGGCCGATCACTCCGTTTTTCGATCGCCGCAAACCGGAAGGAAAGGCCTACGACGCGAAACCGGATGCGTCGAAAATGAACCGCCTTTACGCGATTGAGGCCGGATTTTCGCTGACGGGCGGCATGGCCGATCACCGTTTGCGGATTCCCACCAGCCAAATCGTCGGAATTGCGGCGCAGATCGCTCGCATGATCACGGGTGACGTCGCCCTCACCGCTGCCGGTGAAGTGGTCACGGATCCGAAACATTTGAGTTGGATTCAAGGGGTTGTCGACGATCTCAAAGCGCACGCCGGCCGGTCCGTCGTTCTCGCGGGCTCCCGTCAGCCGGCGGCGATCCACCACCTCGCTCTCGCGATCAACCTCGCTCTCGGAAACATCGGCGAAGGAAAACCGCTCGTCGCTCTGCAAACCGAGACGACCGGTCTTGGATCGTTGGCCACCTTGAAGACGGACATCGATGCGGGAACCATCGACACCCTTTTCCTGCTTGGACCGGCCAACCCGGTTTACGATGCGCCTGCCGATTTGAAATTCGGCGAGTCTCTCGCAAAACTCAAAGCCAGCTTCCATCTCGGCACTCGCACGGACGCCACCGCTCATGCCGCGACCTGGCACATTCCAGCGGCCCATTACCTCGAATCTTGGTCGGACACTCGCAGCGCCCGCGGAATTTACACCGTGGTCCAGCCGATGATTCTCCCGCTTTACCCGAATTGCGTTTCGGAGCTTGAGCTGCTGCTCGCGTTGCTTTCGGAGGACGGAAAGCTGCTCAACGGAGAAGGTGAAAAAGGCGAGGCGTCTCCGGCCTACACTGCCGTCCGTGCGACCTTTACGGCCCTCGGCGGAGAAGGGGACACGGCATGGAAAACGTTGCTGCGCGATGGTTTCCTGAAAGACACCGCTTACCCGACCGCGACCGTATCGGTTGCCGCTTCCGCTTGGTCCGACGTGGGTGCCGCGAAACGCGAAGCTCCGACCGCCAATACGCTTGAGGTGATTTTCGCAACGGACGCATCGGTTTACGATGGTCGCTGGATCGACAACGGCTGGTTGCAAGAAGCTCCGGATCCGATTTCGAAGCTGACTTGGGACAATGCCGCTCTGATCGCGCCGAAAACCGCGAAGGAACTTGGCATCTACGATCAGATCATCGCTCTGCAACCGGTTGAAAACGTTCTCGGTGTTGAAATGGAAACCGGTCCTCGCTCACCCGATGGTGAAGCGGATGGCCGCAAATCTCCAATGATCCTGGTGAAAGTGAACGGCCAGGAACTGGAAATCCCGGTGCTGATTTCCTTCGGTCAGGCAGAAAACACGATCGTCATCCCGCTGGGTTACGGCCAAGGTTTCAATGCGGAAGACGAACTTGGCCGCGGCGAATTCAATGCTTCGCATGTCAGCCTGGTTGGCGTGAACAGCGGCTTCAACGCTTACCCGCTCCGCACTTCGCAATCTCCCTATTTCGCCTCGGGCGCGACTGCGACTCCTACTGGGAAACGATATTCCGTCGCTCTCACTCAGGAGCACAACGCGATGTATGGCCGTGCCTTGGCCCGCGAGGTCTCCACTGCCCACGACGACGAAAAAGGCTCGTTTGCCGAGCAAATCGGCAACGTGAAGAAGCAGGGCAACGATTCCCACGCTCCGCCGAACGTTTCCCTCTACAAACAGGAAAACCGCGAAGGCAAGTCGCTGCTCAGCGATCCGCTCCACCAGTGGGCGATGTCGATCGACCTTTCCTCCTGCACCGGTTGCAACTCGTGTTTGGTCGCCTGTCAGGCCGAAAACAACATCCCGATCGTCGGCAAGAAACAGGTCGCTATGGGACGGGAGATGCACTGGATCCGGATGGACCGGTATTTCGCGACCCAAAAAGACAACGATTTCGATAGCGACAATCCGGTTCTTGTTCCTCAACCGGTGTCGTGCGTTCAGTGCGAATCCGCGCCGTGCGAAACCGTTTGCCCGGTGAACGCCACGGTTCACACCGAAGACGGCCTGAACGCGATGGCATACAACCGTTGCATCGGAACCCGCTACTGCGCGAACAACTGCCCTTATAAGGCACGTCGCTTCAATTTCTTCGACTACAACAAGCGCAACCCGCTCATCGAACACAACCTCTACAAAGGTCCATTCGGCGAAAAACAAGTGGGAGACGCACCGCACCTTCAGCGGAACCCGAACGTCACCGTCCGGATGCGTGGTGTCATGGAAAAATGCACCTACTGCGTCCAGCGCCTCAAAGGTGCGGTCATCCGCCAGAAGCGCGGCCAGAAACAGGAGGCGCTTGTCGCTGGAAAACCTTCCACGGAATTCCGCGTCACCGAAAGCACGCTCCGTATCCCGGTCGATTCCGTCAAAGTCGCCTGCCAAGACGCCTGCTCAGCGGGTGCGATTTCCTTCGGTAACCTCCTCGACGGTGAAAAATCGACGATGTATCGGACTAAACAACTTGAGCGGAACTATGATTTGCTCAACTACATCGGCACTCGTCCGCGGACCAGCTACCTCGCTCGGGTGAAAAACCCGAATCCAGCGATGCCTGACGCGAAGTTCATCGGTAAGGCCACGATCCACATGGTCTGATCGTTTTTTAAAAATCATTTTTAACTCAGTATCTCACCACTCATGGCTTCCACCATCCAGAACGCTCCGGAGACGCACACGGGACCGAAACTCCCGGTGCTCGAGCGCGAAAAGCTGATCCTCAACGGACGTTCCTATCACTGGATCACCGACCGGATTTGCAGCGTCGTTGAAAACAAACAGCCGCTTTTGTGGTGGTTGCTTTTCATTCCATCCGCGCTGATCGCCCTGATCGGTGTCGGCGGTGGCTTGACCTATCTCGTTTCGACCGGTGTCGGCGTTTGGGGGATGACCAACCGGGTGTTCTGGGGCTGGGATATTACCAACTTCGTTTTCTGGATCGGTATCGGCCACGCCGGAACCTTGATTTCAGCGGTGCTTTTCCTGACACGACAGAACTGGCGGACGTCCATCAACCGCGCGGCGGAAGCGATGACGATTTTCGCGGTGTGCTGCGCTGGTATTTTCCCGGCTTTCCACATTGGACGGGTTTGGTTCGCTTGGTTCCTCGCTCCGATTCCGAATGCCAACGGCATCTGGCAAAACTTCAAGTCGCCGCTGTTGTGGGACGTGTTCGCCGTCTCGACGTATTTCACGATTTCTTTGATCTTCTGGTATCTCGGCATGGTTCCCGATCTCGCAACGATCCGTGACCGCTGCAAGCCAGGTCTCCGGAAAATGCTCTACGGTATCTTTTCGATGGGCTGGCGCGGCGGCAACCGTCAGTGGAGCCACTACGAAATGGCGTATCTCCTCTTGGCCGCGCTTTCCACTCCGCTGGTGCTTTCGGTTCACTCGGTCGTTTCGTTCGACTTTGCGACGTCGGTGGTTCCTGGCTGGCACACCACGATTTTCCCGCCTTACTTCGTTGCGGGTGCGATTTTCGGTGGTTTCGCGATGGTGCTGACGATCATGATTCCAGCCCGTTTTATCTACGGTCTGCAGGACATGATCACGATGAAGCACATCGACAACATGGCGAAAATCATCCTGCTGACCGGCACGATCGTTGGTTACGCCTACCTGATGGAGCTGTTCGTCGCGTTTTACTCCGGTTCGATTTACGAAATGGATGCCTTCAAGTTCCGGATCGCCGGTCCGTATTGGTGGGCCTACGCCGCGATGATGTCGCTGAACGTGCTTTCGCCCCAGATTTTCTGGTTCAAAGCATGCCGTGAAAACCTTTGGGTCATCATGGCGGTGGCGATGTGCGTGAACGTCGGCATGTGGTTCGAGCGATTTGTCATCATCTGCACCACCCTCGCTCGGATGTTCCTTCCGGGTGACTGGAAAACCTACAGCCCATCGGGTGTGGAAATGATGACCTTCGTGGGAACGATCGGCATGTTCCTGGCATTGTTCCTTCTTTTCCTTCGCTTCCTGCCTTGCATCAACATTGCTGAAGTGAAATGGACGCTTCCTGAGTCCGACCCGCATTTCGACGACCATCACGATCATCCCGATCACGGCACGACTTCGATTCCTGCTTACCAGCACGAGTTGGCATCCACCAAATAATCTCCTTCTAACCGATAACTTCCCATCACGTGAGCACCACTCGCAAACGCGTTTACGGCTACCTGGCCGAGTTCAAGAGCGCCTCCGCTCTCTACAAAGCGGCGGAAAAAATCCGCGACGCCGGTTTCCGGAAGTGGGATTGCTATTCCCCATACCCGATCCACGGACTCGATGCGGCGATGGGAATGAAGCGGTCGATTCTTCCTTGGTTTGTCTTTTTCGGTGGCATCACCGGTACCTGCACCGCATTCGCTCTGGCGTATTCGACTCAGGTGGTGATTTACCCGACGGTCGTTCAGGCAAAACCGACCAACATCTTCACGGTGCCGGCGTTTTTCCCGATCATGTTCGAGCTGACGATTCTGTTCTCCGGTTTTACCGTGTTGTTCGGATTGCTGGCATTGATCCAACTGCCGCGTCTGAACCACCCGCTTTTCGCCAGCCGCCAATTCCACCGCGCCACGGATGACGGGTTCTTCCTCGCCATCGAGGCGCGCGATCCCAAGTTCAGCCCTAACGGCACCCGCGATCTGCTCTCGGAGATCGGCGGAGCAAACATCGAACTCGTTGAGGAAGAGGATCAATAAACCGGTCGACCTCGCACACTTCACTACTTCTCTCCACCTTCCATGCGCTACTTCTTCCTTGTTTACGCGATCATCGCGGTGCTTGTCGTTGGAATCTTTGGATTCCGCGGCCAGAAATTTTCCAAGCCACCGATCCGGATTTTCCCGGACATGGATGAGCAGGATAAACTCCGCGCTCAGAAACCGGATCCGTTTTTCGCGGATGGTCACGGCGGTCGTCTGCCGGTCACCGAAACCCAACCGCGCGGCTTTAACGAAGAGGGTCTAAACGTCATCGGCGGCATTCCGGAATACGAATTCGGTGGCCAGACCGGTTACTATTTCAGCGGTCACGTTGGCGATTATTTCGGAACCGGTATGCCTGAAGAGCTTTCGCTGACCGAAGAGAACGCTCACGAACTGATCAAACGCGGTCAGGAACGTTTCGGGATTTACTGCGCGGTGTGCCACGGTTCCTCCGGAAACGGGCAGGGGATTACCAGCCAATACGGCGTTCCCGGTATCGCAAATCTTTTGGGTGATCCTTACAAATCGGCAACCTACCCAGACGGCCGGATGTTTGAAGTCATCACGCACGGTAAAGGCCAAATGGGCCCTTACGGCGCGAATGTTCCTGTTAGAGACCGGTGGGCGATCATCGCCTACGTCCGAACTCTCCAAGCCGCAAACGAAAGCAAAACTTCGGCTCAATAATCCTTTTCCGAATCAGAGATGTCCCACCACGTCACATCCGCAGACATTGCCATCAACGGCGATCACCTCGATACCTCCAAGGTCGCGCGGGTGAAAACTATCGCCCTTGGAATCACAATCATCGGCGCGATCATCAGCATTTACCTGTTGTTTTTCGCTCCCGAAAAAATCCGCGGTTCTTTCGCCTACTCCTGGCTGTTCGCGTTTTACTTTTTCCTGACCCTGTCCATCGGCGGTTGCTTCTGGACCCTGCTTCACAACGTCTCCAACTCGGGTTGGGGAACATCCGTCCGGCGGACATTTGAGAACCTCGGTTCGACCTTCCCGTGGATGATGGCGTTCGCGATCCCGCTGCTTTTCCCACAAGTTCAGCAGTATCTTTACGAGTGGATGAACATTCACCGTGACGGTCATGGCGATGTGAAAGAGCACCTTCATCACGTGAATCATCTGCTCTACAACAAGCACTGGTTCATGAACCTGCCGTTCTGGTATGGCCGCGTGTTTTTCTACGCCATCGGCCTCGGTGCGGTGATTGTCGGTTTGCGCAAACTTTCGACCGATCAAGACACCGATCCAAATCCAGGCGTGAAGCGTCTTTTCCGCGCTCGTTTTCACTCGACCTACACGCTGATCATTTTCGCTCTGACCATCACCTTCACCGGTTTCGACTTCATGATGGGACTGGATTATAAATGGTTCTCGACCATGTGGGGTGTGTATCTTTTCGCGGGAACCGCGTTGAACTCGATGGCGGTGATCATCCTGGTCTGCACTTGGCTGAAAAGTCAGGGCCATCTCAAACACGTCACGGGTCCTGAGCATTTCCATATCATGGGCAAGCTGCTCTTCGCATTCACCACGTTCTGGGCCTACATCACCTTCTCGCAGTACTTCCTGATCTGGTACGCCAACATCACTGAGGAAACTTCGTATTTCCTGATCCGTAACACCGGCAACTGGAATGTCGCCAACATCGCGCTGCTGTTCGGCCACTTCGTGATTCCTTTCATCGTCCTCCTCCAAGCATGGTTGAAGAAAAATCCGAAATACCTTTCGATCGTCGCTGCCTACACGCTCTGCATGCACGTGCTGGATCACTATTTGATCAGTATTCCTGAGCGCGGTATTTCGCTTGGAAATATCAAACCGGAAGTCTTTGGTCCCATCCAAGTCTCGATTCCGCATGCATTCTGGGGAGATATCTTCGCCTTCATCACCATCGGTGCCGGGTTCTTGTTCTTCCTCCTTCGTGCTCTCGGCCAGCACTCGCTTTATCCGAACCGCGATCCTCGCATTCTCGAATCCGCCAACGTTTCGAACTGACCTCCGGAAATTCCCGAACTTTTTCTTCTTCAAATGGACTCCTCACGCGACACCCCGCTCATCCGATTCACTGCCTTTTGGTGGGGTTTGGGCACCTTTCTTGTTTTCGCCGTTCTGTTCGGCGCGATCTATCTCTTTAACACCAAAGGCGCGGAAAGCCTTGAGGATGTCGTAGCGGTAGCTCGCTACAAAACGAAAGAAACCATCCATCAGGCTCAACTCGCCGCTCTCTCCAAAGAGCAAATCGAAGCGGTGATCCCTGCCGTCGGAAAACAACTCGCCGCCTCCAAACCGGTCGCTGTTGAAAAACCGGAGCAGATTGTTCCGAATTCGCCTACCGCGAAAAAGCTCGCGGAAGCCCCAGTCGCCGATACCTCAGCCATCGACGCTCCCGCCGCCGATGCAGATGCTCCGATCGATCCTGCCGTCATGGAAATCGGCAAGGCGCAATTCCTTATTTGTGGTGCCTGCCACGGCCAAAATGGCGAAGGTGGCCCGGCTGGCCCTCCGCTTGCTGGCTCCGAATGGGTGACCGGTCCAATTTCGAACCTCATCCTGATTCAAATGCGCGGACTTGTCGGTCCGATCACCGTCGCCGGGAAAGAATACAGCTTCCCCGCAGGTATGACTCCGATGGCCTACCAAACCGACGAGCAGATCGCCGGTGTGCTGACCTACATTCGCAACAGTTTCGGCAACAAGGCTTCGGCCGTGAAGCCGGAACAAGTCGCCGCGCTTCGCTCCGAAGTGGGCAAGCCTCAGATCAAGGTTGAAGAACTGACGAAACCCTGAGACTTCACTCCCGAAATTTTTCCAAGCCGATGTCTTCTCTCACTACCAACCTCCAGGACGCGAAAATCCGCGCCGATATCGATCGCTCGTTGCGCCACCCTGTCATGTTTTTCATGACAAGTGGAGCCGCTTGGCTCGCCGTCTCGATCATTCTCGGGATCATTTCCTCGGCGAAAGTTCACAGCCCTGAATTTTTCGCAAGCTGCGGCTGGCTGACCTACGGACGGGTTTTCCCAGCGCACATCAACGCGTTGATTTACGGCTGGGGATTCCAGGCCGCATTCGCCGTGATCATTTGGCTGATGGCCCGTCTCTCCCGTCAAGAATGCCGTTCTGCAGGAACCATTCTGACCGCTGGGCACGTTTGGAATTTTACGGTGCTTCTGGGAATCATCGGAATTCTCAGCGGAAACAGCAGCGGCATGCCTTGGATGGAATTTCCAACGTTCACCTGGCCGGTTCTGATCGTGACTTATTTCGTGATCATCATCTGGTCGTTCATCCAGTTCCGCGTTCGGCCACAAGGTTACGTTTACATCTCCCAATGGTATCTGCTCGCTGCGACGATCTGGTTCCCTTGGATTTTCATCACGGCGAATACCTTGCTTCGGTGGTTTCCGGGTCACCCAGTGATGGCCGCTGGAATCAACGCCTGGTATAAGTTCGGTTTGATGTTCCTGTTTTTCACGCCCGTCGCTCTCGGTGCCGCCTATTATCTTGCCCCGAAAGTTACCGGACGTCCGGTTTACAGCTATGCGCTGGCGAAGCTCGGCTTCTGGTCGCTGGCAATCGTAGGCCCATGGGCAGGCATGCAAAAACTGACCGGTGCGCCGATTCCTTATTTCTTACCTTATGTCGGTGCTGCGGCGACGGCGCTGTTCTTTGTTCCAGCCTTCACGGCCGCCATCAACATTCTCCGTACCGCCTACGCTGCTCCGCAAAACGTTGAGCAAAGTCCGTCGCTTCGTTTCACGATCGCAGGGATTGTCGGGTTGCTGGTGCTGGCCCTTGCCGCACTCCTGCTGAACTTGCCCGGTTCGACGATGCGGCTGACGCAGTTCTCGCTTGCCGGTTATGGCTTTGAAATCCTCGCCCTTTACGGCTTCTTCAGCTTGGTGATGTTCGGTGCCGTCTATTTCATTGTTCCTCGGGTCACCCGGCGGGAGTGGCTTTCCAGCACGTTGATCAAAATCCACTTCTTCTTCTCCGTTTACGGGATTATCACCGTCGCTTTGGTCGCCCTCTTTGGCGGTCTGATGCAGGGGGTTGGCCAAGAGCAATGGGAACAACCGTGGGCGAACGCTGCAACCCGCGCCCATCCTTACGCAGTGGCGACGACCATCGCTTGGTGCTTTATCCTCTTTTCGAACGTTTTCTTCTTCCTTCACCTTACGCTTATGTGGCTCCGTCTGGGCCGCCGCAGTTCCCACCCGACGCTTCTCGGTTCGGGCCATGGCGAACATCACTTTGACGACGGATTGATTGATACGACCGGTCCTAGTTCCGCCGCCACTCACTAAGCCTAGATATTTCCCTCAATCATGAGACTTCGCACTTTCATTCTCGGCCTTGGCGTAAGCTTCGGTGTTGCCTGGTTGGCCATCGTCGTCATCCCGTTCTTCAAAATGCGCGATCTTCAGCCGATCCCGCTGACTGCAGAACCTGACTCGGCGATTTTTTTCCCGAAACGCACGGGCCGGATCGCAGACGGTGCCCGCGTTTATGCGGAGAACGGTTGCTATACTTGCCACACACAGCTCATTCGTCCGACTTATGCCGGAAATGACCTCTACCGCGCCGATTGGGGCGGGCTGAAATCGGACGAAGACCGGGGCGATACCCGCCGCGAAACCAACGCGTTCGATTTCATCGGCGAAAAATTTGCGCAAATCGGTGTCAGCCGCATGGGCCCGGATTTGTCGAATATCGGTCGCCGTGTCGAATCGATCTACGCCAAAGGTGGCGATGCCGAGGCTTGGCTTTATCAATACCTCTACAACCCGCGGGCGAAACCTGAGCACCGCGATTCGGGCTGCCCGTCTTTCCGCTATTTCTTCGTTGAGCAACCGGTGAAGGGAAATCCTTCGAACGAAGCGGTGGCATTTAAAGATTCGGGAGCGATCGAGATCGTCCCGGGTGCCGATGTCCAAGCGCTCGTTTCCTATCTTCTCTCGTTGAAAAAAGACCAAGCGGTCCCTGCCGCACTGGATTTCGCCCCTGGCAAAAAAGACGGCGACAGCTGAAAATTTACCCTTAAGTAGCTAACTTTCCCACACCATGTCCTTGCCGAATCACAAGCCCGATCTTGAGGACGCGATGAACGTCACCGAGGCCCACGGTCGCGTCATCCGCGAAGCCGCAGCCACGGCGCGCGAAAAAAGAATCACCGATAACGGTCGCGAACCGGTTTCACTCTGGGTCCTCGTTGTTTGCGCGGTCCCGCTTCTGATCGCCGGTAGTATCCTCGGAGCCGGTGGCAACCTTTTCGCCTACAGCTCGACATTTCGCGAAAATTACGTCCGCACCCCCGCCGGTGGAGCAGGCGATACGGGACCGGTTCCAAAAGAAGCGCTCGCTGCCTTCATGGCGAAGGGCTCGAAAATTTATTCCGCCAAATGCAATGGTTGCCACGGCGCCGACGCGAAAGGCGATGGTGCGAACTACCCGTCGCTCGCCGGTTCCAAATGGGTGCTTGGTGAAACCGAGAGATTCGCCATGGTCATCCTCAACGGTCTGCAAGGCCCAACCAGTAGTGGAAAAACCTACGGTGCGGGCGTGATGCCTGCTCAAGGAGCCGGTATGACCGCGGAAGATCTGGCCGGTTTGATGACCTACGTCCGTAACAATTTTGGCAATAGCACCGGTGACATTGTGACCGTTGAAATGGCGACGGCCGCTCTGGAAATCTCCGCTGCCCGCGCAAAAGCGGGGCAAGCCGTCACTGCGGACGAACTCGCCGCCGATCACGCGAAAGCCTTGCCAGGCGAGCCACTTGATCCAAAGGTGATGGTTAACACAGCGACCCTCGCTCCAGCACCCGCCGCTCCCTAATTTTCAACCGCAGGCGGATTCGTCCGCCGATTCAAACTCTTTAACTTCGATCTAACCGCCGCCAGCCGGACTTATGAGCTCTCACGACCACACCCTTGCAGGGCACGATGCCCACCATGACGATCATCACCACGATGATCATCACAATCCGGGCTTTATTCAGAAATACGTTTTTTCGACCGACCACAAATGGATCGGTATTCAATATGGCATCACCGCCTTGTTGTTCCTCGCCTTCGGATTTTATCTGATGATGGTGATGCGTTGGAGCATCGCGTATCCCCATGAACCGCTTCCTTCGTGGATGAGCTGGATTTTCACCGATGGATGGAAAGCCCGCTGGTTGCAGGATGGCAAGGTCACTGGGGAAACCTACAACATGTTCGGTGCGATGCACGGGACGATCATGGTGTTCCTTGGCATTGTGCCTCTTGGTTTCGGAGCGTTCGGTAACTACGTGACGCCCCTTCAAATTGGTGCTCCCGACATGGCATTCCCTAAACTGAACATGATGAGCTACTGGCTTTATCTTGCCGGTGGCTTGGTGATGTGCGGATCGTTTTTCTTGGAATCCGGTGCTGCAAAATCCGGATGGACGAACTACTCGCCGCTCGCTGGTTTTGCGGATGGACAAGTGGTCAACCAGTGGCTTTCCGGACAAACCCAGTGGTTGGGGGGCCTCGTTCTTTTGATCACCTCGTCGCTTCTCGGCTCGGTGAACTTCATCACCACCATCATTAACCTCCGTGCTCGCGGGATGACGTGGATGCGCCTGCCATTTTTCGTCTGGGCCATGCTTGTGACCGGTTTCTTGCTTCTCCTTGCCTTCCCGCCGCTTGAAGCCGCCGGTATCATGCAATTGATGGACCGGGTCACTCACTCGTCGTTCTTCATGCCATCCGGATTGTTTACGAAAAGCGAAGGTCTCGCAGATCTTTCCGGTGGCGGTTCGCCGCTGCTGTTCCAGCACTTGTTCTGGTTCCTCGGTCACCCTGAAGTTTACGTTCTCCTTCTTCCGTCATTGGCCTGCGTTGCCGAAATCATCCCGGTCAACACCCGCAAGCCGCTTTGGGGTTATAAGTCGATGGTCTATTCCGTCCTGGTGCTTGGATTCCTTTCCTTCATCGTGTGGGCTCACCACATGTATATGACGGGCATGGGTCCGGTCGTTTCGACCTGGTTCCAGACGACGACCGTTCTGATCTCGGTGCCTTCGGTGATTCTTTTGACAGCGATGATTATCTCCCTCTGGGGCGGATCCATCCGGTTCACGATGCCGATGATTTGGGCCTGTGCGTTCTTGCCGATGTTCGGCATCGGTGGTCTGACGGGCTTGCCATTGGCTTTCAACTTGGCTGACCTTCACCTTCACGATACCTACTACGTGATCGGGCACTTCCATTACGTCGTCGCGCCAGGAATCCTGTTCGGCCTCTTTGCCGGTATCTATCACTGGTATCCAAAAGTGACTGGACGGTACATGAAGAACTCGTTGGGCCATCTTCACTTCTGGCCGAGCTTGATCTGCATGAACATTATCTTTTTCCCGATGCTTGTGCAGGGGATGGCCGGATTCCATCGCCGTTGGTATAACGGTGGCGACGCCTATCTTTCCAAGGCTCAAGACAGCGTCAACGTTTTCGGAAATACGGTTGTTCAACACATCGACCTGAACATTCTCATGTCGATGGGTGCGTGGACCTTGGCGATCGCTCAGATTCCTTTCATCCTGAACGTTTTCCTTTCGCTGAAGTTCGGTAAAAAGGTCGAGAACGACAACCCTTGGGATGCGACGACTTTGGAGTGGGCCACTCCGACACCTCCTGGTCATGGCAACTTCACCTTCGACCCAGTCGTCTATCGTGGACCTTACGAATACAGCCGTCCTGATTGTGAAGGCGACTTCCTCCCTCAGTGGGTGGAGCCTAAAGCCAAGCCGGCCGAGGTGAAGCCGGATCCGGTTCACGACAACACTCCTTCCGCTCACTGATTCTTCAAGAGCAGCCGGTCGTTGCTGACCGGTTGCGATCTGAAACCACGCCTACTTTTCTTCTCGATCCATGGAAATTCCCTACATCGTCACACCCCGCAAGGATACGGGTCTCTTCAACTCCAAGATCGCCATCTGGCTGTTTTTGGCGTCAGAAGTCATGCTCTTCGGCGGATTTTTCTCAGCCTACGTCTTTCTCCGGATCGGCGCGGATTATCCTTGGCCCGAGCGGACCTTGCCGGTGCTTCCGGGTCTGATCAACACGTTCGTCTTGATCGGTTCCTCCGTGACGGTGGTTTTCGCATGGGCTTCGCTGAAGCTCCGTCAATGGCGCCGGTTCCAGATTTTCATGGGTATCACGGTCGCTTGCGCCGCCATCTTCATGGTTCTGAAAGGCATCGAATATAACGTCAAACTTCATCACCAAGCCGTTCGGTTGAAGGATTACACGGTGATCGAAGGCCACCTCGGCTACGAAAAAGAAGACGGTGTTGAGGTCAAAGATTACAAAGGCCACAAGATCGAGGAAAACCAGATTCTCATCGAAGCGTCCAAGTTGACATTCAGCACCGTGCGTTTCCACAAACCATGGGTTGAAAGCCTGATGGGTCAAGCTGCTCATCATAACGCTGAGATCACACTGACCGAAGACATCAAAGCCATCACCGAAATTGGCGGTAAGGAAGAAGTCATCGCCAAGGCAGGAGATAAACTTTCGCCTGGATTGCTCAGCCGCATTCAAAAAGCTCATCTCGCGGCACGTAAGAGCAACAGTGTGCATCGTACCGCAGCGCTTCGCGAAGAATGGAAGATTGCAAAAAACGACAGTCCTGAACTGAAAGGTTGGCAATTGGCCGGAGCCGTGAGCGTTGACCCTGCGGCACTCGCACCGAAGCTGATCAGCGAAATTTCCACCGTTGGTTTCACGGTCAATCCACCGGTTGAGTTCATGTTCCGTCCTCGTGACGTCCAGGAAGGTGCAACTCAGTCCCGTCTTCGTGACGATACCGTCATCGAAGGGAAGCTCTTGGAGAGCCCGATGATTTTCCACCATGTTGACGCGATCGACTTCCAGCATCTCGCGATGAAAGCCGAGCAAAAGGGGATCGATCCGATCTCCGCGATCGACGCATCGTGGCTGGTTCAGAATAGCCCATTCGCCCGTGAGGCGTGGGAGTGGCACAAAGGCGAAGTCGCGAAGCTCGAAGCGGAGTTGTTGAAAGATTACGGCACCGACAAGAAAGGCAATCCGAAGCGTGAGCCGACTCACAAAGATCGCTACCGCATTGGCTGGAAAGAACTGGTGAAGAAGGTCGAATCGGAAGGACGTCCGAAGCTTTCTGGAACCGCTAGCCTGGCGGAAGAATTCGTCGGCCCGAACTATGCAGCGCGTGGGGACGAAACCTTCCCGCATTTCTCGGTGCCTCGGGAGCAGATCGGATTCGCTTCGAAGTTCACTCCATCTTGGAATACTTATTATGCGATTTATTTCACGATGACCGGTTTGCACGGTCTGCACGTCATCGGTGGTGCGATCGTTCTGGGATATTATCTCTTCTGTGGGAAAAAAATGTATCTCGCCAATCCCGAGTGGCTTGCCAACCGGGTGGAAGTCGGCGGCCTGTTCTGGCACTTTGTCGACTTGGTCTGGATCTTCGTTTTCCCTGTCCTGTATTTGATGTAATTCACCCAAATTTTCCCATCACACCATTTTTACCTCATGGCCAATTCTCCTGAAGAAATCAAAAAGGCAACCACCTCGTACCTGATTGTTTGTGGCATTCTTTTCCTTGGTACGGTTCTGACCGTTTTGGTCGCGACCTTGCCTGCGCTCGACATCGGTCGTCACGGCTTTGACATGTGGGACTGTGTTCTCGGTCTCCTGATCGCCAGCGTGAAAGCCAGTTTGGTCGCCTACGTGTTCATGCACTTGAATCACGAAAAGAAGGCCATTTACTGGATTTTCGGATCAGGTATCGTATTTGTCATCTGTCTGGGAGCACTTACCGCGCTGGCATACAGTGATCCGCTTCACGATCCGTTCTTTAAATAATTTCTCGCCATGTCACTCAAAGGTTTTCACATCGTTTTTGTCACCATCAGCACGTTGCTCTGCGTGTTCCTTGCGTTGTGGGCCTACTTGTTGAATTCGGAGCCTTCGACCATGTCCTCAATTCTTGGAGTCATTGGAATCATCGGAGCGCTTTTGATGCCGGTTTACGGAGTCTATTTTTACCGCAAGGCGGGGCAAATCCTGCTTTGAGAAATCTGAACATCCATTTCCCATGAATCTGTTTCTCTCTTGTGCAACGTGCCAGGCTAACATGGCACTCGGCGGCGGCGATGCCGCAGGCTGGTCGATTTTCTTTCTTTTGATCGTTATTCTCGCGGTGCTTGGCGGCGTGATCTTTTTCATGGTCCGGCTGATGAAACGCGAAAGCTCGAATCTCGATCCGGCTCTGAATGACGAATACGTCCGTCCCAACTCCTCTCATTGATTTTTCCTTTTTACCATTCTCATGAGTCCTTCGAAGTTACTTGGCATCCCTGAAAATTTCTCCGTCCACGGCGCTGACGTGGATCACATTCTCGATGTGGTTCACTGGTTTATGATCGCCCTTTTTGTCGGTTGGACGCTCTTTTTCCTCTATTGCCTTTTCCGTTTCTGGCATCGCCGGAATCCGAAGGCTTCGTATGAAGGGGTGCGCAGTCACCTTTCCAGTCACATCGAGATCGGTGTGATCATTATCGAGGCGGTTTTGCTTCTGGGTTTTGCGTTTCCTCTTTGGGCGGACCGCACGGACCGATGGGAGACGGTGCAGCAACTCGATCCAGTACGGGTTCGGGTGGTCGGCTGGCAATTTGGTTGGACTTACCATTATTCCGGCGCTGACGGAAAATTCGGTCGCCACGACCCGATGCTGATTTCGGGTTCCAACGATCTTGGTATCGATTACAGCGATCCGAACGCGCTCGATGACTTCACAAGCCCGATTTTGAAGATCGCCACCAATCGTCCTGCGGTTTTGAACATCGGTTCAAAAGACGTGATTCACAACTATTCGATTGTGCCGATGCGCATTCAGCAGGATGCGATTCCTGGGAAAGAAATTCCGATGTGGTTCACCCCGGTGCGCGCGATGGAAACTTTCGTGATTTGCGGTCAGCTTTGCGGAGAAGGTCACGCGAACATGGTCGGATCGATGGAAGTCGTCGGTAACGATGAGTTCATGAAGTGGTTCGACAGCCAGTCCGAAACCGCCAAGAAGGCGAATACCAAAGCGCCGTAATCCGGATTGCTTGGGATGTTTTAAAACCGGTCCGATGGACTTCACCGACATCGACCGGGAAGATTTTAGAAACCTGCTGATTGAAATCGGCAACACGCGAATGCCGTTCGGAAAGTTCGGCATTGCCGCTTACCCTCCGTCTGGGGTTCCGATCATGGATCTGCCTCCGGAGTATCTCGCATGGTTCAAGGAAAGAGGATTTCCGAAGGGCCGGCTGGGCGAGTTGATGGCGCAAGTTTGCGAGATTAAATCGGTAGGCATGGATTCCGTTTTTGACCCGATTCGGAACAAAAATGGCGGTCGTTTTCGATTGCAACCTCGCCGTCAGAAACGGTTCGATTTTGAATGATCAACTCGGTGGTAAACAAGCGGCGGGTTTTTGTGGTGATGGGCGTTTCGGGCAGTGGGAAATCCGTGATCGCGGCTGAAGTCGCGCGTCGTTTAGGCGCAGCATTTCTCGATGGGGACTACCTTCATCCACGGGCGAATATTGAAAAAATGTCAGCGGGCCAATCGTTGAATGATGACGATCGTGGACCCTGGTTGACGGCATTGAACGATGCGATTTTCGCGATGCAGCGGACGAATGAATCCTCGTTTTTGGTTTGCTCCGCGCTTAAGCGGCGTTATCGCGACCGGCTGCGAGAGGGAAATTCGGATCTCTATTTTATCTATCTGCAGGGCGATTTTCCGCTGATCGAAGCGCGGATGCTTGCGCGAAAAGGTCATTTTTTTAAGTCTGAAATGCTGATGACCCAGTTTGCCGCGTTGGAAGAACCATTGGCGACGGAATCGGACGTGATCACGATTTCGATCGATCAAACCATGGAAGCGGTGGTGGAAGAAGTGCTCGCTCAGATTGCGCTGCTGAGCTGAATTTTCTGAAGGATCGATTCGGGCGTTGCACCGTTTTCCCGGAGCGTGGCGAGGGAAAGCGCGTCGTTTCTTTTTGCGAGGCGTTTACCGGTTTCATCGAGAACCAGCTGGTGATGCAGGTATTGAGGTTCTGGAAGCTTGAGGATGGATTGCAGGATTCGGTGGACGTGGGTCGACGGAAGAAGATCTTCACCGCGGGTGACGTGGGTGATTTTCTGAAAGGCATCGTCCACGACAACCGCGAGGTGATAGGCCGATCCGATGTCCTTGCGGGCGAGCACAACGTCTCCCAGAAGAAGGGGATCGACTTGGATCTTTCCAAAACGCAGGTCGGTAAAGGTCAATGGACCGGATTGTTTTGCCGCCTGGTTTGCGGTCAATCGCCATGCGTGCGGTTGGCCAGCCTGGATTTTTCGTTGAGCTTCGAGCGGATCAATCGCCCGGCAGGTGCCAGGATAAAGCGGGCCTTCCGGTCCTTGCGGAGCGGACGCCATGGTTGCGATTTCATTCTGGATGTCGCGGCGGGTGCAAAAACACGGATAAACGAAACCTTGGTCTTGGAGGGATTTCAGCGCTTGAGCGTAGGCGGGGAGTCGATCGGTTTGGCGGAGCGGTTCTTCGTCCCAATCGATTCCCAGCCAGCGTAAATCCTCTTCGATGCCCGCGTAATAGGCTTCGCGGATCCGGCTGCCGTCGATGTCTTCGTGCCGGAGGAGAAATTCGCCGCCATTTTTTCGAGCCAGATCGTGGGCGACTTTCGCAGCTAAAGCATGTCCCAGATGCAGCCGTCCTGTCGGGCTGGGGGCGAAACGAGTGCGGAAAGATTTCACGTTACAAGCGGAGAGGCCGGGTTTTCGCACGTCGGGAGCGGGACTTCAAGAAGATCGGCGCGGTGCCGACGGCGGTTTGCCGCTTGTGAAAATTTTCACAATCCTCTTGAGGAGACCGGTTCAGAAGCGCAGAGTGTTTTCAGCAACCAAAAAGTTTTATGGCCGCACCCTCCCCATTGATCGCCCACACTGCCTACGACTCGAAGATCGAGGGCAATGTGATCTTCACCCGAGTCGATGCTGCGATGAACTGGATGCGGAAGAACTCGCTGTGGCCGATGCCGATGGGTCTGGCGTGCTGTGCGATTGAGCTGATGGCGACTGCTTCGAGCCGGTTTGATATTTCCCGTTTTGGTATGGAGGTGATGCGCTTTTCGCCTCGTCAGAGCGATGTGATGATTGTCGCCGGAACCGTGACTTACAAAATGGCACTCGCCGTCAAACGGGTGTGGGATCAAATGCCAGAGCCGAAATGGTGCATCGCGATGGGCGCGTGCGCATCGAGTGGTGGCATGTATCGCAGTTACGCGGTGCTTCAGGGAATTGATCGTTTGATACCCGTTGACGTTTACATTTCTGGCTGTCCTCCGCGTCCGGAGGCCTTGATCGAAGGGATGATGAAACTTCAGCGGAAGATTGAAGGGGAATCCGCGATGGAAGATCAGAAGCGGTCGATGATCGAGGAAATGTCCTGAAATTTTTAATTTTCCGAAAATGTCCGCTGCAGAAGATTCATTAAAACTCCGCGAAGCTTTTGGGGAGAAAGTTTTGGAAACGGTCGAGTTCCGCGGTGAACAGACCGTGCATGTGACGCTTGATGGGTTACACGACGTTTTGGCGAAATGCCGGAACGACTTGGGCTACGAGATGATTCTGGATATTTCCAGTCTCGATCATTTTGGAGACGATCCGCGGTTTGAGATGGTTTATGAAATCGCCACGCTTGATGATTCCCGGCATTTGCGGATCAAGGCGAAGGTCAGTGAAGAGGAATCCGTTCCGTCTGCGGTGGATCTGTGGGCAGGCGCGGATTGGCACGAACGGGAAGTTTGGGATATGATGGGGATTCCGTTTACCGGTCACCCGAATCTCAAGCGGATCTTAATGTGGGAGGGATTTCCGTTTTTCCCATTGAGAAAGGATTTTCCATTGGCCGGTCGGCCGACGGATATGCCGGACGTCGCGTTTACCGGCGTCGCGCCGTTAGAGGGTGGGCCATTCGTGACCAGTGCGGGCGCTCCTGACGTGGTGAGACGTGAGCCGCGCGCTCGGGTTGTCAAATGATTCGATTTTAGATACACGGCCCCATGCGATTGGCAGGTGTGTATCTCCCAGCACTGCGATTTCGAGCGGAGAAACTGCTGAAGGCGAGGGCCGTTTGGGTGGTCGCGCTGCTGATTCTTTCGATTCAGGCATTCGTGAATGAGCGCGGCGGATTTGACCGGTTTTTCCGTTTTTACGAAGAATTCGGGCTAACCCGATCTGGCGTGTTTTCGGGAAAGATCTGGCAGTTGCTGAGCTACGGCCTGCTTCACGGAGGCATGGTTCATGCGACGACCAATGCGCTGTTTGTCTTGTTGCTAGGCTCGACGATTGAATACGTGGTGGGACGAGGTGCGGTGGTGAAAATCATGATCGCCGGGATTTTGGGCGGAGGGATTTTTCACCTACTCATGGCTCCGAATGGAGCGGATGTCCGGATTTTGGTGGGCTGGTCGGGCGGGTGTGCGAGCCTTTTGCTTTTCATCGCAACGGTATCGCCACAGTCACGGATGTGGCCGTTACCAGTTTCGGCGCAAAGTTTAGGCATGGGCGTGTTGCTTGCCGAACTGGTGCTGGCGCTCGTGGATCCGAATTTGGGCCTTCCTGGTTTTTCCGAAATCGGGAAACGTCTCGATGGATGGGGATTGGGGGCTTGGTTTTCCATCGCTCACGCTTGCCACTTTGGAGGTGGCTTGGCGGGGTATTTCTGTGGGAAATGGATGCTGCGTCCCCGAATCACTCTCGATCGCCTCCAGCGGGAGCGAGCCCGGCGGGAAGCGATTGAGGGAAAGGATTGATCAATCTTGAGTGCGGCCTCGCGCCTCGCGGCGACCACCCGAATTTGAGGGTTGGCGGCCTTCGTTCCGACCCCGGTTTGGCGAAGCGGCCTCGCCGCGGGTCGCGGCAGAACGTTGCTGCGGGCGGATCTGGGCGGTTGGCGTGCTTCCTCCGCGTTCGCTAGTGGCGACTGGATTGTTGAAGCCGGAGGGCGACGACGGGCGGCGGTCTGGCCGCTGATTCGAATTCTGGAAACCGCGTCGTTGGGAATCTTCGCGACGTCCTCCGTCATATCTTCCCTCGCGCTGGCCGGAGAACCGGTCGTTTGAGTCGATGCGGGTGTTTCCCGTCGGCCGGGTGGTTTGAGGGCGGAAATCGCTGCTCCGATTTTGGAACCGGTCGTTCGAATCTCGTCCTCTGTTTTCGAACCGGTTGTTGTCGGAGTTGCGGCCATCATATCGTCCATCGCGACCGGTTTGTGGGCGAAATCCCGAACTGGATGGGCCTCGGCTCTGATCTTGGCGGGCGCTGCGTGCCCAAGAGTAATTGGTGTTACGATACAGGCTTTCACGATTGCGATAACCGGAAAGAGTGGTCGAGCGGATGCGGCTCGGCGGCGGGCAATAACCGCGGCCTGGTCTCCAGCCATGGGGATGGGGTACTCCATAGACCCGGTAAGGACGGAAACCGACGGGGTAATAGCCGTAGAGATACGGATCGTAGTAGGCCCGCCGGGTGTAGTCGTAATAGCTGTAAGTGTAGGGATCGTAGCCCCAACGTGGATCTCCCGTGCTCACGAATATCGAGGTGGAAAACGAACTGTTCCCATATCCATAACCGTCTCCATAGCCGAGCCCTCCGCTGCCCGAGCTGTAAGAAACGCCAGCGGAGGACGAATAATAAGGGTCATACGCGCAGGAGCTTAAAGTCGCGATTGCAAGTCCGATGGCGGTGCTTGCCAGGACGCGGAAAGATTTCTTCATGGCCATAAGACTCGCCCAAGGAAGAAACTATTCGAACACTTATCGTGAATTTTCTGAGCGTTTCTGGCCCGCTGGATTGACATGGCGAGGGACTCCCGGTTTCCTTCCTATGAAATCATTTTTTAATATATGTCAGATTCCATTCTTGTGACCGGTGGTGCCGGCTATATCGGTTCCCATACGGTTCGTTTGCTCGCATCACAGGGGAGGAAAATTGTCGTGCTGGACAGCTTGGTATACGGGCACGAAGAAGCGATTCTCGATCCCTCGGTGGAGTTGGTCGTTGGCGAGGTGGGCGATCGGGATCTGGTGCGCGGGCTTTTCCAAAAGCACCAATTTACCGCCGTCGTTCACTTTGCAGCGTTTGCTTACGTGGGCGAGTCGGTGACGAATCCTCTGAAATATTATCAAAACAACACCGCTGAGCCGATCGCGCTGCTTCAAGTGATGGAGGAGTTCGGCTGCAAAGTTTTCGTTTTTTCTTCCACCTGTGCCACTTATGGGACGCCTGATCGATTGCCGATCACCGAGTCGAACGCCCAAGATCCGATCAATTCCTATGGTCGCAGCAAGCTGATGGTGGAGTGGATTTTGACCGATTGCGATCGCGCGTGGGGTTTGAAAAGCGCGTGTCTCCGTTATTTCAATGCGAGCGGCTGTTCGACCGATGGCCTCATCGGCGAAGATCATCGCCCGGAAACGCACCTGATTCCGCGAGTGATGATGGCGGTTACGGGAGAGATCGAATTTGTCGAAGTTTTTGGAACGGATTATGACACGCCGGACGGAACCGGGATTCGCGATTACATCCACGTCGAAGATCTGGCGGACGCCCATGCGCGCGCGCTCGATCATCTGACGGCGGGTGGGGAGTCGTTGAAATGCAATCTTGGAACCGGTATTGGGGTTTCCGTGAAGGAAATCATTTCCGCGGTCGAGGAAGTATCGGGGAAGACCGTTCCCGTGAAGTACGGGCCACGGCGGGAAGGGGATCCGGCTCGATTGATTGCCGATCCATCGCTCGCAAAGGAAAAGCTCGGCTGGGTCGCGTCGCGTCGCGATGTGAGAGACATGGTCCGTCCTGCGTGGAAGTGGATCAGCGGTCCAAGAGCGGGGCGTTATCCCGAAAACAAGACATCGAAGTAATTGCGATGTATTGACATTGGCGCTTGCGTCCGGATGGAGTTTGACGAATATTTTATCAAACTCAATCCTAAACCCATGGACTTCAATCACTCAATCCGGCGTGTTCCATCGCGCTCTCCCGGCTTTTCCTTGGTGGAATTGCTCACGGTCATTGCGATCATTTCCATTCTGATGACGATCGGAGCGATCGGTATCGGCAATATCAGCGCCGGTAAAGGCGTGCCTACCGCGGTGGCAAATGCGGAAGCGATTTTTGACGAGGCCCGTACGATCGCCATCAGCAAAAAAACTCGAGCGCTGGTGCTGGTGGACGTGAACGATCCAAAGCGGCCGGAAGTTTACCTCCGGCGTGTTATCGTTGCTTACGAAAATCAAGATGCCGCGACGGGTGACCCGATTGAGGGTGATTGGGTCATTGCCAATCGCGGCACCGTTTTACCCGATCAGGTTTATTACAGTCAGGATCTCAGCCGTGAGGACCATGCAAGTGGTGCGGGTGATACCCAAACGATGCGCATGACGCTGAGCCAGTCGGATACGGTGAAGTCGGATTTCGCGGGGGATTACATTGCTTACGAATTTAACTCGGAAGGTATCTGCACCACTCCGGGAGCGAGCTTTGTCGTAGGCACCGGTGCGAGACCTCCGGGTGCGGAAAAACCCCGTGTCACGAGTGCGGCGAAGCGCGATTTTGGCGGATTTGTGATCTGGAGAAACGGCCGGACTTCGGTGTTTCGCAGCCCTGAGCAGATCGACATTCCCACTTCCCTGACTGAATTCTAATTGTTATGAAAACCCAATCATTCCCCCGAAAATCTGGATTCACGCTCCTTGAGACCGTGATAGCCATCGGCGTTCTCGCCGTTCTACTCACCGGTTTCATGGCGGTTTTTGCGCCCGCTGCTGCTGGAATCCGTCGTTCGATCAATGTTCAGGAGGCGGATCGTCTGACCTCGGCCTTTGAGCGTGAACTCGTCACCGTGCGTTCAGATCAGCTCCCTGATGTGGATACCGGTTTCGAGAAGGCGTTCGAGTGGATCAAAGACTCGTACACTCTTTCGAATGCGACCTTTGTCTATCAATACCGAGGTGACGTCAGTGATTTGCGCGCGGATGGAACTTACGCACCTTTCGAAAATCTCGAAGGAATTCCGGGCAAAGATTATGTTGTGCAGCCCATGGTTCGCCGCATCGACGATGCGCTGTTCTTAGAGGATCTGAAAGCCGTGGAGGGAGCGATTTTCTTCGTGAAATGCAGGCAACTCGTCATGGTGAAAAATCAGATGACCCTAGGAGATGCCGGAGAAATCAAGACGTCTGCAACGGCCTCGGCGACCGGTACGGTCACAGCCGCTGATGCGGATGCTTACAACGAAGCCGTGATCGCCTTTACCGCTGAATTTCACAGCGTTCCCGCGAAATCCGCCGCCTATCTTCAAGGTTCCGGGTTTCAACAGCGTTTTGATTCCACCAACCCGGTCTTCACTCGCAACTTGGCCGTCCGCCGCTAATTCCACCTGGAAAAACCCATGAAAAATTTCACCAAATCTCCCCTCAAGCGTGGTTTTACGCTGATTGAGCTCATGGTCGCGATGGCCGTGACCACCATCATTGTCGCGGTGCTGGTTTCCATCACCTCGATCGCCCTCGACACCTGGACTCGCAGCCGCTCGGAAGTCCGCGCCGCCCGTCAGGCAAAAACCATGGTAGATAGCATGGCTCACGATTTTGAGGCGCTCGTCACCCGTCGTGGCAACCAGTTCGAATGGCTGATGGCGAAATACGATCCGAATCTCGCCACCTTGGGGACCGATACGATGACGAGTTCCAACGCTTCCCAACTGATCTTCTTCAGCGCGCCGACGGATCGGTATGAGGGAGATGTGACTGCGGACACTTCCAAGGGTGATGTCTCCTGTGTTTCCTACGCATTGAAATATCAGGATCCCATTCAAGGAGCCGGAACGAGTGCGAATTTCCTGCGAACCTTTGTGATGTATCGCCTGTTGGTGGATCCAGATGACGCTTTCACCAGTTTGCTCGGGAAGACCGATCTGGAATCCGCGTTTAACACGTTTTCTGCCCAACAGGCCGATGTGGCGAACTTCCTTTGCGAAAACGTTTATCAATATACGCTCACCTTTCACGTCATGGTCACGATCCCGGCGAGCGGGTCCACCGCTGCACAATCGATTCTGGTTCCCATTGTCTTGGGTGACGCCAGCAGCAATGGGGTGAATGATTTCAGCATCACAGGCAGTGGTCTGGTGGTTCCGAGCAGTCCGAGTACGGCGGTAACGGTGGATCAGATTAAAAGTGGTCGCCTGACCGCCTTGGAAATTTCCCTCTCGGTGATCACCGATTTCGGGATCGACCAGATGCGGAACCGGACATTTGGGACCGAGGACGCCAAACAGGAATTCTTGGCGAAGAACTCCTATCAGTATTCCAAGCTCGTCGAGCTGCCGACCCACTGACGTCCGCGAAAAGGCAGGGGGAGTGCCGCTCCCCTGTAAGCCGGATTTTGTCCACCCCGCTTCTCTGCGGAGTTGTACGGCCATTTCTCTCACTTCACCGGAGTGAAGCGCCCTGCTTTCGCAGAGTGCGACTAATACCCGGAGATGAACGGACGGGCAGCCCTTCCCCTGTTTTGTCTTGCACCACGCGGGGTTTTCATTGCCACCGCGGTTACCCTTGGCGCGGTGGGCTCTTACCCCACCATTTCAACCTTACCTGATCCCTTGCGGGCCATCGGCGGTATGTTTTCTGCTGCACTTTCCGTCCGGCCTTCTTGCGAAGACCGTCCCTTGCTTTCACAAGGCGCGTTGCCCTGAGGTGTCCGGACTTTCCTCACCCGCATTTGCATGCGACTGCGACCGTCCGGGGAGCGGCGGGGAGAAACTGAACCGGTTTTCATCCGATTCCAAGCAAAAGCGTGAATCTCAGTGAATCAGGAAAATATCGACCATCATCCAGCCGATCATGATTACGCCCACCACGATCTTCACGCCCATCCCGGCGAGGGTGCCGACGACCGATCCGACGCCGGAGGTGACTGCGGTCTTGGTTTTCCCTTTCGCGAACATCAGTTCCCCGGCGATCGCTCCGATCAAGGGGCCGAGTAGCAGTCCGAACGGGAGGAAAAATAAACCGAGGATGCTCCCAACAAACGCACCGATCGCGCCCCAACGCGTGCCGCCAAACCATTTGGAACCCGCCGCTCCACTGAAAAATTCGAACGCTTGCGAGGCGGCCATCAGGAAAATCAGGACTGCGAACGACCACCACGCCATCCCCGAATTCGCAGGGCCCAGCATCAATCGGTACGCGATCGCGCCGATGAGGATGATCAAATGTCCCGGTAAAATTGGCAGAACGCACCCGACCAGGCCCGCGATCAACAGGCAGATCGTCACAAACCACGCCGCACCGGTTCCGATGCCCTGTAAAACTCCCTCACCTTGTAATGTTTCCCACACCCTTTCCTTTTAAGCGATTCCCGATCATCCGGCAACCGGTGACATTCTCCGCCTTTGCTATTGAGTTGGAATCTCTCGCGGATAAAGTCGGCCCGTCCCCCTAAGACTCACCGCATGATTCTCCGTATCCTCAGCTTTTTAACGTTCCTATTACCGGCTTTGCTCTCCGCGCAGTCGCCGGAAAGCATCATGGTCGTCGAGGCGCATTCCGGGAAAATTCTCATCGCTTCCAATGCCTCGGTGAAACGACCTGTCGCCAGTTTGACAAAGATCGCGACGGCCACCGTAGCGATCGATTGGGCGACGGCGACCGGTTCGGATCTCGGGACCTTGTTGATCACCGTGCCGCAAACTGCGGCGCTGGTTGGCGGGCCGAATCCCATGAATCTTCAGCCCGGTGACCGGTTGAGCATGCGCGACGCCCTTTATTCGGCGTTATTGGGTTCCGACAATCTCGCGGCACTGACGGTGGCGGATCATGTCGGCCGGGAAATTTTATCGCGCCGAGGGAAGCAAGGAGATCCTGTGGCCACCTTCGTCAGCGAAATGAATAAATTGGCCGCTTTCTCCGGTGCCAGCCAGACCAAGTTTGTCAATCCGCACGGCTTGGATAACCGAAAACCTCCTGGCCTTTCCACTGCTGCCGATATGGCCCGCATTTCTATCACCGCCATGCGTCGGGCGGCCTTTACCTTCATCGTCCGCCAAGAAAGCCGCAATGTGACCGTGACTGGCGTCAATGGCACACGGACCTTCCAAGTCAAAAACACGAATGAAATGATTGGCGAAAACGGTGTGCTCGGGCTCAAAACCGGAACGACCAATGACGCCGGGCCTTGTGTTTCGATTTGCATGGATCGTGACCCCCTCGTCCGGACCAAACCGGATGGAAGCAAAGGCGCCACTCCTCGAAGACTGATCGTGGTGGTGTTGAACCATCCCAACCGGTTTGATCGAGCGCGCGGTTTGATTCGGCAAGGCTGGCCGATTTACGATGCCTGGCTCGCCTCCGGTGCGCCGGTCAAAGATCCGCGCCGCGAAATTCTGAATGTTCCCGGCGTCCGATGATCAAAAATCTTTAGCGCTGTGGCCGGTAGCATGCTTCACCTTCTTTAACTTTTCACCAACCCACTCAAAACATGAGAATCGGAATCCTCAATAGCGGCGGCGATTGCCCCGGACTGAACGCAGTCATCCACGGTGTCGTGGGGGCCGCGGACCAACTGGGATGGGAAGTCATCGGCTTCCGCGATGGTTTCGAAGGCTTGCTTCCGCCAGGGGATTACAAGGTGCTCAAGCCAAAAGACACCGTCGGAATTTTGAAACTCGGCGGCACGATTTTAGGCACGACGAACAAAGGCCATTTCGCGGCGAAGATTGGCAAAGGCGACGTCGCCGAGGTGCCTTTGGAAATCATCGCAAAAGCGAAAAGAACCATGGATCAGCTCGACATCCAGGCGCTGATCATCGTTGGCGGCGATGGTTCGTTGACGACGGGTCTGCAACTTTATCGTTTGGGATGGCCGATCGTCGGTGTTCCGAAAACGATCGACAACGATCTCAGTGCGACGGCGATGACCTTTGGTTTCGACAGCGCGGTTTCCACCGTCGTGGACGGATTGGACCGGTTGCATACCACTGCGGAAAGTCACAAACGGGTGATGGTTCTCGAAGTCATGGGACGTCATGCCGGTTGGATCGCGCTCTGGGGCGGCATCGCCGGTGGAGCGAATGTGGTTCTCCTTCCGGAAATTCCCTTTAGTCTCGAAAAGGTCGCCGACTTCATCAAACAGCGCGACGCCCAAGGCCATCACAGCACATTGGTCGTTGTCGCCGAAGGAGCGAGTATTCCAGAAGGTGATCTAGTAACCACTCATGACAATTGCGGCGGAGAAGTCCGGCTCGGCGGTATTGGCGACTGGATTGCGGAGCGGTTGGAAAAGTTGACCGGGAAAGACACTCGGGCCTGTACGCTCGACCACCTTCAGCGCGGCGGAGCTCCGACTTCGCTCGATCGGATTCTCGGCATGCGCTTCGGAGTGATGGCGGTGAAACTCGCAGAAGAAGGCGCTTTTGGACGGATGGTGAGTTATCAGGCGTATCACGTGGACTCGGTGCCGATCGAAGAAGCGGTGAACAAATTGCGCTTGGTGGAACCGGATGGTGAGGTTGTCCTCGCTGCCAAAGCGGTCGGCATCTGCCTGGGCGATTAGAAAAGTTTTCAGTGTCCAGTCTCCCGTTTTCAGGAAATATTCAGCCCAAGTCGTGTTCCGGTCTTCCGAGAAAACGGAACACTGAAACCAACAAACTTTCACCATGTCTTCCGATCCACTTCTTCAGCTTCTTCGTCGTAAAGCCCGTCTCACTCATCAGGAGTTGGGTGAATTGCTTTCACTGAGTGCCGCTCAGGTTTCCGAACGTATCGCGCTCTGGGAGGAGCAGGGGACCATCCTCGGTTATCATGCCGTCGTGGATCCGGAAAATGCGGGCGACACCTCGGTTTCTGCGTTTATCGAAGTGAAAGTGACGCCCGAGCGCGGCGGTGGATTCGACCGGTTGGCGATGCGCATCGCCCGGTTTGATCAGGTGGTTTCCTGTTATTTGGCGAGTGGTGGCTACGATCTAATGGTCGTCGTCGAAGGTGGAGATTTGCGCGAAGTCGCCCGGTTTGTCTCGGAAAAACTCAGTAGCCTTGATGGCGTGATTTCAACGGCGACTCATTTCCGCCTGAAGACTTACAAGGAAAACGGATTCCTGTTTGAGCGTGACGCTGCCACGGAGCGGCTCGCGGTCAGTCCGTGATTTCCATCTTCCTTGAGCCAATCCTTGGCGCATGTGTTCTTTTCGGTTAAGGCCTGTGGGTCCGACGAAAGGATTGTTTTTACATTTCAGGTTTTTTCTTCGAAGTTGTCTGATAATTTGTCGGTCCGCTTGGCGTTTTAAAGGCCTCCGCATTCCGTTCCCATTTAAACCCAACTATGATTGCCCGATTTTCCCTGATTTTATGCACTCTGATCGCTGCGGTGGTCTCCGCGTCTTCCCAGACGGAACCGGAATCCGGCGAACGAGTCGTGATGATCGGAAACGGATTAGGTGAGCGGATGAATTATTATCCGTATTTCGAAACGCTTCTGCATTTGCGTTACCCGGCGAAAAATTTGGTGGTGCGGAATATGTCCAAACCGGGCGATACTGCCGGATTTCGCCCGCATGCCGCGCGAAAATCCCAGTGGGCGTTTCCCGGTGCGGAGGCGTTTCATCCCGGTTTGAAAATCCATCGGGGACAGGGATTTTTTCCAACTCCTGACGAATGGCTGACCAGCGCGAAAGCGGATACGATCATCGCCTTTTTTGGATACAACGAATCCTTCGCCGGGCCGGACGGGTTGAAGCTGTTCACGGATGAAATCGACGCGTTTGTCGTTTATACGCTGGCGCAAAAATACAACGGACAATCCGCACCACGGCTGGTGCTGGTTTCCCCGACCGCTTTTGAAGATCTTTCATCCAAATTGGCGACGCCCGATGGAGTGAAAGAAAACAAAAATCTGGCTCTTTATACCGAGGCGATGCGAAGCGTGGCGGAAAAACATCAGGTCGGATTTGTCGATGTGCTGACTCCGACGCTGAAGCTTGCCCAAGGCGGCAACAAGGATTTCACGATCAACGGATTTTTGCTGAGTGATTGGGGCTATCGTCAATTCGCCCAATTGCTGGCGGACGGGGTTTTCGGAAAATCTCCGGTGGTTTCGAAAGCGAATCCGGAGGTTTTGACCAAGGCGGTTTTAGAGAAAGATTGGATGTGGGCGAACGATTATTACATCCTCAACAGCGTCCATGCCTATGGCCGCCGCTACGAGCCATATGGCCCGGCGAACTATCCAGATGAGATCAAAAAAACCCGCGAAATGGTCGAGCTGCGCGATCAGCGGATTCACGAAATCGCCCAAGCAAAAACCTCCAACTTGGAGGTTAACGATTCTCAGACTCATCCGTTGCCGCCCGTGGTGACGAATTTCAACAAACCGATCAAATACCTCCCAGGTGATGAATCGTTGGAAACCTTCAAATTGCCAGAAGGATTTAAAATCGAAGTTTTCGCATCGGAAAAAGAATTTCCGGACCTGAAAAAACCGGTTCAGATGTCGTTTGATAACAAGGGCCGTTTGTGGGTGGCGGTGACGCCGAGCTACCCACATTACCGTCCAGGTGGGGACCGGCCGAATGACAAATTATTGATTTTCGAAGACACCGACGGAGACGGTCGCGCCGACAAACAAACGGTTTTCGCTGACGGGCTTTATCTACCTCTCGGATTCGAACTGACGGCTGAGGGGGTTTATGTTTCTGAGGAGCCCAATCTCGCTATTCTTATCGATGATAATGGCGACGACCGGGCGGACCGGAAAGAATTGATTCTCCATGGTTTCGACACCCACGATAGCCATCACGCGATTCATGCTTTTGATTCGGATGCGTCTGGAGCCTTTTATATGGGAGAAGGAATTTTCCTGCATTCTCAAGTCGAGACGCCTTATGGTCCTCAACGCGTTTCCGACGGAGGCATTTGGCGATTTGATCCAAAGTCGTTCCGTTTAGAGCGCTACAGCCAGACCGAATACGAAAATCCGTGGGGAATCAGTCATGATGACTGGGATCAGACATTCATTTCAGACGCGTCAAATGGCAATAACTGGTGGGCTCTTCCGATTTCCGCAAAAATGCCCCACGGGATGAAGATTTCGAAAACTGCGCCATTCGCCCCCAAGCGCGCCCGGCCGACTGCTGGCGCAGGATTCATTTCCTCCCGCCATTTCCCGGATGACTACCAGGGCCGTTATTTGCTCAATAATTCGATCGGCTTTCTTGGCACGAGCATGCACGAAGTTTGGGACGATGAATCGGGTTTTTCGGGAAAACACGTCGGAGATTTGATTAGTAGCTCAGATGCGAACGTTCGCCTTGTTGATTTGGAATTCGGACCTGACGGCTCGTTGTTTCTTGTCGATTGGCACAACGCGCTGATCGGGCACATGCAGCACAATGCCCGTGACCCGAACCGGGACTCCACTCACGGACGGATCTACCGCGTCACCTATCCCGCGCGTCCGTTGGTCAAACCGGCGAAAGTCGCAGGAGCCAGCATTTCCGAACTTTTGGAAAATCTCAAACTGCCGGAATATCGGACACGTTACCGCACCCGGCGTGAGCTTCGCGGCCGTCCTGCGGATGAGGTGGTCGCTGCCGTGAAAACCTGGGTGACTGGCTTGGACAAGAGCGACCCGCGTTACGAACATCATCTTTGCGAAGCGCTTTGGGCGACTTGGGCCCATCGGAAGGTCGATCCGGAAATTCTCCAACTTTGCCTGAACGCAAAATCCTTCCAAGCTCGGGCGGCGGCGGTGAGTGTGGTTCGTTTCGCTTTCCGCGACATCCCGAACAGCTCTGAAATATTGATGAAAGCGGCGAACGACGATCACGGAAGAGTTCGTCTCGAAGCGATTGTCGCCGGTTCGTGGATGGACAACGAAAACGGTGCCCTCATCGTCTTGGAGGCCCTGAAAAAACCCGTTGATAAATGGATGGGAAAAGTCACCGAAGAAATTTTAAATCGGACGCTCAACGATGACATCGAGGTCCTCAAAAAAGCCAACAGACTTCATCTGGAGAACAACCCGGCCGCTGCTGAGTTTGTAAAATCCGGGAAACTGGTTCAGGAAACGTTCGCTGAATCCCCGAAGGAAGCCGGTCCCAAGCGGAAACTGAGCCCGGACGAGCAGGCCATTTACAACAAAGGCAAAGAGGTCTTTAGCCGCGACGCTCACTGCATTACCTGCCACCAGGCCGACGGAAAAGGCCTGCCAAACATTTACCCTCCGCTCATTTCCAGCGAGTGGGTCAATGGAGACGAAGAACGGTTTATCAAAATCGTGCTGAAAGGCCTTTGGGGCCCCATCGATGTCGCCGGGGCCCATTTCGACCCTGCGAAAGGCGTTCCTCCCATGACCGGTTTCGGCGGAATTTTGAAAGACGATGAGATCGCTGCCGTGATCAGCTACGTGCGGAATTCCTTCGGAAACGAAGCTCCTTTTGTGAAACCAGAAACCGTCGCGAAAGTCCGCAAGGAGACCGAAGCGCAGCAAAATTTCTACATGGTCGAGGATTTGCTGAAAGCGCACCCGCTCAAATAAGAAGCACCGGTTTGGGAAACGAGCCACCGATTCCCCCCCGATCGGTGGTCCCGACTTCCGCCGATTCTAGAATTGCGCCGTCCTCCAATCGAGGTAATTCTCCCTTTGTACCCGACCCAAACCTGAAGTGAAGGTGAAGAAGGGAAAATTTTTGTGCGAATCATGAATAAACCGAGCGGGAATACGTCGAAGAATACGCAGGGACCACCGGGGACTGCGGATTCGGACGCCTCCAACGCCGATCCGGATGACGATTTCCGGCTTGTCGCGCTCGCCCAAGGCGGTGACATGCGGTCCTACGATGCCTTGGTCACCCGCCACCGGGGGAGAATATACGCCATGATCCGCAACATGATTCACCAAGACGCCGATGCCTGGGACCTTTCACAAGAGGTCTTCATCAAGGCATGGAACGCGCTTCCGCGGTTCGAAGCGAAGGCAAAATTCTCGACCTGGCTTTACCGGATTACCCACAACGTCGTTTACGATTGGACGCGGAAGCGAAAAATCGAAAGCGCCGGCGAACTGAATGACGAGATTTTCGAACGCGATCGGATCGATCCCGCCGCGGTCACTGCACCTGCAATGGGTGAGGCACCGGACGATTTGATGGCACACGGCGAGCTTCGGCAGAAAATCGAAGCCGCCCTTTGCAAACTTTCTCCGGAACATCGTGAAGTCGTGGTGTTAAAAGACGTGCAGGGGCTTTCTTACAAAGAAATCGCCGACGTGATGGAAAGCACCCTCGGCACGGTGATGAGCCGCCTTTTTTACGCCCGACAAAAACTCCAAGCGCTGCTAAAAGATGAATACCAATCCCGATGAATCCCTTCTGGCCTTGTGGCTGGATGATGAACTGCACGGCGAAGAGCTCGTCGCGGTTGAGGCTTGGGCTTTGACTCAGCCCGAGCAACTCGCCGCGCGCGAGGAAGTTCGTAAATGGAGGGCCATGATGAGCGCTGCGGTGCCCGCTGTGGAAGAACCGCCGTTTCCAGACTTTTTCAACAGCCGAATCGAAAAAGCGATTCGTGAGCAACCGGTGGTGAAACCGGCTCCCGCTCCCGCGAAGACATCGTTTTGGCGGTCTTGGTTCGTTCCGGCGACGGCATTCGCGGGAATGGCGGTCGCGTTTTGGGTGGGAACCCAAACAAAATCCACTGAGTCTCAAGTGGCCCAAACGGTTTCGCAAATCCAGACGGCGCCCGTCGTTTATACTCCGGAACAAGGGGTCGATGCTAAATGGTTTGCCAGTTCCAACGCCTCTGCGACGGTTATCGTTTTGGAAGGGGTCAACGCGATACCCAGTACGCTGGATTTTTCCGAAACCGCTTCGGTGCCAACATCGGGAAATGAAAATTCCGACCAAGCGATCGGGTTGCAGCAAGGAGAACGTCGATGACGCGAAGAGTTTGGCTATCGATGATGGTGGCTGCCGCCGGATTTCTTCCCGCGTTTGCGGTTGCTCAGGATGACCCCGGCAAAGCGACGCTAGGAAAGATCAGCGTTGCGGTCATCTATGCGACCAATGGTGATCCGTCTGTCGCCGGGGATCGTTTCAAGCCGGTCAGTGACGCGCTCAAAGCGCGTTTGCGCCAGGAAGGCCGACTGCGATTCGACCACTATCGGTTGCTGGGGGAAGATTTTCAGCCGCTTTTCCGCAGTTACGAAAACTGGGCACAGCCGCTGAAACCTTCGGACGAAGTGCTCGTGAGATTCGAGGCTCGCAGCCGTCCGACCGCAGGCTCGATGCGGCTGGATCTGGAGCTGTGGCTGAGCCGGAAAAAGATTCTGAAAACCGATGCTCTGGTGGAAACCGGTCGGCCCCTCTTGGTGTTGGGTCCGGAATGGCGGGGAGGACGTTTAATCATCTCCGTCGGCCTTGCGGCAAAGGAGGATCCGAGCCATGAATGACGGATGAAAATTTTCGTCGTTCTTTGGTTCGCACTGGCGGGAATGCTTTGCGGCGCGGGTCTGACTTTCCCCGAGCCGTTGAAGGAAATTTCGGCAGGGGTGGAGGCGACCACCGTTACGGCGGAATTCGATTTCAAAAATGAGACGGCTGAACCGGTTAGCCTCACCAAGATCGATGGCGGCTGTGCCTGCATGTCGGTGAAAACGTCCGGTGGCCAGATGAAATTCGAGCCGGGAGAGTCTGGCAAAATCCAGGCGGTTTTCGAGGTTGGGAATTTTTCTGGAACCGTGGATAAGGTGATCGGCCTTTGGCTTGCTGGAAATTCAAGCGACGAACCCTCCCAGCAATTGACCGTCCGGGTTCATATTCCGGTTCTGGTGACCTTGGAGCCGAAGACGCTCAAATGGCCTTACCAGTCGGAGCCGGTCACTCAGAAGATCCAGATCCGAATGAGTGGTCCGAAGCCGATCAAAATTTTATCGGTTTCCAGTGCGTCGAAAATTTTCAAGTACGAGCTAAAAACGGTCGAAGAAGGCAGTCATTATGAACTGTCGATCACGCCGGATCATACCACGACTCCAGGGCTGGCGGTGTTCCGAATTGAAACGGACAGTGATTCCCCAAAACACAAGATTCAGCAGGTCTTTGCCGTCATTCCTCGGGCCGGAAAACCATGAATTCTTTTTTGCAGCTCACCGCCGTCGTTGGGATTTCCGCGCTGGGAGCAGGCGGAACCTACTTGATCAAAGGCCCACCGGTCCGAACTTTGGTTTGCGATCCAGCGAGGCTGAAACCTGACGAAGTTTGCCTCAGTCAGGTGACCGAGCCGGTGCTTTGGATCGACGCGAGGCTGCGACGAGAGTGGGAAATGGATGGACTCCCCGGTTCGCTGCTTTGGAATACCGATCCCAAAGAGGATCTGGCGATTTTTGAGGCGACCGTCGCGGAGCGGCTTCTCGAAACTCCTCGGGTCGTTGTCTATTGCGGCGACGAAAGTTGCGGGATCAGTCGGCAAGTCGCAGACCGAATCCGAGCACTCGGCTTGGCCGAAGAAGTCAAAGTCTTGCACGGCGGCTGGAGAACTCTGTCTGAAGCAGGGCGGATCAAGGGTTCCAATTGAGCTTTTTCAGATCGATCGCTTCAAGGTAGGGCTTGTTCGGGTCCTCTTCGGTGTTCCATCGAAGGGTAATCGTGGAAGCTCTCGCTTGGCCGTACCGGAATCCAGAGGTCGAATCTTGTAGCATCTCACCAATTTTCGAGTGTCGGCCAAAATACGCTTTCGTGATTTCGCGGGTGTTGTCGCGAGCTAGAAGCTTAAGTGTCAATTTTTTATCACGATTAGGAACGTAATCATCATAACAAAAAGCACCTGCCGAAACGATCACTTGGAATGTTTTAACTTGATCGGTAGGAGCTTCGGCGAACTCGGCGAGGCGACCCCCGAACAGGTCCAAGAATGGATCGACGACGACAAGGGGAGGGTTTTCACCTCGAATCCGGACCAATATGGTTTGGGAATTTGGAGTGCCGTCGCTATTTTCAAAGTCCACGTTATAGAAAATATCCGTGAGGTTTTCGACGTTGTCCGATTCCTGAATGTCCGTGCGGATTCGGATGACCGGTGGCAGGGCAGCGCCTAAAATTGTTTCCGCCAGTTGGGATCCGGAATCTTTGCTCTCGATCAGGGATTGACGCTCTTCGAAGGAACCGGCAGCCAAAAACTTTTCGAGAACACTCATTGCGAGTTCCGCAGGAGGCGTTTTCGGTTCTTGTGGTACCTCCGCCGGTTTTTCTTCGACCTCTGCGGATTCCGTGAGGATGGGTGCATTCCCCAACTTTGCTGTAAGGCGGGGCGCGGGCTGGTCTTCCGGCAAAATGACCCGGATCGGGTTCGGGGTCGCGCTAGCACGTTTGTTGGCGGGGGATCGGTCTTTCTGCAGGAAAGACAGCAAACTTACCACCATGAAAACGGCCAGTCCTAAAAACATCGGGAGGACCACAAAGCGGAGCCATTTATTCGGAGTTTTTGGAGGGGGAAGGGTGTAAGAACTCGTCTGACCTCTGGCTTCGGGAAAAGGCCGCACAACCGGTTCGGGATTTTCCGAGCGGTTGGGAAGGTTTCTTGGTCCGATGGGGATTGGACTGCCGGGCGACTCCGGTCTGCGGGTTTCGGCCGTCTTGGAAGGAGGAGGCTCGATTTTACCCGTCGTCGGAAAAGGGGCAAAGGGCGTCGGCACGGGAACCACCGGAGCGGAGGCATCGGGGGCGGTAATGATCGTGCCACACGTCGGGCAAGGCCCAGTGACTCCAGCAAGACTGGCAGGAACTGTCAGCTTGGTGTTACAGGCCGGACATAGAAAAGTGAGGGGGGGGGTCACCATCGGAAAGAAGCGCCAAGGTTAGCCCATTTAGCCAGTGAGTCAAACGGATAAACTTCCGCCGAGCGCATGGAAACGTTGGGAAATAAAGGAAAATCTGCCTTGCGAGATCTTATTGATCCCGCGCAAGCGAATGATTTTCCGGAGGTTGTAGGGTGTTTTGAGATAGCGCCACCATTCCTATGCGGCATGACGCAAAAGCGCAACTAGAACCCCTTGGATAATGAGTTCGCGTGCGGGGATCAGATCCGGGAAGTTCGGATTTTCGGCGTGCAGAAAGGGTTTTCCTTTTTCCACCACGTAACGTTTGAGGGTGGTTTCCCCGTCGATAAGGGCGGCGACGATGTCTCCTTTGCGAGGTTCCCGGAATTCGAGGATAACGGTGTCTCCGTCACAAATGTGGGCGTCGATCATCGAATCACCACGCACTCTCAGCGCGAAGGTCCGAGCGTGGCGGGGAATTCCCAGCGAAGTGACATCGATAGAAATGCAGCCTTCGCGCTCCGGTTCGGCGTCTTGAGACATGCCGGCAGCGATGGAACCGAAGATAGGGATATCTGCGATTTCGGCGCGATCCAACTCCTCCGGGAAAATGACGGCTCGGGCTTTTCCCGGCAATCGCTGAATGACTCCTTTTCGCTCAAGTGCCCGCAGGTGGCTCATGGCGGCCGTTTGGCTGGCAAATCCAAAGTAGTGCTGAATCTCCCGCGTCGACGGCATGATGCCTGTGTGGCGTTGAGATTGACGTAAATATTCGAGAATCTCTTTTTGTCGTTCGGTGAGCGAAACTTGCATAGGATTGAACAGTGTTCTTTGGAACATAAATAAAGTGTCTGGAGCGACAAGCAAAATTTTTTCTGAACCAAAGCAGAACATCTGTGAAATCCTGAAATTGGCTGAGGGAGGCTGAAATAGCCTGAAATAAGGGGTTTCGGGGAATCAGGAGCCAACGTGGCATCTGAGAAGGAAATGGGGGGAAATGAGGGAAACCGCAGACAGTTGAGAAAATTCGGGGGAATTGAAACCGTCGTGCAAGCGGGTGGAAATGGGGTTTCCGGTACGTTGCATCGACGGATCTGAGTCAGGATTGATCGGACGTGGAACCGGTTGCCCGCTTTTTAGCGCGGGCGCGGGCGGTGAGAGTCATGCGGAAGCGGGAGAGCTGCCGCTCTGTAAGCTCGCGCCAGTTGGCTGTCTTGAACTGAGCCAGGGAGATCGACTCGATGTATGGTGCGTCGAGGCCGAGCTGATCGATCGCCCAGATCAGACGTTTCACCGGTTGCTCCGTGGCGCGATCGCCTGTGAGCGGTCCGCGCAGCAAAACGAGGCGCTTTTCGAATTGGTCCAGTACAGCGTCCAGATCCTTGTTCGTGAAATCCTTCGATGATTTCTCGCAGCCGATTGCTTCGAGGTGGATCGCGTGGCGTTCTTCCGCAGCGTCAGCCGAGGAAAATTCGCCGAGTTCGATCAGCATGCGGCGGACTTCGCCCCAGACTCTCCAATAGGTTTTGTTTTGGGACGGCGTCATGATTTTGGGACGGTTTTGTCGATTTCGAACATTTTGGCAACGTGGGCGACGCGATCGGCCTGAAGTGCAGAAAAGTGATTTAGTCCGTCTTGGGATGGTTCGAGTTTATCAACCGGTTCGTCACTGATCTGGAGAAAGAGGGCTTGTAAAACCAGCTCCGCGACGCCGCGATTTGTGCCCCGGCTCAACAATTTTGCATCGTCCGAAAGGAGAAAATTTCGCAAATGGTCCAGAGGCATGGATTGATAAAGTCCGTCCCCGGTAACAAGCGAACGGAAGAGTTTCGCGATGTCTTCCGGATCATCTGACCCGCGATTCCGCGCAAAGCCAGCCATGGCAAACGCGAACGCGGCGAGAACCCCCACGCTTTTAAGTCCGTTTTCTGTCGGACGATTATCGATCACCCAAGTGATGGAAGTTTCGAAAAGGCGATAGATATCGAGCGTCTGGCCGACGCTCAGGCGCTTGGTGCGGGCACTGAAGCATAGACCGCCGAGGGATGCACAGATCCCTGCGATCGCAGTGCCGTCCTTTAAACCGTGCTGGATTTTCAGTTGGTCGGCGACCGACCGAGTGCGACCGCGATCGACGGCATCCATCGTGGTCATTTCGCTGCCTTCGATTTTCGAGGATAGCCCGAAAGTGACCATCACGCCGACAGTCACACCACTTTTCACGATTGCGCTTAGGCGGTGTTGGCCATCGATCAAATGGTCTCGATCGTTAAAGGCGATTCCTTGGTGTGTCGGAATCCAAACGCCATTAACCATGTCCCGGGCGTAAGCATTAACAGTGTCTTGCGATATTGGACGATTTACGAAATTATTCTGTAACCAATGGGCGGCGAGACCTGGATCAACCTGCATCCATTGAGTCACAACGGAGTCAAAAACTGTTGCCTCATGTCCGTTTTTTATTACCTCCGCCGGCGAGTCCGGGCCCACGCCGGGACGAAGCGCTCCGGCTGCTTTAGCCGCCGCCACAATGCTGCGAATTTCATCTGCGTTCATCGATGGAGACTTCTGTTTTGCGATCGGCGGGGGCTTGATCAATCCGTTGTTTATTCCAGAACGGACAAGCGAACGAATCGCATCCGGATCAAATAACTCAACTCTCCGATAGGTGTTTAATGAGGTCATGGCTTTGGCTTGTTTTTTGGCTTCTTTCTAGGAGAATTCGGGTTTTTTCCCGACTCTTGCGGACCAATGATTTGGCCTGATTTTCGCGGCAAACTTCGTTTAGGGAGCGAAGATAAAAGTTAGAGGGATCGAGATTGTTCGGATTGCCATCTATCATCGAAACCGCGTAGCCGTTAGGGATTGGCTGGCCTATGGTTTCTTCCCAGATGGTACGGTGAAGAGACGGCCGTCCGTTTTCCTTTGTCCATCCTCCCATCCGGAAATAACCGCCGCTGTGAGCCCACCAAAACCACAGTTGATTGCGGTAAATAACGCCTTGGGAACGAATATCGATTTTAGACCGCCAATCTCGGGAAGATAGACCAGCGTTGAGCTGTCGAACAATTTCCCAAGCGCTTTCTGACGCATAATCGAACGGCTCAACATTATCCGAGAATGGAAGATCTGGTCTTCCCTTTGGATCAGGCAACCGGGCCCGCAGACGCCGAAGGAAATCGCCTCGCCGTTCAAGCGACCAACGGCGCCATTCGAGCTTTAATTCCACCGGGACGGCGATTTTAACAGCAGCTTGGATCAACGCTTCGATCTCTTCCGGCGTCTTTAATGGATAAGCAACAAAGGTTCCGTCTTCCCGGTGAGAGGCTTGATAGCCGGCGCTTTCTCGGAGAGGTAATCCACGAGAAATGAATAGCTCCCGTGCCGTTTGAGGATGCCGCCCATAGCGACGAGCTGACTCGGACAAAGACAGTCCAAGAGCCATGTAATCAGCATGCATCGAGCGAACAACTTCATCGTCCACTCGCCTCGGCATTACCGGTTTCTTTCTGTCGAGAATCTCCAGATTCAGACGCCGGAATGCGGCAAGCAATTCCTCTGAGGATCGATGACGGGATTTCGCGAGCTCAGACGCGAAGGAACCGGCAAGATATTTCGCGTGGAGTTTATAAATCTCTGCTTCGGTCCAAGATCCACGGTAAAAACCGATCTTCTGAAATATCGATCGCAAAGAGCGTTCGCGAAGGCCTATCTCGTTGGCCAATTCTTCCAGGGGAATCCCACGATCAAAGTGCAATTCCCGCAGAACATCAGTTACGATCCCGGGAAGCATTCTCACGTAAGATTTCCGCGCACTCATGGCTGATTCCCCCTCTGTGCGGTTGGTGGATTGGTCTTGCGATATCTGCGGAGATCGAGGTTTTTACCGATGGCGAGTTGGAGAGATTTGCGGAAATCTCCGACGTGATCGGTTGGAAATTTCACGTCGCAGGCGGCTTCGTAGAGGCGGACGATAAAGCCCGGTCCGAGGTCGGGAATCTTAGCCGTCGCGCAGGCTAAAAGTGAGGAGCGAAAAGCGATTTCATCGGCGTCTGGAATTGCCACTTTCAGGGCGGCTTCGACGGTGCGAATGAGCTGGCTTTGCTTGGTGACTTCTTCGTTCTTTGGAGTGGTCATGGCTTTGATTTTAGAGGACATGGTTTGCGATCATTTGGAGGTGGTGATAGCGCAATTGGTTCGCCTGATCGCGGAGGGCGTAATAGCCGACTGCGCGGCCTTGATCGCCCGGCTTGTTTCTCGTTTCGAGCAACTGCGCGAGCGTCTCATTCGAGTCCGCCAGATCCTCGGCCATGAGTACCGCGTCGAGGTGTAAACGGACGAAAGGATCGCTATTTGCCTCGCCGCCGGCGGTGCGAATTTTCGCTTCGTTTTGGCGGAGGTATTGCTCAATCGGAAGAGTGACCAGACGGTTCATGTTCATAACCGGTTAAGGTGAAAAAATCAGGCTGGACCAAGGCCGAGGACTATCTTGTCCTCCGGGTAATTTTCCAGAGCCGGATCGCCCTCTTGCAGTTGTGTTTTCGTGACGACGACGGTGTTCACGATCTCTCCGGAAGGTAGGATCATGACGATCTCCACATCCTCTTTTACGGGACGGGTGAGGCGAAGGAATTCTGATAGTTTCATAGCTTGGCTTATTTGGGGAAATTAGAGTTCTTCATCGATCCGTGGGCGATCGATCGTGATGGTGCAAAACGGGCAGAAAAAGCGGGTGACCACACGGCCGCCGAATGACTCATCCGGCTTGGTGTGTTTCGCGATCATTGGCCGGTCGTGGAGCGGGCATTCAGGGGGTTTTGGCTCAAGTGCGGACATGGCATCATTTCGAAAGTTTCCGGATGGCATCGAAGCCAGCGACGAAGTGATTCCAGGTGTAAGTCTGGCCGATCTTTGAGGCATATGACGCGCCGTCCCGAAGGTGATGCGTGAGCTTTCTGAGCCCCTCCGATCGGAGAATGTCATTGAGCATTTTGAACGCCTCCGCGTCCCGTTGCTGATCCGGCAAATCGAGGCCGAAGTGAGCGAGAAATTCGATGATGTCCTTTTGCGTGGGCTTCGCTGGAAGTGGGATCTGAACCGTTCCGCGATCGACGAGCTGATCAAGCACTTTGTAATAGGCACCGCGAAAGAATTCCTTCTCCAGAACTTCCGTTCCGATCAGCACCAATCCGCAGCCGGAAACGTCTTTGATTTCCCGGAGAAATTCGCAGATCCGGATGATCGAAACCGGCGAGCAGACGAGGAAAATTTCGTGCAGCTCATCGACCAAAAGAAGGCGGCCGCCACGGGACATCGCGGTGATGATTTTCTCCCGCAAAACCATCATGTTATTTCCGGATGATATTTTCAGCGCCTGAGCCAAAAGCTGGACGAACTGATAGATCGTGCAACCGGTTCCGGGGCAGCGAACGTAACCGGTTCTGCCGTGATTATTGAGCCGCGCATATTCCATCGCGACTTCGGTTTTTCCGATGCCCTTCGGCCCCCACATAATCGTTACATTTTCGAGAGCGCGGGTTTTATCGAACGCGGCGAACAGGCGCTTCGCGAGTGAGGTCATGATGAAATCCGGATTGTCAACGGCCTCTGCGAAATTCGTCTTCGCACGCTCGAGCGTTACGAGGACGGACGAAATGTCCGCGCCGTATGATCCACGGAAAACCCGTGAAAGGGTGGTCGTTGAAAGGCTTGTCGCCTTCGCCATTTGTTTGAGTGTCCAGCCCTTTTCCTTGCCGAGATAAAACCAATGGCGGATCGGCTCTCTTTGGTCCTCCTTGTACGATGCGAGGCACGCTTCGAGGCGCTCTGTGGAGATGCCGAAACTATTCGTCGGCTCCATGTGGCGAGTGGGTGCTGGAATCAGCGTGGCGGAGGATTGGGTAATCAATGACATGGTATTTGGCTTTTATGGAGTGAGAATGGAGAGCGTTTAGAAGGCGTCCGGAACGTCATCGTCTGCGGCCAATGAATCGAAAGCGGACGGGCTGATAGGGCTGGCGCGGATGACTTCCACGTTGTCCCAATCCTCCGCCTCACCACCGTTTTGCAACCGGTTTGCAGCGGCGGTTCTTTGGCCTTTCCGGCCGGATTCCGAGCGAGCGTCTGAGCGTTCCTCGTCGGTGACCGGCAGGCCTTTGAGAAGGCGACGATTGATTTCCCTGTCCTGCACGCGCTCTGCGGCGACATCCGCCATGCGGGCGGCGACGTGGGCGACGTGACCGGACTTTACTGTCGAGCGAACGTTGAGCTGGACCAACGTTTTGTCCTGGCGGAATGGCTCTGCGCGGACGGTCGGGAAAAGCGTGGTGATGTATGAGCCATCGTCCGCCGAATGCACCTGGGCGCGGCCGTCGAAAAACGGGTTATGGAAAACGAGGAGCTTCTTGTTCGAATCCAAGGTCACCTGCATGCCCTTGTGATCCCATGAGCAAACATAAGTTTCCTCCGTGTCCGGCCATAGCGGATTCGGAAGGGTAAACGTGTGATTCCGGCCGACTTTCTTTTCCAGTGCCCATTCCTTCGGCAACAACAGTCCGACGTAGGCATCCGGCAATTTCGCGATGACCTTCTGGTCCCGCTTCAACTCGATATCGAGCGCGGATTGTGGAGAGAGTTTCTCGACCGTGGTGAGTTCATCCGGATTTTTCGCGAGGCGTTTGAGAAGAAAGCGCCGTTCCTCCGGATCTTCGATCGAGTCCAGCTCGTGCTGAGCGAACCAGTGCTTCGAGGTAGGCGATGGACGCCACAGAGGCAGGGTGAAGCCGCACTGGTGCCAGCCTTCGAGCTGATGCTCCGTGCGTGCGTTTACGGCGCGGTAAACGGCACATACGAGCTGGTGCAGCGATTGAAAATCCAGAAGCTCGTGACGCATGAGCGAGCGGAGCCTTTCCTGTGTGTGCGGATCCGTGGCGTCCGCGATCGCGGTGAGTAGATTCTTTTCGGCCAAGCGGATCCCGTAGGTTTCCTCACGACCATTATCCCGCTCCCGCGAACCGGTAGCACCGGGCAAGGCCTGCATGTAAGTCCGGAGCAAACGGAAGGCGGATTCCAGCCAGGTCTTGAATTTAAAGTTACCGGTCGCCGATGGGCGAAAGCACATCTCCGCGAACATCGGTGAATCAAAGCGACCGGAGCGATTGACGAAGGCTTTCCCGCCCGTGATGGCTTTGAGCGCATCCTCGAATGAATGGTGACCGCCCAGCGAGGTGAGCTGCTTGTTCATCCATGTTTTCGCCGTGCCGTGCTCTTGGATAATTTCCGTTCCGAGGTCATCCGTGCGATATCCCCACGACTGGAGCACCTTGATCGTGAACCATGCGAACTCGACGCCGGTGAGAGTCTTATCTTTACCGGTCGAAGCGTCTTTATACATCGCCCGGAGGTGATGATCGAGATGCGCGGCGGTGAAGAAATCCAGAGCGTTAAAGGAAACCGGTTTCTGCGTTTTCTTAATTCCGGCGACCGCCAGATGACCGTCTGCTATCAGGTTATCCAAGTCTTGGTCATCGAACAGCACACGTGAAAGAACGGCGGAGCCGACGCGAGTCGTGAGGACGGGAGGAAGGAAATTTGATGCGGCCTTCGGTCCCTGCTTTGTCATCGAGCGCTGGGCTTTCTTCGGGCGGAGGCGGAGCAAATTGTCGTAACTCCAGCCGTGGGGAATCCCGGTCTTAGGGTCCGGTACCGGGCAGCTATCGTAACCGGCGATCGCGAATTGTGGATCTCCGGTTTCGCGCCAGCTCGTCCAGCGGGTGATGATGGTGCGATAGGCTTCCATGCCATCATCATCGCGCTGCTGAACATCGAAGACACCGGCGACATAGCTTTTGAAGAGAGGGTGCAGACCTTTATTCCCAAGCCCCGCCGTGCGCTCATCTCGGAGGCCTTTCCATCCTGACTCCCGGAAGTCTTTGCAGTAGCGGTGAACGGAGCCGACTGAGACGCCGAGCGCCTTTGCCGCTTGTTCAGCGATCGAGCCCTTACTCCGGCGAGGTGCTTCCCTGATGCGGACGATCCAGCCGAGTTTTTTCAGGACGTCGGAAACAATCGAATCCGGTTCAAGTGCGAACGATGGATAGTCATCGATCAAGCGCAGGGCGGAGAGACTGGAATCTTCGAGGTGCATGGGAAAGTGATCAGTGAGCAGTGATCAGTTAATAGAGGGTTTCCACCTGCTCTGCCGCAGGCGAAGAATCGAGGTGACACGTTGCGTAAATCGGAATGCAGGTCCGGATCTCTTTGATGCCGATGAGAATTCGACGAGGAATCACAATGCCGTTGATCGGATCGCAGGTGCACAGTTTGCGGGCAAGATGCAGAGCATTTCTGACGAAAGGGCGATGTGCGCTGGAAAGCACCATCTGTGTTCCCAGTGATCCATGCAGATCACCCTCGACTATTTCCGCATGACTTGGGCGATCTGCGTGAACTTCAATAGAGTCATCATGCATGACATAAATTGACCAACTCGGTTGCCCCCAATCTTTGAGATAGTGAGGAGTTTCCTTCACGAGAGGATCAAGCGGCGGCAGATTATCTGTGGAGAATTTATACATTGGGAAAAGATAGTTGGTGTTTACTGAGCCGAGGTGATCTCGATGGAAATTGCGCCGAGCACATCCAAGCCGTCTGTCTGATCGATCAGCATGGATGAGATGGCATTGATGAGTCCGCTGTTTGGGGCGCTGCGGTCATGGTTGATCTCTCCTACCATTGCTTTCTTCATCGGATTCGAGTTATGGTGCTTTTGAGTCATGATCTTGATTGCGAACTTTCGGCTGACGGTTTCTGTGGCCATGGCGGAGTTACTTTTCGTGCTCTGGATTATGGGTGACTGGACCGATGCCTGCGTGTCTGAGACTGCCTGCTGCGATCTGGAGTTGACGGTGGCAGCACTGGCCGACGTGGCCTTGCAGATCGTCGTCAAAAACGGTGGGTTGATCTGCGATCGATGCCTTGCAGCATGCGCAGATCGGGGCGGTTTGTTGTTCGGTATCCATGGCGGTATTACGGGGAGTTTAGTAGTTAGCGGTTGATGGTAGCCGTCGCGGTGCGGACGGTTTGGAGCGAGAGTTCGAGATCGCGTTCGATGGCGATCAGTTCTTCCGGGTGGGAGCGGGCCATGACGTGCAGGTAGCGCTCATAGTCCGGATCTGTGCGGACGCCGCGCAGCTCATCGACGAAGGGCTTGAAGAACTTGAAGGCGAGCTGACCTGCCGCTTCTTCCGGTTTGAGCTTTTTATGGGCGGTGGTGTTTCCGCCGATCTGCGAGGCATCGTGAAATTTCACGAGCTTCAACTCCTCCAGGAGTTCCTTCTGGCTCGCGCCGTCCGTGATCTTCGAGACGTATTCCGTGAGGATCTTCCGCGCTTCATCATCCATCAACGCCGGCGGAGTTTCCAATAGGTTGAGCAGCTTCCCTTCACCACCGAGGCGGCGGAGCTTCGCCTTCGCGCCTTCATAGGTGAGGATAAACCGGTCTGCGGTTGTTTTTCCGATGCCGAGTTCCGACTTGCACCACTGGTCCCAAGTCTGGTTCAAAAGCCCATTGTGGTCTTTTGATCGGCGGTCACCTCCGGACCCCAGAAAGCCGAGTTCCTTTTTCAGGCGGAGCAGCTCGAGGCCGAGGCAGACTTGACCAGCGAGGCTGATGCGGATGGCGAAGCGGATGCCATCAAGAAGGCGGCGGGCAGTGTCCCAAGATGGCTGGACGACTTCCGCATTGGCGAAACCGGAATTGGCTTTGGCAAGGGAGGTGGTCTTGGCGGTGGATGATTTAGGCATGGAGGTGAGAAGTGGAAAGTGATCCGTGAGCAGTGATCAGAAAGAGAAGATGATATAGAGGGCGGCGAGGGTTTTCATGTTAGAGGCGTGGACCTTCGCGGATATCGCGGCCGATCCGGCGGTTTCGGGCTTCGCGTTCGGCGCGTTTTTGGTAGAGGTGATAAAGCCCCGCACCGGCGGCCATGAGGAAGAAGCCAGAGAAGAAGATGAAGACGGGTTCCGGGATCATGATGGGGAGTTGGATTGAGTGTTTGCGGCGGCGTCGCAGAGTACGCGAATCTCGCGAGCCTTATTCTCAAGGACGCTGGCGGCGGCTATCAGCCAGACAGCATCGACATCGCCACGGGCGACGCCGAGAGCGGCTTTGATATCTTTGATGATGGATTTCGGGACTTGCATGAGTTGGCGGAGTTATGGGCGGTGGGAGATGAGAGATTGAGCTTTCAGCAAGGCGCGGCGTCCGAGCTTCTCCACTTCATGGCGGGAGAGGCCGAGGGGGGGGGCGGGGGGGCGGGCCGC
>DBTN01000006.1:0-12981 GCA_002307065.1 Akkermansiaceae bacterium UBA1315 | reverse complement strand
CGAGGTGGGTGGCGAGGGTGCGGTCCGAAATTTTCCCGGCCTCAGGGACGAGGGCGGCGGCCTGTAGCGCGGCGAGCCGGAGCACACCCGGACGCCGCGCCAACTCGACCCAGAGGTCAGCAATGAGCTCAGCGAGCGCGTCATCTTCTGTGTCGTTCAGTTCGGACATCGGTTTAGGGCTGATCGAATCGGGGGTTAGGAAGCGCGCTCCAATGCGCGACGTACGGCGTTGCGAACAAATTTAGATCGGTCTGTGTCTTGAACTTTTACGGCAGCATCGAGCCGTGCGACCAAGTCAGGGGATGCTTTGAATGCAAGGAAGGTGGACTTGATTTTTGGGTCCTTTTTGGATTTCGCGTGTTTCATTGCTTGGGTATATGGGTATAACCGGGTTTAACCGAGTTCAACATTTATTTTACTTTTTTTTTGGGGAGCGGTAAATTCAGGCGTGTCCAAAGAAAATGAACGACAACAGCTGATAGGCTTCCGGGTTGGTCCGGAGCTGCTGGATGAGATTGACCGGAAACGAGGGCGTCTGAGCCGTAGCGAATTTTTGAGGCAGGCCGTATTCGCGGAATTAAAAGACTTGGGTTCGGATCTAAACGAAGAGGCGACCACAGCGCCCGACCGAAAAGGGAAAGGCGGAAGGCCTAGAAAAAGAATCCAAACTCCAGAAAAAGCGCAGATTAACCGGACCGGAAAACATACTCAGAGGAAAACCGAACTATGAAGATCAGCGGCCCTTTATTAATTCTTTGCGGCGGGTTTACCGTTACCGCTTTCTGTGTAACGATAGCGGTTTCCAGCCATCTGTTAAAAGTGAAAGATGACGAGTTGCAGAGAGCAAACTCGAAGATTGCAGAATACAAAAAGCTATCTACGGAATCGAAAGCACTACAGCGTCGGATAAGCCAAATGGAAACCGAAGCAAAGGAGACGCTGGCGGCATCAAAAGCCGCTGTGAAACAGTATGAGGAGATCACCGCTCTCCAGCAAGAGTTTGAGAAACTGAAGAGCCGCCAAGAGGAAGCGGCTCAACCGGTTTCATCGGCGGTCCAGACATCGACGACAATTACTCCGTCATCAACATACATTCCACATGCTCAGGCTCCCGCACCCGCACCCGCCGATCCATTAGCGAAGATTCCACAGCAAGCCGCGACAATTATCCGTCAGCAAGCTGCACTGCGATGGCCCAATGATTTGAGCATGCAAAGCTCAGTCATCGAAAGGGAGGCTCAGGCGTGGATCACAATGAATGGTTACGAAACTAAAACCTATGGAACGATGCAGTTTAAGATCCAGCGCGAGATAGCAGCTGAATCAAAACGGCGATGGCCGATGGATTTCACAATGCAAGTTTCCAACTTCGAAGGCCAGACCGCTGCCTACCAGACGGCTGAGGAATGGGAGCGTGTGGGAATCCCCGGTATCTCACTTCGTGACAGCAAAGCTGCCGTAGCGAGTGCCCGCAAGAAATGGGGAGATGATCATAAGATGGTGATCTACGAGGTTAAAAAGCTGGCAGGACGATAATCAAAAGGACATTGTGTCCATTTGATCCGCCATCCCTAACCGTTGGTGCGTGACAAACGCCCTGCTGTTGATAAAAGGAGTCTCCTCAACAAACTTCAGACGGCGGCGAAGATTGCCCGCAATCCCTCTGCCTCTGGTTTAGAGCTCTTCCGGAAACGGGAGAGCTTTTTCCGTCTCAACCGGTTTCCGGAAAATTTCCCGGCCAGACGGGTTTTTCTTTGGTAGGATCTGCCGCATGAGCTCCGCCATGACTTACTCCCTGCCGGGCGTATCCTGGACAGAGGACAACTTCATCACGACCTCGAAAGGCAAGCGGCTGAGTAAGCGCGGCAGCGTGCAGAAGGCGTGCGAGATCCTCGACGGGTGCGACCGGTCCACGATTTATGATCTGCTAGAAGCGAAGGTGATTCGCGGCTATAAAGCTGGGATCGGAAAGAATGCTCACTGGAAGGTTGATTTAGTGAGCGTCTGGGAGCATAAGCAGCGGCAGCAACACCGCTGACTTTTCAGCGTAGCGGCAAGGGGGCCGCCCCGGCCTGAATGGCAAAGTAGAGGATTTAGAGTCTCTAGCGGGAGTGAAAAGCCAACCCGGATAAACGGCATCATGGTCAACGCAACTCGACGGCAACGTCATTGCAAGCGCCATGAAAGAACAAATCTACTCCGCTCTCCGAACCGCCCTTACCGCCCTCGCAGGCCTTGGCGGACTTCTCGCTTCCAAGGGTGCGATCGCACCGGAAGACGTGGCATCGATCGACACCGCATCGATCGGCATCGCAGACGGATTGGCCGTCATCGGCGCGGCGCTTCTCATGCGCCTTTTCATTTTCCTTGGCGGAAAACTCAAGGCGGTTTCCGGGGGGAATGCCGCCTTGTTAGGCATGGTGGCGGCGCTCCTTCTTGGCTTAGGAGCGCTGCCATCCTGCGCTGCCACCTTTAACCCGGACGGCTCTGCATCGCTCTCCACCGATCCGGACGCGGCGATCAGCGTGATCGACAAGATCGCCGATTTCTTCCGACCTGAACCCACCGAACCGGTCGAGCCCGTCCTGCCAATCACCCCGGAGGATTCCGCCAAATAATTCTCCGGCAGGGAGAGCGAGGCTGACGTGACGCCCATTGAAGCCGGGCCACAGACCTCTCCCGCCGAGATTCTTTAATCACTCAAGTTAATATTATGCGATCGATGGAAAACATTGCGTAGATGCTTTACGAAACGTATTGCGCCAATGTAGGAGGCCAAGCGTTTAACGGAGATCCACTTCCTAACTGGAATGACTTTCGGGCTGATCCTTCGAAGCAAACGCAAAGCGATGCTTGGGTGCAAACCGCTCGGGAGGTTCAAGTCTTTTTCCAAGGGGAGCTGCTCAAATCAATCGGCACAGCAGAGCCTAGCAACCGGCCTGATCCAAAGGATCCTTATTTCGAAACGCTCGAAGCAACGAACGATCAAGAACTCAAGCATCTCAATCGATCGCTGAAACTTCTGAATAAATTCGATAACGGTCCAGAGAGCTGCCCGATCGCCAGAGCTCGGAATGAAGCGACCCGGGCAGTCCTTGGCGCGATCACCCGCCACTGCACGCCCTTGCCATCAGTGGACGGCACACCGGCTCAAACCTCCCAGAACGGACTAAAATGAGCGACCTGTTATCACTCATCGCAGACATCCAGCGTGAAGTTGGGGTCAAAGTGGACCGCAAGTTCGGACCGGTTACCGCATCCAATGTTCTCGCTGCGCTGCGGGCGAGAAATATGGATTTGCAGGAAGAAAAGGAAGCGCCTGCCACCGTTTCTGAATGCACCATCTTCGATGACCGGACGGAAGCGAACCTCGCGACTCTGGATCCAAAAGCGATTCCGATGGCGCGGCAGTTCCTCTGCCTGGCAAAAGCAACGGCGGCGACCCTCGGCTGCGATGTCATCGTGATCAGCGGCGATCGCACCTTTACCGAACAGGACGCGCTCTATGCACAAGGGCGGACGAAGCCCGGAAACATCGTTACCAAAGCACGCGGAGGATATAGCAATCATAACTTCAAGATCGCCTTCGATGTCGGGATTTTCCTCGGCAAAATCTATCTCGACGGCGGCACGAAAGAGCAACAAATACGCGCTTCGAAAGTTCATAAAGCGATCAGCGAAAACGCCGCTGAATGCGGCCTCGAATGGGGAGGCTCTTGGACAAGCATCGTCGATCAACCGCACTACCAGGTCATCACCGGTATGACGACCGCAGCCATGCGGAAACGATTCATCGAGAAAGGATCCGTGCTGTGATGGAGATCGGACAGCGGAGCAGCTCCTACTCTTGGATCTGCGATCAACCGGACATCTTCAAAGCGGTCGCCACGCTGGATGATAAAGCCCTTCGCCACGTCATGTGGTTTCTCCAGGAGAAAAAGATCACCACCGGAATCCCCGGAGATGTGTGTACCGCATGTCTGATCGCCGCTGCAACACGATTCATGAAAGACACCAAGAAATGATTTTCTCTTCCTTACTTGCCGATGCTGGCGACAGCGTTTCACTCAAAGCGCTCGGGACATTTCTTGTCGCCGTGCTTGGTGCCTTGGGCATCTTCTACGCTCGCATCTCCGGCGTACAAAAAGGAAGGAAGGAAAGATCGGTGCAAATCGAATCACCGGTTCCCACTCTTTCCATTCAGCAATCGTTCACCCCGCCGACATGGGATCAGCATCTAGCGCTGGAAAAGCGAATTTCAACGGCCGAGCGCCACATCGAAGAGCTGCGAAACGATCAAGGTAAACAGTTCCGCGACATCCTGGAAGCCGGTGTCGAACGTGAAACGCGGATTCTCGATAAGCTCGATTCCGTTGCGAGAAGTTTTCACTCCCGCGTCGATGACATCTTGAAACTCCCAGCTTCCCGCACCCGCCAGTGAACCCGCTCCGCTCTAAACAAATCCGCACCGCCATTCTCCAGGCGTTGATCTTTGCGTCCGGCTACGCCCTGCCAGCGGAAACGCTGCGCACGCATGTGGACGCGCTGCAACGCCCGCCGCTCACGGATGAGGAATGGGAAGCGAATATCCAATGGCTGGAAAGCAATAAGCACATCGTCCGCGTGCCATCCGACATGGATGATACGCTGGTCCAATTCTCGATCACCGAACGGGGCCGCGTGCTCCACTCCACCCTCTGACGTGAATGCCCTCCAAAAAGAAACCTTCCTGGGACGCCGAACCGCGCAAAGCACGGTCCGACGCCAAGCTCAAGAACCTGCCCGAAGAGGTGCAGGAAACGATGTGGCTGCTTCTGCATCCGACCGATCTGGAAACGCCGGCGTATTCTCAGGAGCAAGTGCTCGTCTATCTGTTAGAGGAGCTCGAAGTCTCCAGTTCTACCGGTGCGCTCTCGGAATGGCATTCCTCCTACTCCCTGCGCAAACGCACGGAGCGGACACTTTCCCGTGTGGCACAAGCGCAACAGCTCCTACTGGAGAAAGATCCGACAGCTTCCGAAGAACACCTCCAAAAACTTGGGCAGATGGTCTTCACAGCGGAGAGCATCGAGGACGGCAACCTCAAGGGCTTCGTGGCGCTGATCCGGGAGAGCACACGGCAAAAAGTCGTGAGACTGGACGAACGGAAAATCGCGATGCTGGAAGCCGCAGCGGCACAGGCCAAAGCGAAATTGGAAGCCATCACCAACACGGCGAAATCGAAAGGCGGGATCTCTCCGGAGACTCTGGCGGAAATCGAGGAAGCCGCAGGCCTGCTTTAACTTTCATGGGACGCGCAAAAGTCATACCGGTCCGCAACACCTTGCTTCTCCCCTATCAGGCGAAGTGGGTGAAGGATAAGTCACGCCTCAAGATCGCGGAGAAATCCCGCCAGATCGGCTGGACGTGGGCGAGCGGCTACGGACTTGTTTCCCGGAAGTCTCTGCGCGATGCGCGTCTCGATGCGTGGGTGAGTTCACGCGATGAAATCCAAGCGCGGCTCTTTCTCGAAGACTGCAAAGGCTTCGCCAAACTGATCGATAAAGCCGCCAAGGATCTCGGCGAGCGGGTGATCGATGACAAAGGAAACACAGCTTATGTCCTCGCTCTATCCAATGGTCTGCGGATTCACAGTATGTCTTCTAATCCGGACGGGCAGGCCGGGAAACGGGGTGATCGTGATCTCGACGAGTTCGCCCTGCATCCCGACCCTCGAAAATTATATGCGATCGCTTACCCCGGAATTACCTGGGGTGGTCAGCTTGAGATTTTCAGCACGCACCGGGGCAGCGGCAACTATTTCAATCAACTCATCCGCGAGATCCGGGAGAAGGGCAATCCGAAGGGCTGGAGCCTCCACCGCGTCACTCTCGAAGACGCGCTGGATGCGGGCTTTCTCTTCAAGCTGCAATCCAAACTGCCCGCTGATGACGAGCGGCAGGAAATGGATGAAACCGATTATTTCAATTTCATCCGCAAGGGAGCTCCGGACGAAGAGAGCTTTCTCCAGGAATACATGTGCATCCCATCCGATGATGCCTCGGCCTTCATCGAATGGGGACTGATCGACGGATGCACCTATGCCGAAGGCGAGGATTGGGATCTGACACTCGAACAAGCTGCGACCAAAGAAATCTACGGTGGCCTCGACATCGGCCGTCATCATGATCTTACGAGTTTCACAGCCGTCGAAAAAGTGGCGGGCATGCGGCCGGTGCGCAAACGCATCGACCTGCAAGGCATGACTTTCTCTCAACAGGAGGCGGTCCTGTATCCATGGTTCGAAGTTTGCAAACGCGTCTGCATCGACAGCACCGGTCTGGGCATGCAGTTCGCCGAGCGGGCAACGGAGCGCTTTGGGAAATACCGCATCGAAGGGGTGACCTTCACCGCGCCAATGAAGGAAGAACTCGCCTACCCCGTGCGTGCCGCTTTCGAAGATCGCACCACGCGGATCCCCTTCGAAGATGACAAACTCAAGTCCGACATCCGTGCCATTCGCAAGGAAGTGACCACGTCCGGAAATATCCGCTTCGCCGCCGATCGCGGGACAAACGGGCACGCGGACCGGTTCTGGGGGCTCGCCCTGGCATTCCATGCCAGCAAGACGGCAATCACAAATTACGGAGGGAGCCTTTGCTGATGATCAACCGTCCTGAAAACGACCGCGCAATTTTGCCCTCTGACGGGGCCGTGAACCGTTCCAACGGCTCATCACCCGCGAAATCCGCCCCTCGCCGGTTTGCAACGGGTTTCCGGCGATTTGCAACGGGGTCCGAATCAAAGGATGAATCGCTATCTGACGCGAAATCCGACAACCGGTCCGAATCCACCGAAAACGAGGGAGGAGAACCATGAATTTCTTTTCCCGAGTAAAAGCGGCTGGATCGATCATCGTCGGCAAAAGCGCCGGCGGTTGGGAGAAGATGTTCGACGGCATCGGTGCCGGAAACAATAATGCCGATCTGGCGCGGCCCTACGCGAATTCCGTCTGGGTTTCGGCCGCGATCAAATTCGTCGCCGGTCCAATCTCCGCCGTGCCGATCATCTTCACGGAAGACCGCCGAGGTGGAGACGTGGAGATCGAAAATCCGGAGCTCACGAAGTTCTGGCAGAAGCCTGCGAAAACCAAAGGTGGGCTCATGACGCAAAGCGCCTTTCTCACGGCAACCGTGGGCTGGCTGAAACTGCGCGGCGAATCTTTCTGGATCCTCGACGACACCTGGCTGATGCCCCGTGCGAAGAAAAGCCCGCTGATCTTGGCGAGGCCAAGCGAAATGCGCGAGATTCTCAGTGCAGATCGTGAACTCATCGGCTGGCAATACCTGGACGGACGCGGCAAGCAATCCACGCTGATTCCGGATCAAGTCCGGCAAATCAAGTTCTGGAATCCCTATAACGAATTCCGCGGACTCGGCGAATGGGAAGCTGCCAAGATGGCGGCGGACGCCGACTACGCCCAAGGAGTCTTTGCCCGAAACCTCGCCAAGAACAATGGCGACCGAGGCCCGATCGTCATCGGCAAAAGCGGCGTCGCCTCGAAAGAGCAGCAAGACCAGATCACCGCGCTCCTTCGTCAAAAGCGCGAGCTCGCACGCCAGGGAGACTATCGCCCGATTTTCCTAACCGGTGACATCGATGTAAAAGAACCCGGCTTGCAAGCGGTGGACGCGGCCTATGTCGCGCAGCGTTTGGAGAACCGGCATGAAATCTTCGTCGCCTTCGGTGTGCCGCCATCCTTCGCGGATGTCAGCGCGAGTTATAGCATCGGCAGCGCTTCTGACCGGTTCAAGCTGATCGAGGAAACCTGCATGCCGCTCGCGAACATGATCGCCGACGAGATCGAAGCGGTGACCGCAATGTTCCTGAACGATGGCAAAACCATCTTCGCCGACTTCGACTGGACTCGGCATTCCACGATGCAGGCCGTTCGCCGCGAAATCTTCGGCAGCTTCAAAGATGCCGTTGGCATCGGCATGCCGCCCCGGACCGCCGGCGAATATTTTGACCTGGCACTTCCCCGCTTTCCCGGTGATGAGATCGGAAGAATCCCTTTCAACCTTACCGAGATCATCGACGATGGATCCACGGCCGATCCGGAACCGCTTGCCGATGACGCACCGGAGGATAAAATCGCGGACCTGTTTGCAATGCGGGCGAAACACCTTTGCAAGGCAGCGAAACCGGTTCGTAAAACCACCAAGGCGGCATCCGACACTTGGGCGAAAATCCACAAAGCCCGTGAGCCATGGGAACGGAAATTCGAACAAAAGATTTCCCGCTACCTGATGGATGCCCGCGCTGAGACGTTGCGAAAAATCGCAACTTCCAACACGGAAGAAAAAGCCGTGGCGAAAAGCCTCGATGCTCTTTCCCTCATCTTCGATCTGAATAGTTGGTTGACCAACTGGACGCGTGGACTGCTTGGCATTTCCCGCTCCGCGATCGAAGCGGCCGGTTTCGAACTCTGGTCCGATGAACTCGGCAAAGACGATCCTCTGACCATGCCTGCGGCCGAAGTGCTCCAAGTTCTCGGTGAGCGGGAAAACCGGTTGAAAGGCGCAGGTGAAAAAGTCTGGACCGAAGTGAAGGATGAGCTCGAAGCCGGAATCAAGGACGGCGACACGATCGACGAACTCGCTGCGCGGGTGAAGACGAAGTTCAAAGGCATCGAGTCCAAGCGGGCGAAGATGATCGCCATCACGGAAACGACCGTCGTTTACGAATCCGCCCGCGACATGGTATTCCGCGCGGCCGGTGTGCAGTGGACGATGTGGGTTCACTCCGGCCTCGCCGATCACGCCCGCCTCAACCACCAAGGCGCAGACGGACAGATCCGCGAACTCGGCGAACAGTTCGACCTTGGATCCGCGAAACTTTTCTACCCGGGCGATCCGGCGGCGCCGGCGTCCGAAGTCATCGGCTGCAAATGCGTGCGAATCGCCGCTACCGGTCCGGACCAGGACGAAATCTTAGAAAACGATGACGACGGGGACATCCCCTACTAACCATGATCAAAGGACTCTACATCGAACGTGCGAACAAGATCGCAGCAGCGACGGCATACCCGAAAAACCCGCTCATTCCCGATCGGGATCCGCGTGACGCTCACGAACGGGAAATGTCTGCGCGGACCGCACGGACACAGGCCGACGATCTGAAAATCATGATCGAGGAAACGGAAAGCTTCATCGAGCGCATCGAAGAGCTGATCGATCACCTCGCCAATCATCCATCGAAATCCGCTCACCGCACCCTTGCACAGCGCGATCTGGAAAACGCCTCGATGCGCCTCCGCCGCGAACTCGGCGACAAACCAATCTAACAGAACTTCCCATGTCTCAAAAACTGATCCGCACCATCAACCCGGAAGTGAAAATCATTTCCGCCGAAGAAGGCATCGTCGATTACATCGCATCGAACGAAACGACCGACAGCTATTCCGAAATCGTCTCGGCAAAAGGTTGGCGCTTCACCCGGTTCAAGAAAAACGCGCCGTTTGTCGATTCCCATAACTATTGGTCGATCGAGAAACTCTTGGGCAAAGTCGAATCTTTCGCAGTGGTCGGAAAGAGCCTCGTCGAGCGCGTCCGCTGGGCAAAGAACGTCGAGGAAAACACGCTGGCGAAACTCGGCTGGAAAATGACCGAAGGCGGATTCCTGAAAGCCGTCTCCGTGGGATTTATTCCGACGCGGTGGGTCCGCAATGGTGGCGAGGGCTGGAACGATGCTCTCAAATCCATCGGACTCAAACCGGAAGAAGGCGAAGCGATTCGGTTTATCTATCTGGAGCAGGAACAAATCGAACTGAGCGCCTGCATCATCGGCGCGAATCCGGATGCTCTCGCCAAGAGTTATAACGAAGGCTTCGTCAAAGACGACGACCTCGCCTCAGTGGGCTTCGCCGACGAAGATATGGCATTTCTCAAAGCGGCCGGATCCGCGCTCGAACGGCCGGACGTCGACCCGCTCACACGGAGCCTGGTCGCCCGCGAAATCGGCAGGATCACCGGCCGGTCAAAACATTCTCAGGAAAAGCAACACGACGAAAACACCAACCCACCAGGCAAGCGCGCCGGCGGTGAGGAAGAAGAGCGGCGCGCATTCGAAAGAAAGCAATTCCTAAGAAGCCTAGCGGACATCACCTAACACTAAAAACCGGCGATCCGCAAAACCTCGAAAACACACATCCAAAACGCTTATCTATATGAAAAATTATAATATCATCCGCCGCTGGCTTCTGCCGGCCATCGCCGTTCTCATCGTGGCATTGGTCATGAATGGAAATATTGATCCTGCATCTGGCGCAGGGCTCGCCGTCCTTCCGATTCTCGGTTTCCGCCGTGGTTTCCTGATGGACAAGTTTGACGCCGATATGGGATCCGGTGGATCCGCTTTGGAAGAAAAGGATTTCCAAGCGAAAGTGCTCGGCAATCAGAAAGTGATGAAGGTCGAACAAGAGGAACTCCTGAAGAACGTCGGCAACCTGGACAAGGAAACGAAGAAAGCGCTGCAGGAAGTCACTGACGCGAAAAACAAATTCGACGGCCTCGATTCGGATTTCAAGGCTCTCGATGTGGCGATGAAAAAGCTCCAGGTCATGCTGACACTGGAACAGCGCATGGCGAACGGCGGCAACACGCTGTCGCTCGGACAGCGCACGATCAAGGACAAGGAAACCGCCAAACAGGTCTTCGCGATGATCGCCCGTTCGATCTGCAAAGAAGATGCGGCGAAACGCGCTCTCGGCGAAGACACGTCTCCCGGCTCGACCTACATCACCGACGAACTGAGCACAGACATCTATGATTCGCTCCTGCGTTATGGTGCGTGGGGAACATTGGGAGTCCGTCCGGTCGGAACCAAAAACCACAAGATTCCGATCAAGACCACTCGGCCGGTTGCGAACTTCATTCTCGCGGAAGGCGGCACGATCAACGATGACACCACCAAGGCAGGCACTACCGCCAGCCTCGAAGTCGAGATCATGGCCGTCTTGCTCAATGTATCTCTCCAGCTCATCGAAGACGGAGAGATCGATGTCGTCGCCGATGTGATCGATGACTTTATCGAAGCGCTCAACTTCCGCCTCGATTATGCAGCGTTCTCCGGGAACGGAACGGCTGATGGTCCGAACGGAGGGATTACTGGTTTGTTTAACTTCGGCACCGCTTCCACGGCTACCGCTGGACGCTTGAGCATCGCGTCGACGAAGTATGACGACTGGCTGAAATGCCTCACCACCGTCGATGCGGTTGTGCTCAGCCGTCCGGCTCGCTGGTGGATGCATCCGACGAACATCGCCGCTGCGGTGGGCGTGAAGGATGACAACGGCCGTCCGATTTTCCAAACTGCTCTGGAATCTCCGGCCGGTGGAATCCTCAACATCTTCGGCTTTCCAGTCACTCCTGTGGGTGCGGCTCCATCCGCCAACGCGGCGTCCGCGAAAGTCGCCGCCTTCGGTGATCCGCGCGCTTTTGCAGTCGCCGTGAGAAAGCAATTCGCGATCGAAGAGTCCGACCATGCACGCTGGACGACTCTTGAGCGTTCCTTCCGTGGCCACGGCCGCGCAGACGCAGTCGGCCTCAAGGCCTCCGCGCTCGCAGTCATGACCCTGCCAGCAACCTAACCGATCTCCGGGCTTCCATGTCCGCAGACTGCCGCCGTTCGCCAGGACGGCGGCAGAAGCGGGCGGGGAATATCCAGGAACATCGAACACCGAACGTCCAACGCAGAACATCGAACTTTAAGCATCATGGCGAAAGCATCCACCACCGACAAAGCCGCTGCCGACAAAGCCGCTGCCGACAAAGCCGCTGCCGACAAAGCCGCTGCCGACAAAGCCGCTGCTCAAAAGGCGCCCGGAAAAATCTGGGTGCAAGTCAAGGGTCAACGCATCGGCGAAGATCACGGGAACTATAACAAAGGAGAAGTTTTCCCGACCACTCGCGAACGGGCAGACGCCCTCGGCGATCTGGTCGAAGAAGTCGAGGAACCGGTTCAACCGGCCGAGTCCACCCTCTAACATTTACCGCAACCTTTCCCATGCTCTCCGCAGGCTTCACCACCACCGACTATCTGAAATCGCGCATCCTCCCAGAGGCGGCGCGGGCGCGGATGGATTGGAACGAAGCTTTGGAGAAGCTGGGAAAGGCCGTTGCAGGCCGGATAAACCGCCATTGCAACCGGTCATTTGCCTACTCCGAAAACGTAGAGCAAACCTTTCATTCGCGATCGCTCGTGATCGTTCTCTCTCATCAACCGGTAACCGATATCGAAAGCGTCCAGATCCGGAGCATGGATGGCACGCTCACGCCTTACGAAAACGGCTATCAACTCAACGTGCCAGCCGGGCTGATCGATTTCCCGATGTCTCCCGGATCCGCGAACGATCGAACGATCGTCACCTATTCCGGCGGGTACTGGCTCGACCCATGGGACGGAACACAAGTCCCAACCGGTTTGACACCGCTTCCGGAAGACGTGCTCGAAGCCTTTATCCAGCAATGCCAGCACACAGCTGAGGCACGCGGGCTCTTCGGCGCGATCGCGCTCCGGCCATCCAAAGCGAAAGCCGATGCGAACCAGCAGAAATCCGCCGAGCTCCTCGAAGACGTGATCACCGCACTCCTGCCCTACCGCGTCTATTCCGGCGAATGACCAAATTTCTTTTTTTATGCCTGATCAAATCATCGTCGAAATCAGCGAAGCACTCGATGCCTACCAGCTCGCGCGCCGTGGCACCTCGACCACGCCGCCCTTCGAAGGCACGCGTGACGAATGGCTGGCGAGTCTCGTGGGCGATCCTGGACCAACCGGTCCGGTGGATCCGACCCTGCCTGATGCACTGAGCGCCCACACCGGTGCGACGAACAATCCTCACGCCGTCACCAAAGCCCAGGTCGGACTCGGGAACGTCGATAACACCAGCGACCTCAACAAGCCGGTTTCGACCGCTCAGCAGGCCGCGCTGGATGCGAA
>DBTN01000043.1:31060-39648 GCA_002307065.1 Akkermansiaceae bacterium UBA1315 | reverse complement strand
CAGATGTTTTTAACGGATTTGCTCACTTAATTCAGTAAAGTTGGATGAATTGAATCTATTGAAGATCTCGTGCAATGTGTAGGTGGTTATCTTAATTGTTCTAAGACGCTGCCGCCCTTGGTCGAACTCCCGCAGGAAGAAACCAGATAGGCCAAACTGATGGATTGATCGCTTTCTGGGGGGAGTAGGACCTTAAAAGGTCCTGAAAGGCTTATTGCAATTCGCAAGCCAAAGTTCAAGAAAATTTGAACATAAATCGTTCCCAGATAGGACAAATGCACGATCATCAAACAAGGTCGCAAGTCGTTGCCAAGACGCGGATCACCCGCGTCCAAAGATATGTCGATCCTGAAACAGGAGATGTATTTTCAACGATCGCCCAGAAGGCGAAATCGTCAGATTGACTTATTCGTCCTCTGAACCGTAGGCCCCATAAGCGCCGTAGCCATATCGATAAGCCCGGCCATATCGGTTGGTTTGATAATTTCCGTAGGAATAGTTTTGACCAATCAGACGCTTTTTCTCTTCGAAGCCATTAAAGATGATGCCGACAGGCAGGTTGTTGTCAGCCTGCAGAAGTGAAATCACACGGCGGACAGCGCCTTTGGGAACATACTCCGCGCGCGTCACCAAACAAAAGTTATCGGCAAGAGGTGCAATGATGCGAGTGTCGGGAACTGCAAGAAGAGGTGCGGAGTCTAAAATCACCAAATCGTATTTGTCCGTCGCCATTTTCAGGAATTCGGCCAACTTTGAAGCGCTCAACAGTTCGCCTGGATTTGGGGCGCGTTTGCCAGACAGCATGATATGCAGATGCTCTTCGCCGGTTTCAGTGAAGATCGCCTCATCAAAAGTCGACTGGCCGGAAAGTACCTCGGTCGAACCCTTGGGATGGGAATCTCGTTGAAGACCAAACATCTTGTGAACCGACGGCTTCCGGAGATCGAGGTCGATGAGTAAGGTCCGCTTGCCCTGTTGAGCGGCAGCTAAAGCAAAATTGCAAGAGACGAAAGTCTTGCCTTCGCCAGGGAGGGCGCTGCTGAAAAGAGTGATCCTGCGTTGTTTTTCGTCACCAAGGAGAGAAACCGAAGCGCGAAGCACTCGGAACATTTCGGCAAAGGTGGAGTTGGAAGTACCTTCTCGGAAAACCAGCCGCTGGTCCCACTTTTTCTGCGCGGGAGAGAGACTGTTGGGATCGACCTTTTTCTTTCTCGCAATCTGATCGAGGATTTTTGGAGAGATATTGGAAATCGCGGCAAGGGTAGGAAGACCGGTTTCGCGTTCTGCTTGGGAAACGGTGTGGAATTTATTATCCAACCGAACCAAAAGCAGCGCGAGGAATCCACCGAGTCCAAGTCCGGCAATCGCCGATGCTCCGAGGACCAACGGCTTTTTCGGAGAGGAAGGAGCGCTTGGAAGCAGGGCGGCGCTGCTGAGTTCCATTTCCGATTCGGCACCTTGTTGGTTGATGTCGGATTCTTCAATTCGAGTCAGGATGCTATTGAATACATTGTTCTGACTGGTGATTTCGCTTTCAAGCACGGTGCTGCGAGAGAGTAGGAGGCGACGGGCGACTTGTAATTTGGCTGCTGGATCGCCAGCGACCTGTTGGAGTTCAGCAGCATTTTGCGCCCAGTAGTCTTTATCTGCTGGAGAATTTCTGGCGGCTTCGAATTCGGAAAGGAAACGCTCTTGATAGGCGATGAGCTCACTGGTGGCCGATGCCATTTTGGGATGTTTTGGCAAGTAACGTCGTCCCAGTTCCAAGGCGGCGGCTTCTTTGAGTTCCAGTTCTTTGAGGGTGGCAATTGCACGCTGGTAGTTGGAGAGACTGTTTTGTGCGACTTGAAGGCGGTTCCGCGCCTGATCCGATTCTTTGATCAGAATGCCAACTGAGGATGATCGACCTTCACTGCGGCTGGCCACCGATTCGATTTCGTATTCTTCCGCAATCGCATCCGCCAGTGCTTTTGCGGCATGGGGGGACGGGTGCGCAATCGAGACATTAAGAAGACGAGTGTTGCGTTGAACGGATACGCTGAGCCAATCGGAAATTGAGCGGGCAAGCCGTTCTGGCTCTCGCTGGGCGAGGATATCTTTTTCAGATTTTGAGGAATGATCGCCTAGCAACCGGTTCGCCCACTCAGGTAACCAATTGACTTTTTCAGGGATCACGCCGGGGAGTTCCTGGATATCCTTTCGGGCCGCGACTTTTTCCAGCAACTCTGGACGGCTGATGCGTTGAGCCACCGTGTTCAGCGCCTCGCTGGACTTCATGTCGATTTCTGCGTCCTGTTCTTTGGTCATCACAGAGGTGGTGCGCTCCTTGACCAATATGATGGATTTTGCCTCGTAAACTTCAGGGGCTTTCGACAAATAATAGAATCCTCCCAACACCCCAAGGACCAAGCCCAACGCGATCCAATGCCAACGGCCGATGAGATCGGAAAGCAGTTGTTTTAACCGTTCTTGACCTATCTCTCTTGAAAAATCGTCTTCAAATCCATCGTCGTCAAAGTCGTCGGTATGAACAGGCTGTCGGCGGGATTTTGCGGGGCGAGGCATGGTATGGAAAAATTCGGTGCGAGAAAAGGAAAGATCGAAGGATTAAAAGATTCTCTCCGCCACGGTGATGATATCATTTGGCTCAAGAAAAAAGGGCTTATCTCCTCGTTGAGAAATCTCACGGAAATCCACCGTGGTGACGGTTCCTCGGCGGTTGATGCTGACTTTTTTCGGGTTCGCCAATTCGCTGAGTCCTCCGGCGAGCGCGATCGCTGTAACTAGATCAAGTCTTCCATCAATCGGGAAGATGACGGCTCCGGGTTTCCCAACTCTTCCAAGAATCGTGACGGAGCGTCCGACAAAACGGCTTTCGTTTACGATGATTCGATCTCCAGAGGATAACGAAGTCCGTCCGGCAGAGCCTTGGATGGAAGTGAGCGAATAAGTGGAGGTTGCACCATTCGAACGCACCAACTGAATGGAGGAAGCATCGGCAGTGGGGGAGAGTCCCCCGGCGGTTGCAATCGCTGATCCGAGATCAAGATTTCCCGAGACGGGAATGGGAATTTGTCCGGGCTGCTTTACCGCGCCAATCACCGCGATAAAGTCCGTTGAATATTGGCCTACCGAGAGGGTGAGCTTAGGATCCACCAGGTAATCTTTTGCGTAGAGATCCCGAATTGTGGCGGATGCTTGAGCGACACTTAAGCCACCCACTTTGACCGATCCGATCAATGGGAATGAGGCCTGACCGGTTTTGAGAATTTGTACCGATGTGGACAGATCCGGTTCGCCATAGACCGCCAGCATGATCGTGTCATTGGGGCGAAGAACATATGTTTCATCTTTGGATTGGGCCGAAGCGAAGGCGATCATCGCCCACGAGGCGAGGACGAAAGATACTGAAGCGCAAAGAGTTCGTTTGACCATAAGAAGGAAATAATACTTCGCAATCATCGCCGATCAGAAGATCGGCTGGAGTTGCTGATTCGACTGGAACGGGTGGCGGCTAAGTGATGCCGGTTTAGCATAATCTGATCCTTTTCACGAGTCTTTTGAGAAAAAAATTCCAGATGATTTTGAGGTGGATTTATGAAGACTCGTTGTAGGTGATGCCGTAAATGAAGTTTAGAATTGTCGGCTCAGTCCACACCCGATTTGCAGGCCGTCCCAGTCTTCGCGAGCATCATCGCTGGACTGGTCACGATATTTGATGAAAAGAGTTCCTTCGCTGGTTCCTTTAAAGAGCGGGTGCGAAATGGAAGCATCTAGGGTGAGGAAATCTCGGTCCGCACGAGGATTTAGGACCACCGTGCTTTCGTCGTAGGTGATTGTTTCATAACCCAGCCCCAGCTCAACGGAGGCTCGGCGGATATTGCGGAAATAAGCGATCCTAGCGGAAGTGATTTCGTTGTAAGCGCCCGCACGAGATGGATCCGCTTCAGTATCACGGTAAAGGGAAAATTTCATCCCCCAGAGGACATTGGCTTGATAGGTCAGGCCGATGGCGGCGGAGACTGTGGAGTCGCCAGAGCCGCTGTCCTCGTACTCCACGAAATCCAGTCCGACGCGAGAAGTTAAGGAAACTTTTTGGGTGAGCTTATAGTTGATATTTAGCGTGGGTCCGACAGTGGTCCGGTCTTCTCGATCATCGCCGGAACGCAATGTGTAGCGGATGCCGGGTCCGATTTGCGTAAGAGGACTAAATTTCCAAAGGGCAGCCAAACCCGCCTCAAAAGAGGCGGTGTCGTCAAAGGCGGATTCTTCAACTTCGGTCCAAGATTGATCGAGATGCGAAGAGATGATCGTCTTCGGGCTGATTTCGTAGTTGGCGGACAGTCGATAGAAATACCGGGTTTGCTCGATGAAGTCAGCGTAGTAACGATTCGATCCGCGGTTCATGGCGAATCCGGCTTGAGCCGACGCTTCGAGTTTTCCTCCCTCATAGGCCGTGGCCAAATCCGCTGCGTGAGTGAAGCCACTCAGGTTGGAATGACTGGAATATGCTTCATACTTCGGGCGATACCGTCCTTCGATTCGCCAGTTTTTGTAACCGGTTCGGTACCGAAGATCCGTTCCGACGGAGAAGATAAAGTCGTCTTCTTTATCGTTTCCGGCGCCGATTTCTCCAGAGCTTTCGTAAATATTGGTGTCGTAAGTGCCTATGCCGGACAGTCCGATGGTAAGCGGTTTGGACGATGAACGGTTCCCGCGAAAAAGCTGAGGGCTGCCGGAAAATCCCGAAAATCCGGAGGGGGCACTTGGGAGGGAGGTGAAATCCGCGCGGTCGAGGAGTGACTCATTCGAGATGTCACCTTCCGTGGTATTGACCGATGTCGCTTCCTCCTCGGCATCGATCCATGGGTCGGGTGGTAAATCGAGAGGAATGGGCTCAGGGGGAATCGGAGTGAGGTCTGGCGAAAGAGGAGTTACCTCTTGATCTGGAGAAGGAGGAACCGCGTTAGGGTAAATTAAAGGGGTAGGAGCTGTGCTCGGAAGGATAGGACCGACGACCGGCGCGGCCGGCGCATTTGGATCCACTGGGATACTTGGATCGACGGGAGCAACTGCGGTGGGATCTGGGGCGGTGCTTTCCGTCGGAGTGGCAGGTGTGAGGGGTGTGACGGATGGTGCTTCTTGACCAAATGTCGAAGCAAGGCCCACTGCAGAGCTGATTACCCAGAGGATGCGGAATTTCACAAGCACAGAATACGATAACTGATTGAATCAGAGCGATTAAATATAAGTAATTTTCGATTGTTTGACCTCTCGAAAATACAACTCCCAAAAAAAGCCTGCGTCTCGTTGAAGACGCAGGCTTAAGAAGAGATCGACTGATTATGCCCGGCGGCGGCGGAGCATGCCGAGAGCGGCAAGTCCAGCGAGAGCTGCCGTGGACGCTTCAGGAATCACCACGGTGTCCAAGGTGATATTGTCGAACATCAGATAATTGTCACCCCAGTCTGCCGCATCTTCTCCCTGCTCTGAGAAGAAGCTGAGAATGCCTTCTTCCATAGTGTCTGGATCGTATCCTGTTGCTGTGGTGAAAAAATATTCACCGTTAAGGAGGAGACCAATTGAGTCGTTAAAAAAGACCAGGGAAAAGGTGGATAGGCTATCTTCATCCAAGAAGTAAGCGGTAGTGATCTCACCTTGTCCGAAGTTGTAGGAGATATCCCAAATCGCCGTGTCGTTGGTTGGGTCGGTTGATTGATCCCGGGGGGTCAACGTGACCGTGATCAAAGGATTCGAACTCGCGTCGGAATACGTGAATCCAAAAGTATTCCGATCTACGTAAGAATCCGTTGTGTCAGGGTGTTCAGTATAACTGTCAACGACACCAAGATCAACGCTGATTCGGCGAAATTCGAGGGTATCTACAGAAGCGTGAGAAAAGGTCGTGGTCGTTGATACGGAGAAAGTGGATCCGGTCGGAACTTCAAAGAAAGTGCCAACGGAGCCCGCTTTGCTGAGTACGCTGCTGACTTCATACTCGGATGCAAAACCAAGCTCTGCAGGACCGCCGTCGACCGTCCAATCGGAGGCGCTCAGAGTTTCATCCTTAGCATATTCTTCAAAATCAAACAACACAGCCGCCGAGAGGGGGCTGACGAGCATTCCGGAAAACAGAAAGAGAGAGAAAGGTTTCATTGGGGTGGGTGCGATAAGTAGTTGGGTGACAATTCAACTACCTCCATGAGGCAGCTTTCCAGAAAGCTGCCTCATGGAGGTAGCGGTAGGTTACTGGCTGCTGCCAATAGGTTTGATTTCTTTCTTAACAATAACAGTGGAGCCGCCGCGGCCGGCGAAGACACTTGATACGGTCGCTAGTGAAATCAGAGCGACGGCAATTAGAAGGCCTGGTCGTGAATAATTCGTTTTCATAGACGACATTGTGTTAGTTCATTTGTGATGCGAATGTCAACGCTTTCCGAATAGAGCTATTCGTTTTTTAAAACGTCGTTGCGATCTAAAGCAGAGTTTATGCCACAGGGGTGAAGAGTTCGAATCTGGTGTGAATGACTGCTTAACGGGCTTCAGGAGAAATCGATCACTCGTCCCACAATGCTTTTAGTTGGGGCACGCTCTTTTTCATCCTTAGAAGCGTGTCTTTTTTGACCCAAACCGACGAAGGATGACGTTGTTCAAGCCATTCTGCGCGGGCGGATGTTTCTTTCAAAAGAGCCTTCGTTTTTTCGCGATCAAGATTGGCCCACGCTTGCGCCTGCCTCAAAGGAGCCCCCACCCAAACCGGATCCAAAGCGAGCTCAATGGCAAATGCCTTGTCGACTTCTTCAAACTTGTCGTCGAAATGAAGTCCCATCGCTCCGGTCAGATAATGCGAGCGAGCATCGAGGGGAAGGTCGTGAGTCACGATTTCTAACAGGCGCAACGCATCAAGCAGCCGGTCGTCTTCCGGCGGGGGCGAATACGGTTGATGGTTTCGGCGCGCCTCTTGCGCCAACAACTGGTCTTCGTCGTACCAGTGAATAACTTGATCCGCAGCCCGTTCCGGTGCCAGCGCTCTGAGGGTGGTGAGATCTTTTAGGCTGAGAAAAACGATTCCGATTCCAGCAAGTAAAATCAATGCCCCCATGCCGCGAAACAGATATGCAAACCGGCAACGGGTCTCCGCACCAGAAGAGGAAAGAGACAAGGTGAAAAGAAAGAAGGCGGCGGGAGCCAATTCGATCCGGTGACCGGGGACATCGAAAATTCCATGGAGCGGAATCAGGAATGCGGAAACCAGACACGCCCCGCGAAGAGCTCTGTCCCGACCTCTCAAGACCTGCCGGAGAGCGGTGACAAAGGCGCACAATATCAGAACGAGAAAGGAGAGAGCCGCCGGAATGCCAGAATCGGCAGCCAGCCATAACCAATCGCTTTCCGGATGGATAAAGCGTTTTTCGTTCACATAAGCCGTGTGGTCGAAATATTGGGGGAATACGTAAGAAAACTGCCTGGCTCCCACTCCCGTTAGAGGAAAGTCTTTGATCAGTTCCCACGTGTCGATCGCGATCGGTATCCGAAGATCGAGATCCGCGATGGAGATTTCTTTTTCGCCTTCGGGATAAACCTCGGAGGTCTCTGCGATCACCGCCGCTTTTTCGACGGTTTCGGTGATTCGTTGTTTGACGCGGGTTTCTGCGAGGAGGAACACCCCTGATGCGAGGAGCGCGATTAAGCCAATGATCCAAAGGCCGTTTTTGCCGAGATACCGCCGACCCAGCAGACTGAACCAAAGGATCGTTCCCATGGAAACGAGAAGGATTCCGGCCCGACTGATGGACCAATCGAACAGCGCCCAGAAGCAGATCGCGGTGGTAACGAATCCAATCCCGGCGAGCGGAAATTTTTTATCACGAATCGCCTGAAGGATACTGCCGAGTCCACAGAGGGCTCCCATTGCCAAATAGGTTCCGGTATGGTTGCGGTTGGGGAAAAATCCGAAGGTTCCCAGCGCGTTGGTATTTTCCCGGATGTAGGCGAAAACGGCGAAAAACGCGACGCCCGCGCTAAACAACAATGCGAAGATTCGCAGTTGGGCACCACTCGCGCGGTGTCCGATCAACCACATCCCGGTCAGGAGTGTTATGGCAAACACGACATAAAATTCGAAAGCTTGGCGGCTTTGGATGACGACCTGATCGCCGGTATCCAGTCCAAGCTTTTCCAAATTTTTCCGCCATTCGGGCATGCCGAACCAAGAAACCGGTAAGAACGCACTTGCGGCGAAAAGGAGAACGAGGCCTGCGAGAATCCACCAAAACCTCGGTACTGCGACTTTGGGCGGGAAAATCAGCATCAGAATCCCGACGCCGCTGAAAAGCATCGTGTGGGAGGTTACCCAAGATCCGGATGCGGAAATCGCCGCAAGAAATATCAATACCCAAAACCCGCCAAAAAGCCACGAACTGGAGCGCGGAGCATCGACATAGTTGAAGTCATTTCTGGCTGTGGATGAAGAGCGCATGGGACGGGTGAGCGCGAGCCATTCGATCGGTGACCAAATGGCGGAGGGGGTGGGATTCGAACCCACGTGGGAGTGATTAGCCCCCAAGTCGATTTCGAGTCGACCCCGT
>DBTN01000043.1:30107-30803 GCA_002307065.1 Akkermansiaceae bacterium UBA1315 | reverse complement strand
GGCGCAATCGACCACTCTACCACCCCTCCGGGTTGTGTTGCGAAAGGGATATGGACTGGGTGCGGACCGGTTTCAAGAAAAACCCGGTGAGAAAAATCCGGAGGAAATCGGAATCATGGTCGGGCTTCCTGATAGACGCGCTTCAGTCGCTCCGCTTCGTTGAAGGTTCGATGGGCGATTGGTGCGGTACGGTCGATGGATTCACGAAGGGCGAGGGCCTTTTTTTCCAACTCGCGAAGCGCTTGAGTCTCGCGTTCGATCGTGGTTTCCAGGGCGGCAAGGGTGGCCGATATTTCCGTTTGAACTTCGGGTGAGAGGTCTTCTCGGGCCAAGGTTTGAGAAAGTTTTTGCTGTTGGTCGCGTTTGGAATTTAGAATCGCAGTTTGCGGGGCGAGGGCGGCGGTGGAGCTGGCGAATTGATCGAGCAGATCTTCGGTTTCAAGAAAGGTCCGTGCGGCGCGCTCACGAGTGGATATCGCTTCAGTGTTGATCGAGGCAGCGGTCCATTTGTGGACGGCGATCCTTAGTTTCGGCCCTTCGGCTTTTAAAAATTCAACTTGAGCGATGGCTTGGGCGGCCGCCTTTTCGGCGATGGCGACGGCTTGTGTTTTTTGTAAACCGGCCTCTTCGTTCGGTTTGATGGGCTTCAGAGATTCGGCGGCCGCTTTTGTGGTTTCCAGGGCCTTGGCAAGCCGG
>DBTN01000043.1:24019-29848 GCA_002307065.1 Akkermansiaceae bacterium UBA1315 | reverse complement strand
AAAGCCGGTCGGCATTTGCTTCCGCCGTGGCGATGTTTTGATCCTGGTGGTTCAGCCGGTCGGTGAGGGATTGGAGGCGTGTTTCGATCGACGGCGGATTGGCGAAAATCTCACCCACCGGTTTGCCGTCCGCAGTTTCGAACACCCGGATGGTTCCCAGCGCATCGGCGACGAAGGCGCGTTTGTTTTCGAAATCGAGAGCTACGGCGGTAGGCAATGCGGGCAGCTTCGGGGCGAGGTCTCGGGCGAGACGAAAATCCGGCTTCCAGAGCTTGGCTTTCAGGTCCCGGCCGGCAGTGATCGCTGATCCATCGGTTCCGAAGGCGAATGCGGTCACACCGCCGGGGTGAGCATCGATTTTTTTCACTTCTTTGCCGCCATTCATTTCCCAGAAACGCACGGTCCCATCTTCGGAAGCCGTGCCCAAGAGATTCGAATCCGAGCGAAAAGACAAACCGGTGATCGCCGATGAGTGGGCTCGGAGTGCATGAAATTCGTTGGCGGTATCGCTTTCCCAGACCCACACTCCGCCATTGCGATCTCCACTTGCGAGCAAAACGCCGTCGTTAGAAAGATCGATGGCGGTGATCCAATCGGTGTGTTTCCGGATCGAATGGATCATTTCGCCGGTTTCCGTATTCCACAGTTTAAGAACTTTCGAGGGTCCTCCGGTCGCGACGAGATCAAAACCGGGTCGGATGTCAGCGGCGAGCACGGTGTCAAATTCCTTTCCCGCGCTGAGCAGGCGAGCCCCGGTGGTCACATCGAAGGTCACCGTGACGCCGGATTTGCCGGGAATTCCGCCACCCACGATGAGGTAACGAGCGTCCGGGCTAAAGGCGAGCGACACCGGTTCTCCTTCGGGAAAGGGCAAAACACCAACGAGTTCCAAAGTCTCCGTGTGATGCAGCAAAACCTGCCGTTGCCCCGTGACGGCCAGCAAAGGTGCCCATGGTGAGGTCACAAGCGCGTGAACCGCCGCTGCTTTTGCGGTGATCACCGATGGTTCGAGAAGAAGATCTTGAGGCATCGGAGGCGGTCCTGCTGGTTTCAGATTTGCGCCGGAACGCAGGGCGGTTTCGAATTTGGGTTTCGACGGCTTGCGGGCGGAGGATGATTTGTTTTCCAGCAATCCGCCTTCGATCCAACGTTGGAGTGTCTCGATTTGGGCCGAGCTGAGTTTTTCGCCCTCGGGCGGCATTTTCGGTTCGGCGGACTGGAGGACGAGATGGATGAGCGTTGAACCGGTGTCTCCAGGTTCGACGACTTTTCCGCTGGAGCCGCCTTTAAGCGTCGCCCCGAAGGTCGAAAGGTCGAGGCCGCCTTTGGTTTTGTCAGGATTGTGACAATTCAGACATGCCTGCTGAAAAATCGGAAAAACATGGTCATCGAACGTGACCGTGTCTGCCGCGGTCCCGAGAGACGCGGAAAAAATCAGCAGAGATAAAGTACGGAAAGTCACGTAAACGGGAGCACGGGTCTCAACGGATACGTGACGAGTGAGCGGATTTTTCTCAAAAACATGCTGATGCCGATCGTTTGCAGCGGCGTTGTCTTTCGATGACCGGTTCGAAGCAGGCGGAAGTTTTTACGGTCCGAGAGGCCGAAAGGTGTTGGTCAGCAAAGGTTTCTCCCGATGAATGAAAATGCGGCACGACTTACATGAAGACGATCCTTGTTCGAATCGCCGACCGAATTTGATTTTCGGCGAAAACTGTGGGTAGTTTTCGGCCATGGAGTTACCGGTGGATCGCATGGGGCGGGGATTGAGGGATTTACGGATCTCGGTGACGGACCGGTGTAATTTTCGTTGTCGGTATTGCATGCCGGTCGAAGTGTTCGGGCCGGGGTATGCGTTTTTGCCGAAAGATGATTTGTTGTCGTTTGAGGAAGTGATCCGTTTGGTCGGTTTGCTGGTGCCACTGGGAGTGGAAAAGATTCGGCTGACCGGGGGCGAGCCGCTTTTGAGAAGGGGTTTGGAGGATTTGGTGGCGATGATTGCGGCGATCCACGGGGTAAAAGATATCGCAATTACGACGAATGGCGTACTTTTGGCGCATCATGCGGAGGCCCTTGCATTGGCGGGATTGAATCGGGTAACGGTGAGTTTGGATGCGATCGATCCGCTGATTTTTTCCAAAATGAATGGAACCGGTGCCAAGGTCGAAAGAGTGCTTGCGGGAATCCAAGCGGCGCAAACTTTCGGTTTACCGGTGAAGGTCAACGCGGTCATTCAACGAGGCGTGAACGACGGAGAAATTTTACCGTTGGCCCGGTGGGCAAAGTCTTCGGGTGTCGATCTTCGTTATATCGAATACATGGATGTCGGCGAAACCAATGGTTGGGCGATGGCGGAGGTCGTTTCTGGTGAAGAAATTTTGAACCGGTTAGCGGAAGAATTTCCGTTGGTGCCGCGAGCACCGGCGTATCGGGGAGAAGTAGCTGCTTATTGGCGGCATGCGGATGGTGGAAACGAAATGGGATTGATTCGTTCGGTGACCCAACCCTTTTGCCGAGATTGCCAGAGACTGCGGCTTTCGGCTGACGGGAAAATTTTCACCTGTTTGTTCGCTGCGGATGGGTTTGATTTGCGGGGAATCCTGAGAGGCGATTTTTCGGACGAATCGCTGAAGGAAGTGGTGCGAAATGTTTGGCAATCCCGGGTGGATCGTTATTCCGAGGAGCGAGGGATCGTCGCTCGTCCGAAAGCGGAAATGAGTTATTTGGGAGGTTGAGAACCGGTTGGGTCGAGATCCGACCGGTTTGTTCGTCATGAAAAAGCATGCGCCTGCCTGCAGCGTTTTTTCATCCCGACCAACCAGACGGTTTGACATTTAAAACCCGATTTGCAGACTCCCGCCCGACCATGGCTCCAACCATTACGGGACAACGCGATTTACTGCTCAACGCTGCCGAAAGTGTCGCGGTCCGGGAAGGAGTGGCACGGCTGACATTCGATGCGGTCGCTGCTGAAGCGGGGGTAAGTAAAGGGGGACTGCTTCATTATTTTTCCAGCAAGGAGCAATTGATCGAAGCCATGGTGCAGCGGAGTGCCGACGGGTGGCGTGCTTGTTTTATGAATGCCTACGACAACACTCCGGAAGGTCCGGGGCGCATGGTGCGGGGCATCATTCATCATTGTTTTCGCGACGTCAGAACCTGGACGGACAGTTTGAGAAATAGCTACGCTGCGATTTTTGCCGCGCTCGCTCAGAATCCCAATTTGGTGGAACCGATGCGGAAGGTTTACGAGGAGCTTTACGGCTACATTCAGAGAGACGGCCTGCCCGACGGGGTGGCGGAAGCCGTGATGGCGGCGATCGATGGGCTGTGGTTTTACTGGGTGATGCGTCTGCGGCCCATCGATCAGCAGGAGCTGGATCGGTTGTGCGGAGCTCTCGATCAGATCGTCTCGGTGGCCTTGGACAGGCCACGTGATTTTGAAGCTTTATAACCGTTTTTTGATTTGAAGATTTAATATGAAAGCTAGTTCTTGGACCTTATCGTTGTCGCTTATCGGAGTGTTAGTCGCTGCCGGATTGGGCCTTGCTGCGTGGAAACGTGCGGACCTGCAAAAATCCGCCGAGCTCGCCGCCAATCAGCCGGAGCCGACAGAATCGGTCACGGCCGCGACGGCCGAGGAAATCGAACATCGGAACCATGTGACTGCGGTTGGCACGGTGCTCGCGCTCCGATCTGTGACGCTGCGAAATGAATTAGCGGGAACGGTGGTGAAATCGAATCTTACCCCCGGGCAAATTGTCGAAGAAGGAACGATTCTTGTGGGCCTTGATGTCTCGGTGGAAGAAGCCGAACTGCAAGCACAAGAGGCGCAGCTCGCGCTTGCGGAAGCGACGCTTAAACGGATGAAACGATTGATCACGCAGGATGCGGCACCGGTGGGGGATCTCGATCGAGCGCAGGCCGAGCGGGACATTGCACAAGCTCAGGCTTCGCGCACCAAGGCGGTCATGGCGCGTAAGATCATCCGCTCTCCCTTCCGTGCGCGGATTGGTCTGTCGGATCTGCATCCGGGCCAATATCTGGAAGAAGGAACGTTGCTGACGACTTTACAAGGGGTCGATGAGGCAGTGCACGTGGATTTCACCGTGACCCAGACCGTTTCCGCAGGCCTCAAGGAGGGGGATGAAGTCGAAGTTCTCACCGGCTCCCATCAGCCACCGGTTTCAGCAAAAATCGTCGCTTTGGATTCGCGGGTCGATCCGAACAATCGGAACGCGATTGTCCGCGCGAAGGTCACCGGTTCTTCGCAGGTTTCCGTTCCCGGTTCGTCGGTGCGCGTTCGTGTGCCAGTGGGCGTGTCGCGAAAAGTGGTGGCGATCCCGGTCAGTGCGTTGCGACGCGGTCCGGAGGGAGATCATGTTTTTGTGATTGCGAAGGATGCGGACGGAAATGCCCGGTGCAGCCAGCGTCTGGTGAAAAGCGGAATTATGGATGGCGATCAGGTGTTGATCGAATCCGGTCTTGAGGCCGGCGAAAAGGTCGCTGCTGCAGGATCGTTCAAACTTCGCGAGGGCGTCTTGGTCGCCATCGCCGGTCAGGAAACCGGAAATCCGCCGACTCACTGAAACGATCTGACACGCTCTTTATCATGCGCTCTTTTACCGATATTTTTATCAAGCACCCGGTGCTCGCCATCGTAGTGAACCTCGTGATCGTCCTCGTCGGTTGGCGGGCGGTCAGTTCTTTGCCTGTTCAGCAATATCCCAAGCTGGAGAGTTCTTCGGTGATCATCACCACGGTCTATTACGGCGCGAGTGCCGAGACGGTGAGGGGATTTCTAACCACGCCGATCGAGAGAGTCGTTTCACAAATCGGCGGCGTCGATCATGTGGAATCCACCAGTCGTGCGGGGACCAGCACGGTGACGGTGCGGTTAAAACTGAATCATGACACCACGGCGGCGTTGGCGGAAGTTTCAGCGAGATTGCAGCAGGTGCGATCCGAGTTGCCACCGGAAGCGGAACCGCCGGTCGTGGAAATCCAGCGGGCTGACCGACCTTATGCGACGTTTTATCTGAGTGTGACTTCGGATCGCCGGGATGTGGCTGCCATTACCGATTGGCTGACGCGGACCCTGCAGCCGCAATTTGCCAGTTTGCCCGGAGTCCAACGGATCACTCTGGAAGGTGCCCGTCAGATTGCGATGCGGGTGTGGATCGATCCCGAGCGGCTTGCTGCATTTAATTTGTCACCGGGCGATGTTCAGGAGGCATTGCGTCGAAACAACTATCTTGCCGCGGTCGGCCGCACCAAGGGCAACTTGGTGGAGATTAACTTGCTGGCGAATACCGATCTGCGATCCGAAGAGGAATTTGCCAACCTGATCGTCGCCAATCGTGAGGGAGGAATCGTTCGCTTGAGTGATGTCGCCGAAGTGAAACTTGGCGCGGAGGAACCGGACTACGTCGCGAAAGAAGATCACAAAGAAGCCGTCTATCTCGGTGTCTGGCCATTGGTAGGCTCAAACGAAATTGATATCGCAAAGGCGCTTGAGATCAAAATGGAGGAAATCCGGCCGACCTTACCCAAAGACATTCAGATGCGGTTGGTGTTTGACGGTACGACGTTCATGCGAAGTGCGCTGAAGGAAATCAGTAAGACGCTGGTGGAAACCGTGCTGATCGTGGGCCTGGCGGTGTTCCTTTTCCTCGGATCGTTTCGCACGGCTTTGGTGCCTTTGATTGCGATGCCGATTTCGCTGATCGGTGCCGCGGCGATCATGCTCGCGCTCGGATTCAGCCTGAATTTGCTCACGATTTTGGCCATCGTTCTCGCCGTCGGACTGGTGGTGGACGACGCCATCGT